>NZ_JBAWKA010000002.1:0-843440 GCF_043876815.1 Gaetbulibacter sp. M240
GATGGTACTACATTTGTGGGAGAGTAGGTCGTTGCCTTTCTTGAATCCCGATTCTTTACAGAATCGGGATTTTTTTTGCGCTATACTGAAGGAATATTAAAAAACATCCTATAGAGTAGCTTGTCTTTATCAAATTCCAAAATATTTTTATTATCCTTTTGTTATGCTATCGGCTGTAAAAAGTAATATCAATTTTCTTCCCTATAAATAGGCCAGAGGTAGAGTATGACATGAGAGGGTTTAAAATAGCAAGTCTAGTGCTGATTTTTAATATAATGAATTGAAACAAAAAATCCCGTAAACCTAAGTTTCGGGATTTTTTTGTGGTACCTCCAGGAATCGAACCAGGGACACAAGGATTTTCAGTCCTTTGCTCTACCAACTGAGCTAAGGTACCTCGCTAAAGCGGTTGCAAATATATATTCATTTTTGTAATTCCCCAAAGGAATAATGCAAAAAAGTATAGTTTATTCGCCTTCACACAAATTCAATTGTACTTTAGACCAATATTATAAATTTTTTAAGATTTTTTTAGTGTTCCGTTTTGTAAGTTTACGATTTTAATACACGCATGAATCTCATAATCGACGTAGGAAACTCTTTTGTAAAACTCGCTGTTTTTCAGGTGGATACCCTAATCCATAAAGAACAGGTGCGTATTGAAGACGTCGTTAGTACTTCAAAAAGGATTAAAGCACAATTCCCTGCTATTCAAAACGCCATTATATCGTCGGTAAATACACTTTCAGATCAGGATATGAAATATTTATTCGAGACGTTTCATTTGATAGAACTTCATTCAGAAACAAAATTACCGTTCAAAAATCTATACAAAACTCCCCAAACCTTGGGTGTAGATCGTTTGGCCTTAATTTCTGCGGCAGCAAAAAACTATCCTGATAAAAATGTTCTGATTATTGATGCCGGAACCTGTGTGACTTTTGATTTTAAAGATTCCGAAACTAATTATTTGGGTGGTGCTATTTCACCGGGCTTACGAATGCGCTATCAGGCCATGCATAATTTAACAGCAAAATTACCGTTGTTAGAAACTGAATACCCCGACAACTTTATTGGTAATACAACCGCTCAATCTATGCATTCAGGTGTTGTAAACGGGCTATCTCAAGAAATTGATGGGGTAATTAATCAATATAAACAGGAATATTTAGATTTAACAGTTATTTTAACAGGTGGGGACGCTAATTTCTTGTCAAAACAATTAAAAAGTAGCATATTTGCCAACTCTAATTTTCTTTTAGAAGGCTTAAACTATATTTTAAATTTTAATTCAATTTAATGATTAAAAAACTTCTATTCATTTTTGTTGCACTCATAGCAATAAACAGTTACGGTCAACAGAATACAGCGTCTCCTTATTCATTTTACGGCATAGGAAGTTTAAAGTTTAAGGGCACCGTTGAAAATAGAAGTATGGGTGGTTTAAGCATTTTTACAGACAGTATTCACTTGAATTTAAGAAATCCGGCATCTTTCACAGGGAATAATCTGGAAACTTTTAACAATACGGCAAGACCGGTAAAATATGGTGTTGGGGCTACCCATACCAGAACAACCTTGAATAGTGACTCGGGGAGTAGTGAGGCAAGTTCGACATCCATAGATTATTTAGCCTTGAATTTTCCGGTAGGGAAGTTTGGGTTTGCATTCGGCTTGATGCCATATACTGCTGTGGGTTACAAATTGGAATCTGTAAATGCTGATGGTAATCTGGAAAATAGATATACCGGAGATGGTGGATTGAACAAAGTGTTTTTAGGTGGAGGTTATCAGATTTCTGAAAATTTGAGTTTCGGAATAAATGTCCAGTACAATTTTGGGAACATACAGAATAGTAGTGTAGCTTATATTTATGATGCCGATGGCACGCCTTTACAATACCAGTCAAAGGAAAACAATCGCTCGGACCTAAGTGGTCTTAATGTGGATCTGGGGTTAACTTATAAAACCATGATCACTGAGAAGTTGCAACTTGTTTCCGGGGTAACCTATACGCCTCAAAGCAATATTTCTTCATTAAACGAGCGCTCCATCTCAACTATTTCTACATCGAATGGGCGGGAATTTAATATTAATACAATACCTGTGGATCTCGAAGCTTTGGGCTTAGACGAGACCGATCTTGTGTTACCTTCCAAATATAGTTTTGGAGCCGGAATTGGCGACCCTTTAAAATGGTTCGTAGGTGCGGAATACAATGCGCAGAAAACAAGTAGTTTTTCCAATGCCCTTTATTCAAGCAATGAAACCACTTACGAAGATGCATCAGGTTTTGCTCTGGGTGGTTTTTATATCCCGGATTACAATGCTTTTTCAGGGTTTTTAAATCGTGTGGTTTATAGAGCCGGGATACGGTACGAAAAAACAGGGTTGCGTTTAAAGAATGAATCCATTAACGAGTTTGGCATGTCTTTTGGAGTAGGAGTACCAGTAGGGTCTTTCTTTTCTAATGCCAATTTGGGTGTAGAACTGGGAAAAAGAGGTACTACAAATAGCAATTTAATAGAAGAGAATTTTATAAATGTTTATTTAAGCTTATCTTTGAACGATTTATGGTTCCAAAAGAAGAAGTACAATTAACGGTAACACAATTATTATGAAAACGAAAATTACATTATTAGCCCTATTGTTTTTAGGTTTGAATTTTAGTTTTGCTCAGCAAGAAGAGGCCATGACAAAACTTTCAATTTTTCATGAATACGTAAAAGCCAAAAACTTCGATGCCGCCTACCAACCTTGGATGGAGGTTAGAAATAGCTTTCCAAAGTTCAACATGGCGATTTACACCGATGGAGAGAAAATATTAGAGGATAAAATTGAAAAATCTTCTGGTACAGAAAAAGTGGCATTCGTTAATGATCTTATCAAATTATGGGATCAAAGAGGTGAACACTTTGCCAGCAAAACACCAAAAGGTGAGTTTGGTGCCCAGGCTTGTCAGTTGATGTATGAAAACCGTGAGATATTAGGGAAAACAGATCAACAATTATACGATTGTTTTGATGCTGCCTATAATGCTGATAAAGAAACCTTTAACAATCCGAAAAGCTTATATACTTATTTTTCGTTAATGGTGAAATTGTATGACGCCGGTAAAAAACCAGCAGCAGAACTTTTTAGTAAGTACGATGATATTAGTGAAAAGGTAGAAAGTGAAAATGAAAACTATGCGCGTAAGCTTAACCAGTTGATCGAGAAAAAGGATGCCGGAACAGAGCTTTCAAGCAAAGAAGATCGCTATAGAAAATATTACGAAAGTTACCTTAAAGCCTATGACCAAATATCAGAAGGTATTAATGGTCTTTTAGGTGATAGAGCGAATTGTGAGAATTTGATTCCAATTTATTCCAGAGATTTTGCTGAGAACGAAACTAATGCAGTATGGTTAAAACGTGCGGTAAGTAAAATGTACTACAAGGAATGTACGGATGATCCGCTTTATGAAAAGTTAGTAAAGGCTTATGATGAAGCATCGCCATCTGCAGATACGAAATACTTCGTTGGTACTATATTAATGAAGAACAACAAAGAAAGTGAAGCCATTAATTACTTTCAACAAGCTTATGATCTGGAAAGCGACAGCTTCAAAAAAGCAAATCTTGCCAATCGAATTGGTCTGATTTTAAAGAAGAAGGGACGTTACAGTCAAGCGAGAACATATTTTAGAGATGCTTTAAAATTGAATCCTTCAAACGGCCGTCCACATTTATCTATTGCCGATATGTATGCTGATAGTGCTAACAGTTGTGGTGATACTAATTTTGATAAACGTGCTGTGTACTGGTTAGCGGCTGAGGAAGCCCAAAAAGCGGCCCGTGTTGATCCAACGCTCACAAAGCCTTCTGCTGCCTCTGTAGCGAATTATCAAGCAAAGGCACCAAGCAAGTCGGAAATATTTAATTCCGGAAGATCAGGAGAAACTATTAATATTGGATGTTGGATTGGTAGTTCAGTAAAAGTGCCAGCGATCAATTGATATTGAGAAAAACATATTCATTTATAAACATAGTCGCGATTTTTATCGTGACTATGTTTTTTTCATGTACAGACAACATTAAGGAAGTACAAAAGATTGGGGTGTCTGAAAATGAACCTGTAGGCATCGCAGAAGATATTAATTTAAAATATACCGATTCCGGCAGAGTTACCGCCAATCTATTGGCAAGTAAAATGCTGGATTACTCCAACCGGGATTTTCCGTATAATGAATTTGTAAACGGACTTACACTTTATCTTTTTGATGAAGACGATAACAAAAGCAAGGTTGTGTCGGATTATGCCATTGTTTATAACAAAACCGACCTGATCGATCTTCAAGGGAATGTAGTCATAACAACCTATGATGGTAAAATTCTTAAAACCGAGCAACTCTATTACGATCAAAGTAATGAATGGCTGTTCACCAATTACCCTGTTGAATTTACAACCGATCGTGATAAAATCAACGGAAATGGTTTTGATTCAGATTCAAAATTTGCTAATGCGCAGGTTTTAGAAGTTACCGGTCTTATTACGATAGAGGACTAATAAAAACACGATTCTTTTTCCTGAAGACATCCTCTAATTTTTTATCTTTGTTAGTATCATCAACCTTTTATCAACTTAAGATTTAGGGTTTAAAGCAAAAAAAAACGAATGAAATATTCTAAAATTTTTCTTTACGCTTACTTGGCTTTTGCCATCCTCTTTATTTATGATGCCATTACAAAATATATGGCAAATGGAGAGATAGCTTATCCATCGATATTTTTGGCTGCCACAGCTGTTTTTATGTTCTTCTTCCGAAGAAAATTCAGAAAAAAGTATGATAATAGAAATAACTCAGAGTAAATGAGTATTTCTGTCGTTATCATTATTTTATCCTTAATTCTATCTGCTTTTTTCTCGGGAATGGAGATCGCTTTTGTGTCTTCAAATAAAATACACATCGAGATTGAAAAAAAACAAGATGGGCTTCTGGCAAAGGTCTTGAGCAAGCTTACGGCTAAACCTTCCAAATTTATTACAACTATGCTTATTGGTAACAATATAGCCTTGGTTATTTACGGGTTTTTTATGGGAGACCTTTTGGTAGCTTGGTTCAAAACCATGTTGCCTTCACAATACGAGCTTGTAAATTATTTGTTGAATGATCTTAGTTTACTTAGTCAAACTATTATTTCAACAATTCTTATTCTTATTACCGCTGAGTTCTTGCCTAAAGTATTTTTCCAGATATATGCCAATAAGTTTATAAAAGCTTTGGCTGTGCCGGCCTATATATTTTATTTGCTGTTCTCGATTATTTCCGAATTTGTGATCTGGATATCAGATTTTGTTTTAAAATATTTTTTAAAAACGGAAGGAGATCAGATCCAAATGGCATTTACAAAGGTAGAGCTAGGAAATTATATTAGTGAGCAAATGGAATCCGTCGAATCTCATGATGACGTGGATTCAGAGATTCAGATTTTTCAGAATGCATTAGAGTTTTCAGAAGTTAAAGCCCGGGAGGTTATGGTGCCGCGTACCGAGATCGTGGCTGTGGAAATTACAGAATCCATCAAAACCTTGAATAACTTATTTACTGAAACAGGATACACTAAAATTTTGGTGTATAAGGATAGTATTGATGATATTCTGGGTTATGTACATTCTTTTGAATTATTTAAAAAACCAAAGGATATCAAATCCATGATGTTACCTGTGGAATATGTTCCCGAAACAGTTCTGGTAAAAGATGTTTTGAGTTTGCTTACTAAAAAGCGACGAAGTATGTCGGTGGTTATTGATGAGTATGGTGGAACCTCAGGCATTATGACGGTAGAGGATATTGTAGAAGAATTATTCGGTGAGATCGAAGATGAACATGATACCGTTGATTTGGTAGAACATCAAATGGATGAAAAGACCTTTCAGTTTTCGGCTCGTTTGGAAGTCGATTACGTCAACGAAACCTACAAGATCAATCTTCCGGATAGTGAAAACTATGAAACGCTTGGCGGTTTGGTCGTGAGCCATACTGAAGAAATTCCGCAGCAAAATGAAATCGTTAGAATTGAAGGTTTTCAGTTTAAAATCCTTGAAGTATCCAATACCAAAATTGATATGTTGGAACTTAGAATTATTGAAGAAGATTAGCGCACTTTTCAAATTGAAAATGATATAAAAGTATAGTTGGAAATCTTCAAATATTTTAACGCTTACCACCACGAATAAATACATCATATCCCTTTTATTATTAAACAGAAAATGGTATTTTCGCGCACGATATTTTTTGTCGACCCTAAGGAAACCTTATATAATTAAACATAACAGGCTCTCGCTTGGAGCTTTAAATAAAATAAACACATGGCAGTTTTAAATAAGATCAGACAACGCTCTTTATTTTTGATATTGATTATCGCATTGGCGTTATTCTCTTTTGTTCTAGCAGATTTATTTAAAAATAACAGTGGATTCGATACGAAATCACAAAATACGGTAGCAACCATCAACGGTAAAGATATTACCCGTACTGAATTCATGAGTCAGGTAGAAATGATGCAACAGCAAATGGGACCAAATGCTACGAATTCACAGGTTATGAACCGTGTTTGGGATCAGATGGTACGTAAAACGATTTTGGAAAACCAGTTTGAACAACTTGGTATTTCTGTAGAGAAAGATCAAATGCGTGATTTGCTTAAAAATACCTTAGCCAGTGCACCTGAATTTTTAGATGAGAACGGTTTGTTTGACGAAAATAAGCTGAACGAATTTATAGCAAACTTGAAAGAAATTGCACCACAACCCGGTTTCTTGGGCGGGCAACCAATCACCTTTTCAGATTGGACAAACTATGAAAAAAACCTGGAACAAAATGCCCTGCAACAAGAGTATTTTAATCTGGTAAAAGCGGGATTAACCGGAACCTTAGCAGAAGGTAAACTAGAAAACGAACTGGAAGGAAACAAACGCGATATAAAATATGTGCAGATACCTTACACCTCTATCGCTGATAGTGTGATTAAAGTTTCAAAATCGGATGTGTCTGATTACATTAAAGACCATAAGAGTAATTATCAGGTGGAAGCTTCCAGAGATATTCGTTATGTTCAATTCAAAGAAGAAGCTTCTGTTGAAGATGAAAATAAGATCAAGGAAGATCTTAACGCCCTATTGACTAATAGAGCAGAGTATAATCAAGTAACAAAACTTACCGATACAATAAAAGGGTTTTTGGAAACTGAAGATAATGAGGATTTTATAAATGTAAATTCGGATCTTAAGTTTAATCCTCAATTCCTATTCAAAAACCAATTGCCTACGGCTGTATCTGATAGTTTGTTCAACTTAAATGTAGGAGAGATTTTTGGGGTTTTTAAAGATGGAGGATATTATAAAATCTCAAAATTATTAGCTGTTAAACAGATCCCGGATTCAGCAAAAGTGCGTCATATCCTAATTCCGTTCATTGGTTCTACCAGAGCCACACCGGACATAACTAAAACCGATGCTGAGGCAAAGGCAACAGCTGATAGCATATACACCATTGTTAGCAAAGATCGTTCAAAGTTTACAGATCTACTGGACTTGTCCTCAGATAAAGTAAGTAATGAGAAAGATGGTGAAATTGAGTTTTCTTACAGAGATGCTTTCGCTCCTGAATTTAAGGATTTCTCCTTTTTTAATAAGGTTGGATCTCTGGATGTTGTTAAAACATCTTTCGGATATCATGTTATTGAAATATTAGAGCAAACCGAAAAACAAAAAGCGGTTCAAATTGGAACTTTGGCCAGAAAGATAGAGCCTTCTGAAGAAACCATTGATATGGTGTTTAGAGATGCTTCTAATTTTGAAATTACCGTAGCAGAAAAAGATTTTGAGGAAGTAGCCAAAGAAACTGATTATGCTGTAAGACCGGTGAATAAGATCAAGGCTTTGGATGAAAGTATTCCTGGAATAGGGAATCAGCGTCAGATTGTTCGTTGGGCATTCGAAGAAGAGACAGAGATTGGGGCTGTAAAACGTTTCACTATTACAGGTGGATACGTAATTGCTCAATTGGTTGCTAAACACGAGGCTGGTTTAATGTCTGTGGATGATGCCACCGCATCTGTACTTCCAATTATTCGTAAGGAAAAGAAAGCTGAACTTATAAGAGATCGCGTAACGGCTTCATCTTTGGAAGATATTGCGAAAGCAGAAAACACTACGGTTAAAACGGCTTCTGCCATCACTATGAAAAACCCAACAATTGCCGGTGCTGGAAGTGAGCCTATGGTAGTTGGTGCCGCTTTTGCACTTAATGAAGGTGAAACTTCAGGATTGATTGATGGAGAAAAAGGCGTATATATGGTAGAAGTAACCAAAGTAACGCCTGCTGTAGAGCTTGATAATTATCAAGCGGCAGCTAATAGAGTTCAGAATCAAAAATTAGCTGTGGTAACTTCTAAATTATATCAGGCTCTTCAGGATGCTGCTGAAATTGAAGATAACCGTGCTAAAATTCAAATACAATAATAAAAATCAATACAACGACTAACTAAAACAAAAAAGCCTCGATCATTCGGGGCTTTTTTTATAAGATCATTTCTGTGTAGTTTAAAATGGTATCGTAACCTCTTTCCTTAAAATATGCGCTTGGATCAGTTTCAGAGGTAACTAATATAAAATCACCACCCCAGGCACCCAAACTTTTAATAGCGCCATTAAAATCTTGAAAATATAAATCTTTTACAGGTGTTTGCTGTGTGATTTCTGAAATCAATGTTTCATGCGCCCTGATACCTTTTCCGAAATCCGACAGTGTTGTGCACGCCAGAAGATCTTTGGTAATGGCGTTGATTTTAGTAATTAAATGGGCTAAGTTCTTTTTATGTGTCTGATAGTGTTTAATACCATCACGGCTGTTTTGCTTTTTATTTAAATGAACAAAGTATAACTGTGGTTTAAAATCCGGATTAAAATTAACCGGTTGAACTTTTCGTGTGGGCCCATCAAGTTCATAAAGTATTGGTGTCTTATGCTGTGCGCAGGCAATATCGTAACCACTACCTCCAAATGTTTTATCAAGCAAAATATAAGCGTCAACTTCGGCCCATTGTGCTATGTTATTAATTAAAGTGGAAGAGGAACCCAATCCCCAGTTTCTTGGAAATTCTAAATAGGTACTAACCTTGAAACCCTGAAAATCCTTTAAGAAATTTGGATTTAATTCCCTAGCGGCATTTATAATTTCAATCAAACGTTTACTATTAGGATTGTCGCTTATAATACTTTTTTCAAGTTGCTTCAATTCAAAGGTGTCTTCATACCAAATGTTTCCCTCGTTATCATAACTTTTCCAAACAATTTTCGAGTTTGAAGAAAGCTCTGCGTGCAGGGTTTGTCCATATTTAGTAGGTAACGCCAAAGCTAAAGCGCCATCCAGGACAACATATTCGCCCGTGAGTAATAATTTACCATGACTTGAAAATACCTTCACTTTTATGCTTTTGAACGTAATTTATTAAGGGCTTCTACTACAGCACTATGGGTAACTGTATTGTCTTTAAAATTTTTGATCAACTTTGATTTTTCTTCAGCCGTTGCTTCAAATTGGTTTAGTATATTAAGCAGATGCATTTTCATGTGTCCTTGTTGAATACCTGTTGTGGTTAAAGACTTTAAGGCTGCAAAATTTTGAGCTAAACCTGCCGCTGCGGTAATTTGCATGAGTTCTTTTGCTGAAGGATGTCCTAATAGTTCTAAGGCTAATTTCACCAGAGGATGCAACCCGGTTAATCCTCCAACGGTACCCAAAGCTAAAGGAATATCCATCCAAAAGGTAAACGTATCGCCTTCGACTTTTGCGTGTGATAAACTCCTGTATTGTCCGTCTCGTGCCGCAAAAGCGTGCACACCGGCTTCAATCGCTCTAAAATCATTTCCAGTGGCCAAAACCACAGCATCTACACCATTCATAATCCCTTTGTTATGGGTTACAGCACGGTAAGGTTCTACTTCCGCTATATTTACGGCCTGAACAAATTTTTCAGCAAAATCACGGCCTGATATAGCTTCAGTTTCTGATAATTCATTTACAGGACAGCTAACCGAAACGCGTACCAAACAGTCCGGAACATAGTTGGAAAGGATACTCATCACGATATCAATGTTCTTTTCAGTCTCTGAAAATCCATCATATAAAGCCGCTTGTTCTTTAAGGGTTTTCGCAAACTGTTCTAGACAGGAATTTATAAAATTAGCTCCCATGGCATCAAGAGTCTCGAAAGTAGCGTGTAATTGATAATAATTAGGAATGGCTTCTGTTTTGTTAACAAGTTCAACATTCAAAATCCCACCACCACGACGCTCCATGTTTTTCGTAATACCATTGCAGTCTGTAATAAGTTTGGGTTTTACGCGCTCAAAAAAGGTATTCAGAGTTTTGTAATCACCCGAAAACATAAAATGTACCTGTCCGATTTTGTTCGTTGAGATAACCTCAGTTTTAAACCCACCACGATCCAACCAAAATTTGGCAGCCTTGCTTGCGGCGGCTACTACCGAACTTTCTTCAATAGCCATGGGAACAGTGTAGTGCTTTCCGTTTATTAAAAAATTGGGTGCAACACCAAATGGCAAGTAATAATTAGTAATGGTGTTTTCAATAAATTCGTCGTGTAATTGCTGTAATTTTTCGTTGGTATTCCAATATTGTTTTAATATGGATTTTGTGCCCTCGGCATTAGAAAAATAAGTTTTAACAATCCAATCAATTTTTTGCGACTTGGATAATTTGGAAAAGCCAGCAATGGTTTTGTTCATATGAAATTGTTTTACAATTGCAAAGATACTACTCTTAGTATGAATATTGAATACAGGCATTAATTGAAAGCCTATAATAACTGTTAATGTTAGTGGTTTTTTTCATAAAATTTAGTAAACTTGACATCATTTTGACAAATAAACATTTTTTTGAATGAAAAACTTAAAATTCTCCCTTTTCCTTTCCTTAATTATTAGCATAAACTTATCGGCCCAATCAAAAAAGATTTCTCTTAAAGAGATTTGGAATGATACGTTCAAAATTGAAAAAATGGATGTTCTGCACTCCATGAAAAATGGAAAGCAGTATACGGTTTTAAAAGTTAATCCCACCGACAGTACAACCTCGGTAGAACTCTTTGACTATCGTACTTCTGAAAAATTGAGTACACTCGTTAATTCTGCGGAAATAGAAGATATGCCTTCCTTTTCCGACTATAAGTTTAGTGACGATGAATCGCAATTAATTTTAGCTGTAAATGTAAAGGATATTTATCGTCGGTCTAAAAAAGGGCATTATTATATTTATGATTTGAAATCCAAAGATTTAACTTTAATAGCAGAGGAACAAATCCAGGAGCCTACCTTCTCGCCCGATGGAACGAAAGTTGCCTATGGATATATGAACAATATTTATATCAAGGACTTAACAACTAATATCACGACTCAGATAACCTTTGATGGTGAAAAAAATAAGATCATCAATGGTGTTGCCGACTGGGTTTATGAAGAAGAATTCTCCCTTGTTAGAGCCTTTGATTGGAATGCCAATAGTGACAAATTGGCTTTCATTAGATTTGATGAATCCGATGTGCCACAATATTCTATGGATATTTACGGTACCAATTTATATCCAAAACAAGAGGTTTTCAAATATCCAAAAGCTGGAGAAAACAATTCATTAGTCTCTTTGCATGTTTACAATTTGAAAACTAAAAACACGTCGGATGTTAAATTAAATAAATCTTACAGTGATTTTTATATTCCTAGATTGAATTGGACTAACGATCCTGATGTTTTGAGTGCCCAGTATTTAAACAGACACCAAAATGTTTTGGATATCTGGATGATCAATACGGCTGATAATTCAGCTGAAATTGTTTTAACAGAAACCGATGACGCTTATGTGAAAGTTACCGATAATTTAACCTTCCTAAGTGATAATAGTTTTATTTGGACGAGTGAAAAAGATGGTTACAATCATATTTATCATTATGCGAAAGACGGCAAGCTGATCGATCAGGTTACCAAAGGCAAATGGGAGGTGACCGATTTTTATGGTGTTGATGAAGATGACAAAATGGTCTATTATCAGTCGGTTGAAAATGGCTCGATTAATCGAGATGTTTATGCCATTAAGATCAATGGCAGGAACAAAAAACGTTTGTCCCAAGTAACCGGTACAAACAAAGCTTCGTTCAGTGCCGATTACAGCTATTTTATAAATACATTCTCAAATGTATCTACCCCAACGCGTTATACTCTAAATTCTGGTAAAACAGGGGAGGTGATTCGTACGATTATTGACAATCATGATCTTGTTGAAAAGCTAGCTAATTACAAAACGGTACAAAAAGAGTTTAGTACGATTTCTATCAATGGCAATGATTTGAACATGTGGATGATAAAACCTGCCAACTTTAATGCCTCAAAGTCCTATCCATTATTAATGTTTCAATATTCAGGTCCCGGCTCACAAAAAGTAGCCAATATTTGGCATGTTGAAAATGATTACTGGTATATGAAGTTAGCTGCTGAGGGATATATTATTGCCTGTGTTGACGGTAGAGGTACTGGGTTTAAAGGAGCAGCGTTTAAAAAAGTTACGCAACTTCAACTGGGTAAGTATGAAGTTGAAGATCAAATTGAAGTCGCCAAAGCCCTTGGAAGTCGCCCATATATAGATGCTTCCAGAATCGGAATTTGGGGCTGGAGTTACGGTGGATTTATGAGTAGCAGTGCATTATTTAAAGGAAACGATGTATTTAAGATGGCCATTGCTGTTGCGCCTGTTAGCAGCTGGCGTTTCTACGATTCCATTTATACGGAACGTTATATGCGGACGCCTCAGGAAAACCCTGATGGTTATGACGCTAATTCACCTCTTAATTTTTCAGAGTTATTAAAGGGCGATTTTTTACTCATTCACGGCTCCGCCGATGACAATGTCCATTTGCAAAATACCATACGATTATCGGAAACCTTGATTCAGGCCAATAAACCATATGACATGGCTATTTATCCGGATAAAAATCACGGCATAAAAGGAGGAAATTCAAGATTACATCTTTATAACAAAATGACTGAATTTATTTATAACACGCTTGGCGATAACATAGAAAAGGAAGATTCGGAGGAATTATAGGAACTCATTTTAACAAATCAAACTACACATGGCAGATACAGCAGTTAAACAAGCGCATCAAAAAGAACTTTTCGGACAACCAGTAGGGCTTTATATCCTATTCTTAACTGAAATGTGGGAACGTTTCTCCTACTATGGCATGAGAGCTTTATTGGTATTATACATGACGGCTTCGACCATAGGGGATGATCCCCGGGGAGCAGGCTTAGGATGGACTGATAAAGAGGCTTTAGCGCTGTATGGTTGGTATACTATGTTGGTTTATGTGATGTCGATTCCCGGTGGGATGATAGCCGATAAACTGATCGGGCAGAAAAAAGCTGTTTTGGTCGGTGCCATAATTTTGTGTTTAGGACATGGCGTTTTAGTGTTAACAGACATCTGGGCTTTCTATACAGGTTTAGGACTTGTGATATTGGGTGTTGGATTTTTAAAACCTAATATTTCTACCATGGTTGGTGGCTTGTATAAAGAAGGTGATATCAGACGCGATAAGGGATTTAGTATATTTTACATCGGGATAAATTTAGGCTCCCTACTTGCAACCATGATTGTGGGTGGCGTTGTAGCCAAATGGGGCTGGCATGCCGGTTTTGGATTAGCGGGTGTCGTGATGCTATTAGGGCTTCTTAATTATATTGTTGGGCAAAAATATTTAATCCAAGTTGGGAACTTTGTTCCACCGCTAAAGGACGATCCGGATAATGTGTCCTATGGAGCGCTATATTCTCAACTTTTTAAATCGCCAAGGCAATTGACCATCGTAACGGTTTTATTATTGCTTTCTATTTATGGTTGGTATACCTTAGAGTGGGGTTACGGTCTTTTATTTGTTTTCTTAACCGCCATATCAGCACTTTTAATTATGATCTATAAAGACCTGAAAACTCAGGTTTACAAAGACCGTTTTCTTGTGTTATTGCTTTCGTTTATCATGGTTATTATTTTCTGGGGTGCCTTTGAGCAAGCCGGAGGCTTGATGAATCTTTATACTGATAGTAAAACAGACCGAGTGCTTTTAGGCTGGACCATTCCAACAGTGATGTTCCAGAGTTTAAATGCTGGTTTTATTATTTTGTTAGCGGCACCAATCGCCAGTTTTTGGGCAAGTAGAAAGTTAAAGGGTAAAGAAGCCTCGTCACTTTTTAAAATGGCCCTAGGAATTATTATCATGGGCTTTGGATTTCTTTATATGGTGTTTGCAGCCATACAATTTGATAGTACAGGAACCTCAAGTATGATTTGGTTGGTTTTAGCTTATTTATTTCACACTATTGGTGAATTATGTATTTCTCCGGTTGCTTTATCATTTATTACTAAATTGGCTCCTGTAAAATATGCTTCACTAATGATGGGTGTTTATTTTGCAGCTACAGGACTTGGTAACAAAGTTGCTGGAATCGTAGGAGAATCGGCAAGTGAATATGGAGAATTAAGTGTTTTTGCCGGCATTGTTATATTTACAGTAGTAGTTGGTTTATTGTTCATAGCTATCATTAAACCGCTTAAGCGTTTAACTCATGGTATAGAGGAGAGCGAACGCATGATGCACAGTGAATAATAAATCTAAAAAATATAAAGCTTATTAAATAAAAGACTATTATGGCAACAGACACCACTACAGAGCAATTTTTTAAAAATCCGGTAATAGGGCATCCGGCAGGACTTTTCGTATTGTTTTTCACTGAAATGTGGGAGCGTTTTTCTTACTACGGGATGCGTGCCTTACTTGTGATGTTTTTTACAGCATCCTTAATGGATGAAGGATGGGGCTGGCCTCGGGAGCATGCCATGGCTTTATTCGGAACCTACACAGGTTTAGTGTATCTATCGACCCTTATGGGAGGGTATTTTGCCGATAAGATTATTGGGTATCGTTATGCCGTTGCTATTGGCGCCTTGCTTATGACGATGGGACATGCTTGTATGGCCTTGGAAACGCAATTTATGATCTACCTCGGGTTAACCTTATTGGTTTTCGGTAGTGGCTTTTTTAAGCCAAATATGACATCTATAATTTCGGAAATGTATAAAAACCATGAAGAAAAGAAAGATGGAGCCTACACCATTTTTTATATGGGTGTAAATGCTGGAGCATTCCTTGGTATTTTACTCTGTGGTTATTTGGGTGAACGTGTTGGTTGGAGTTTTGGTTTTGGATTGGCAGGAATTTTTATGTTTTTTGGATTAATGCAGTTTTGGTTTTCTCAGAATATCTTTGGAGATATAGGAAAGAAGCCTACCCCTGAATCTAGATTAGCCCAACAAGAAAACGATACAGATAAAAGAAACCCTTTTCCGGTTTGGCAACTTGTTTTAATCGGGTTTTCAGTAATTGTAGGCTTATTATGGCTCCTTAATTCACCGGCAACCATTATTTCGGGAGGTACCTTTAATATGTTTGATTTTAATATTTTTGGACTGAGCGGGAATAATGTGATGATTATTTCTGCGATCTTGATTTTTGTGTTTTTGTTAGTATATCGTGTCTCGAATTACTCAAAAATAACCCGCGATAAGATGATCGCTATTACGTTTTTCAGTTTCTTAATTATCTTCTTTTGGGCCATTTTTGAACAAGCTCCAGGTACCTTGACCATTTTCGCTAAAGATTATACCAATAGGGTTTTAACAGGAAATGCAGGCCTCGTCTATTTAATTGTCAATTCATTAATGGCGATAGTTCCTTTGGTGATTATCAATTGGGTGCTTGTGAAATTATTTAAACAAACCTTTAAAACCTATACATTGGCCAGTGTCTTTTTGTCTGTCAGTTTTGTCATTATTTGGTTAATAACTATTTGGATGTTGGTGCGTGACTTTTACGGAGCCGGTTATATTCAATTATCAGACAGCGCCCTTGACTTTTTAAGATTTGAGAAATCAACGAATCCCTTAACAGAAGTTCCGGCTTCTTGGTTTGGCGTTTTGAATTCTTTGTTCATTATTACCTTTGCGCCTTTATTTTCTAAAATTTGGGAAAGTAAATACAATCCTTCAGCCAATGTTAAATATGCTATAGGTCTAACTTTGTTAGGTTTAGGTATGGCTTGCGTAGCCTTTGGAGCTTCAGGTATTTCTCCGGGTGCACAAACAGCTTCAGTGAGTATGATCTGGCTTATTTTAGTTTATCTTTTCCATACTTTGGGAGAGTTGTGTATTTCCCCGGTAGCCCTATCGTTGGTAAGTAAATTATCGCCGGCGCGTATGATCGCCTTTATGTTTGGTATTTATAATCTCGCTGTTGGTATTGGTATGAAATTGGCTGGTGTTTTTGGAGAGAATGTTGATAAAGTAGCTGATGAGAATGGAATTAGTTATTTTTTCTGGCTGCTTACGATGATTGCTTTAGTATTAGCCGTTTTCTCCTTGATCATGAACCCTGTTATTAAAAAACTAATGCATGGGGTCCGTTAATCGAAAAATTAGTTAAAAAATAATCAAAATGCGCCATCTTAGGCGCATTTTTTGTAAGTTGGGCACAACTTTTGAAAACAAAGTAATATGAAAAAGATACTATACACACTACTGTTTGTTGCTTTGATAAGTACTTCAGTTACAGCCCAAGAAATCAATTGGGTATCGCTTGATAAAGCTCTGGAACTTCAAAAACAGAAACCTAAAAAGATCATGATGGATGCCTACACGAACTGGTGTGGACCTTGTAAAATGTTGGATAAAAATACATTTCAAAACCCGGATGTTGCAGATTATGTGAATGCTAATTTTTACGCTGTAAAATTTAATGCCGAAGGAAATGAATCGGTAACCTACAATGGGAAAACTTATTCCAATCCGAATTATGATCCGGCTCTGGCAAATCGAAGAAATTCACCACATGAATTGTCAAGTTATTTGAGAATTACTGCATACCCAACAATTGTTTTTATGGACGAGACAGGAAACGTTATAGCCCCAATTGTTGGCTATCAAAAACCCACACAATTGGAATTGTATTTAAAACTTTTTAAAAATGATGATCATAAAAGTATTACATCACAAGACCAGTTTACCGAATACTACAATAAGTTTAAACCGGAATTCAGTAATTAATAAAACTTAATATTTTATTATAAAGGCTCCCTTTTTATCGGTTCGATGAAAAGGGATTTTTCGTTTATCACAAATAGCTTCCCAACGTGCTTTATAGCTGTTGTAATTACTCCCGTCTGCAATAACGTATTTTGGTTTCAACGAGTCGATCAATCGGTTCAAATTAAGTTTTGGAGACTCCCGGAGCAAAACATAATGAGGTTTAACCGATCGTAGATTGTAAACACCTAAACTATCTATAACAAACAATAGTTTGTCTTTTAAATTATAGAAATTACGAATCGAGTCTTTTTTAACATGGTCTACGGTGTGTGCTAGCGTATAGTCCGAAATTATTTTGTTTTCGGTTGAATAAATTGAATCGGTGCTGGCTACAGACAGGGTGTTTTTCATACGATTTCCTATTAAGGTTGACCTTGTTTGATGGAAGATTATAAATTCATTTTTAAAAGGAATTGTTCGACCATAAATCTCATAAACTTGAAATCCAATGAAACATATGATGACTAGGACTAAATACTTATAGCGTTTCTTTAAAAAGAACAGACTACCAAAAATTATAAGGCCGTAAAGCACGATAAGATGAAATTCCGTAAAGCGAATATTTTTAAATAGGAAGATATCTTGATCGGCAATCCAAGCAATAAAGCGATTCATGTAGTCGATAACATACCCATAACCCTTAGCCATAAACTGGGGCAATAGATTGAGAACCACTAATAAAATCACTAAAATACCGAAGCCTAATATGAGCCCTAAAAAAGGAATAATAACCAAATTGGAAATAAAAAATAAACCTGGAAATTGATGAAAATAATAGAGGCTTAAAGGAAGGATTCCTAATTGAGCTGCAATGGTTACGGTAAGGGTGCGCCAGTAAATTTTGGTAATCTTATATTTTGGTTTCCATAATCTAAATAAATAGGGATCTATACTGACTATCGCGAAAACGGCTGCATAACTTAATTGAAAACCAACATCGAATATATAAAGTGGTTTGAAAAGTAGTATCAAAAACATGGATGTCACCAGAGTATTATAAATGTTAGTGGGCCGTTTTAAATTCTGTGCGATAGATACTACGCTAAACATGGTGGTAGCTCGCGTTACAGACGGCGATAAACCCGCTACAAATGCAAACCCCCAAAGTATAAATAACAGTAATACGGTTTTAATGGCAGGACCGTGTCTAAGAGGGTCCAAAGGCTTTAATAAAAAGCTGAAAATGAGTAGGATCACTCCAACATGTAAACCCGAAACCGCCAAGATGTGAATCGCTCCTGCGTCTGCATAATTTTTGTATTCCTCTGGACTTAAATCCTGTCGCTGCCCTAGTAATAAAGCATTGATTATGGCCAGTTCGGAGGTGGAGAAAGGGTGTTTTTTCAATTTTGAATTGACAGCAGTTCTAAATTTATAAGCTAAGCCCAAAATAGATCTCCGGTTTGGTTCGAATACCAAAAATTGAGTGCTTCTCAGGACGAGTTCTCGGTAAATATGGTGGTGCTCTAGATAGGCTTTATAGTCAAACTGGTTTGGGTTTATTGGTGGTTTTAGTGCTTGAAAGCTATTTCGAACGACGATAATAGCATCGACATCAAGTTGGTTTTCGATACTATCTTTTTGTAGGTTAATTAAGGTTTTTCCTGTTACAGAAATGCTGTCGATCAGTACAACTTCAGCGATATATTTATCGTAATAGCGACTAGGTTTGAGTACTTCCTTTATTTTGAGTGTAATGGTTTGAAGGCTGTCCTCATGAGTTATATGCTTAGTAAAATGCGTATTTTTTTGAAGGGCGTCATGACTTCCTGTTGTTAAAATGCCCGTAAGAACAATGCTTAGCATAGCGATAAGGCCAAACCATGGTTTTTGAATGAATTGCCTCTTAGATTTAAGCAGAAAGTAGCCTAAAAAAACTAGTGAGACTAAGGTAATACCTAAACTCCAGACCACAGGAATGTGGAAATAATATCCAATCAGAATACCAATTATTAAGCCAACAGTTAGCTTGATCAGAGTTAAATTAAGTAGGCGCATTTGGGGTGCGATTTTTAGTGTCTATAATACACGTCTGGCTTGAAAAAAAGCATTCAGCCAATAGGTTTCATTCAATCCGGAAATAATAACACCTTCACGGGTTGTTGCATGGATAAATTTAATATCGTTATTTCGAATAGCTACAACGAGTCCAACATGATTAATAGCGTCTCTTCTGTTTCCGGTTTTAAAGAAAAGAAGATCACCTTCAAGGACTTCATTCAATTTAATTTTATCGCCCTTTTTCGCCATATCTCTTGAGATCCGTGGTAAAAAAATATTCTCTGATTGAAAACTTTCAAAGACCAGACCGGAACAATCCATTCCTCTTTTAGTAGTGCCACCCCATTTGTATGGGGTTCCTAAAAATTGTTCGGCATAAGATATGACGCTTTTCCGTGTACTTCGTGGCTTATTTGAGGACAGTTCAATGGCATTATTGAATTCAGGAGTCTTGCTTCCAATAATAATTTTAGCTGTTTTTTCCTTGTTTTTACGCCTTAACTTGGACGATTTACAACTTTGTAAACTAAGAATAATAAGGAGGGGGATAAGTAGGTATTTCATGAGGGTTAAGATTTAAGGGACTTGAAAATGAGCTGAGCTGTTTTCTTGCTCGCACCAGCACCTCCAAGCGCTTTTTCTAAATTATAATAATCTAGAAAAAGCGCTTCCCGAATGTCGGGTTTTAAGATGCGTTCCAATTCTTTTTTTAGCCGTTTTTTATTGAAATCACCTTGAATTAGCTCAGTGACTACTTCTTTATCCATGATCAAATTCACCAATGAAATATATTTTAAAGTGATAATTCGCTTGGCGATCTGATAGGAAATTGCACTGCCTTTGTAGCACACAACTTGTGGCACTTTGAATAAAGCGGTCTCTAAAGTAGCGGTTCCCGAAGTTACCAATGCTGCAGTAGAAACGCTCAACAGATCATAGGTTTTGTTAGTAACGAAGGTTACCCGATTCGATTTTATAAAACCTTTATAGAAATCATAATCTTGGCTAGGAGCTCCAGCAATCACAAATTGGTAACCTTCAAAATCCTTTACCAAACTCAACATTACGGAAAGCATGTTTTTAATTTCCTGTTTCCTGCTTCCGGGTAATAGGGCTATAATGGGCTTGTTACTCAAATTGTGGGCTTTCTTAAATCCTTCCGGACTTACAGGATTTCTATTCGCTATGGCATCAATTAAAGGATGTCCAACAAAATGGACATCATAATCATACCTTTTGTAAAAGTCTTTAACAAAAGGTAAAATAACATACATTTCGTCAATGTCCCGTTTAATGGCTTTTACACGCTTAGCCCTGGAAGCCCATACCTGCGGTGAAATATAGTATCGAGTGCTAAAACCTTCCTTTTTCGCCCATTTGGCTATCCTTAAATTGAATCCTGAATTATCGATAAAAATAATGACATCCGGCTTGGTATTTTTGATGTCTTCTTTACAAAAGGAAATAAGTTTGAGAATTTTACTAAGATTGGTAAGAACCTCAAAAAAACCCATGAAGGCCCTTTCTTTGTAATGTTTTACTAGAGTTCCTCCCACACCTTGCATGAGGTCCCCGCCCCAAAATCGAATGGTAGCCTGAGAGTCAATCTCATATAAGGCTTTCATTAAATTTGAGCCGTGTAAATCGCCCGAAGCTTCCCCGGCAAGGATATAGTAGGTCATTTTTTAAAATAATTTAAAAACAAAAGTAAATACTGCAATAAATACAGTAATTAATAAAACGCCCCTAGCTCTGTAGTCTTGTCGTTTTCTTATAAAAACAAAGAAGACAACGAGGTTTAATATAGCGCCTAGGCTAATGAGTTTACCTAAAAAACCCTCGGCAGCAGCAGCTTTGATTACCTCTTCGAAATCTTGGTTATTTCCTAGTAAAGTCGCGGCTAAAATAAGGCCTATGGCGTTTGCCATTAAGCCTGTAAACATGCCGATAAAAATCTCTTTTTTCATGTTATAATTTATGATTTGGTTTTGATGGACTTGAAATCCCAGGTATTCATTTCACTTATTAAATGGTGTGCCGTTAGATCAAAATGAACCGGTACAACCGATACGTAATCGTTTTCTAAAGCCCATTCGTCTGTATCTTTTCCGTTATCTAAATTTACAAATTCTCCTGTTAGCCAATAGTATTCTTTCCCCTGTGGGTTTTTTCTTTTGTCAAATTTTTCAACCCAATTAGCTTTGGCTTGACGACAAATTTTTATGCCTTTAATAGTTTCTTCAGGCTTATTAGGTATGTTAGTATTTAGTACAACGCCGTCTGGAAGTCCGTGTTCTAAAACCTGTTCAGCAATAGCTTTTACAAAGGGTTTTGCCCCTTCAAAATTAGCGTTCCAGCTGTAGTCTAATAATGAAAACCCAATAGAGGGAATACCTTCGATGCCTGCTTCAATAGCAGCACTCATAGTACCGGAGTAAATAACGTTAATGGAAGAGTTAGAACCATGATTAATCCCTGAAACACAGAGGTCAGGTTTTCTGGGCAGTAATTGACGGATCGCAATTTTAACGCAATCTGCAGGTGTGCCCGAGCAACTAAACTCGGTTTGTGGTACATCATCTGAAATATTCAATTTTTCTGCAAAAAGCATGGAGTCTAAGGTAATAGCGTGTCCCATACCGCTTTGCGGACTATCGGGCGCCACAACATAAACGGTTCCAAGCGTGTTCATCACCTCAATTAAAGCACGAATACCAGGGGCATTTATACCATCATCATTGGTGACTAGTATAAGAGGTTTTTCTGTCATACAAAAAATTTATAGCATCGCTAAAATACATATTTTACTTAGGAATGCCTCTAATTATTCGGTTTAACAAAAAATTAGTAGCAAATGCCTCTATTGGCATGGTTTTTTCTTTATTTTAGTAAAAATTATTAGAGGTACCATCTAAAAATGCTTCCAAATAATCTTAGATGATGAATATTATGAAAAAGAATTTTAAAGTATTGTCGCTTTTGTTGGTCCTAGCATTTGCGTCATGTAGTTTTACTTCAAAACGATTTGATAATCCGGATAAAGACAAACGCTTATTAGAAATTATAACCTTTGTTTTACAGCAAGGACATTACAATCCTATTGATTTTGATGACGAGTTTTCTGCTAATATGTTTAGAGATTACCTGAATTCTATTGATCCTGTAAAACGTTATTTTTATGCTTCGGATTACAAGGATTTTGAAAAGTTCAGATATAATATCGATGACCAGATCAGAGCTACTGATATTACTTTTTTTAACGTAGTTAATGAGCGGATGCTGAAACGTATTGATGAAGCCAAAGCAATTTACAAGGAGGTTTTGTCAAAACCTTTTGATTACAATATTCAGGAAACTTTCGATACGGATTATGAGAATAAACCTTATGTGAAAAATAAAACGGAGATGCGTGAGCGTTGGAGAAAGCAACTGAAGTTCTCTACCTTATCCAACTACGACGACATCAAAACCGAAGAAAACCTTAAAAAAGAAAATGATCCAAGCTACGTGATGAAAACGGATGCTGAGATTGAAGAAGAGGCTCGTTTGGCTACCTTAAAATCTATTGATATTTATTTCAATGATAACGTGGATGATTTTAATCGTGATGATTGGTTTGCGGGATATATCAATACCATGGTTGAAGAATTTGATCCGCACACGTATTACTTAGCGCCTCGCGGTAAAGAAGATTTTGACCAACGTATGTCTGGTAAATTGGAAGGTATTGGAGCCCGATTACAAAAACGAAACGACTATATCAAAGTTGTAGAATTGATTTCTGGCGGTCCTGCATGGCGCAGTAAAAAACTTGAGGTTGAGGATGTTATCTTAAAAGTGAAACAAGAAGATGAGAAATACCCTGTAAACATTGTGGGTATGCGTATAAGTGATGCTATAAAATATATTAAAGGTCCTAAAGGAACGAAAGTAACCTTGACGATCAAAAGGGTTGATGGAACAATTGAAGATATTACCATAACTCGTGATGTTGTAGAACTTGGCGAAACCTATGCGAAGGCGTCTGTTGTTAAAAAAGAGAACAATCGCTATGGCGTTATCGATTTGCCTGCATTTTATGTGGATTTTAAGGACTACAAGAACATTAATGCCGCCAAGGATGTACGAGAAGAAATTCTGCGTTTAAAAGAAGATGGCATTGAAGGTTTAGTGTTAGACCTAAGGAATAACGGTGGTGGATCTTTACCGGCAGTAGTAGATATGGCAGGCCTGTTTATTGAAGAAGGTCCCGTAGTTCAGGTTCGGTCAACAGGTTCAAATAAGGAAGTTCTAAAAGACCGCGATAAATCTATCGTTTGGGATGGTCCACTTGTGATTTTAGTAAACGAAATTTCAGCTTCAGCTTCAGAGATTATGTCTGCTGCCATGCAGGATTATAAACGTGCTATTATCATTGGAAGTAAACAAACATATGGTAAAGGAACGGTTCAGAATGTAATTGATTTAAATAATGTTGTTAGAAATAATACCAGTGGCGATTATGGAGCTTTGGCCTTAACCACCCAAAAATATTATAGAATTACAGGAGGTTCTGTACAACTTGAAGGCGTGAAAAGTGATGTGACTGTTCCGGGGCGTTTCAGTTATATTGACGTAGGTGAAAAGGATAAACCAAATCCATTACCTTACGACGGTATTGATCCGGCAAGTTACGCTTCCTGGGAAAATTATATGGATTTCGAAACGGCTATCAAGCGTAGTAAGAAGCGCATTACAAAGAATGAGCAATTTAAACTCATTGATGAAAATGCCAAGTGGGTGAAAAGTAAAATTGATGAAACAGTATTTTCATTACACTATGAGACCTACAAGAAAGATTTAGAGGAAAACGACAATGAAGCCAAGCGGTTTGACGCCATTAATGATTATAAAACCAATTTAACATTCGATTCTACCAGCTACGAAAAATCTCTGTTCGTAACAGATACTACGGATTTAGAAGAAAAGCGCCAACGTTGGCATGAAACCTTGAGTCAGGATGTTTATATTGAAGAGGCTCTTAATGTTCTTGAGGATTTAAAAATGACACAACCCGTAAAAAAGATGGCTTCAAACGTACCATCCTCTACGGTTAAAAAGTAATGTAATACATGAGTTCAAAATCCAACTCATTAAAACAGTTAGCGCTCCAAAAATTCAAAAAGAATTTTTGGGGCGTTTTTAGTTTCTGGTTTATTGTGTTAGTGGGTTTTGTTGCTGTTTTCGCATATGTTCTGGCTCCGGATAATTCTCAGGCGGCTAATCAAATGCATTTAGCCATTCATTCAAAAAAGCCAGGGTTTACAGTTACCATGCTAACCATTCCCTCGGAGATTAATAGGAAGCAGAAAACATTGGGTAAATTGTTTTTTGGCAAAAAAGTAGCTGATACTGAAGTGCCTATTGTGAACTACAATATTACACCGGATACTTTGAATTATACTGAATACGCTTCTGATGGTCTTGAAGGTATGAAAAAGCACGTGACTTTAGACCGTTTTCCTGATGGAGATGCTACGGCGTATATCAAAGAAAAAACCTTTCTTTTTGGTACAGATAAATATGGCCGTGACTTATTAAGTCGGATTTTGGTTGGTGCAAGAATTTCATTTTTTATTGGCTTTGTTGCTGTATTTATTTCGCTGGTTATCGGAATACTTATGGGTAGTTTGGCCGGGTATTTTGGTGGTAAAATTGATGCTCTTATTATGTGGATCATCAATGTGACCTGGTCCATTCCAACCTTATTGCTGGTTATCGCAATAACACTTGCTTTAGGTAAAGGGTTTTGGCAAGTATTTATTGCTGTAGGACTTACCATGTGGGTTGAGGTCGCCAGAGTAGTTCGTGGTCAGATAATAAGCGCCAAAGAGATGCAATACGTTACGGCGGCTCGTGCTTTAGGTTATTCGGATTTCAGGATCATTAAAAGGCATATACTTCCTAATATTATGGCGCCGGTAATTGTCATTTCAGCGGCAAATTTTGCTGCGGCTATTTTGATCGAAAGCGGTTTAAGTTTCCTCGGTATCGGAGCCCAACCTCCAATGGCTAGTTGGGGTGCTATGATCAAAGATCATTATAATTATATCATTCTGGGAAAACCTTATTTGGCGATAATACCCGGACTGTGTATCATGAGTTTGGTGATGGCCTTTATGCTCATAGGTAACGCACTTCGCGATGCTTTAGATGTAAAGAACTAAAGTTGTTTGCCTAAATTGTTATTCAAGTCTTCAATATATTGTAAAACAGTGTCTTGTCCTAAGTTTTTAGTGGCAGAAGTTATAAAGTAGGGAGGCATGGTTTCCCAAGTTTCTAAAAGGACGTTTTTATACGTTTCAATATGCCTTTCAATGGCTTTAGGTTTCAGTTTATCAGCTTTGGTAAAAATTATAGAAAAAGGAATGGCATGCTCTCCTAGCCATTGCATAAATTCGAGATCTATGGGTTGTGGCTCATGCCTAATATCTACCAGTACAAAGGCAGAAATAAGTTGTTCTCTAACAGCAAAATACTGAGTTATAAATTTTTGAAATACTTTTTTAGTGCTTTTAGAAACCCTAGCATAACCATAACCGGGTAGATCAACGAGATGCCAGTTTTTATTGATCAGAAAATGATTAATTAATTGGGTTTTCCCTGGTCTACCTGATGTTTTTGCTAAACCTTTTCTATTAGTAAGCATATTGATCAGCGAAGATTTACCTACATTACTTCGACCAATAAACGCATATTCTGGCAGTCGGGTATTCGGGCATTTCGTAACATCAGAGTTGCTTACAACAAATTCGGCCGATTTAATTTCCATAAGTAAAAAGTTTATTCAGACGGAGCCTGAAAGTCGAATTATTGGGTTTTAAAAACCTCTTTTTTGAAACCAGGATTCTAAAATCTTATTGAACTCCATAGGATGTTCCATCATGGCGGCATGGCCACATTTATCTATCCAATAGAGCTCCGAATCAGGAAGTAAACGGTGAAATTCTTCAGCGACTTCAGGAGGAGTTACCGTATCGTTTTTCCCCCAAATGATACAAGTTGGCGTATCCATATGAGGAAGATCTTTTCCCATATTATGACGAATAGCACTTTTGGCAATAGCTAAAGTCTTTATCAATTTATTTCGGTCGTTAACCGTTTCGTAAACTTCATCAACAATTTCTTTAGTTGCCACTGCAGGATCATAAAAAACGTCTTGAGCTTTCTTTTTAATAACTTCATAATCGCTACGTTTTGTATAACCACCACCCATAGCACTTTCGTAAAGCCCGGAACTCCCAGTGATCACAAGCCCTTTAACTTTTTCAGGAAACATTTTGGTATGATAAAGGCCGATATGACCTCCAAGGGAATTACCCAATAAAATAACGTCATCAAAGCCTTTAAATTCAATAAAATCATGCAAGTATTTGGCGAAGCTTTTCACATTGGTTTTTAATAAAGACATAGAATAAATAGGAAGTTCAGGGATTATAACATTATAACCGCTATTACTGAAGTAATTTATAACCGAGTCAAAATTACTCAGACCGCCCATTAATCCATGTAAAACAATAATTGGCGTTCCTTCGCCAGCTTCAATATAGCTATAGTTTTTTTCTTTCTTTAAAGGATGCGTCATCAATCAGTTAGTCTTTTCTCTAAGGACAAATATAGTCAATTCAGATATATTTCAATCATATAAATGTCTTACAAAATACAGCAGAATGTTCTACAGGATTGTTAACAATTATAAAGGTTATTAAAGATGTCCTCAACTATTTGATTCCTAGTATATCGGGGCTTTCATCGAATTAATCGAGGAGAAAAACACTCCTTTCGTCTAAAATTTATCAACAAAGTGGTATTTTGTGGTAAAATGTGGTAAAATTTTCAATATATTTGAATCATTAACGCAGAAAGACTAGCCAAACGCTTGTGGATTTATTAACAGGGACATACGAATGCAAAGTAGATGCAAAGGGCAGACTCATGATGCCTGTTGCACTTAAAAAACAACTGTCTCCGATTTTACAGGATGGTTTTGTTTTGCGTCGCTCTGTATTTCAAAAATGTCTCGAACTATATCCTATGGGGGAATGGCAGGTGTTAATGAAGAAAATGAACAAGCTTAACCGGTTCAAGAAAAAGAACAACGATTTTATCCGTCGCTTCACAGCTGGGGTAAAAATGATTGAGGTTGATGTAAATGGTCGCTTACTTATACCTAAGGACCTTACGGTATTTGCAAACATCTCAAAAAATATTGTGGTAGCGTCTGCTATTAATATTATTGAAATTTGGGATAAGGATCTATACGAGCAGGCTATTGATGATGCAGCAATGGATTTCGCTGATTTGGCCGAAGAAGTAATGGGACAAGATGATGATGACGATGGAATATCATAAACCGGTACTACTAAAGGAAACGGTGGACGGCTTGAATATTAAGCCAGATGGTATTTATGTGGATGTAACCTTTGGTGGTGGTGGTCATAGTAAAGAAATTTTAAAACGTCTCGGTGAAGGTGGAAAATTATATGCTTTTGATCAGGACCTGGACGCTCTTGAAAATAAAATTGATGATGACCGTTTTACGCTGATCAATGAGAATTTTAGATTCTTAAAGCGGTTTTTAAGGTTTCATGGTGTGAAACAAGTAAATGGAATATTGGCTGATTTTGGTGTATCCTCGCATCAATTTGATGTGGCCGAGCGCGGTTTTTCAACGCGGTTTGAGGCAAAGCTAGATATGCGTATGAATCAGGAAAGTCAATTATCTGCATACCATGTTATCAATGATTATGAGGAAGCTGATCTAAAACGCGTTTTTTACCAATATGGGGAGTTACGATCGGCCCCGGCAATGGCACGAGTCATTGTTGAAGCAAGGCAGGAAGAGCCCATTGAAACTTCAGAGCAATTAAAGGAGGTCTTGAAAAAGTTTTTACCACCGCGCCATGAGAATAAGGTTTTGGCTCAGATATATCAGGCTATTCGCATTGAAGTGAATCAGGAGCTTGAAGCTTTGAAGGAGTTTTTAAAACAAACGCCTGAAGTTTTGGTAAAAGGAGGTCGTTTAAGTGTAATCTCCTACCATTCGCTAGAAGATCGATTGGTGAAGCGCTTTATTAGAAACGGTTTGTTTGAAGGTGAGCCAGAGCGGGATATGTATGGGAATTTTGAGGTGCCGCTAAAAAAAGTAAATGGATTAGTAGTGCCTTCGGCAGAAGAGATAAAGGAAAATAACAGAGCGCGAAGTGCAAAACTTCGAATTGCAGAAAAACTGTAAATGAAAAAGGGAATCTATAACATATTGCGTGGAACTTTTTTAGTGAGCGATGACTCCTTTAAAAACTGGCGTTTTATCATTTTCCTATCAGTTCTGGCGCTTGTTATGATTGCTAGTTCTCATAGTGCTGATAAAAAGGTTTATGAGATAGCCCGACTGAAAGAAGAGGTAAAGGAACTGCGGTCGGCTTTTTTGGATGGGCGTTCCAGACTTATGAAATTAAAAATGGAATCGAATATCATCCAGAAAATGAAAGAGAAAGGCTTATCGCCTTCAGAGATTCCGCCCAAGAGAATAATAGTTAAACCCAAACAATAAACCAGAAACTTGGCAGTAAACGAAAAAGGCATATTGAACCGATTGTATTTTATAGCAGGCTGTATGTTTGTCTTCGGTTTAGCGGTTATTTTTAAATTGGTTAATATCCAGTTTCTGCAAGGCGATAAATATCGCGCTATGGTGGAACAGACAGATATTAAAAACATGACCATTCCGGCAAATCGCGGTAATGTTTATGCTTCTGATGGCAGCTTGCTGGCTACTTCCATACCCAAATACGATATAGCGATCGACCCGGTGGTATCTTCTACTGATCTGTTTGAAATGAATATTAAGGGTTTGTGTGATTCTCTTTCAAATTATAGTGGTAAAGCTTCAAAATATTTCGAAAGAAAAATTCGAAAGGCTCGGGTGAATAAGAATCAGTTTGTGTTGCTCGAGCGAAATTTAAGTTATTCTGACTATATCCGATTTCGAAATTTTCCACTCTTAAATCGTGGTGCTATCCCTGGCGGACTCATTGTTCAGCAGACTACGAAGCGTGAATACCCTATGGGTGGGATGGCTCGTCGTACCATTGGTTATGAGCGCGAGGATGAAGATGGGAATATTACAAGACCCGGAATCGATGGGGCTTTCGGCGTAAAATATTTGAGTGGTACTAACGGGAAGCGCTGGATGCAAAAGATAGGTCCTAATAAATGGAAACCGCTAACCGATTATAATCAGGTGGAGCCTCAGGATGGTTATGATGTTTATACGACTATCGATGTAAATATTCAAGATATAGCACATCATGCCTTATTAGAACAGCTCGATAAATATAAAGCTGATCACGGTTGTGTTGTTGTTATGGAAACCAAGACTGGCGAGATCAAGGCGATTTCTAATTTAGGTAGAAATAGTAACGGCTTGTATTATGAGCGGCTAAATTATGCAGTAGGTGAAAGTCAGGAGCCTGGTTCTACGTTCAAAACAATGGCCTTAATGGCAGCTTTGGAGGATAAGATCGTAGATACTTCAACCGTAATTGATACCAAACTGGGCTATAAAACCTTCTACGGTCGTGCTGTATATGACACTCATGGTCATGGTAAAATTTCTGCAGCTCGTGTTTTAGAAGTCTCTTCCAATGTAGGTATAGCTACTATTATTGATGACGGATATTCAAAAAATCCGGAAAAGTTTATCGATCATTTAAAAGAATGGCATTTGAATAAACCACTTGGGCTACCGATAATTGGAGAGGGAGATCCCATAATTCCCGAGCCTGGAGATAAGATATGGAGTAAAAATGCCCTACCATCTATGGCCTACGGGTACAACTTGAAACTAACACCATTACAGATCTTAACTTTTTATAATGCGATAGCCAATAATGGAATTATGGTAAAACCTCGCTTTATTAAAAAGGTAAAAGAACTTAATGACGAAATAGCCACCATAGACAAAGAAATTATAAACAAAAAAATATGCTCTGACAAAACGCTTAAAGAGATGCAAACTATTTTAAAGCATGTCGTTGATCGTGGAACGGGTACCTCTTTATATTCAAAACACTTCTCTATGGCCGGTAAAACGGGTACTGCCAGAACCGAATACTGGATGAAGGATTGGAACGAGAATAAGCGCTACATCTCATCTTTTACCGGGTATTTCCCAGCTGAGAACCCAAAATATTCCTGTATCGTGGTGATTTATAAGCCTAGCGTGGAAAAAGGATATTACGGGGCTGATGTAACGGGACCGGTTTTTAATAGAATCGCTCAAAAAATATTTATTGATACGCCAAATATTGATGAAGTGGAAAGTTTGGATGTAAAAACGGCTCGTGCTGACGAACAGTATGAACAGTATTTTAATATTGCTAAGACCTATAAAACAATCATGCCTGATCTTGTTGGGCTACCTGCAATGGATGCTCTTGCACTTTTGGAAAACATGGATGTTCAGGTACGCGTGGATCTTCAGGGCGGTGGTGTCATTACTGCGCAATCAGTAAGTGCCAATCAAAAATTAAAAAATAATCAAACTGTCGTACTTAAAGCATCGTGATAGAATTAAAAGACATATTATACAAGGTCACTCTAAACGCGGTTAAGGGAGCAACCGGTATTGTGGTTAATAATCTGCATTTCGATTCACGAAAGGTTGAAAAGGCCGATGTGTTTATAGCTATTCGTGGTCAGGTAGTTGATGGTTATGATTATGTGGATAAGGCGATAAATAAAGGAGCTTTAGTGGTTGTTTGTGAAAAATTACCGAGGGATCTGGAAACCGGAATCACTTATGTGGAGGTGGACGATTCGAGCAAGGCTCTCGCGATCATGGCTTCTAATTTCTACGGGAATCCTTCCGAGAATCTAAAACTGGTTGGGGTTACCGGAACCAATGGTAAGACCACGGTGGCCAGTCTCTTGTATCAGTTATTCAAGAAAGCCGGATACAAAGTAGGATTATTATCCACGGTAAAAGTACTGATTGATAATAAAGAATTAAAAGCAACACATACCACTCCGGATTCGATCACCATTAATAGCCATTTAAAGCAAATGAATGATGCAGGTGTGGAGTTCTGTTTTATGGAAGTGAGTTCACATGGGATTCATCAAAATCGTACGCTGGGATTGTATTTTACCGGAGGCATATTTACAAATATCACGCACGATCATTTAGATTATCACAAAACCTTCGCGGAATACCGGAATGTTAAAAAATCTTTTTTTGATCATCTGCCAGCCAATGCTTTCGCGCTAACCAACATAGACGATAAAAATGGGTTATTCATGCTTCAAAATACGAAGGCGAAAACATTTACCTATGGTTTAAAGAGCTATGCAGATTACAAAGCTCAAATTTTAGAAAATCAATTAAGTGGTCTTTTGTTGAAGGTGAATGATAGTGAGGTCTGGACACGACTTATTGGAAATTTTAATGCCTATAACATATTAGCCGTTTACGGAACCGCTGAATTAATGGGCCTTGAAAAAGAGGAGATCCTTCGATTAATTAGCGATCTGGAAACCGTAAGTGGACGCTTTCAATATGTGATTTCGGATGATAAAATAACAGCAATTGTCGATTATGCCCACACGCCGGATGCGCTTAAAAATGTATTGGAAACCGTAAACAGTATCCGAACTAAGAATGAAAACTTAATTACGGTTGTTGGTTGTGGTGGAGACCGTGATAAAACAAAACGTCCAAAAATGGGCCATATCGCTTCAGCCTTGAGTACCAAGGTTATTTTCACCAGCGATAATCCGCGTACAGAAGATCCTGAAACCATTCTAAGAGAAATTGAAGTAGGGGTAGAGCCACAACATTTTAAAAAGACCTTAACTATTACGGATAGACGTCAGGCGATCAAAACAGCGTGCCAGATGGCAAACCCGGAAGATATTATACTCATTGCCGGTAAGGGCCATGAGACCTATCAGGAGATCAATGGCGAACGCTTTGATTTTGATGATTTTAAGATCGTTCAAGAATTTTTAAAACAAATGCAAAAATAATGCTGTATTACTTATTTGAATATTTAGAAAAAGAGTTTCAATTTCCCGGGGCTTCGCTTTTTGGCTTTATCAGTTTTAGAGCGGCCATGGCGATGATCTTGGCCTTGCTTATTTCTACTATTTATGGTAAACGCATTATTCGATTTCTTCAAAAAAAGCAAATGGGAGAGACCATTCGCGATCTGGGTCTTGAAGGTCAGGCTGAAAAAGCGGGAACGCCAACTATGGGCGGTCTCATCATTATTTTAGCTACCCTGATTCCGGTAATCCTACTTTCAAGGTTGGAGAATATCTACATTATTTTACTCATCGTAACCACCCTGTGGATGGGAGCTATTGGCTTTTTAGACGATTATATAAAGAAATTCAAAAACGACAAGGAAGGCTTAAAAGGGCGCTTTAAGGTTATGGGACAGGTGGTGCTTGGTCTTATTGTTGGGTTAACATTGTTTTTCCATGAAGATGTGGTGATTAAAGAGAAATTACCGCAAGAACAACAACAAGTATTGTTGGAAAAGAACCCGAATATTTCACCTTCAAAATTATTTAGTGGTGAAGAGACCAAATCGACCAAAACTACCATTCCATTTGTAAAAAATAACGAGTTTGATTATGCGAAGATGATCACCTGGATTAGCCCGGAACTCAAAGAATATGCTTGGGTGATCTTTATTTTGATTGCCATATTTATCATTACCGCTGTGTCCAATGGTGCGAATCTAACCGATGGTATTGATGGTCTGGCGGCAGGCTCATCAGCTATTGTGGTGCTTACTTTGGGGATTTTCACCTTCGTATCCGGTCGTATCGATTTTTCAGATTACCTGAATATTATGTACATCCCTAATGTAGGTGAAATTACTATTTATATCGCGGCATTCGTAGGAGCCCTTATTGGGTTTTTATGGTACAATGCTTTTCCTGCACAGGTATTTATGGGCGATACAGGGAGTTTAACGATTGGTGGAATTATCGCTGTGATCGCCATTGCTGTGAGAAAGGAATTGTTGATTCCTGTATTGTGCGGCATCTTCCTTGCTGAAAATTTATCGGTTGTTATGCAGGTCAGTTGGTTTAAATACACCAGAAAAAAATTCGGTGAGGGGCGACGCATTTTCAAAATGTCCCCCTTACATCATCACTATCAAAAGTTAGGATATCATGAAAGTAAAATTGTAACCCGATTTTGGATCGTGGGCATATTACTGGCCATTCTATCGATAGTGACATTAAAAATTAGGTAACGATTAGTTTTCCGCTTTAGCGGAATAGAAAAATAAATAAAAATGAAGCGTTTAGTGGTACTTGGGGGAGGCGAAAGTGGTGTAGGTACAGCACTTCTGGGACAAGCAAAAGGCTACGACGTTTTTGTTTCTGATAAGGGAAAAATAAAAGAAAAGTACAAGCACGTTCTTGAACATAATGAGATTGCATGGGAAGAAGAGCAGCATACCGAAGCTAAAATTCTGAACGCTGATGTTGTAATGAAAAGCCCCGGAATACCTGATAAAGTTGACATTGTTGAAAAAATCAGACAACAACGAATTCAGGTTGTTTCGGAAATTGAATTTGCAGCCCGGTTTACAGATGCGACCATCGTTGCCATTACTGGTAGTAATGGGAAAACCACAACGGCATCCTTAACACATCATATTTTAAAGCAGGAATTGAATGTGGGATTGGCCGGCAATATTGGTGACAGTTTTGCCAAACAGGTTCTTGAAAAGAATTACGAGAACTATGTTTTGGAAATCAGCAGTTTTCAGCTGGATGACATTGTTGATTTTAAGCCAAAAATTGCGGTGTTGCTCAATATTACCCCGGACCATTTAGATCGCTATGATTACAAATTTGAGAATTATATCGCTTCGAAGTTCCGAATTGCAGAGAATCAGACGAAAGATGATTATTTTATTTATGACGCGGATGACCCTGTAATAGTAAAGCATCTGGAAGATCATCCTGTACAATCAACATTATTGCCTTTTTCACTTGAGAAATCTATTGAAAATGGCGCGTGCATTGAAAACGAAAATATTAAAATTAAAATCAATAATAGCCAAATTACTATGCCAACAAGCAACGTTACATTAGAGGGACAACACAACTTAAAAAATGCCATGGCCGCATCAACCGTGGCACAATTATTAAGGATTCGAAAACAAACGATTCGCGAGAGTTTAGAGAACTTTCAGGGTGTGGAACATCGTTTGGAACAGGTTCTTAAAATTAATAGAGTACAGTATATAAACGACTCCAAGGCTACTAATGTGAATGCCACCTATTATGCATTGGAAAGCATGGATGCTCCAACGGTTTGGATCGTTGGCGGCGTGGATAAAGGGAATAATTATGAAGAACTATTTCCGTTCGTGAACGAAAAGGTTAAGGCTATTATTTGTCTTGGTGTCGATAATGAGAAATTGATGAAAACTTTTGGGAATATGGTGGATATTATAATTGAAACGCAATTTATGAGTGAAGCTGTGAAGATTGCTTATAAAGTGGCTGAGGCAGGAGATAACGTATTGTTGTCGCCAGCTTGTGCCAGTTTCGACTTGTTTGAAAATTATGAAGACCGTGGGCGTCAGTTCAAAGAAGCGGTAAGAAACCTGTAATAAAAAGATCATATGCAAACCGTATTTAAAAACATAAAAGGCGACCGACTTATCTGGGCTATTGTAGCTTTGCTGGCTATTCTGTCGTTTTTACCTGTTTATAGTGCGGCCAGTGATCTCGCCTACAGCAGGTACGACGGCAATACATTTATTGCTTTTTTAAAGCATTTTATGCATTTGCTTTTAGGTTTTGCCATCATGTATATGGTACATAAAATTCCCTACCGGTATTTTAAAGGCTTGTCGCTCATAATGATACCTGTAGTTTTAGTGTTGTTAGTTATTACCATGATGCAAGGAACTGTTATGGGTGGTGCAAGTGCCAGCCGTTGGATAAAGATTCCGATTGTGGGGATGAGTTTCCAAACATCAACACTAGCCTCAGTAGTTTTACTAGTGTACGTGGCACGCTATATGTCGAAAATAAAAGATAAAACGATCACCTTTAAAAGTACGTTGTTGCCTTTATGGTGTCCTGTATTTTTAATATTAGGGTTGGTATTACCTTCCAATTTTTCAACGGCAGCTATCATTTTTTTAATGGTGGTGATTTTGGTGTTTCTTGCTGGATATCCGGTGCGATATTTAGTGGTTATTTTAGGTTCTGGTTTAGTGGCGCTTATGTTTTTCATTATGGTAGCCAAGTTAACCACAGGCCCCTTGAATGTTAAAGTAACCACCTGGGAAAACCGCTTAATAAATTATGCAAATAATGAAGATACTGAAGCTGATTATCAAATAGAAAAAGCAAAAATAGCTATCGCCTCAGGTGAAATATGGGGGAAGGGCCCTGGTAAAAGTGTACAGAAACATGCCCTACCGCAATCATCCTCGGATTTTATTTTCGCAGTGATTATTGAAGAGTATGGATTACTTGGAGGGCTAGCCATAATGATCTTGTACATGTGGTTGTTATTCCGCATTGTTATTGTGGCACAAAAAGCCGACACTATGTTTGGGAAATTATTGGTGTTGGGTGTAGGATTACCTATTGTTTTTCAGGCGCTTATTAATATGGCTGTTGCTGTGGAATTATTTCCTGTAACAGGACAAACCTTACCATTGATTAGTAGTGGGGGGACCTCTATTTGGATGACCTGTATGGCCATTGGTATCATATTGAGTGTAAGTGCGAAGCGTGAAGAAATTAAGGAACGTGAATTACAGGAGGATAATCCTCTAGAAATATTATCGGAAGCAATTTAATGAGTCATTATAAAATCATATTATCAGGAGGAGGTACCGGGGGACATATTTACCCGGCGATAGCTATTGCCAACGAAATTAAATCGCGTTATCCTGATGCCGAATTTTTATTTGTTGGTGCAAAAGATCGTATGGAAATGGAGAAGGTTCCACAATCCGGATATGAGATCAAAGGCTTATGGATTTCCGGTATTCAGCGTCAGCTTACATTGAAAAACCTCTTATTCCCTTTTAAGCTATTAAGCAGTTTGTGGAAGGCTAATAAAATTGTTAGAGAATTTAAACCCGATATTGCTATCGGAACCGGCGGTTTCGCCAGTGGTCCCCTGTTGTATATAGCTAATGCTAAAAATATTCCGACGCTTATACAGGAACAGAACTCGTATCCGGGAATTACGAATAAATTATTGGGTAAAAAGGCCAATAAGATCTGTGTGGCCTATGATGATCTGGAGAGGTTCTTTCCTCAGGAAAAACTTATAAAAACGGGAAATCCTGTGCGTAAAAGTCTATTATCAGTAAGCGATAAACTTGTAGAAGCTAAGGACGCATTCAAATTAAAGCATGGTAAATACACGGTTCTGGTTGTCGGAGGTAGTTTGGGTGCTCGACGCATCAATGAACTTATTGAAAAAGAACTGGATTTTTTCGACACCCATAATGTGCAACTTATTTGGCAATGCGGGAAACTGTATTATCAGCAGTATAAAATATACAATCACACAAATAATGTTCAGGTCTATGAATTTTTAAATAATATGGACTTGGCCTATGCTGCGGCAGATATTATTATTTCAAGGGCAGGTGCCAGCTCGGTTTCTGAGCTTTGTATTGTTGGGAAACCTGTCATATTTATACCGTCTCCTAACGTCGCGGAAGATCATCAAACCAAGAATGCCATGGCTTTGGTTAAAAATGATGCCGCCGTTATTATTAAAGAAGAAGATCTGGATGCTGATTTTGAGAACAAATTTGCAAACTTGATTAATGCTCCCGAAAGACAAAAAGCTTTGGGAAAGAATATAAAGAAACTGGCTTTGGCCAATGCGACCAAAGACATTGTGAATGAAGTAGAAAAATTATTGAAACCTAATAAATGAATTTAGATACCATACATAAAGTTTATTTTGTGGGCATTGGCGGGATAGGCATGAGTGCTTTAGCGCGTTATTTCCATGAGAAAGGTATGCGTGTGGCGGGTTACGATAAAACACCAAGTGCCATTACCGAAGGGTTAATAAACTTGGGGATCGAGATTCATTTTGAGGACAATCTGAATTTGGTAGATAAAGCCTTTTTAGAAATAAAGAATACCCTGATCGTTTACACACCAGCTATTCCCAAGCATCACGCGGAATTATTATATTTTCAGACGCACGATTTTGAAGTTCTGAAACGCTCGGAGGTTTTAGGGATCATTACTAAAAACACCTATTGTTTTGCTGTTGCCGGAACCCATGGTAAAACAACAACCACAAGTATTCTCGCCCATTTACTGGCTGAATGTGATGTACCTGTTACAGCATTTTTAGGAGGTATCAGTGAGAACTACAATTCTAATTTAATATTAAAAGGCACAGAAGTTTCAGTGGTGGAGGCAGATGAGTTCGACCGCTCCTTCTTACGCCTATCACCCGATGTGGCTTGTATTACCTCTATGGATGCCGATCATTTGGATATCTATGGCGATCCTTCAGAACTCATCAAATCTTTCGAGGATTTTTCAAAAAAATTAAAACCCAATGGTGTGTTATTCGTTAAAAGCGGTTTGTCTATTCATGGTATAACCTACGGTATTGAAGATGATTCCGACTACACCATTCAAAACATAAGAATTAATAAAGGAACCTATGTTTTTGATGTAAAAACACCAGAAACGGTCCTTAAAAATATAGAGTTTAGCCTACCAGGTAGACATAATTTGTCGAATGCACTAATAGCCTTGGCGATGGCTGTAATTTACGGTTGCCCATACCAGCAGCTCGCCAAAGCTTTAGCGTCTTTTAAAGGGGTGAAACGACGTTTTACATATCAGATCAAAACCAATGACCTGGTTTATATTGATGATTATGCCCACCATCCCCAAGAAATTAATGCGGTACATCAAGCCGTAAGAGAGATGTATCCTAATCAAAAAGTATTGGCCATTTTTCAACCACATTTGTATTCCAGAACTCGCGATTTTGCTGATGAATTTGCTAAAAGTCTGTCGCAGTTCGATGCGGTTATATTACTGGATATCTATCCCGCCAGGGAAGTCCCGATTGAAGGTGTGACATCTCAGTGGCTATTGGATAAAATTGAAAATAAAAATAAGCAACTTGTAGATAAAAAAGACCTGATACGTGTTGTTAAAAACAGACCTGAAACCGTGATCATTACCATTGGTGCGGGAGATATTGGAGAAGAAGTAGATCATTTAAAAAAAGAATTAGAACTTGCGATTTAATTGGAGTAACATAAAGTTAGTACTGCTTTTTGGCGTTGTTATTTTCTTGTTTGCCTTTGCATCAAACAAAAATGACGCCCGATTAGTAAAGCAATTGCAAGTCACTTTTACGAGTGAAAACAATCTGTTTATCACAAATGAGAATGTTAGTAAATTGTTAATACAAAATTATGGTACTCTTGAAAATGTACCTAAAGAAATTTTAGATTTGAATCAGTTAGAGAAGACCCTCAAATCTAATCCCATGATTAAATCTGCTGAAGTTTATCTCGCTATTGACGGGACTCTTTACGCCGAAGTTGCGCAAAAGACCCCAATAGCCAGAGTGCGTACTAATGCGTCTTTTTATGTTGATGATGAAGGAAAGTACATGCCTTTATCAACTAATTATTCTGCTCGGGTACCACTTATTACAGGTTATGTTGATAAAAATCATTTAGAGGACATTTATAAAATTGCCGATAAAGTAAGACATGACACATTTTTAAAAACGAATGTTATCGAAATACATCAAGATAGAAACCAACATATATATTTAAAACTAAGGGAATGTACTTTCACTGTTCATTTAGGGAAGGTTACGCAGTTAGATAAAAAAATAAATAATCTGAAGGCGTTTTATCAAAAGAATTTAAAGGATAACACGTTGAATCAATATAGCATGGTTAATTTAAAATTTGATAACCAGGTCGTATGTACCAAATAATAAACTATGGAACATAATTTAGCAGTAGGATTAGACATAGGAACTACAAAGATAGTGGCCATGATAGGCCGGAAGAACGAGTACGGAAAATTAGAGATTTTAGGACTCGGGAAATCTAAAAGCTTGGGTGTACATCGCGGTGTGGTTAACAATATTACCCAAACCATTCAATCGATTCAGCAAGCTGTCCAAGAAGCTGAAGCTGCTTCAGATACTAAAATTGATCAGGTTACCGTAGGGATTGCAGGACAGCATATCAGAAGTTTACAACACAGCGATTACATTACAAGACCAAACTCTGAAACCGTTATTGATGAAGATGATATTGAGCGACTGATCAATCAGGTGCACAAGTTGGTGATGTTGCCGGGTGAAGAAATTATTCATGTTCTACCACAGGAGTACAAAGTGGATGGACAAGCAGAAATTAAAGAACCTATCGGTATGTATGGTGGTCGTCTTGAGGCCAATTTCCATGTTGTTGTTGGCCAGGTATCGTCTATTCGAAATATAGGCCGCTGTGTACAAAGTGCCGGTTTGAATTTAGAAGGAATTACTCTGGAGCCTCTGGCATCAGCCAACGCTGTATTAAGTCAGGAAGAAAAAGAGGCAGGTGTAGCCCTCATCGATATCGGTGGTGGAACTACTGATCTTGCTATTTTTAGAGATGGTATCATTCGCCATACCGCCGTAATTCCATTCGGTGGAAACGTGATTACAGAGGATATCAAAGAAGGTTGTTCCATTATTGAAAAACAAGCAGAACTATTAAAAATAAAATTTGGCTCCGCCTGGCCCGGTGAAAATAAGGACAATGAAATTGTGTCCATTCCCGGACTTAGAGGTCGCGAACCTAAAGAGATTACTTTAAAGAATCTGTCTAAAATCATTCATGCCCGCGTGGTAGAAATTATCGAACAGGTTTATGTTGAGATCAAAAATTACGGTCACGAAGAACAAAAGAAAAAATTAATTGCCGGTATCGTATTAACCGGTGGAGGAAGTCAGTTAAAACATTTAAAACAACTCGTAGAGTACATCACTGGAATGGATACCCGCATTGGCTATCCCAACGAACATTTGGCAGGCGATAGTGATGATGAGGTTACCAGTCCATTGTTTGCCACAGCAGTCGGGCTCGTTTTGGACGGTCTGAAACGCCAGGATCGTAAAAAAGTAGAGGAGGCTCAGGCGGAAGCTTTAGAGAATGAGGGAGAGGCTCCAGAGGAAACACCAAAAGAACGCGAGCGTAAAGTGCGTCGTTCATTTTTAGACAAATTAACAGAGAGCGTTAAAGATTTTTTAGATAACGCAGAATAAGATCATAATCGATTAAAAACGATAACAAAAAACAAAAACCACACTAAAACCGGAATTTATGAGCAGCAATAAAGAATTCGATAGCATATCGTTTGATTTACCCAAAAACCAATCAAATGTTATAAAAGTGATTGGTGTTGGCGGGGGCGGTAGCAACGCTATAAACCACATGTTTCAGCAAGGTATCAAAGGTGTAGATTTTTACGTATGTAACACCGATTCACAAGCCCTTCACAACAGTGGTGTGCCAAATAAGATTCAATTGGGTGTAAATCTAACAGAAGGGTTAGGAGCAGGAGCTAATCCTGAAATAGGTGAACAAGCCGCAGTAGAGAGTTTTGATGAAATCTCTCAAATGCTGGATTCGAATACAAAAATGGTTTTCATTACGGCAGGAATGGGAGGTGGTACCGGTACCGGTGCAGCGCCTATTATTGCTAAAATGGCCAAAGAGAAAGATATCCTAACCGTTGGTATTGTTACCATGCCTTTTGCTTTTGAGGGTAAGATGCGAATTGAGCAATCTCAAAAGGGTATTGAAAAGTTAAGAGATGTTGTTGATTCGTTAATTGTGATCAATAATAATAAACTTCGTGAAGTTTATGGAAATTTAGGGTTTAAAGCTGGTTTTTCAAAAGCCGATGAAGTGTTATCCACAGCTGCTCGTGGTATCGCTGAGGTTATTACTCATCATTACACTCAGAACATCGATTTACGTGATGCGAAAACTGTACTAAGTAATAGTGGTACAGCGATTATGGGATCGGCACTGGCCTCCGGACAAAACCGGGCTCAGGATGCGATACAAAAGGCTTTGGATTCCCCATTACTAAATGATAATAAAATTACCGGAGCTAAAAACGTTTTGCTGCTTATCGTTTCGGGTTCTCATGAAATTACAATTGATGAAATTGGTGAAATTAACGACCACATTCAAAATGAAGCTGGTCATGGTGCCAATATTATAATGGGTGTTGGTGAAGACGACTCTTTAGAGGAGTCCATTGCTGTGACTATCATTGCCACCGGATTTAATATAGAACAGCAAGACGAAATATCGAATACAGAAACTAAAAGGGTTATCCACTCTTTGGGTGACCATGACGAAGTGAAAGCTCAGGATCAAGAACCGGTTATTATTTCGCCGGTGATTGAAATGGAGAAAAAGGATGAGCCGGAGGTTATTAAACACACCTTGGATCTTGGAAATGAAGACGAGCAGGGTGAGTCGGTAACTTCTGATAATAAAATAGAAGAGGATGAAGACTCTATGATGAAAACCACGGATGCTATTAAGAATATGGCAGTAGAATATGAAGAGGTTAAATTACAATTTGAAGAAGAGGAGGATTTTATTATTAAGCCTGTAACGAGAATGGAGGATAATAAGGATACCTCTGAAATTATTGAAGAAGAACAACAAATAACATTAACCTTTGACCTGCCATTAACACCCAAGAGTAGGGCAGGCTCCGCTAATGACGAGGATTCAATTAAGCACGATCTGGATGAGGATATTAAAAAAATTCCTGTGAATGATTATATAGAGCTCATTCCTGTAACTGAGACAAGTGAGGAAGGTGATGTTCGTTACGCTTTGGATGATTATTTGGAAGTTGAGTCATCTTTAAACAATAAAAAGCAATCAGGAAAAGAAGCTTTTGAGGAGATCGATCAGGAGGTTGTTTTTGAGAAGAAAATTCTAAAACAAGAGCCTCAAAAAGAAGAAATTTCAAAAGAGTCGACGGATCCTGTTGATTTACCTATTTCGGGTTTATTAAAAGAGCGTGCTGAAGAACGCAGACGTAAAATGAAGGATTTTAATTATAAGTTCAACTCTGCTAAAATTGATGATATTGAGAAGATCCCTGCTTACAAACGTCAGGGTGTTGATCTGGAGGCATCCAGACATTCTTCGGAAACCGATATTTCAAGAACTAGTATCGGTACCGATGACAATGATGATATTAAATTGCGATCCAATAATTCGTTCTTACACGATAATGTGGATTAGCACATAGTTTACATACTAACCTTACTTTAGTTATGAACCCGAAAAGACTCCCTCAACTTTTCGGGTTTTTTAGTTTTTGTATTAAAAAAACAAGAATTCATGCATCGTAGCAGAAATCTATTTTTTATCTTCGCAAACGGTAATAAATAGAATACTATGAGTTTACAAGACGATGTTATGTCTGCCTTAAAAACAGCTATGAAAGCTAAGGATCAAACGGCTTTAGCGGCCCTTAGAGCTGTTAAATCGGCCATATTATTAGCAAAAACAGAAGTTGGTCATCAGGAAGAATTAACAGAAGAACAGGAGCTCAAAATACTTCAAAAACAGGTAAAACAACGAAAAGATAGTGCTGCGGTTTATTTAGAGCAGGGGCGTGAAGATCTAGCTTCTCCGGAGTTAGCGGAAGCCGAAGTTATTAGTCAGTTTTTACCGGCGGCTCTGAGCGAATCGGAAATTGAAAAAGTAGTTACAGACACTATCAATAGCATTGGAGCAGATGGAATGAAGGATATGGGCAAGGTTATGGGAATTGTAAGTAAAAAATTAGCCGGACAAGCTGATGGTAAAACTATTTCAGCCATAGTAAAGAAAAATTTAGCTTAAAATCGGCCCCGTGGCGCAACTGAATAGCGCATCAGATTTCGGCTCTGAGGGTTGGGGGTTTGAATCCCTCCGGGGTCACATAAACGGATCATTGATTATTTATAACCAATGATCCGTTTTTTTTAGTACAATATGTGAAATTCAGTAAATTGAAAGACCTTCCAAATTAGCCTTTAAAATTAATTCAACATCAGCATCTTCAACATGCCCTAAAATTCCAAAATCTCCTTTGTAGCCTTTTTTCTTTATCAGCTCAATCATTTTCATTTCGTAATCACCTTCTCCAATTGGAAGTATTTTTGGGCCTCCCTTTCTTAGACCATTCAGATTTACGCTCCATAGGTAAGGCAACATTGCTTCAATTATCTCAGGAAAAGTATCTATTTGTTTGTGTGCATGATGAAAATTATAAACGATACCTAAATCATGGTTAGGGAGCGCTTTTATTATTTTAATTTGATTTAAGGGTTCTCCAAACCAGTCTCCATGGTTATATAACGCTATTTTGCAGCCTAAGAATTTTGCTTTATTACTAAGGTAGGCTATCATTTTAGCACCTTTTTTTACAGCCATCGAATCAGGCAAATTTTCGAAAAAATTGGAGTTAAAACCTACCCAAATCTGTCCTTTGTATTGGACTTCCTCAATAATTTGAAAAACTTTTGTGTTAGAACGGTTTAACTTACCAACAGAGTCCCAGGCATCATCAATCCACATCCAAACAGCAATTACATCCAAATTGTTTTGTTTAGCAAGCCTTAATTCGGTAGCCGTATTTTCAAGGTCTTCCTCGCGCCAATCATAAGCATATTTTTTTAGCCCAAGCTCTTTTAACATGCCTATTCTTTCTTTAGGAGATCGCTGAACACTATCATACGGAACAATACACCAGGCATATATATTCTCATAATCTACAATCTTCTTTTTATCTTTTTGATTACAAGAAGCTACCATAATAAGAAGTCCTATAGATATTAAAAATTTTGAGTGCCTCATTGTGTTCAAGATAAAATTTTGTTCAAGTTTTAATGAAAGGAAATTCATTAAGAATTAGTTCGTTAATCTTTTGTTATAGTCCCTTATCAGTTTTAGTGTTATGGTGTCTGATGCAAATACCGAGTTTAAACCTTGCGGTTCTTCGGGAGGATCTGCGGTGAAATCGTCTCCCAATTTCCATTGACCATTTTCAGGGTTATTAGAACCATATCCTGCGAATCCCCAAAAATTTAAACCCTGAAAAATACTATTCACACCCTTTTTGTCTAAGAGATATTTGAATATGTCCTGAAAGTAAGTGTTTCTATTTTCAACAGATGCTAGGCTGGAAATACTTTCGTTATTTCTTGGAAATCCAAACTCTGACATAACAATGGGTTTATTTAAGGACCGGGCAACTTCAATGTGTTTATCCATGTATTCAAAGGTCTTTTTTAAGGATAATTTCAGGCTTTCAGGCTCATTATTCTTATCATACCAACCCCAGTTTTTGGGCCAAATGTGCATGGTTAAATAATCTATTTTAGCGTTAACATGAAGTCGTTTATACATATCCAGATCTTCTAAAAAACCCGCTTTTCCCTCAGCACCTGTAGAGATAAGATGTACAGGGTCCAGAGAATCTATTAAGTCAACAGTTTCTATGAGCCATTCTGAATACGATTTCTCATGCTCAGGAGTCATCATAACACGTGGTTCATTCGCAACCTGCCAGGACATGATCGTGTTATCATTAATATATTTTAATTTGGTATATCGATTTTTTCGTCCCATTATGAATTTTACATGCTTGTAAAATGCTTCCATACATGGTGCGCAGCTTTGAAATTGTTTTGTGTAGTTCTGATAATCATCCCAAGTATATTCGTCTGTTAAAGGTTTAGGTATATCACCGTAGCCATTCCACTTTAAATACTGAGCCATGCCTCCAGACCAATTCCAGTTGTTGTTTAAATATAAAATGGCATACATATTTCGCTTACGCATTTGTGCTAAAAGAAAATCTAAGCCATCAAGTAAATCCTGATTATAAATGCCTTGCTGTGGCTGTAAGCTTGGGGAAATTTGGGACTCGCCTTCACCTTCAGCGCCCACCAATATTCGAAGATTATCAATGCCGATGCTTTTCATGAGATCTAACTCGCGAATAAGTCTTTGGCGATCACCCTTCTTTTTGGCTCCAAGTAATGGGCCGTACCAATAATTCGTACCCACAAAATAATAGGGTTTCTGGCCTTTGAATAGTCTGGATTTCTTAATGGAAATCAGTGGAATATCCATTTTTTTGATTTTCACATATTCGGCACTTCTACATGATAAAAGTCCAATAATAATTATGATAAGGACGGAGAGCTTTGATGTCATTCTACAGTGGTAATTCATACATATTCGGAATTTCATTTTGTAATAAAGATTCTGGTTTATCAGTAAACAAGATAAAATCATTTGTAGTGGCTAAACCGGGAGGAGGTGTACAATATTTCTCTGCGTCGTTGTTCCAAAACATCATGAAGGCCAAATTTACATCGTTGTTAGTTAAAGCCTCATAAAGATTTTTGGAATAAAATTGTGGATCGGGGTCTGTTACCCCAGGCTTTACAAAATATCCCGACTCTGTTAAGGCAGCTATTTTCACCTTTTGAATCGCTAGATCACTTATGATCTTTAATTTTTTATTAGCTTCATCCACACCCGTTTGGGTCATACTTATGAAGTCTCCGTAGTTATCCATACCCAATACATCAACATAGGCATCTCCGGGGTATCTATCTAAATACTCCGCTTCAGTATTAAATTTATTATCAGGAGAAAATGCAAAAAGAATATTGTTCACCAATAAATCGTCTCTTAAATAGGTTACCGTAAATTGCCATAAGGTCTTAAATTCTTCAGGTGAGCAATATGAAGCACCCCACCAAAACCAATCCCCGTCAAATTCATGAAAAGGTCTAAAAATAAAAGGAATGTAGGCGCCATTGTTGTCAACCAAACTTTTAGCTACTTCCGCAATTTTTTCTAGTTTCCTTTTATAATAGTCATGATTAATGCCGCCCGGTAAAATACTTTTAAAGGCATTTTGCTTTTGATAGTCGGACATCTGACTCGTGTAAAACTCTAGACCTTCAAAGGGTTCTCGGAAATGCCAGGCAAAAATATTTACCATACCTTTATTATAGGCTTCAGTAACACGTTGTTTAATGCTTTGTTCTTGTTGAAAATACCAATTTGAAGACGTTTCATTATTGGCGTCATCTGTGATATACATAAAATCGGAACCTAGTAATGCTGGATCGCTACCAGTTGTTTTTTTAATGTCTGAATCTCCTCCTATATCCATATAGAAACTACTAAATGCATCGTGCTGCCCTACAAGATAATTGGTTTTTGATATGGTCTTTAAATTGTAAAACATGGCCGTAGTTTCATTTGTAGCATTCGGATTTACCATGTAGTTTCTGGTTTCTTCCGGAAGCAAAGTGAACGTCTCGGTATTTGCCGAAATGGTTATCATAGCTGATTTTACTGCGCTCAGAGTCACTTTCGGGTTGCTGGTACTGGTTAAGGTTATAGTGATAGTCTCATTGCTTTCAGTCTCTTGATCATCGTAGACTTCTATCGGTATTATTACGGAAATAGTGTTCGATGGAATACTAATTTTTGTATCGAGTTCTTTATAATCGGTACCATTTATGGCTGTTCCGCTGATGGTGTAATTAACTGTAGTGATATTATTAACAGCCTCGGAAAGATTTATTTTAAATGCCCCATTTATAGAGGGTTCAGAAACAACATTTGTTTCTGTAACTATTGAAACCTGAGAGGTAACCGTTTGTGGGTTTTCTTTTGGATCAATACTGTCCTTAGAACAGCTGTCGACCAATAAGGCAGTCAGGCTAATCAACAAAATTCTTAATAAATTCCTTAATCTATTCATTTATCAATATACAAGCTCGAGTGACGTGGTAAGGAGCTTTCCACATACTAACCTTATCCTCCTGGATATAGGGTACGCCTTTCTGGTTTACCCTAAAATGCCATTCCCCATGTTCGTGATCAAGTAAATTCTTTTTTGTGTATTCCCATATTTTAAGAGAAGATGAAAGGTATTCGGTTCTATTTTCGAGTTTATAAGCACGTTTTAATCCAATTAAGGCTTCCACCTGTGGCCACCAATGCCTATCGGTATCCGTTTCATTGGTTGTTAAATTGGTCTCATAAAGTACAGGACCATCGATATCAATACCTTTGTTTAAAAAAGTATTGGCAACTTGGCTAGCAATTCGTTTTGTTTCCTCAATAAGTTCGGGTTCATTCAGTAATTCTGCGGCTTCCAGAACTAACCATGCAGCTTCTATATCGTGGCCGAAGGAAACTGTGTTGCTCATTAAATTCCAATGTTTATCGAAAAAAAGATCATAATGATATTTAGAATTTAATATTCTATGATTCATTATTTCAACTAAATTATTAAGAGCAGCCCTTAATTCTTTGCTTTCATGTATTTTTAATAAGCTGGTATAGGCTTCTAAAATGTGAAGGTGGGTATTCATGGTTTTTGCAGCGTTCATGTCTTTCGCACTTAAACGCATATCATCAATCGGGCTCCAGTCTTCTTTAAAGGCTTCAAAATAACCGTTCTTATTAGGGTCTTTGCTGTATTCTTCAAGACATTCAAAAAGCTCGATAGCCCATGCTTTGGAACTTTCATTCTTAGAAAATATATAATATTCTGAAAGAGCGTAGATGGCAAAGGATTGGGCATAAACCTGTTTGCGTGTATTGATGGGGTTCCCCAAGTAATCAACTTCCCAAAAGACGCCTTTATGCTCAGTGTCTTTAAAATGCTCTTTAAGATACTCGAAGGATCTTTCACAAATATCCTGAAAAGAATTTGTTTTCAAATAATTTGAAGCGGCCGAAAAGGACCATAGTATTCTCGTGTTTAGTATAATACCTTTTGGCGCTTTAGGGATAACCTTATTATAGAAATCAATTTGACCAAAAAAACCACCATATTCACGGTCTATAGTTTGCTCTCTCCAATAGGAGAGAACCCGTAATAATTCTTGGTGGAGTTCATTTTTTAATTTGAAATAGTCTGTATCCATTAATAAAATCCCTTATTCTTATCAATTAAGTCAATGATTGTTTCAACGGACCCTTTTGAGGTAAATTTATCTTCAGGGGTATTTATTACGTAATCCACTAATCGATCGACCGTAGAAGTAGCTACATGCATTCGTGTATCGGATGAAGCATAATATATAAATACTTTGCCATCGCAATCTTCAATCCAGCCATTTGAAAATAAAACGTTAGAAACATCCCCGTGCCGTTCTTCTCCTACGGGAGCCATCAAATGCCCGGCTGGTTTGTGTGTAACCTTGGAAATATCGGTTAGATCGGTCATAAACATATATAGGGTATAACGCAGGCCTGAAGCAGTATTTCGAACACCGTGGGCCAGATGTAACCACCCTTTTTCGGTTTTTATTGGAGCCGGACCTAAACCATTTTTCAATTCGTAGATGGTGTGATATTGTCTCGTATAAATGATTTTTTCATCTTCTAATTTTGGGTTTTCCATATCCTTAATGTAGCCAAGGCCAATACCTCCGCCACTGCCAACGTCAACAAATCCGTCCTGTGGCCTTGTGTACAAAGCATATTTTCCATTTACGAATTCGGGATGTAATACCACATTTCGTTGCTGGCTTGCAGAAGATATTAGATCAGGTAAACGCTCCCAATGTAATAAATCTTGGGTACGGACAATACCCGCATTTGCCACAGCCATACTCGTGTCTCCCTGAGGAGCATTGGGATCTTTTCTTTCGGTACAAAAAATACCGTAAATCCAACCGTCTTCGTGCCTTACTAAACGCATATCGTATACATTAGTTTCCGGGTCATTTTCAATTTCAGGAATAACACAGGGTTTATCCCAGAACTTAAAATTATCTATGCCGTTCGGGCTTTCGGCAATAGCAAAAAACGATTTTCTGTCATTCCCTTCCACTCTTACACATACCACATAATTATCATGCCACTTCATGGCTCCGGAATTCATGGTTGCGTTATAACCAATACGTTCCAGTGAATTTGGATTTGAATGCGGGTTTAAATCATATCTCCAATGGATCGGAATATGGTCAGCGGTCAATATCGGATTTTTATATCGTGTATAAATGTTATTCGAATTTTTTACGGCATCATTTTCCATACTAATTAAACGGTTATAATTATTCAATATGGACTCTAGCATGTGGTTTTTTGATTTGATTTGTTGACTCATTATTAATCTAATTTTTTGTTAAGAGAATTCCACCAATATTTCTTCAGAAGTATTACGCAAATGGTAATCACAAGCAGTGTGATGTACATTGGCGTCGTTTGTCTGAAAATTAAGTACATGGGTAATATCACGAAAGCTGTTTGTGCTATTACACCTATAAAGACATTGAACATATCTATACCGAAATCAGTATTTTTTTTGATCAGGGTCCCTTCATTTAAAAGTTTGTTGTGTACTGGTTTCCAAAAGCCCCAGGGTCTAACGTTTACATAAAAGGTTTTGAGCACTTTTTCATCTGTTGGAGGGCCTGTGTAGGTTCCTAAGACAGAACCGATTACCGAAATCAGTAGCAATAGTGGAAATAGATACAAACTCAGTACATTTGGAAAAAGCTCTGGAATAATGGCGGCTGCAGCCAATCCAGAAACCATTCCCCAGAAAAACCCCTCGCCATTAAATCGCCACCAATGCCATTTTAAAATATTGGCGCCTACATAACTTCCATATAGCACAGATACAATCCATTGTAGTACGGAATTGACATCTTTAGCAAAAACACCAACAATAATACTCACAATAACAACCAGAATTCCTGTGATGTAATTCATGTTTTTAATTTGTTTTGAAGTAGCTCTTGGGTTTTTATACTTTAAGTAGATATCATTAACAATATAGGCCTGGGCTGCATTTAAAGTGCCTGCGAAGGTGGACATGAATGCCGAAATTAATCCCGCTAGCAGTAAGCCTAAAAGACCAATTGGAACAAACTCTTTAATGGCATTTGGTAAAATAAGCTCAAAATCAATTTGACCTGAGGTATTCATTAAATCCATTTTTTCATAGAATATTAGAGCTAAGGCACCAAAACCAGCGATCATAAGATATCTTACAGGCATAAGTACTACCGAAACAAATCCGCTCATTTTGGAAGCTTCCGCAGGTGATTTCGTAGATAATATTTTTTGCATGTCATAATTAGGAGCTGGTCCTGCAATACTTACAAGCATACCTTTGAAAACCATCATCATGAAAAATGCAGTGAACAAACTGAATCCATCCTCTTTAATTTTCTGGTTTACCTCAGGTATAATTTCAGACCAGTCCAGGTTAAGTTCCCATCCAAAAAATGGGCTCAACCAGCCATCCGGTACATTTAAACCATATTTACCAACGGCAATAAAACCTAAATAGCCAATTACCAAGGCAGAAACCGTCATAATAGCGAATTGAACAACATCGGCCCATACAATTCCTGACATGCCACCTAAAAGTGAATAAAACACAGCGAAAAAGGTGAATATTATTCCGTAAAAGTGAGGTACAAATTCAGGGCTAATGTTAAATGGAATATACTTCCCGGCAACCTCCCAAGGAATAAATATTTCAACAAATTTCCCTAACCCTATAAAACCATAGGCCAAAAACCCAAGGCATAAAACGAGCGCAAAAATAACAACAATAACATGTGATAATTTTGCTCCCTTGGCAAATCCAAATCGGGTTCCAATCCATTCAGCACCGGTTGTAGCTCCAGATCGCCTTAGCCATTTTGAAAGATAGATCATTAAAAAGACCTGATTGAAAATAGGCCATAACCAAGGTATCCATGCGCTTTTTAAACCATATACAAACATTAAGGTAACCAGCCAAATCGTACCTGAAATATCAAACATACCTGAGGCATTAGAAAGCCCAAGAAGATACCAGGGAATCCTGTTTCCTCCCAACAAGTAATCTTCCTTGCTGCGTTGCGCTCTTTTTTTAAGTGCTAAGCCAATAATAATAATGGTTAGCAGATAAAGCGCAATAATTAGAATATCAGCGGTATGTAATAAGTTCATTTAATTAGAGTTCTTTAATGTCTTTTAAAAATAATGTTTTAGGAAAGTTGGCAAATTTTTTAAAATCGCTGGCATTTTTATGGCCTTTGTATGGAATATAGTGGTGACTTTTACGTGCATTTCTCCAAAATAGAACCCAGGATATTCCTGAGTTTGCTAAGTTGGGGTATAGAACTTCAGTAAACCAATTCTCTGAATCAATTTTATCTAGTCCAGTTTCTGTTAATGCGTAAAGTTTGTTTTTGCTTCTAGCGATTTGTCCTAAAAGCGAAATGTCATTATATAAAGATTTTTTATAATCCTCGGAGTTGTTAAAGTCGTATATGTCGATTCCTAAAATATCTACATAATCATCACCTGGATAATATTTTAAATAATCATCATTATCATCGAGTAAATTAGGAGAATAGGTGTAAAGCAAATTGTGTAACTTGTGCTCGTCGCGAAGCAGTTCCACTGTTTCTACCCACAATTGTTTGTAGTCTTCAGGGGTGCTGTTAGGGTCTCCCCACCAAAACCAATGGCCATTCATTTCGTGAAAAGGTCTGAAAATTACTGGGATTTTTTTACCTCGGTACATTAAGGTTTTTAAGAAATCGGCAACTCTTCCGATCCATAGATCATATTTGTTTTTTAGGATGCCATTACTTATGATGTCTTTTACTGCAGGAGAGGTATCCCATGAGCTGGATTCATTTGAAGGATTATTAACGTGCCAGCTTATTGTAATAATGCCTCCCTTTTTGTGAGCTTCAATAATCAGTGATCTCATGGTATTAAAGTTTACGGAATCCAAATTTTTGGATTCACCTAACTCGATATGGCCTATATCGAAGCCAAAAACGGCAGGCAGCTTGTCGCTAAGCTCTTTCATATCGCTTCTATCTGTAATTTCAGATCCATTATGTTTCCAATTAATGCCATAGGACGTAGCGTCTTGTTGACCAATGGCAAAACCTTTTTTTGTTAAAAAAAATAGTTTCTTATGTAGCTTTTTTGTGGTTCGATTCAATTTGTTGTCAACCAAATTTGGTTTTTTATAGTCCTCGTTGTAAAGTGATTTACAAGAAAAAATAAATAAGGTTGAAAAAAGTATTAGAGAATTTATGGTGAATTTTGAACTGAAAACCGGCACGTTTTTTATATTTTTGATAATATGTTATTATAATTTTGGTAAAATATTATTACCCTACCTTTAAAATAGGATATATAAAAAACAAAATTAACTATATTTGGTTTTAATTTATGATATTATTTTGTCAATAAGTACTGCTAAAAACACAAATTGTATAATAATATGGCGAAAAAAGTACGAAGAGAAATTACGCCCTTGGCTGCGACTGATAGTTTTCTAGTCTTCGATAGGGTAAAGTCAGAGTTTGATTTTCCTATTCATTTTCATCCGGAATTTGAGCTAAATTTCATTAAAAATGGTAAAGGCGTAAAACGTATTGTGGGAGACAGTGTTGAAGAGATTGAGAATATAGAACTGGTATTAATTGGTCCAAATTTGCATCATGGTTGGTTAACCAATAACGTAAAAGGGAAATTGTTCCATGAGATTACGATGCAGTTTCATGAAGATCTTTTCGATGAAAAATTATTGTCTAAACAAATCATGAAACCGATCAAGGATATGCTAAGCAGGTCGGTTCATGGGATTTTGTTTTCTCAAAAAACCTCGAATATCATGTATGAAAGGTTTAAACGGATCTCAAAAATTGATGGCATGGATTATTTTCTAGAGTTCTTGTCCATATTATATGACTTGTCCAATTCTCGAAACCAGCGGCTCTTATCTACTTATACTGCTGGAAAGGAAAGTTTTGAGAACAGTGATAAGATTAAGACTGTTTATGATTATGTACACGAGAATTACGATCGTAAAATATCATTACAAGAAATTTCAAACCTAGTGAGTATGAGCGAAGTTTCTTTTAATAGATTCATTAAAAAGCGTACAGGTAAAACCTTTGTTGATTATGTTAATGATGTCAGGATTGGTTATGCAACCATGAAATTAATAGAAAGAGATCATAGTATTTCAGAGATAGCTTTTTCCTGTGGCTTTAATAATATTGCTAATTTTAATCGGGTTTTTAAAAAACTTAAAAAGCGAACTCCTAGTCAGTATGCTCAGGAATTTTCCGGGATCAAAAGGATTCTGTAATTCATTTCTATTGTTCAAATTATCTTTAATTATTTATTTTTGTTCGAGTAGGCTGCTACATTCTTTTGTGAAATTTAACGTTGGTTATGTTTAAATATTTTTACTACTTTAATGAGACAAATTTCTGCGCCATGATACGGTTATATTAATCTTGTTTTTAACTCTAAATAAGGGTTGGAAACGAGTTTTTTATGTCATATTTGTATCATGTTTTCTCTCTATGTATCTAATATTTAGAATATTTAGTTGTTTTATTATTAGTGAATGACAAAATAGTATTATAGTTAAGTCTTTTTATGTACTACTTTTGATTCGTAAACTTTGAGTATTCATTTTGCTTTAAACTAGATAGTACTCTAGACATTTACTAACTAAACTAATTATAAACATGCTAAATTTTAATACGAATAACTTTTTTCGTATCAGTAAACATTACTATTGTTTTGTGCTTTTTTGTTTCCTGGGTCAATTCGTGTTGGCTCAAAATGTAATTAAGGGAACAATTACTGATTCAAACGGTGTCCCTCTGGCCGGTGTAAATATTATTGAAAAAGGAACTTCTAATGGAGTGGTTTCAAATTTTGATGGGTTTTACAATATTGAAGTTGCTGACCAGGCTACTTTAGTATTTAGCTTTTTGGGCTTTGTAAAACAAGAAATTAGAGTTACGAGCAGCTCAACCCAAAATGTTCAGTTACAAGAAGACTTAGAAAGTCTGGATGAGGTTGTTGTGATCGGATATGGCTCACAACTTAAGGAAGAAATTTCAGGAGCCGTATCCACAGTAGAAACTGAGGATCTGAGAACCATACCTCAGGTAAGTGTCGATCAAATGATTCAAGGTCGTGCAGCTGGTGTTAATGTAACTACCAATTCGGGTCAGCCCGGAGCGGCTGTTTCGGTGCGGATTCGTGGGGTGAATTCCATTTCAGGTTCCAGTGAGCCCCTCTATATTATCGACGGTGTTCCCGTTCCCGGGGAAACAGAAGCCGGTGGCACCAGTCCTTTAAATTCGTTAAATGAAAATGATATTGAGAACATCAGTATCCTTAAAGATGCATCAGCTACAGCTATTTATGGTTCTAGGGGGTCTAATGGTGTTGTAATAATAACCACCAAACGAGGTAAAAAGAGCAAGGGCGTTATAAGTATAAATTCTTATGTTGGAGTTCAAGAACCTACCAATATTATTGATGTTTTAACACTGCCTGAGTACGCCAAGCTTCAAAATGCTATTAATACTATTTATAACTTAGATCCTATTGTAGAGTTCTCTCATCCCGAATTATTGGGTAACGGAACTAATTGGCAGCAAGAAATATTTGATAATGCGTTTATGGAAAGTCACCAAATATCATTTAGAGGTGGTAATGAAGGCATCAATTATTTCATTTCTGCAGGTCATCTTGAACAAGATGGAACCGTTATAGCTTCTGGCTTTAACCGGTCAACAGTAAGAGCAAATATTGATGCTAAAATAAACGACAAAATTAAAGTTGGAATTAACATGACTGCAAGTAGGGTTAATGAAAAGATCACATTGAACGGAAGAAGTGATGGTATTATTGGTCTGTCGCTTTTAAATAGTCCTGCTATTGCAGTATACAACCCAGACGGTAGCTTTGCAGGTCCAAGTTTACAGGATGATTTCAGAACAGAAAACCCTGTGGCAAAGGCCTTGAGTTTGGAGAACAACTTGAGACGAAATAGAATACTTGGTAACATCTATGCCGAGTTTCAGATTGCTAAAAATATGACGTTTAGAACTGAATTTGGAGGTGACTTTGGAACCTCCTTGAACAATCAATTTACGCCGCGCTATTCATATGGAGAAATTCAAGTGGCCAACAACACATTAAGCGTCGCAAACAATTATAATGACTTTTGGATTATTAAAAACTTCCTAACCTATGATAATTCCTTTGGGGATAAACATAATCTAACGGTTATGGTTGGTACGGAGTTTCAAGAATCTAGCTTTGGGGGTGTCACTTCTACAGATGGAAATTTCGTAGGCAACGATTTTCCAATCCTGGGTACTGGAGATGCAGCGGATAATAATTCACAATTCAAAGGAAGCCAGGCTTTAGAATCCTACTTTGGAAGAGTCATTTATTCTTTCGGTAATAAATATAGTTTAACAGCATCCATGCGTGCTGATGGTTCTTCTAAGTTTTCTGAAGGTAATAAATGGGGTTATTTCCCATCAATATCAGGGGCATGGCGATTATCAAATGAACCCTTTATGGAGGATTTTGAAGCTATTCAAAACATAAAAATCTATGGCGGTTACGGCGAAGTTGGAAATCAAAACATACCCAACTTTGCATATGGAGCTCGATTAAATCCGGTAAATACAGGCTTAGGCACTGGTTTTCTGGCTACCAATTTTGCAAATCCTGATTTAACCTGGGAGTCTTCAACACAAGCAAACTTGGGTATCGACTTTTCATTATTCAAAAATAGTTTAAATGCTACTGTAGAATTGTATAATAAGATATCTAAAGACTTTTTATTTCAATTTGCCTCTACAAATTTTGTAACGGGTGGAATGGCACCTGGTGCTATTAACCCACCATGGGTAAACCTAGGGAAAATGGTAAATAAAGGAATCGATGTGACGCTGAATTATAATATGGACGCCATTAAGGATTTCTCATGGAATTCAACGTTAACAGTATCACATTACAGAAATAAAGTGACAGATTTGGGCGATGTGCCGCAAATAAACGGGGCTATGAATATTAATTATGATGGCCAACAAAACATCACTATAACCAGAGCAGGCGATCCTATCGGACTCTTTTACGGTCTTGAGGTTGAGGGAATCTTTAGGACTGTTGATGATCTTCAAGGTGCTCCAATTCAATATGGAAGACCATTTGAAGATGCGCTTTTTGGCACAACTTGGTTAGGTGATATTAAATTTAAAGATCAAAATAACGATGGTGTAATTGATGATAATGACAGAACCGTAATTGGTAATCCACATCCGGACTTTACTTTCGGTTTTCAAAACTCATTCAACTATAAAAACTTCGACCTTTCGGTTTTCCTTCAGGGGTCATACGGGAATGATGTATTTAACGGTATTAACCGATTACTTACAGCAGGAAATAGAACGTTTACCAATCAGTTGTCATCCGTTCTGGATTACTGGTCGGTAGATAATCCTGATGGTACTGCACCAAGATTAGCTAGAAATGATACGCGAAATATTGAAATATCAGATAGGTATATAGAAGATGGCTCCTATATTAGAATCCAGAATGTTACTTTAGGATACACTCTAGGTTCTGAGATCTCAGAAAAAATAGGTTTCAGTCTTATTAAAATCTATGGGAGTATTCAAAATTTATACACGTTCACAAAATATTCTGGGTACGATCCGGAAATAGGATCCTTTAACCAAAACACCCTTTTAACAGGTATTGATGCCGGACGTTATCCGTCTCCAAGAACATATTCTTTGGGCGTTAATGTAGAGTTTTAATCATACTTCATTTAAAGCATTATAAAAATGAAAAATTTATTCAAAATAAAATATATCTTATTTACTGTTCTTCTTCTAAGCGGAGCTACGTCGTGTGAAAAGGATTTTTTAAATCGTCCGCCGGAAGATTCTTTTAATGTGGCCGACTTTTTTCAAACAGAAGATCAGGTTATCGCTTCCACCAATGCACTTTACTCCGTGCCGTGGTATGATTTTAATGAAAACACCATTTGGGTCATCGGCGAACTAAGTTCAGGAAATGGCAGAACCTGGGATCCTAGGAATGCAGATTTTACCAACTTTGCTGTGAATGGTAATAACGCCCAAATAAGCCGGACATGGGAACAGCTTTTTGCCGTTGTTGCACAGGCAAATTCTATAATTAATACTTTGCCACAGGCAGTGAATCCGGAAATTTCGAGTGCTGTTGTTAATAATGCTCTTGGCGAGGCCAGATTTATTAGAGCTGTAGCATATTTTTACATTGTAAGAATTTGGGGGTCTGTTCCAATTATTGAGAACAATGCCGATATCGTTTTAGAGCCAAAAGTGGCACGTAATCCTGTGTCTGATATTTACAGGTTTATTAGAGAAGACTTGGAGTTTGCTTTAGCCAATTGTTATCCTCGCATAAGAGGTGCAAATTATGACGATAATGCGAGAGTGTCCAGTGGTACTGCAAAAGCCATGCTTTCTAAAGTTTACCTTTACGAACGTAATTATCAAATGGCATATCAGTTAGCTGATGAGGTTATAAATTCTGGGGAGTTTAAATTATTTGGTGGTGATGGTGCGGATGGCGATCCGTCGGGGAGTTATTTCGACCTGTTCATACCCGAAAATGATAACAATCCTGAGTCTATATTTGCACTACAATGGACCAGTTCAAGCCGTTATTCCGAAGGAAATGGCCTTCAATCTTTATTAGCACCTTCAGGTTTCACCGGAGGTTCTGACGGTTACTCAGCTATAGGAATTTCGCCAGATTTATTGGCAGCCTATGAAGACGGAGATGCTCGTTTTTATGCCACTTTTATGGAAAGAGGAGCATTCTACCCTAACCTTAACGGAGGTTATACCGTGCCCGATAATATCGATTTTCAAGGTACACGTCACGGCATTAAAAAGTATGTTGTTGGTGCAGAATATGCGATTGCCAGAGATGATGGTAGTGGCATTACCACAACGCCAAACAATACCTATATTTTGCGGTACGGAGAACTCTTATTAATTCATGCTGAAGCAGCTTTAAATGGAGGTGGACCAATCTCCAATGGCGTAGAATCCTTTAATAAAATTCGAAGAAGAGCCGGGTTAAATGAAATTGCAAATCCAACCTTGGATGATGTTTTTCACGAAAGACGTATCGAGTTGGCTTTTGAATTTGAATTCTGGTATGACGTTGTAAGACAGGATCCCGTGGATGCCCTTGAATTTTTAAGTAATACAGATCGAGGAACTTTTAACAGTGATACTGGAGAATTACAATCAGAGTTTTTTCAGGCTAATGTTGATGATTTATTATTCCCATATCCAACTGTAGAAACACAAAACAACCCAGCCCTATTAGAGGCTCCGGTACCATATGATTTCAACTAAAAAAAATTAAACATGAAAATTCAAACAAAAATCAAAAGCAATTATCTGCAAATTTGTTTCTTATGTGTTGTAGCTATTTTTTCAGTTTCATCATGTGAGAGTGAGTTTAGTGAATCACGAGATAATTTTAACAGCGCTCCACCTGTAATTAGCAGCGTCAGTGAGGCTGTAGAAGATAAAGCGGTAACTCAGGGCGTTTTAGAAAGCACCTATATTATTAGAGGTCAGAACCTATCTTCTCTGGTAGAGATCTATTTCAATGATGTTAAAGCTAGTTTTAATCCTGCCCTCTTAACCGATGGAATAGCCTTTGTAGAAGTTCCTCGAAATGCTCCGGTATTGGGCCAAAGTAATAAAATGAAGTTGGTTAATTTATTTGGAAGTACCGAATATGACTTTTCATTGTTAACGATATCTGATTTTACAGAAGGGACAGCTGACGGTAAAAAAGTAGTTAACCTATTAGGAGGAGATTTTAGTGAAACTTCGGCGGTAACCTTTGTGAGTGGTTCTGAAGCGAATGGAAATTTAGTTGAACGCCCTACAAATTTCACGATTATTTCTCCCGGAGAGGTACAGGCTGAAGTTCCTGCAGGTGTTGAACAAGCTTTTATATATCTGGAAACCTCACGAGGGGCCATTGCAAAATCAGAATCCTATGGGTTTAGTTACTCTATTTATATAGACGAACTAAATGCTGATTGGATCATCACAGAATGGGGAGGAACTCACGAATCACAATCTACGGATATTACTTTGGGGACTTATTCTGTAAAAAGTATCCGAGAAGCTTGGGCTGGAATAACATTTTTACCCATCGATACAACGATTAAATACAATGATTATCAAGCGATATCTGTAACGCTTTATGGTACCGGTGCGTCTGGCGACAGCGTGAATTTAGCACTAAATGATTTTGAAACATCGATTAATTTACCCTTAATTCCGGGTGAATGGACGAAATATGTCGTGCCGCTCTCAGACTTTTATCCTAACGGAGGAACGCCAGATACCATTTTTAGAATGGACTTTCAAGAAGCTTCAGGAACAGGATTATCACAATATATATTTTATATCGATGACTTTGGATTCCTATAAAATCAACTAAACTATCAAGATTAAGAAAACTAAAAACATGTATTAATGAAATCATTTAAAAATATATTCAGCCTTTTTTTTATGGCAGTATTGGTTCTATCTTGTTTTAAAGATGACCATGTTCTGGAAAATAAACTAAGTCTGAATCCAAAGAATATAGGGGAGATTATATCAGAAAACCCTAATTTATCCAACCTGGCAAGTGCTCTGGAGACTTCTAATTTATTGTCTACTTTAAGTACGACTACCACCTATACGGTTTTCGCACCGGACAATTCGGCTTTCACAGGTGTTGATTTATCTTCGTTGTCAGAGGAAGAGATCACCAATGTGCTTTTAAACCATGTCATTAGAACCACTACGCCTGATTTTACGGAAACTATGACCTCCGGATATTTGTCTTCTTTAGCATCAGGACCGGATAATACAAGACTTAGTATTTATATTAATAAAGGAGATGCTGTTTTGGTTAACGGTCAGGCCGCAATCATGGATGATTCGAAGGATTTGGGTGCTACAAATGGTATTGTTCATGTTACGGACAATCTCGTAATGCCAGCCACCTTGGTTGACCATATATTGGCTAACCCAGATTATTCCTTATTAGCCGCCGCACTTGAGAGAGCTGAATTAGTGGATGTTTTGAATGGTGCTGATATTTTTAGTGTTTTTGCTCCTAATGATGCCGCTTTTGAAAAATTTATGATGGATGTTGAAGAGGCTTTTGGCTGGACGGCATTAGATCAAATTCCTATTGATACTCTAACTGAAGTTTTACTTTATCATGTGGTTTCAGGGACCAATTTAGTTTCCGGGGATGCTTTAAATACAACACAAACCAGTGTTCAAGGAGAAAGTTTCACTATTGGTGAAAACGGCAGTGTGGACGATATGAGTTACACGAACGCCGCCCTTAATTTAACCGATGTGCAAGCTACTAATGGCATTATTCATGGTGTTGATAAGGTTTTATTACCGAATACCGTTTTTCAATCCATTTTGGATAAAACCTTAAATATTATTGAAAGATGTAATGATCGCGATTTTTCAGCATTTACTGCAGCCATCGAAAAAGTAGGCCTAACCTCTATGGTCTCTACAGATCAATTAACAGCATTGGTGCCAAGCAATGGAGCATTTACTACATTTTTCTTAACGATCAATAATTTTGATAGCTTAGATGATTTTGATACTCCGGAAGAATTAGCGGCCTTGAAAAGCCTAGTGGAATATCATTTGGCTGCGGGGACGACACTATCTGGGGGATTAACTCCAGGCATGACCATTGAAACTCTTAATGGCGAAAGTATTACTTATGACGACATGGCCATGAGTTTTGCACCTACACACGAAAATGCGCCAAACTCTACAATAGTAAACGCCGATATTGGTGCCAATAATGGTGTTATTCATGAAATTGATAATGTTCTGGTTCCCGATACACTTGCTGAGGCCTTAGGCTACCCTTTACCACCTTCAGGCGCCGCAGTATATGGTTATGAAATTTATGACGATGCATTAAATCCGGTATTTTGGATAGGAGGATGGACCTCTCCAGATTTCTCAAATACGGAACAAGTAAAGTCCGGAGTTTATTCGATTCGCGTAGATTATCAGGGAGATGATGGATTCCAAATTGGAGGTTCCGGGGAAGATCTAACCCAATATTCTACTGTTAATGCTGCGTTTTATTCTGAAAATGGTACATCTGTGACATTCATATTAAACGAACAATGGAATAATGGTCAAACGGTGAATATACCGGCTGGTGAGTGGACTAATGTAACCATTCCTATTACCAATATTTCAAATGGGACAACAATTCTTGACCAATTAGTAATTCGCGATGCTAGTTTAACAGCAAATACTCTATACATTGATGAGGTTGGTCTCGATGTAACTTATGAACAGGCTATTCCTACTTTTAATTATGAGGTTTATACCGAAAATAACCTTAATGCTGATTGGATAGGAGGATGGACCTCGCCTGTATTTGACGATACATCAAATCCAAGTACGGGAATATTTTCAGTGCGTGTTACAATTCCAGCTGATCAAGGATTTCAATTGGGAGGTACGGGAATCGATCTAAGTGCCTATAGTGTGGTGAGATTTTCTGTCTATTGTGAAACGGCAACCAGTTTTAGATTGGTTATGAACGAGCAATGGGGTAATGGTTACTATTTCAATCCAGCTCCAGGGCAGTGGAATTATTACACCGTACCACTCGATAATGCTCTTTTAAATGGGAGTACGACCTATACCCAATTTGTTATACAGGAACAAGGTCTAAATGATGTCGAGGTTTTCATTGACGATATTGGATTTGATTAAAAATCTTATTTGTGTTTAGTTGAAGCTTGTTTAATAAACCTCTTAATGCAAATTTATCAATGCAAAAAGTGTTAAGAGGGTTAAACGGGTGAAGTTTTAAATGCTCTAATTAAGAATTATTAGAGTTAGTTAATAAACTGGTGATAAAGCGAAAATTACGATTGTAATGGCGTTTTGTTACCAGTTTTTTTGGTTTTTGTTACTAATAAAAATGTAAATAATTCATTCAAGAAAAACTAATTGTCTTTTCCAAAATTCCATGAGTATTTTTCATAATACCGATTTACCTTAGAACAAAAACCTTGTACTATTAGGGATAATTCTACCCCTTTTATTAACGCAATTGAAATAATTTTGAATTCATACTAGGATAAAGTTTCGAATCCGAAAAAGCCTAGTCTGAAGTTGATTAGAAGAAATATATTTGAGAACATTGTTTTTCTTTCAAAATGGTCCTGTGTTCAAAAAAATATGCGCTAATAGAAGTAATAGCTAAAAGGAAATGGTAGTCTTTAATATGGTAAAGAAATTTTGTGTTCGCTTTATAGGCAGAGGTCAAAAAAGAAATATGATACTTTTCGTCTTTCTTTCTATAATGCTGGCTGTATCAATTTCGGGTTTTAAACCTTTTCAGAACCAAAATAGTTCTTATTCCTATTGGCCCGATTACCAGCATCTCGATCTTACTAATTTAGACACAATTGCAGCGCAAAACTGGATAAACAACGATCATATTGTTCATGGCTGGGACTGGTCCTTGCCCGAATTTGTTGAACCTGCTCCAGGATCGCTTGTTGGACTTCAAAGAATTATTGGTTTAAATAAGGAATTTCAACCACTGGATTTAAAATTCAAATCTAATGCTGTGGGTATTTTGTGGGTAAAATGGCGAGATATTGAGCCTACTGAGGGCCAATATAACTTTGAGCCTATCATAAATCGCATAAAACAAGCTAACAAAGTTGGTTCAGAAATCATTTTGAGAATTCTTTGTCATTCAAAATCACGCGGATCTGATGATAAAGCACTTCAGCGAGGCGAGGCCCCTTTATGGTTAGAGGATCTAGGAGTGAACTTACTCCCGAAAGAGCGCTCTGGACATAATTTAAATTTTGATCCAGCTCACCCTGTTTTTCACAAACATTATTTAGCACTTATTAAGGCGCTGAAAGAAAGTGGAATTCCAAACATGGTCAAGGCAGCTTATACAGGTTATGCATCGCATAGTTTTGGAGATGAAGGCATCGGACCTTTTAGAGAACAAAATAGTGCGGCGAACGATACCGTGCGGCATGTTCGGGAGCGTTTGGACGCTTGGGGGCAAGCGTTTAAAGGGCAGGAGGATAAGGTTTTTATGGGTGCTCCCAGTGATTATGGATTTAGAAAGGGTTTCGGAGTACGTCGTGGTTTTGTTGAAATGTATCTCTATAGAATTCCAAGCCAAAATTTGGGGCAATATATTAATGAAGAAGGGTATCTCATGGTTGATGAGGATGCCCCGATCATGAAATATAATTGTTTTAATGGGGAAGTGAATGAAGAATATGAAAAAGCCTGGGCGACTTCAGATCGTGGATTCCAGTTCGGGAAAACCACAGAAGCATTTCCATATCGTTATTTTACAAGTAACTTAAGGGCCTTACAAATGCGCTGTAATTACATTCATACTACGGGACATTTGATTCCTAAAATGTTACCATTTATTGCTCTCGAATTGGGGCGAACTGTAGAAAATGCTCCTGATGTATGGACCTATTTGAGAACGAGCTTTATCAAACCAAATTATTACAAGAAATTTGATTACCGTAACAGAATTCAAACTGAGGATGAAAAACAAGAGGGTATACCGGTTAAAAATTTTGAGAGGTGGCTCTATCAGAGAGATGCTCCTGGGTTTGAAACGCAACCGGAGATAAAAATTGAACACCCCATTGAAATGTGGATGGTTCAACCCGGGAAGTATTTTGATTATATTGCTAGATCAGGAAAAAAAATAGGCTTCGATATTGATGATCGATGGCAAAAAAATAAAGATAAACTGGCCATTAAAATTACCTATATAGATAAGAATAGAGGTCAAATACTTCTCAAATTTAATGAAGGGACTCAAATGAAGTCATTGGCTCTAATAGGAGATCAAAAATTGAAAACGGGAACCTTTTTTATTGATAACATGACCAAAAATAGTATGTCTCACAATTTTGATTTTACACTTGAAGCCGGAGAGAATACAGATAATCTTGTGGTCTCTATGGTAAGAGTTGTGGCGACTAAAAAATAATTGGCAACTATCCTAATAATAAAAATAACCATGAAAAATTATAGAATATTAACGCTACTGTTATTGATCGTGCTTAGTTTAACTCATTGTAAAAAGGCTATGATTCCTCCGGTGAAAGCGCCATTCGATAACGTTGACAAGTATGCCATAAATGATTGGTGGAATTATGCGGCTAAAGTTCGTGGGACAAAATCGATGATACTCGATTTAGAGGTGCCAAGAGATGAGGTTGTTTGTTTTGGGATTTATACTACGCATAAAAAAGTACTAAAGCTTACGGCTCAATTATTTCCCTTGTATCCTGATGAAACTAGAGAAGTAAGATTAGAGCTAAAGAAAGATGGGAATTGGATAGAGGTGGCCAGTCAGAAAGTGAATGATATTGGTTGGTCTACGACATTCAGGATCGAAAATTGGGACGAAACTAATAATGTTCCATATCGTTTAAGACATGGAGAGAATGCTGTCTTCGAAGGACTGATTAGAAAAGATCCAATAAATAAAAATGAAATTTCAGCGGCCTTATTAAGTTGTAATTCTAACAAAGATCGTGGTATGAGAGAAGAATTCTCTCGAAATATAAATTATTTGGATCCTGATGTTGTGTTTTTTGTTGGCGATCAGAGTTATGATCATAAAGAGCACACGGCCGCATGGTTATTATTTGGTTTACAGTTTCGTGAAGTTTTTAGAAATCGTCCTTGCGTAACAATGCCTGATGATCATGACATCGGACAATATAATTTATGGGGAGAAGGTGGTAAAAAAGCAAGTTCCATGACTGGCGATGATGGCGGTTACTTTTTTAGTCCAGAGTATGTGAAAATGGTAGAACGTTGCCAGACGGCTCATTTACCAGATCCTTATGATCCTATCCCTGTAAAGCAGGGAATTGGTGTGTATTATACGAATTTCTTAGTTGGAGGCATTGATTTTGCGATTATTGAGGACAGAAAATTTAAAAGCGGTCCAAAAGGAAAAATTCCTCAGCAAGGGCCTCGTCCAGATCATATTATAGATTCTAATTATGATCCCAAGTCTATCGATCTTGAGGGTTTAACCCTATTAGGAGAAAGGCAATTGAAATTCCTGCAGGATTGGGGGCAAAACTATGAAGGTGTTGCCATTAAGTCGGTAGTTTCGGCTACAGGTTTTTGCGGTGGTGCACATCGCCACGGCAAATTCGAAAATTATTTACATGCCGATTTAGACTGTAACGGTTGGCCACAAACAGGAAGAAATAAAGCTTTAAGGCTCCTTGCCGATGCAGGTGCAGTTCATTTGGCGGGTGATCAACATTTAGCCACCTTGGTGCAGCATGGCATTGATGAATATCGTGACGGTCCCTTTGCCTTCGTTTCTCCAGCCATTGTAAATACAATCTATCGAAGATGGTGGCATCCCCTTGATGAAAAATCTGGTAATAACAAGGATCCTAAAAATCCTTTGGAGTTTACCGGTGATTATCAGGATGGTCTTGGAAACAAAATAACGATGCATGCCTACGCCAATGTTGAAGGTCCTGAAAAACTAAATGATGGGTTTGGTTTCATTCGTTTTAATAAGAAAGAAAAAAGCGTGAAATTCGAATCCTGGGCCAGGTTTACAGATGTTACGAAAAAAGAAGCCAAAGAAATGGAGGGATGGCCCAGGACAATCTACCGTAATGATAGTGATGAAAGTATGACATGGACCATCGATACTCTTAAATAGTATTAATCAATTCGCCTTTTTATTTGGAATTCTTAGGAATTAAAAAAAATAATTAGAGTATTTTAATTGAGAAGCTACAACTAAACACCTTGGAAGATTCTAATTGAATGATCCCTTCTTTTTGTTCGAGTTTTTTACTGTGGTCATAATTATCTGAAATACCGTGCCAAGGTTCTATACACACAAAAGGGGAATTTCCAGCGGACCAAATACCCAAATACGGATAGTTCCTAAAGACGACTTTTAGGTATTTTTTATTTGTAGGTTTGTATACAATAGTTGCTGTTGAAAACGGATTCGGATTAAAGGTTAAAGAACCATTATCGAATAAAGTATCTGAAATGTTTAATTCGCCTGGGGCGTTCATGACTTCTGAGTAATCATCAATATAAAACCCCTCATTCTTATTTTTTGTTTTAACTTTAGTTTTTTTGTCAAAAACCAATTTGTAATCGTGGCGTTTTTGTCCGGCTTCAAATGGACAATTAAATGCCGGATGGGCACCTAAGGAAAAATACATCGTTTCTGAATTAGGATTTGTAACTTCATAATTTACTTGAAGGGTATTTCCTTTCAAGGTGTATTTTACCTTTAGAATATAATCAAAAGGATACATTCTTTTTGTTTCGGTGGTACCCTGTTGTTGGAAGGTAATAGAGTTGTGCATCTTTTTAATGACTCTGAAATCGTAATCACGTACAAATCCATGCTGTGGCATGGAATACGTTTTTCCTTTTAAAATATATTCCCTGTCTATTAATGGTCCTACAATTGGAAATAAGATAGGGGCATGGCGATTCCAGTACTTAGGATCAGCCTGCCAAATATATTCAAGAGAATCCGACTTTAAACTGGTCAATTCTGCACCTTTTGCCAAAATAGTTGCGGTTAATTTTTCGTTGGAAATTGAATAAGAATTTTGTTGGGCAAATGCCCTATTGGATAAAAGGTTTGTAAAAAGTAGTGAAAGTAATAAAAGACATAACAGATTATTTTTCTTCATGTTGACCTTCTTCGATAATTTTTTGGTTTTGAGTAAAAGTAATTTTTAATAATATCCAAAGGGTTGGTAAATTGTCAGTTTAGGTTCAATTAGCGTCACTAGTTAAGAATTTATTAATTTAAAGCCTTGTTATTTACTAAAAATTAATTTAATTGTCCTTAAATTTAATATTTGATATTTGTTAATAACTAAGGTCGGTATAATTGCTAACGAAAAATTTAAATATAAATCCTTTTAGGAAGTCTGTTTGGCTGTTTCTTAATCTGGCCATTGTGGGGCTTTTTCAACTGGTCTATGCTCAAAATCCAGTTGAGTTTAAGCAATTGACAGGTGAAAATGTTTCAACACAAAGCATAACCTATGCCGTAGTTCAGGATAGTATTGGAAATGTCTGGATCGCCTCTGAGGAGGGTGTTTTGAAACACAACTCAAAATTTTACAAAGTTTATAACACGTACAACGGTTTACCAAGTTCTGTTAGTAACAGAACCATGGATATTTTTATAGATTCCAAACAACGTATTTGGGCTGGTATGGAAAATGGCATTTGTTTATATGACAATACCTTAGACCAGTTCAATATTGTTGGAAAAACGCCGGATATCAATCCTTCTTTAGTGAATAAAATTATTGAGGATGATAAAGGAAATATTTGGATTGCTTGTTATAACGGCTTATGGAAATACAATCCTGATAGTAAGGATGATACCCTTGTTCGTTTAATAAGTAATCATGTTCTATATTTTATCTATTATTTAGAGAATCAAATTTATGTTGGTGCTTCCGACGGTTTATACGTATACGATATTAATAGTGATATATTATCGCCCGTTTCTTCTGATATTAAAAATGTTGATATAATCAATAAGGTTAACAATACCTTATATGTAGGTACTAAATCTGGAAATATTTACACACTCAATCCATTATCAAATAAGTTAAATGTTGTTGATTTTAAAAATTCTAGGAATTATCCTATCTCTGATATTTGTAACGACGATCTTGGTAATATTTATTTGGCCACCGATGGAGACGGCTTGTACTATTTAGATAAAAATTTTAATGTTCTCAATCATTTTGTAGATGATATTGATGATGCAAACTCTATTTCCAGTAATGGTATTTATGATGTAGAAATAGGCAACGAGGGTATTTTATGGTTGGCGACTTACGGTGGGGGTGTGAATTATTTCAATTCATTCCGCTTACCTTTCAATAAAATTCAACATCGAATTAATAATGAAAACAGTCTGGTTACAAATTTTACCAGAGCGATTGCTATTGACAAGAAGAATAGATTATGGTTTGGTACTAAAAAAGGAGTGAGCATATGGAATCCTAAAACAAACAACTGGAAACACCTAAATGATTTTTCAGGTCCGGGAAGTAGTGACAATGTCGTTTTAGCCCTTGCTGCAGATGATGATTTTATGTGGATGGGGACCTACAATAACGGTTTGTTAAGAGTGAATATAAACACCTATGGTATCACGAAATTTGATTCGAAGAAATCTCAAAAACTTCAATTAAATAAGGTTTATACTGTTTGTAAAGATTCCCAAAATAACATTTGGTTTGGAGGTATCCAAGGAGATGTAACCGTTATAAGGTCGAATGGAAAAATAGATACCTATCCTATTCAGCCTATAAAGTCAATTATAGAATCTAATTCGGGTGATATTATTGCTGCAGGGAAAAATGGTGCATACAGAATTAATCCAAACAAATCAAGATTTGAATTAATTGATGGTACAAAACCAACAACCCAAAGTAGAGCTTATTCCAATATTAACGCCTTGGCTCAATTAAATAATGGAACATTACTCTTAGCAACTAATGGTACCGGCTTAATGTTTTATGATTTTAATAGCCAGCAATCCAAAAAGTTGGACATGCAATCCGGTTTACCCTCCGATATTATTCAAGGGGTTATTGTTCAGGATAATAATAATATCTGGGCAAGTACAACCAAAGGGTTAGCGCATATCAGAACAAATTCTACAGATACCATCATAAATATATATGACAAACGCGATGGCTTAGCCTGTACGGAATTTAATTACGGTAGTTTCGCTAAGCTTAAAGATTCGCTTTTCGCCTTTGGTGGCGTGGATGGCGTATCAACTTACAATCCTTTCGAAATTAAAGGCCATAACTATAAACCTGTTTTAGTATTCGATAAATTCAGATTATTTAATAAGGATGTTAACCCGGGAGAGTCAAAAATATTAAAAAGTCATATTAATGTTACCAAAAAAATAACTCTCAAAAGTAATGAGAACTCTATACAAATGGCATTTACGGGGGTATCTCATGGCGCCCCTTCAAAAGTAAAATACTCATGGAAACTTGAAGGATTCGATCCGGATTGGAGCACTCCTAGCTATAACGCCTTCGCCACATACACAAATTTGGGTTCTGGCAGTTATACTTTTAGAGTAAAGGCTGCTGATAAGTATGGTAATTTCGGTGATGAACGTGCAATTGATATTATGGTATTATCGCCATGGTGGGCCACTAACGAAGCCGTTTTTATTTATGTGCTAATTATAATTGGTGTTATTTTACTAATTATACATTTTACCAGTGTGATAGTGAATAAAAGAAATGCTGATGAACAAATTGATATGTTCAACAACATTACCCATGAAATAAAAACACCACTTACCATATTATTGTCGTCATTGGATAATGCTACGGAACAAACCCAAAATGATATTCCCAAAGATCAAATAAAAACAACAGTGAAACGCATTAGTTCATTATTTGAACAGATGCTAAATTTTCATAAGGCCACTACGGATAAATTTGGAAAAGGTTATGTAACTCCCATTAATCTCGAAAAGCATATTCAAAAAATGCTAAATGATTTCAAACCGTTATTTGATGAACGAAATTTAAAAATTGAAGTGAAAAACCATTGGTCTAATGACCTATTCTATTACAACAAGGAAACCTTTGATAAGGTACTTCTTAATTTGATCTCGAATGCAATAAAATACTCTTTCGATGATAATAAAATCATTATAGAATTAAATAAAACAATGTCCGGTGAACTTCGATTAAAAGTGAAAGATTTTGGAATGGGAATCCCAAAAGATCAACAAAAATTTATCTTAAAACGCTATTATCGGGCTCGAAATGTAATTAACAGTCAGAGACCAGGTACCGGATTGGGTTTAATTATGATCAAGAAACTCATTGAGAAAAATGGAGGATCCATCAATTTCGAAAGTCAGGAAAATAAAGGAACCACATTTACTGTAATTCTAAAGAATTTTAAAGCAAAACATCAGGAAACAAGCTCAGAAAAAATTCAAATACAAGGTGATGTTTTAATAGAGCATGAGGATCCGAGTGAATTGGCAGAATTAAGTGATAATAAAATCCTGATCGTTGAAGACAATGATGAGCTTCGAAATATTTTGGTAGAATCATTAGGTACTCATTTTCAGGTTTTTGAAGCTCATAATGGGGAGGAAGGATTAAAAATGGCAATGCAAAATTTCCCCGACCTAATTCTGACCGATCTTATTATGCCGGAAATGGATGGTATTGAAATGTCGAAGCGTATTAAGAAAGACATTAATTTGAATCACATTCCAATTTTTATGCTCACAGTTCTTCAAAATTCTGTTCAAAAACTTGAAAGCCTAGAAAGTGGTATTTCTGAGTATATTGAAAAACCCATTAACATGCCATTTTTGTTGGCTAAGATTGTAAATACCTTTAAATGGCAACAAAAGTTAAGAGAAAAGTACATTCATGAGACAGAGGCAGACAATGCTGCGTCTTTCAGAAATGAAAATGATCAGAAGTTCTTAGAAGATCTTGAAGGATCTGTGCTTCAAAACATTGAAAACAATAACTTTTCTGTACACGACCTATCGAGCATTTTCGGGATGAGTAGAACTTCATTATATATGAAACTGAAAAGTCTTGTTAATTTATCTCCCCAGGATTTTATTATTCATACCAAATTAAAACAAGCCAAAAAATTACTTATTCACGGCGATAAAAGTATCAAAGAGGTTGCGTACGCTTCTGGTTTCTCCAACCCTAAATATTTTAGTACCTCTTTCAAGAAATTTTACGGCCAAACACCAACAGGTTTTGTTGATAGTTTGCAGGAGTAAAACCCAGAATAGTAGATTTTTATAATTCAGTATATTTTCTTGTTAAATTTTAAAATTACCACATTTTTAGAGGGTTAATATTGTGAAAATGCTAGAATTTGACGATAAATATACCCTTTTTGATAATTATTAAAACTCTAAAAGGGATTAAAAAAGTAGCTTAGCAGTAACTAAACTCAAAAAATAAATTACCAACTAGACTAAAAATTTGAGGTTTGATTTCAGACACTAAATTTTAAGACTAATAACTAAAAAACAATGAAGTACACAAAGCAATTACTCTTTCTACTTTTTGCCATGTTTCCTTTGGCGATGCTAGCACAACATACCGTTAGTGGTGTTGTAACAGATGAATCAAATTTCCCCTTACCGGGAGCCTCGATTGTAGTTAAGGGAACATCAAAAGGAGAAGTGACAGATTTTGATGGGAAATTTACAATAACTCTCAGTGAAACACCAAGTACCTTGGTTGTAAGTTACCTGGGCTATGTGACCAGGGAGCTTATCATTACAGACCAGAAAGCAATCAGTATCGTTCTAAAACAAGATAATGAACAGTTAGATGAAGTTGTCGTTATTGGATATGGTGAAGTTGACAGAAAAGACCTAACTGGTTCTGTCTCCTCTGTTCTTCCGAAAAAAGATGCTGTTGCTCAAGCGCAAGGTGTCGAGAACTTACTACAAGGTCGTGCCGCGGGTGTGTTGGTAAGTGCTAATGGTACCGAACCAGGCGCGCCTTCAAGTATTAAGATTAGAGGTGTGAATAGTTTAACCGGCAATACCCAACCATTATATGTAATAGATGGTGTTATTGTAGATTCGGCTACAGAAGATACTTTGGATCCTCTTTCCGGTGGAAGCAGTTATTTGTCTCCACAGGGAGGTATCTCAGGAATTAATCCACGAGATATTGAAAGTATAGAAGTTTTAAAAGATGCTTCTGCTACGGCAATCTATGGTTCCAGAGGAGCCAACGGTGTGATCTTAATAACGACAAAGCAGGGTGAACCAGGTAATGCTAAAATTGGTTATAGCTCTACCACTAGAATTGGAAATATCACCCGAAATATCGATGTTCTGGACACTGAGCAGTATATAGATTATCAAAATGAATACAGAGCAAATTTAGGCTTCGATCCTAATTTTTATGTTTATCCTGATGGAAGCGCTGCGTATTACCAAACCAGCGAACAATACATGATTGATAATGCGAACTCTATAGATAGAATTGAGGGTATAGATTGGAGTAAAGACACTTATAGATCAACAATAAACCAAAATCATAGAATAACTGCCTCAGGTGGAGGAGATAATAACCGTTATTATTATGGTGCCGGATTTACCGATACCCAAGGTCTTATTCCTAGAACCTCTGCAAAAAGTATTGATTTTGTGGCGAACTTAAGAAACGATCTTACGGACAAATTAAAGCTTCAGACGAAAATTTCAGCCAATTATCAAAAGAATTCAGCCTCGAAGGGAACAGATAATCTTGGAGGTACAAATAATAACCTTGTGCGACAGATTATTTCCGGAGCTCCAATTTTAAATTTTGAGGATAATTTCTTCGGAACTGATTTTGAAGAAACCTTGGATGGTCCCAGAGCCTGGATTAAGGATTACGATGATTATTCTAGAGAGGCCCGTGTGCTTGGGTCTATTAAATTGGATTATGATATTTCTGATGTATTTACTTATAGAACCCAGTTTGGTGCAGATTATAGAAACAAAGAACGTAAAGTGTGGTATGGTACCGCGGTTTTCCGAGGTAAGAATGCCAATGGTGAAGCTGGTATAAGTACTTTAAAGCGTTTTAGATACAATGTTGATAACACCTTAATGTTCAAAAAAAGATTTAATAATAAACATAGGATCAATGGAACAGTTGGTGTGATTTTCGATCAAAAACAAATACAACAAACTACCAATCAGGCTTCGGATTTTCCAAACAAGGATTTAAGAGCCGATGGAATTTCTACAGGACAGGTTTACCAACCCCTCTTTTTCGACAAGCAGCAGGAAACTATCGTGTCTTTTCTGGGACGAATTAATTATACCTTAATGAATCGTTACCTGTTTACAGCCACGTTCAGAGCGGATGGTAGTAGTAAATTTGCAAAAGGAAACCGTTGGGGAGAATTTCCGGCCCTAGCCTTTGCCTGGAAAATGAATAAAGAAAAATTCCTAAGAAAGGTAGATTGGCTTTCTGAAGCTAAGTTGCGTTTGGGCTGGGGACTTACTGGTAATCAAGGTATTCCAAATTACCGTACCATCACGCCTTTTGGTCCTACCCAGTCACCGTATTCTGATGCCAATGGGGGAGCACTTACAGCAATTATCCCAACAAATTTGGCCAATCCCGATCTTACCTGGGAAACTACGAGTCAATACAATGCTGGTTTCGACCTCGGGATAGATAACGATCGATACACCGCTACTGTGGATGTATACTACAAGAAAATTTCAGATTTATTGTTGAATGTTGAAATTGGTCCTTCCAATGGTTTTGAAAATTATTACGCCAACCAGGGCGATCTTATTAACAAAGGATTGGAAATAAGCCTGGCAGGGGATATTATCCGAACCGAAAACTTTACCTGGAACATGTATGGAAACATTTCCTTTAATAGAAACAAAATTGATAGATTAGGTATTCCGCCAGCGCAATTCGGTACAGAAACTTACAGTGCCTTCCTAGGTAGACAAGTTTCAGGTGGTAACTTTTTTAAAGTACCTGCTAATATATTTATTGAAGGTCAAGCCCCAGCGTTGTTTTATGGTTATGCCACAGATGGTATTATTTCAAATGATGCCGAGTTAAGCGCAGCACCTACATTCAGAGGTATTGCACCACAATTGGGAGATGTTTATCTAATAGATCAAAATAATGACGGTAATATTACTGATGCTGATTTAACCGTTATAGGAGACCCTAACCCTAATTTCAATTACGGATTTGGTTCAAGCTTTGAATATAAAAATTTATCGTTAAGCTTCTTTTTTAACGGCATTCAGGGTAATGACATCGCGAATGCAAACTTACTTCGTGAAGCCTATGCCGATGCAAACGCAAATAACATAAGAACAGAAGCCTATGTTAATGCTTGGAGACCAGATAATCCGAACGGAACCTATCCAAGAGTGGGTTACGATCTCGCTCGTGATACCGGTTTTACAGACCGCTTAATTGAAGATGGCAGTTTCCTTCGATTGAATTATGTAACCCTAGGTTACAATATTCCTGTGGATCAGATTCCGGCGATATCGAATGCCTATATTTCAATATCAGGTCAGAACTTATTACTATTCACTAAATACAGTGGCTTCGATCCTGAGGTTAATAGTTTTTCCTTTGATCCGCTTCGAGTTGGTTTAGATTCGAGTTCTTTTCCAAATCAAAAATCGTACTCTATCTCATTAAACATAACATTTTAAGCATATTGTCATGAAAAATAAAATATATATACTCTATTTTCTAACCTTGTTTGCGGCTTTTCAAAGTTGCGACGATACTTTAGAAGAATTACCCGAGACCTATTACAACGAAGATCAAATATTCTCATCCGAGGATGGTGTTGAAACGGCTATTAATGGTTTATACCAAAGTTTTGCCGATCCGGGGTATCATGGTTCATCCTGGCATGGACTTATTGCCCCACATTCCGGAAAATTTTGGTCAAATCAAGGCGCGAGTTCTGACGCTACAAGCCTGAATTGTTCGCCAATTAACACCTGGTTAACACGCTTATGGCCACAAATGTATCAAACCATTAATGTCGCTAACGTGATCATCAATAATCTCGAAAATACCGGAGCTGATCTTGCAAACAAAGAGTCAGCATTAGGTCAGGCTTACTTTATGAGAGGTGTGGTTTATTTTGATCTTGTAAGATTGTTTGGCGGTGTTCCTATTAAAACAAAACCCGCAACAGCCGAATCTCTTCACACGCCAAGAGCTTCAAAACAAGAGGTGTATGATTTGATTATCTCTGACCTTGAAAAAGCGAAGACCATGATGCCCGGAATTGGTGTTAATGTACCCGGGAGACCGGCAAATCTTGCAGCTTATGTTTATCTGGCTAAAGTATATGTGCAATTAGCGGGTGAAGATGGAGGCGATCCTTCTTACTGGCAAAAGGCCTATGACGAAATTATACCTGTTTATGGTATGTATAGCCTAACACCAACCTATGCAGAACTTGTTGAGCAAGGCAACGAAAATACAGTGGAATCAATATTTGAAATTCAATATGCACAAAATGGAGCAACAAGAAACTCAGATATTATTCGAATGTATACGCCACAAAATAGTGCTTACGTTTCTACAGATCAAAGAACGTTTGGACGTATCAGACCAAACAAAGAAACCTTTGACCAGCATGTAGCACAGTATCCTGACGACCCTAGAATAGATGCGACCTTTATTTATGATTTCTACTTGCTAAGAGATGGGTCAGAACAAATAACCTATCCTGCAAAAGACAGAGGTAATGATGGCTATCCATATATCAGAAAGTATTTGGACTTCAACTATAACGGTACAACGACCAGTAGAAATTTTATTGTGTTACGTTATGCCGATGTACTGTTAACATTGGCTGAAATTGAGAACGAATTGAACGGTCCATCGAATGCCTATACCTATGTAAATGAAGTTCTCGCAAGAGCACGTAATACATCTAGTGGTAATGCCACGGAACCAGCAGATTGGAGTGGTATGACTCAGGACGAGTTTAGAATGCGCATTATGAGAGAACGTCAATATGAATTATTGGCTGAAGGACATGAGTGGTTCGATGTAAGACGTCGTGGCTATGAGTATTTCCTGGAGGAAGTTGTAGAACCTCATAATTCGAATCCAACTTTTGATACCAGAAAAGATTATATGTATCCTGTTAGTGTGAAAAACATGCTTTTACCTATCCCATCAACGGAAATTTCAGGTAACCAAGCCATAACACAAGCTGATCAAAACCCTGGATATTAATTGAAATGAAATACAATTTGAATTCCCGCAACACTTTATTGTATCTGATTGTGTTTGTCTTGTTTGTTGCCTGCAAGCAAGACAATACATCAGTGTCTAACAATGGTGAACCATTATACTTAGATGCTTCAGCCAAAATAGAAGATCGCGTAAACGATCTCATGGATCGGATGACGCTTGAAGATAAAGTAGCCCAAATGACGCAATATGTTGGTTTAGAGCATATGCGTAAGGCGATGAAAAACCTCAAGGCAGACGAATTGGATAAAAATGATGCACAGGGCTTTTATCCCGGCTATTCCATTCAAGATATTGCCGACATGGCAGCCGAAGGTAAAATTGGGTCTTTTTTACATGTGGTAACTGTTGAGGAGGCCAATGAGCTGCAAAAGCTAGCTCAAAAATCTCGTTTAAGAATTCCGCTCCTTATCGGTATCGATGCTATTCATGGTAATGGTTTGTACAATGGAGCAACGATTTATCCTTCTCCAATTTCGCAGGCAGCCACCTGGGATGATGCCTTGTTGAAGGAAGCTAGTAAACAAACAGCCCTAGAAATGCGTGCTACAGGCTCTCACTGGGCTTTTACACCTAATATTGATGTACTGCGCGATCCACGTTGGGGACGCACCGGAGAAACTTTTGGTGAAGATCCTTACTTAGTTGGAAAAATGGGCTTGGCTACGATACAAGGCTTACAGTCTGATAATTTTGAAAGTGGAGAGTATTTACCCAATCATGTTATTGCTTGTGCTAAACATTTAATTGGTGGTGGCGAATCTCTAAATGGCCTTAATGCCTCACCGTTAGATGTATCAAAACGGACCTTGTTTGAAATCTTTTTACCTCCTTACAAAGAAGCTGTAAAGGGAGGGAACCTTTTCTCCATTATGCTATCACACAACGAAGTAAATGGAGTTCCTGCGCACATGGATAAATATCTAATGACCGATGTTATGAGAGATCGCTGGGGTTTTAATGGCTTTTACGTAAGTGATTGGAATGATGTTTCCAGAATTGCAAAATGGCATTATATAGCTAAAGATTATAAAGAAGCTTCTTTGCTTTCTGTTTCTGCAGGATTGGATATGAATATGCACGGACCAAATTTTTCGGATTATGTGATCCAATTGGTGAAAGAAGGCAAATTACCGCAGGAACGCGTTGATGAGGCTTGTAGCAAAATATTGGAAGCTAAATTCCGGCTCGGTTTATTTGAAAATCCATTTATCGAGTTTGGGAACGAGAATGAGGTTGTTTTTAATAAAACACATCAAGAAACAGCCTTAAAACAAGCCCGGAAAGCCATAACCTTGTTAAAGAACAATGGCATCCTGCCTTTGAAAGGAAATAATAAATCCATATTGGTAACAGGTCCTAACGCTAATAATGAAACGATTATGGGCGATTGGGTTTACGAACAACCCGCAGAAAATACAACGACCATTTATGAAGGCCTAAAAGCTCTGGGTGAAGAAAAAGGAATTAAAGTAGATTACTTTAATTCCGGGGAACGCTCAAGAAAAATGAAAGACAACGATATTGATCAGGCTGCCACATTGGCTAAACAATACGATATGACGGTACTCGTTTTAGGTGAAAATTCATTCCGGTACGACTGGCCCAATAAAACGACCGGTGAAAATATAGACCGGGCAACTCTTAAACTTTCAGGGAAACAAATGGACCTAGCGAACAAAATTTTAGCGCATGGGAAACCGATTATTGTAGTTTATGTTAGTGGAAGCCCTATTGCAGAACCCGAATTGGAAAATCAGGCAAATGCTGTTATTTACGCTTATGAACCAGGATCTTTCGGAGGACAGGCGGTTGCCGAAACTATTTTTGGAGAACTAAATCCTGGAGGAAAATTACCTGTAACCATTCCACGATCTGTAGGACAATTACAAATGGTGTACAATCATAAACCTACCATGTACATTCATAAATATAACACCGAGAAGAAAGTGCCATTACATCCTTTTGGATTCGGATTAAGTTATACCACTTTTAAAATTTCCGAACCACGATTATCACGGGAATCCTTTTCAAAAATTAACGATACTATTGAAGTTTCAGTAGACGTAACGAATACCGGAAATATGGCAGGCGATGAGGTAATTCAAATGTATATCAGAGACAATATTAGCTCATTTACGCGACCAGTGAAGGAACTTAAAGGTTATAAACGTGTTCACCTGGAGCCGGGTGAAACTAAAACAGTAAGCCTCCCTATAACCGCCGACCGTTTGGCTTTTTACGATGCTGAATACAATTTCGTTGTTGAGCCAGGGGAATTCACGGTGATGACAGGAAATTCTTCAGACGATAAGGATTTGAAAGAAGTAACATTTGAAGCTACCGAATTAATTAATCTTAAAGAATAAAAACAAAAATAGAGTCATAAACAATTATAAAATTAAATGAAACGAAAAATAACAATAGTATCCCTTTTAGCTGTAACGGCGTTTGTTGTCTTCGCTTCCTTTTCGTGTAAAAACGATAATAACAAAGCGACAACCACAGAGGAATCTCAGGAGAAACCGAATATTATTTACGTCATGGCCGATGATCTTACCATACAGGCAATTAGTGCTTACGGTGGAATATATAAAGATATTGCGCCAACACCCAATATAGATAGATTGGCAAATGAGGGTATGTTATTTGAAGATGTGCTTTGCACAAACGCCATATGTGGGCCAAGTAGAGCCAGTATTTTAACTGGCGATTACAGTAATGTTAATGGTTATTATAAAAATGAAAGTGGTGGAAAATTTGATGCTTCAAAATGGACCTTTCCTCAGGAATTTCAAAAGAATGGTTATCAAACCAGTTTGTTTGGGAAATGGCATTTAGGATCTGAGCCTAAAGGTTTCGATGTTTTTAAATATCATAACTCTGCCGGCCAACAAGGACATTATTGGAATCCGGTATACAATGAAAATGGTGAAGATGTTAAACACACCGGTTATTCCAGTAACTTAACAACCAATTTTGCCTTAGATTGGCTAGAGAACCAACGTGATAAAAGTGACCCTTTTTTAATGGTTTTACAATACAAAGCGCCACATCGCCCATGGGAGCCCGACCGTAAATATGAAAAGCTTTGGGAAGATATTGAAATGCCATATCCGGTTACTTTTAATGATGATTATAAAGGAAGAGAGTTAACGGCCGGAGACACGGAAATGACTGTTGATTTTTTCTCACGTCGTGATATGAAACTAAAAACTCCAGATAGCTTGGAAGGCAAGCAGGGCTTGGCCTGGGAGTTTTATGGTGCTAAACCAGGTGAATTAGTACAACCTGAAGGGATGAGCTATGAGGAAGGAAGAAAATGGCGTTATCAGACGTTTATCAAAGATTATTTGGCTTGTGTGAAATCTGTTGATGATAATCTGGGGCGTGTTCTTGATTATCTTGATAAAAATGGATTAACAAATAACACCATGATTGTTTTAACTTCCGATCAAGGATTTTATCTAGGTGATCACGGTTTCTTTGATAAGCGCTTTATTTATGAGGAATCACTTCGCATGCCGTTTATCGTGCGTTTTCCAAAAATGGTAAAATCCGGAACGGTGAATCGTGATATTATTTCGAATATCGATTTTGCTCCAACATTTATGGATATTGCGGGGATCAATACTGACCATGAGGTACAAGGAAAAAGCTTTAAGAAGGTGTTAGAAGGCAACACACCTGAAGACTGGCAGCAGGAAATGTATTATCATTACTATGAATTCCCGTATTGGCATCACGTTCAGCCTCATTACGGTATTAGAACACCTCAGTATACTTTAGCTCATTTTTATTATAATATTGATGTTTGGGAACTTTATGATCGTGAAAAGGATCCTAATGAATTACATAACATTATTAACGATCCACAATATTCAAATGTCGTTGAACATCTTAAAGAGTCATTGAAAAAATTAATGAAACAGTACGGGGATGATATACCACTGGACGATTTCAGGAAAATTACTGACGCTGATTTTGGTTCTATTGTTGACAGACCAGATTCGGAAACTTCGGTAAGGGATATTGTAAACAAGAACAATACAAGAAAATAATATGAAAAATATATTTGCCATAATACTGTGTTTAGCAACTTTGGGTTGCAATGCACAAACTAATACTCAAAAGAAAAATATTCTTTTTATTGCCGTTGATGATTTGAAACCTTTGCTTTCCAATTACGGTCACTCCGAAATGATCACACCAAATTTCGACCGTCTGGCAAAAATGGGTATGACCTTTACGAATGCCCATGTACAGTACGCCGTTTGTGGTCCGTCTCGAGCCAGCGTGATGACAGGTGCCTATCCGGATATTACTGAGGTTTGGGATCTGCATACTGATTTCAGAAAATCGGCACCGGATCTTGTTTCAATGCCTGAATACTTAATCTCTCAAGGGTATGAGACTACGGCTATTGGTAAAATCTACCATAAACCATCAGCTGCGCCGGGGCATGATGCTAAAAGCTGGAGTATTCCTTGGATCCAACCGGATAATTTTGATCCGGATTATGGCGACCCCATGTTTGAATATTATCAAAACCCTGAAACCAAAAAGGAAATGCAGTCTCTAATGGATGACGCCACTTCCAAAGGATTGAATAGAGGGAAACTTCGTAGTTATGTGTTCGATCGGATCAAGCCCAGTACGGAAAATCAAGACGTTTCGGATGAGGCTTATCTCGACGGACTTTACACAAAAGAAGCTCTCAGAAAATTAGATATCTTAATTGAAGGGAATAAGCCCTGGTTCCTTGGTGTAGGTTATCAAAAACCACATTTACCCTTTATAGCACCCAAAAAATATTGGGACCTATACGATGAAGACAAAATAGAATTAGCTAAGTTTCAAGAATTAGCAGAAGGCACGCCGGAATTTGCCTATCACTCTTTTGGTGAATTGAGAGCGTTCAGCGATATCCCTGACAGCCTGAATATTGGAGATAAAATACCGGAAGCCAAACAGCGGCAGCTCATTCATGGCTATATGGCCTGTACCTCTTACATCGATGCTCAATTAGGTAAATTGCTTGATGCTCTTGAAGCGCGTGGAATACTTGAAAATACGGTAATCGTACTTTGGGGTGATCACGGTTGGCATTTGGGAGATCATACAGAATGGTGTAAACATTCTAATTTTGAACAAGCTACACATATTCCATTTATGTTTGCAGGTCCGGGTGTTGCCAAAAATCAGACTAGCCATAATCCCGTGAATTTGTTGGATACTTTTCCAACTCTATTTGATCTTGCAGGAGTTCCGATCTCAGATCAAGCACAAGGGATTTCTTTAGTTCCTTTGTTGGATGATGATCCTGCTACTAAGGTGAATCAAGACGCTGCATTTCATCAATATCGAAGAGGACCTCGCATGGGGTATGGTATTCGAACCGATCGATATCGTTACACACTATGGTTAAATCATAATTATAGAAGTTTTAAACCTTACAATGAAGATTATATTGTTGGTGAGGAATTCTATGATTACGAAAAAGATCCGCTGGAAACCAAGAATCATGTTAAGGAATCGGAGTATCAAAAAGAGGTTCAAAAGCATAAAGCTGAATTATTGAAACACCTTATGAAAATTGGTCAGGAAGCCAATAATCGTAATAAACATCAAATGAAAAATAAAGGATAATATGAAATCTATTTTGAAATTCATTTTAATACTTGCGGCTGTAATTTTTGCTCAAAATTCTCAAGCTCAGCAGAAGCCTAATGTATTGTTTATCATAGTTGATGATTGGGGTTATCATGATCTGAGTCGGAATGGTTCAGTAATGTACAACACACCAAATGTGGATGCTTTGGCGGAAAACGGATTTACTTTTGATAATGCATATTCCAGCTACCCGCGTTGCGTACCTTCACGTTACGGTATTATGACGGGAACTTATCCTTTAAAAGAATTCCATGGTCATCCGGGTTCTATTCCGGAAGGTAAAAACTTCGCTAAACAATTTGCTAATGCTGGTTATTATTCATTTTACGTTGGAAAATGGCATTTAGGAGAAAAAGAAGATAGTCCTGTTGGTATGGGTTTTAACGCCTCGTTTGCAGCAGGGAAGGCCGGTGGTACACACTCAAGGTTTTATCCGTTTAACGAGGAGAAAGAGAATCGTAATAAGGGTAATAAAGCACCTATTGAGGATGTTGAAGATTATGCCAAGCCGGGTGATTATCTATCTGATGTTCTCACTAAAAGAACCATTGAATACATCAAGGATAATAAGAACAAACCATTCATGGGAGTATTGGCTTATTATGCAGTGCACACACCCATCGAAGCCAAGGAAAAAGACATTAAACGCAATGAGGAACAAATGAAGCATGTCGATTTTGGCGATGGGCCAACTTATGTTAAAGAAGGCAATGGTGATACCCGAGTAAAGCAAAATTATCCACCGTATGCAGGCCTTGTAGAAAATGTAGATGAAAATATTGGAAAATTAATCCAAACGCTGAAAGACGAAGGGCTGTACGAAAACACCTTGATCGTACTCACTTCAGATCATGGCGGGCTCTCAACGAGAGGACCAAATAACCGATTGATTCCAACATCAAATGCGCCTCTTAGAGCAGGAAAAGGTTGGATTTATGAAGGTGGAATTAAAGTACCCTTAATATTCAAAGTGCCACACGGAGAACCGGGAGAGGATAAAGAGACCGTGATTCTTGGTATGGATGTATTTCCAACAATCGTTGATCTGGTGCTGGACAAAATAATTGAAGGTATTGATGGTGTTAGCATGAAAACTGCGATTCTTAATAAAAGACCTGGACCAGAACGTACGGTATTCTGGAATTCATATAAAGCGCGTCCAAATTCAACAGGAGACGATAAGACTTCAGCCATTCGGATAGGTGATTATAAATTATTACAATTCGTGGAAACCGGTAAAGTAGAATTGTATAATGTGGGGAAGGATATTTCTGAGAAAAACGATCTTTCAAACGATATGCCTCAAAGGACAGCGAGTATGCTAGCAAAATTAGAAAATTTTAAAAAGGATCGCCAGGTAAAAATGAAACCTAATCACAAAGGTGGTAGAAATAATATTGAATACGAAAAACCAAAGAAATAATGAACCGAAAGATTTTATATATCCTGCTTATTTGCAACGTGTTATCAGGGTTTTCGCAGGAAGAAAAAACAACAAATAAAAATAAACCGATTCCCTCATTACTCGTAGGAGCTACCTTGAATTATGAGGAGTTGGGAACCAAAAAGGAAAAATTATTTCTTAAAGATTTTAAATACCTCACACCCGCCAATGCTGCGAAACAAACACGAGTGCATCCTAAACCCGGAGAATGGGACTGGAGTGAACTTAATGAATTTATTGATTTTGCGAATGACCATAATTTAATAGTTAGATTGCATTCCCCTGTTAGTCCGCAAGCTTCTAAATGGGCTAAAGCGGATCACAGAACCCCGGAGGAGTTATCCAAAATCATGGAAGAATACATGATGGCGATTACTCAAAAATTCAATAATGAATCTTGTGTTAAATATATGGATGTGGTTAATGAAACCATTTTGGCTGACGGATCGTGGTTTGGACCTAAGGAAGGTACACATCAGTGGGAGAATCCTTGGTTAAACATGGGTTATGATGAAAATGGTTTTCCCTTATACATCTTAAAAGCCTTTGAGATCGCCACAAAATATGCATCCAACAAAGCATTGGTTTATAATCAAAATGTGGGTATGGAAACTCCGATGTGGGGTAAGGTTAAAGAAACAGTACTTTATTTAAGGTCGAAAGGATATCGGGTAGATGGTATTGGCTGGCAAGCACACTTGCTTTTAGGAGCCAAACGAAAGGACTTTGTTGACAATATGGACGTGAGCATTCAAAAATTGAGCGATTTAATTGATTGGGCTCACAGTAATGATCTGGCCTTCCATATTACGGAATTGGATTACTTAGTTCGAAATGAAGATGCCGATCAATTAAAAAGCGAACGCGAAATTCAGAAAAAAATTTACGACAAAATCGTAAATGTGCTTATCGAAAAAAGTAAACAAGGTGAGGTCACACTCAATTTATGGGATTTAGGTGTGAGACCTAAAAAAGAGACTGGTAATTTTCAATCGATTTATAACGAAAAATATAAGCCTATTCCTGCCTATTACAGTATTCAAAAAGCTTTAAAAATCAGTAAAAATGATATTTAAATCTTTAAAATATCTCAGTATTACCCTTTTCATCACGTCAATTTTTTTTTCTTGTAACCAGAAAAAACAGGAAAGAGAAACATTAAATAAACCAAATATTCTGATTATTCATGTGGATGATCTGGGTTATAATGACCTCGGTTTAACGGGATCTAAAATATATCAAACTCCCAATATCGATAGTCTAGCGATGCAGTCGGTACGTTTTGAAAATGCTTATGCTAATTATCCCCGTTGTGTACCCTCCCGTTATGCTATGATGACAGGGGGGTATCCCATTCAAAATAGAACAGTACCTGATGATGGTTTTGAAATCGGAGATATTTCTAATGATAAAAATTATATTAAACATATAGAAGCAGCTGGCTATCAAACGGCTTATTTTGGAAAATGGCATTTGGGAACAGGAGCAAGTAGTCCTACAGGTTTTGGCTATGATACCTCAGTTGGAGCGGGTGCTGCCGGCTCTCCAATCAGTTATTTCTATCCCTTCAATACGCCAAAACATAATTGGAAAACCAACAAGAAACCAATCGTTGATATGGATACTATTGGTAAAAAAGGCGATTATCTTACCGATGTTTTAACGGATCAGGTTATTAAATACATCGAAAACCGAGATAAAAAGAAACCTTTTATGGCAATGTTAGCCTTTTATGCGGTGCATCAACCTCTTGAAGCAAAGGCAAAAGATGTCGCTAGAAACAAAAAAGAAATCTCCGAATTTGATTTTGGTGATCAACCTGAATACATAAAAGAAGGCACGGGACGTACAAAAATGCGTCAGGATAATCCGGTTTATGCAGGAATGGTTGAAAACATGGACGAGAATGTTGGTAAACTTTTAAAGGTATTAGACGATTTGCAAATTGGAGATAATACTATTGTGATTTTTTCCTCAGATCATGGAGGTTTGTCGAATGATGGCTATAAAAAGCGCCATTTAGCAACATCTAATTTTCCGCTACGTGCCGGTAAAGGCTGGTTGTATGATGGCGGTCTTAAAGTGCCTTTATTTGTGAAGTGGAAAGATCATTTTCAACCGCGAGATGAAGCAGCGTCTATAGTGATGCTTATGGATGTGTTTCCTACTATTTTAGATATTACATCTGGAGAAAAATTGGGTACAGGTGGTCAAAGTTTTTTACCCATCCTGAGAAACAAAGAATACTGGTCCAATAGAACCGTTTTTTGGCACTCTCCAAATGCGAGACCAAAAAACACAGGCGATACTAAATCATCAGCCATTCGTGTAGGCGATTATAAGTTGATCAATTGGTATGAAGAAGGTAGGACGGAATTATACAATATCAAGGAAGATCCTTTCGAATCTCAAAATCTTGTTCAGGAAATGCCTGATAAAACAGAAGCATTACTCACGGAATTAAATCAATGGAAATCGAATTTTTAATCTCAAGATTATGAAACCTGTAGTATTTACTATAATTTCTTTTTTGTGTTGCTTAATTCATGCGCAGTCCTATATTCCTAAGATAGACCCTGAAGTTATCAGCTATAAAAAAATCGACACTATTACCCTGAAACTTCATATGTACAGGCCTAAGGATTACGATCCGGATAAAACATATAACAGCATTGTGTTTTTTCATGGTGGTGGTTGGAATAGTGGCAGTTACAAGGCATTTCAAAGACAGTGCGGGTATTTAGCTTCAAGAGGTTTGATTACTTTTTCTGCTGATTACCGGATTTTTAATTTACATGGTACATCCCCTTTTGAGGCAGTAGCCGATGCAAAATCTGCGATACGTTTTGTTAGAGCACATGCAGATTCTTTACATATAGATCCCAATAAAATAGCAGCCGGAGGTGGTTCAGCAGGGGGGCATTTGGCTGCCGCTTGCGGGAATATTAATGGTCTCGAAGGACCGAATGAAGATTTAAGTATCAGCTCTAAACCGAACGCTTTGGTGCTTTTCAATCCGGTATATGATAATAGTAAAGATGGCTATGGTTATCGTAAAATGAAGGGGCGTTACCTTGAAATTTCTCCTTTGCACAATATTACCACAGGAGCTCCACCCACCATTATTTTTTTTGGCACAAAAGACAAAACAACTCCTGTAGCTTCCTCTAAAGCCTTCGAGCAAAAAATGAAAACTGTTGGCAGTCGTTGCGATTTGTATCTATACGATGGGGCAGAGCATGCTTTTTTTAACAGGAACCCTTATTTTGAGGATACCTTGAAGAAAACAGATGCTTTCTTAAGATCCGAGGATTATATTGATGGAAAATCCACCATAAACAAAACCAAATAAAATTTTAAACAGATGAATTCTTTAAAATATTTATTAATATTTGCGACTACACTCGTTTCTGTGGTTTCCTGTAAGCCAAAGGATGATAAAATGGTTCAATCGGAGGTGCAAAACAAACCTAATATCCTCTGGATCGTGTGTGAGGATATAAGTCCGACCTTATCGTTTTATGGGGATTCTACAGCGCATACTCCTAATCTGGATAAACTGGCTAATGAAAGTTTAGTGTATGACAATGCTTTTGCTACCGTCGGTGTTTGTGCACCTTGTCGGTCCTCGATCATTACAAGTATGTATCCAACAACCATAGGTACCATGCACATGAGGACGGGCCAGGATGTACAATCCTGGGGAAATCGCAGTTATAAAACCAGAGAAGAACTGGGGCGAAATGATATCACCGGAAAACCTATTCGTCAATATTCAGCAGTTATTCCTCCTGAGGTGAAATGTTTTACGGAATATTTACGGGCAGACGGGTACTATTGCACCAATAACCAAAAAACCGACTATCAATTTGCAGCTCCGGTGACTGCCTGGGATGAAAATAATAGAAAAGCACACTGGCGAAACCGACCAGAAGGAAAACCATTCTTTTCGGTTTTTAATATCGATGATACCCATGAAAGTAAACTTTGGAAGCATGAAGATTTACCACTTACAATAAATCCTGATAGCGTTTATGTGCCACCTTATTTTCCTGATAATGCGGCTTCAAAGCATATGGTAGCTCGAAATTATAGCAATATAGAACTTATGGACGCTAAGGTGGGAGCCATTTTAAAAGAATTAGAAGAGGATGGTTTGTATGATAATACGATCGTTTTCTTTTATAGTGATCACGGAGGACCATTACCACGTGAAAAACGTGAGATTTATGATTCAGGATTAAAAACACCATTTTTAATAAAGGATATTAACAATAAAACCACAGGGCGAACCGATCGTTTGATTTCTTATGTTGATTTGGGTGCCACTGTACTAAGTCTGGCAGGAGTGAAACCACCGGAATATATGGAAGGAAAGGCATTTCGAGGAAAATACGATTCGCAAAGGCGTGATTATGTATTTGGTAGTTCAGATCGTTTCGATGAGTATTCAGACCGTATTCGATCGGTTAGAAACAAACAATTTTTATATCTACGAAATTACTTTCCGGAATTACCGAAATACAAGGATGTAAGCTACAGAAAACAAATCCCAATGATGTCTAATTTTCTTAAACTGGAAAAAGAAGGTAAACTTAACGAGGTTCAACACGGTTGGTTTGAAACCAAAACGAAAGAAGAACTGTATGATTGTAATAAAGATCCCTTCAACATAAACAATCTTGCGGATGATCCTATTTATGCTGATATTTTAAATGACATGCGCACTGCTTTTGGAGATCATTATGAGGATCGTGCCGATATGGGGCAAATGCCGGAAGCCAAATTGATCGATATCATGTGGCCAAATTTTAAACAACCCAAAACAGAGCATCCAACAATCTTGGATAATAATGGTAAGGTAGCGATACAATGTGCTACGGAAGGGGCTTCCATTGCTTATATCATATCAGACAGTCCTGATAAAAAGTTGGATCTTAATAGTCACTGGCAACTCTACACAAAACCTTTTTCAGTTGTAAAAGGAAAATACGTTTACAGCATGGCGCAACGCATTGGTTTCAAAGAAAGCCCTATTGTTGCCAAGAAAATATAAGTTTATACGCTTAGGTTTTAAATGGGTAAGAATGCATTCGAACCTAAAGTAGACCCATTCTGACAATTTGAATACCTCCCATAGGTGTGTTTTTTTGAGTTTTACCAAAACCAATTTAACTAAACATACCATGAAACTTAAACCGTTTATTACCGTATTTTTCATTTCAATTCTTTTTCTTTCTTGTGAAAAAGGTACTTCAGATTTAAATGATTCGGTTACTAATCCTACTCAAAACGACACCTTAAAAGGTCCGGGCGAAAGTAAAGGAACTTCACTTCTTCCCGCCAATTATGTGGCTCAATTAGGTAAGGGATTCGATGTTACCTGGGCAGAATTCACAAAATACATGAACTTGTTCAATGAACAAGCCGTGATAGACTTCGAAAAGGCCGGATTTAAAAATGTTAGGATCCGTGTGCAGGATGAAGATCTTGGACCTGAGTTTATTTCTATGTTAAAAAGTCAGGTCGATTATTGTTTGGCTCACAACATTTACCCCATAATAGCGTACCAAGGGCATTATATTGAAGATACCGCTACCGGTGATGCTGAAGCTAAAGATCATTTAACCAATTGGTGGAGAAAACTGGCTTTAGAATTTAAAGATTATTCTGAAAACTTAACTTTTAATATCATGGTTGAAATTTCAGGAACTTACAAAAAGAATTACACTGCAATGAATGACTTTTACGCATCAGTACTTTCTGCTATTAGAGAAAGCAATCCGAAGCGTATCGTTATATTTCCTCCTGTGAATTTATCAAATCCTGATTATTTACAATTCCTAGATTTACCAAAGGACAAATACACCATGGTAGAATGGCATTTTTATGCGGCCGGACCAAGCACAGATCCTACAAATAAAAAATATTGGAATGATGGTTCTACAGCTCTGGAGCGTGCTAATATTACAGACCCCATTAATACTGCAGTAAACTGGATGCAGCAAACAGGTTACGTAACGTGGGTTGGTGCCTGGATGGCCGGAAATTATAATAAAGGAAACGAATTTGATATTCCTGCTCAAGTAGCTTTCGCGTCTTTTATGTCGAGATCTCTTGATGCATTCAATCTTCCATGGTCTATTAATGCGGGAAACAAATATTACGATTATGAAAATAATGTTTGGTTTACAGAAACTTCCGATGCCGCTGGAATACCGGTGCGTGATGTCATTTTAGACCCAGATACGATTGCACTTTACGACGCTGATGCGTACGCCGGAAATTCTTTTAGATTATCGGAGGGAAATTACACTCTTGCGGATTTAAAGAGTCTGGGAATAAATCAAGACAATATCAAATCGATTATGGTGCCTTTTGATTTTATTGTTGAATTGTATACCGGAGATAATTTTTCAGGATCAAAAACAACCTATATGACTACTTCAAAAGGCTTAACAGGAACCATAGCTTCGATAAAAATTATTAATCAGCATTCTTACAATTAGAATTTCATAAAAAACCATTATTGACAAAAAATAGCCTGTAAAAATGCTTTTTCGTTAATAATTTACTTAAAATAAACTCTATCTGACAATTTTCGAACCTCTAAACAGGTGATTTTCATGAACTTTACAAAAACTAAGTAAACTATATATTTCATGAAACTAAAACTAATCATAATCACCATCCTATTGTCTACACTTTATTTTACTTGTGAAAAAGATGAAGTTCAGTCAAACGGAACAGGTGTAGCAAATTTTTCAATAAAAGAAATTACTGAAGTTGAAAATGCCACTACTGCTTTAGGAATTAACATCGGTATTGACGCATATAATCATGCAGCGGGAACTATTTCAGTGTCCGTTACCGGTGGAGAATATGGAACCGATTTTGAAACGAGTGCAGGTAGTGCCTCTTTTGAGCTTGAAGTTGATGCGAACAGTTTGTTGGAGACGTTCTCCATACAACCTGTAGATGATGACCTTATCGAGGATAACAAAACCTTAACAATTACTTTAACCGATGCCACGGGTGGTATAGAACTTGGGGAAAATACCATAATCTCCTTTACTATTTTAGATAATGACGATCCGTTGATTGCTCTTGTTGGTTTTGAAAGTAATACGGGTAGTATACAGGAAAATGCAACATCGAGCACAACAATAAATATGCTTTTTGATCAGGAATCAACCAATGGTGGAACAATTACTATTGAAGCTACAGGAGATGCTGTTTATGGCACTGATTATACGGTTGAAGGTCAAACCAGCGGAACAATGACTATTAATGTTCCGGCAGGAGCTGCAGCGGCTAGTTTTAATGTTCAAGCTATTGATAATTCAGAATATTCAGTAGATAAAAATATCATTTTTACCATTACGGATGTTTCCGGTGGACTAGCAATTGGAACTACTCCAGAAACAACGATTTCTATAGTTAATGATGATGCTGCACCAAATCCGGTAATCGATTTTAACACATCTAACCCTGTAACCATAGACGAAGGAGCAGGTACGGTGACTATAAATTTTGATATTTCAGGAACTACAACGGCCGATGCCACTATTGAATTAACAGCATCGGGTACAGCCACGATAGGAGATGACTATACCTTCAATGGGGATAGTTCAAATCCTTACAGTTTAATGATTCCTGCAGGTTCTTCCTCAGCATCATTAGACCTGGTGATTACGGATGATACGTCTTTTGAAGGTGATGAGCCTTTTTCTTTGGATATGACCAATGCTTCAGGAGGATTGAACCTCGGTTCAACATTAATTCAATATAATTCAAACATTGTTGAAAATGACCCGGACCCTAATGCCTATAGTTATGTTGAAACCTTTGAATCCAACGATGGATCTAATACTTATTTAAATGATGTTTTAGGATTTCAAAATATCATTTTACCAACACAAGATATTTCAAATAAACAAATTGATTTGATCACTAACGCTGGTAATTTCAGTGATGTAGATGACGTTACAGCAACCTCTAATAATGGTTTGAATTTATTCTATAACAGCAATCAGGTAGCTACGGATTTTGGAACCATTGATAATGTTGTTGTAACACCCGTACAGACAGGAAGAGGTACGATTAACATTTCTGTTGATGTGGCCTATGCCTTTAAGAATCAAAACTCTGGTCAGGCCACAATCTATTGGTCTCAAACCTATGATGGATCTGGTACTTTCAATGAAAGTGATTGGACGGTTCTGGCCACTGAAACAGCAGCAAGCATGGATGGAGAAGGCTTTGGTAATAATTCTTATAAGAGAGAAACCTTTACCGTAAATGCAACCGGAGATTTTTATATCGCAATGCGTGTTACCCAAACTATTGATTTTGATTTTTACAGAACCAGATGGCGCTTTGATAATGTAAAAGCCATCGCCCAATAATTATTAATCTAACAAAAACTGAAACAAAAATGAAACGAATTATAACTAGTATTTTACTGATTTTGGGACTTAGTCTAAGTCTCTCAGCGCAATCAAAAATGGAGAATAAAGCCGCTGAACGTGCCGAAAAATTTAATACCGAAATCGTTGCTGGGGATAAATCACAGGCCTTAACAGACGATCAAATAGCGCAAATAACCGAACTGGAAATGAACCGTCTTAAAGAGGTGAGGGGTTTACGCAAAAGTAACGCTGATAAGGAAGCCATAAAGGCTGTAAATAAAAAGTATTTTAAGCAGATGTATTCTGAAGTGCTCACCAAGGAACAAAAGAAAGCACGCAGTAAAGGAAAAGATAAGGTAAAAAATTAACGATAGTTAGTAGTTAATAATGAAGCACCTAACATTTCCTATTGCGATACTTTTCCTCGTTTCATTTTCAATAAAAAGTATTGGTCAGGCGACCCCTCAGCAAATGGTCGCGAAAATGGGCAGAGGTATTAATTTAGGAAATGTTTTAAGTGCTCCTTACGAGGGCAATTGGGCGCCGGCCGTGGAAGAATCCTATTTTGAAGATGTCGTTGCTGAAGGTTTTACAACTGTGAGGATTCCGATCAGGTTTGATAAGCACACAACGGCTCTAACGGATGTTACATACACCGATGGCAGTAATAATTACATTGGTAGTGCAAATGATTATACGGTAGACCAAAATTATCTGGATCGGGTTGAACAAGTTGTAGATTGGGCACTTAGCAAGGGTCTTGTGGCCATTATCGACGTACATGGCGATAAGTGGTTTTGGGAAAGTTATGATACCACAAGTGCGGAGTACAAAACAGGTAATGACCTGTTAGCTGCGGAAGACCGTTTCCGGGCTATATGGAGTGCTATTGCAAATCGTTTTCAAACAAAATCTGAAAATCTATTGTTTGAAATTATGAATGAGCCATATTTTAGTATGTCGGCTTCAGAGGTTGATGCCGTAAACACAAATATTCTCGGTATCATTCGGCAAGCCAATCCCACCCGAAATGTGATCATCACTGGAGGTGAAGCTAATTCCTGGCAAGCCCCACTGCAAATATCGAATTCCCTCATTGCCAGTGATACTCATTTAATAGCAACTTTCCATTACTATGTGCCCTTCAAATTTACAAGTTCCTCAAAGCAACAATACTCTGATTATGATTGGGGAACCGATACTGACAAAGCCAATGTAGATAGTCATTTTGATACTGTTTTAAACTGGTCTCAAACGAATAATATTCCTGTTCTACTAGGTGAATTTGGAGCTGATAATAGCTGTGGTTATGATTATGTAAACAATGTTTGTGGTCCCTATGGTGGCCCTGATAATCTTTCGAGGGTTTTGTACCATGATTATATTGCAGAGGCTGCTTTAAGTCGTGGCTTTAGTTTTACTGCTTGGGACGCCGGTGAAAAATCAAATAAAACGATTTACAAGGTGTCAGACAGGAGCTGGGTGGAAGATGTGAAAAACGCCCTTCTGGGAAAAGGGACTCTTAGTTTGGCTCAAGTGAAATCAAAAAATGATTTTCAATTGTTTCCAAATCCTTCAACAGGTGTCGTCAAAATTCAATCCAACAAAACAATTTCAAATATTCACTTATACACTAGTCTAGGTCAGTTTTACCCAAAAGAAAACTCAGAATTAATTGATGTTTCAGATTTAAAATCCGGGATATATCTGGTAAAGGTCATTTTTGAAAACGGTGAAACTAATTGCAAAAAATTACTAATTAATTAACTCAAAACTAAACACTAAAACGATGAGAAAAATTACGCTCTTAACTTTGATCTTTTTACCCCTTTTTGGATTTTCCCAAACATTCGATTTCACCAACACGGCCGATGGTTGGGATGCCGTTACTACAGGGGCGACATTAACCCCTAACGCGACCTTCGTGGCTGTCGATTTAGCCGAAGGTGTAAACAACCCAAAATTTGGATCTAGCACGGCAGGTGTTGACGGTGTTACGAACACCATTTGTTCGGTAACCCTTCAAAACCTTAGTGTTAATGGACCAACATTCTTAAGAATTTCTTATCCAAAGGCTGCCGGTGGTCGTGTATATCAACAACAAGATATTACTGCCGGAGACTCCGGATATGTCACCTATTATTTTGATTTAACAAATTCCGAATGGGGTGATACCGCTACAGAAAATGATATACAGGTTCATTTTAAAGCAGCAGGAAATGCAACCTATACGGTGCCTGTGGGAGGTGTAACGGTTAATATTGATAAAATTGATTTTATTTCGTCAATACCTACCACGCTTCGAGAGAGCTACACTTTTGATACAGATGATGATGTAGAAGGTTTTATAGCCACAAACGGAAGTATTTCAGGGCCAGTGAGTGGGGTTTTAACCTTTACGCCCGTAGCAGATAAATATGCTAAAATTGAGCAAACTTTGCATCATGTGGATGCTGATGTTCATAAGTATATTCATATAACTTTAAAAAATAATTCGGCTACCAACGATCAACTGAGATTTATTTATGGAACAAATACAAGAACCATGACAATGAGTACCGGTGATTCCTCAGACCAAACCTATACTTTTGATTTGTCAGATATCGGGGTTGATCCTGAATGGACTGGAAATCAAACGTTCGCTATAGGAATTGGTTCAACAGTTGCAGCAACACCGGGTCAGGCTAATGATGTCGGTACTCTTGAAATTAATTCTGTGGTAGCTGATAATACCTTATCTAGTGGTGAATTCAATACGGCTTCATTCAGTATGTATCCGAATCCGGCAAATAGCTATCTTAATTTTCAAACTACTGATGAAATTTCAAGTATTAAAATTTATGATATCACAGGTAAAGTTGTGATGACTTCTTACGATTTAAATAACAAAAGAATAGACGTCTCGCAATTAACATCAGGAATATATCTTTTGCATTTACAAACAACAGATAATAATAACGGTGTAAGAAAATTGATAAAGCAATAATATCCTAAGGTAAAACCTCCCTTTGCAATTGTTAATAGCGATGCATAATGAAAATCGGTTAAAATTAAATTAACCGATTTTTTATTTACTTTTTGATATTTAATAAAATTGAAATGATAAACTTTTTTACAGTATTTTGAAATTCTCAAATGTAAAATTCAAGATAAAATTAATTCACTATTAATTTATTATTAGACGAACCTTTAGTATTGGTTATGCTCAGTAAATAAAGGCTATTCGAATAGGGTGAAACGTCAATTTGAAAAGTTCTTATATCAAGATCTTTATGTATTAACAGCTTCCCTGTTAGGGAATAAAGCGAGACGTTTTTTAGGTTTGTTTCGCTTTCAATATTAATGTATCTATTATCAGGGTCAAGAAAAACCTTAACGCCTAGATTTGAAAATTCATTGGTTTTTAACGTTCCTGAATCGTTCACGGTTACCTGACAAGTATCTGTATAATTACCATTATTTGAGGTTACCGTAATGGTTGTGCTCCCCGAAGAAACCGGATTTAACAAGCCGTTCTCATTTACGGTTAATACAGAAGTGTTGGAAGATATCCAGGTTACGCTTTTATCGGTGGCGTCTGTAGGAGTTATTGTAGCCGTTAACTGATGTACGTTTTCAATCTCCAAATCGCTCGAAAGGCAATTGTCAATTGTTACACCAGTTGTTGCAATAGCGCTAAAAATAACAGTATTTGGATTCACGAATTCAGTGTAAAAATTACCATCTTCAAAACTGGTCAAAATCTTGCCGTTAAAATAGCAGTTTTTAAACCAAATGTTTTCCCATTTTCTGGCATCATCAAGACCGATCATAGTATTTTGTGGTTTTCCTCTTGTGGCATCTAAGCTTGAGCTAACGCCATCGTGTTCCTGATGTACATTTTCTATAATAATATTACTCATAGTTGCACTTCCGGTACCATCGATCATAGTGGCATAAAATGGGGGGAAAGCCGGTAATGGATCTTCAACTACAATATTTTTAACAAGAATATTTGAAAAAGAAGAAGATGTTGGTGTTTGTCTGAAACTTACGATGCGACCACCATCCCACCAATGCCATTGCGCACGGTGGTAAATGACCTTAACGTTATTAAATGAACAAGTGCTGCCATCAGGAACGTTCTGCAGGAATAACACGGCGCCATTGGTGTCGTTCCAAACCACATTATCGTGTTGATGAACATCAGACTGGCCGAAATAAAAGGCATCATCCTGAACTCTAAAAAAGCAATCGGATACTTCGGAAGCCCGAAATGCATTAATACCGTCACTATTTTTTCTCCAGGCCAGTATTTTTAGGTTTTTATAAATATTGGGATTTGCGTTATTCCCACTGGAATGTCCCATATTAAAAGTGTGGAATGCGGGATCTGCAACAACGAAACCTTCAAGGTGAGCACCTTCGGCTTGGTAAGTGAACGGTTTGAATTCCTTTCCCTGATCGGCAGGGAGTCTCGCGATATCTTCACCACTAATAGTGCCTGATCCATACACTTTCCAATTTTGGGAAGCGCTGGGTCCCCAGGCATCCAAAGGATGTATAGTTCCTTTTACAACGGCATCACCGGGAATGTATAGCACTTCATTGCTATATATTTTAAAGGACATCCCAATTTCGTGAACGCCGGGAGCGAAAATGATGGTATTCCAATCAGTACGGTCAATAGTATTAATATCTTCGCTTGGTTGCACGACTCTTACCGTGGGATCATTTACATCCGGTACAGTAAACATAGGATTCCCAAAAAGGGTTATGGTGTGTACCTTAGGTCCGTTGTAACCATACCCAGTATAGTTATTTTCCATTTGACCATTTATATCCACATTCACGTTTGCAGGTTCCGTAAAAGTAACATAGGCCTTTCCATCGGTTATAACGGCTTCAGAAGCATCAGCGACAGGTCTTACCATCGCCTCTGTTATTGGTGTTCCATCTTTTTTAGCAATTTCAACGATAACACTATCACCGTTGAAATCGGATTCGAAAGTAATCCATGAAGCAGTGAAACCTCGGATGAGGTCATAGTAAGCATCTTCCGGATCTTCGGCAACTTCCTTGCCTCTAGTCTGTAAAACGAAAGCATCTCTCCATGCTGTATCATCTTCATTTACAAATTTTACACGACAGGTGTAATGGTCGGAAGCTGATCGGCCGGGAATGTTGTCATAAGTAACAAGCTGTTGGGCTTGAGTCGTTGTATAACATAATAGCAGACCAATAAGGGTCTGCAGAAAGAATAAATTTTTCATGGTTTGAAGATTTTGGTGGCGGTTTTTTAAAACAAAGATTTTGTCATTTTTAATATGTCAATAATAATAAGGTCTTTTAATTTTGAATTAACCATAATGACAGGACTGTTTTTGAATGGGATTTCTTTGGCATCTTAAGAAAATAGAGAGAAGCCCTTTAAAAAGGGCTCCCCAATATTGTGTTTAATGTTTTCGAATGTAATCAAAATAGATTACCTCAATTTTAAAGAAATTACTTTATTACCAATTTACTGGTTGATGAACCTTTGGAATTGGTTATTTTTAGCAAGTAAAGTCCTTTCGCATATGCGGATACATCAAATTGGAACTCTTTAGAATCGACCTCTTTATTAAAGATTTGTTTTCCTGTTATGGAGTAAAGTGAGATGTTTTCCAATTGACTCTCACTTTTTATACTTGATAAAGAATGGGCGGGATTCGGATACATGCTTACTCCAATTTTCTTTAGCTCATTTACAGATAAGGTGGCTTCTGGTCCTGTTAAGGTAATATTGTCAAAATAATAGGTGTTATTCTCACCAGCGTGCTGCACACGTAAAACTAAAAATTTAGCATCTTTACCTCCAGAGGTATTTGCTCTTATGGATACACTTACAGTTGCTTCGATATATCCAGTTCCTAGATCCTGCCAGGTAATTGTTCCACCATTGTCGATAATTGTTCGCGTAGCACTATTTACGTTAGCCATATCCTCATCGAATGCAACTACAACCATCCAAACAGGCCTTATTGTTGGTGCCGATGTTGTTTTCATAAATACAGAAAAGGTGTAATTTCCAGGGCCATTTGCACTTATATCAACTGGACTAACTCCAAGTACAGCATTGGAAGTTTCTCCAATCGAATTTTGGATTGTCGATTTAAGGGCTTGGGAGCCACCTTGACCTTCACCAGGAGCTAATCCGCTGTTGGCCTCGTCAAAAATATCGTCTGGTGTATTTTCAAGAATGGAAAACCCATCAATAAAATAGTTCTTGTTATCAGAAGTGGTCATTGCGGTGCTCGATTCCATATCTCCATTTGTGATAGGGATATTTTCTTGTCCAAAAGACAGAAAAAAGGTCGTAAGAAATAAAAAGGAAATAGTAATTTTTTTCATAATATTTAATTGTTTCAGTTAATAGTTAATTGTTTTAGTTAGCTATAAATTATATTAAATCAAACCTAGTGATTAGGATGAAATATTATTAGATACTTTTGTCTCAAAATGTGACAATAAATAGTTCATTAATTAAAAATCTTGATGGTGTTAATTTTTAAGTTAGACTTTTTATTTTAATCCAACTTTGTTAAAGAAAAATCGTCGAAAAAATAGGTATTATCAAATCGTCCGTGTTGAATTTGTAATCTCAAAAATTGAGCATCCTTACCTTCAGGGTTTTTAGTTAATTTTATAGTGATAGATTGTTCCTGGTATCCATTATTAAGGTCTTTCCAGGCTACTGTGCCACCATTATCTACATGGGTAAGGGTTTGTTTGCTGACATCATTTTTTTTCTCGTCTATGGCACTGCATACAATCCAAAATGGTCTGGCAGAAAAAGCGTCTGCTGTTTTAACGTAAAAGGTGAATTTGTAGGTTCCAGGTCCATAATTACTGATGTCTGTATCACCAACCGCCAGCGTTACATCGGCTGTTTTGCCTTCAGCGTCGTTAACTTTGGATTTAAGGGCTTGAGAATTATCAATGCCTTCACCGGGGGCTAAGCCACTATTAGAGACATCAAATTTACTGGGCTCTGCATTTTCATTAAAAAACATACCTTCTACGGCCCATTTTTTCCAGAATTTTTTGCTTTTAAAAAGGGCTGTCTGATCTTCCAAATCGCCATTAGTAATCGGTATATTAACTTGGGCAAATAGGCCTGAACCCATCATAATGGTTAGGGAATAGATTAAAAAGTTTTTCATAAAAAGTGTTGTTGTTTTGATTAACATTAATTTAGTTGATGCTAAGGTATCTACTTCACCCATAATCGAATGCCTTATTATATTCCAAAAAATAGATAGATTTTGTTCGGTGAGTTAGAGATGTGCTGGATTGGTAAATGAAGGCACTTCCAACTCGTAAAAATGGAAGGTTACTCTCAAATATTGGTTATTACCAATGAGAGAAAAAATGAGTCTTTTTTATTCTTTGAGTGATTTTCTTGTAAAGAATTATAACTAGTACGCTTAGTTTGGGACTAATTTTTTCTTTTCATTTCCGTAGGAGACAGACCATAAGTTTCTTTGAAACTTTTACCGAAATATTTTGGGTTGGTATAACCCACCATATAGGCTACTTCATCAATGCGTATTTTTTTATTGTCCTGCAAAATTTGTTTGGCTCTTTTCATGCGCATTTCATCCAAGATTTCCTTTCCCGATAACCCGGTAAGACTTTTTACTTTTCTATAAAAATTTGAATGACTCATCCCAAGTGTTTTTTCGAGTGAGTTGACACTGAATTCTGAATCAGGAATACCTTCTTCAATGGCCTCCATGAGGTCTTGTAAAAACTTTTCATCTATAGAGTTAACAGTCACGGATGAAGGCTTCAAAACGGTATCTCTAGATTGAAATATTTTTCTTAATTGCTCTCTGGATTGAAGTAGATTTTTAATTCTCAATACCAAATATTCCATTTCAAAGGGCTTAGACAGATAGTCATCGGCTCCTGTTTCAATACCTTTATATTTAAACTTTTTATCCGTTTTTGCGGTTAAAAGGATGACCGGAATGTGGCTTGTTTTTAGATTGGATTTTATATGCTGGCAAAAGGCCATACCGTCCATATTAGGCATCATAACATCACTGATGATCAAATCGATATCATAATTTTCGGCCAGGCTTACACCTTTTATACCATCTTCGGCTTCTAAAACATGATAATCTTTAATTAAGGTTGTTTTAATGTATGTTCTCATATCGGCATTATCTTCCACGATGAGAATGGTTTTGGCCTCAGCATTTGTAGTCATGGATTCTTCCGGTAAAAGATCGTCATTGGTGTCTCGGTAAATGTCGTCTTCACTCGGATTCAGGGTAGAGGTTTGTGCTTCCAGATTATGAATCAAGGGGATAAAAAACCGAATCGTGGTACCTTGATTTACCTTACTTTCGGCTTCAATATAGCCATCGTGAGCTTCAATAAGTTGAAAGGTGTGTGATAGACCTATACCATAACCTTTTCCGTAAGTTGTATCTTCCTGATAGAAACGTTTAAAAACCTTCGCTAATTTTTCATCAGGAATGCCTCTGCCGGTATCGCGAATTTCAATTTTTACAAAATTTTTGTGTGTGGCATTTTCAAGTAGGTTATGAGCACTTTTTTCAACTTCATTAATCAAAATGTTTATCGAACCCTGATCAGTAAACTTTAGTGCATTGGAAATTATATTGAAATACACTTTAGATATCATTCCCGGATCAAAACTAACCATAAGTTTTCCCGAGTTTGGTCCGTCAATTTGATAACTTAAACCTTTCTGATTCATGGCATAACTGAAATGACTCATTTCTTTTTCAGTAAATGCCACAATATCACGTTCTTCCAACTGCGCTGCTAATTTTCCTTTCTCTGTTCTTCGAACATCCAAAAGTTGTTCAATCAAGTAATTGAGTCGTTTTACATTTCTTTTTACCAACACGAGTTTGGATTTAATGTCGCTGTTTAGATTTTTTTCTTTCAGAATGCTATCTAAAGGCCCTTTTATCAATGTTAATGGTGTTCTAAGATCATGAGAAATATTAATAAAGAACTGTGTTCTCAACTTGTTTAAAGACTGGATCTGTTTATTGTGTTCTTGCTCCAGCAATAATTTATTTTTAGTTGTATACCGTATGATGGAATAGTATGAGAAGTAAACTAATACTAAAATTATAACGATCAGGTATAGTAAATATGCATACCAAGTATAGATAAATGGTGTCTTAATATGAATGAATACTTCTGTGCCGTTCTCTTCCCAAATACCATCGCTGTTGGTTGATTTTACTTTAAAAATGTAATCACCGTAATCCAGGTTTGTGTAATTAGCATAATTGGTTGTTTCATCGGTATATTGCCAATTCTTATCAAAGCCCTCGAGCTTGAAAGTGTATTTTATTTTCTCTGCGTTTGGGTAGATCATTGAAGAGAAATTAAAACCGATATTGTTTTGGATAGGTAATAAATTGATGGTGTCCGAAATGGTAATACCTTTTTTGAGCGGTACATTTTTTCCAACTTTTTCAAGTGGTTTTACGCGTTCATTATCAATATAGAAGTCGGTTATAGTAGTCTGGGGTTCACGTTCACTCTTACTTATTTCATTGGGGTAAAAGGTGGTTACCCCGTTTATTCCACCGAGGAGTAATTCGCCGTTTTGAGTTTTAAATGCCGTGTGTTCAGAGAATTCATTACTCTGTATGCCATCACTTTCAAAATAATTTAAAAAACGATCTCTTGAGGGCGTAAATTTTGAAAGGCCATTATTGGTGCCAACCCATAAATTATGTTCATTGTCTTCAATGATCGCGTTGATCATATTGTTCGGCAGGCCGTCTTTTTTAGAATAGGACTTAAACGATATATTGCCCAAAGACGAATCATAATTAATCATTTTATTTAATCCCTCATAAGTGCCAATCCAAAAATTCCCCTGACTATCGTGTATGATCGATCTGATATAATTATTACTAATAGATCCTTCCGTTGCCGTACTTTTATATTTTTTATCGGTTACAAGCTCTTGATTTTCATTTAGTGCTAGGATGTGAAGCCCACCACCCTCAGTACCTACTAGAATGTCATGATTTTTTTCATTAAAGTAAAGCACCCGGCAGTTTTGAGGTTTAGATGATTTTGAAGTTTTTAGCGGGTAATTCTTATCTATATTAATCTTATCATTATTAACCTTTAGACGATAAAGACCAAGAAATGACGCAAGCCAATAATACCCTTGTGCCCCTTTAACAATATAAAAAGTGGCATTTGATTTTTCATGACTTAAAATTTTTAATTGGTTATCTCTCTCCTCAACTAATAAAAGTCCTTCATCGGTACAGATAAAATATTTGTCATTTTCAAAAGGGGCAATATAAAATACAGTCATGTTGCCAAGGCCAAGTTTTTTTACGGTTTTTTGGGTTCTGTCAATTTTAAATAATCCATTGCTGTGTGTTCCCAACCAAATTTCATTTTCACGATTTGCGTAAACGGCACGAATAAAATTTGATCCATTACTGGTAGAGGTATTTATTTTGAAATTATTGAAATTTTTTTGTTCCGTATCATAATAGTTAACACCTGTTCCGATAGTCCCAATCCAAACAATATCGTCTCTGGAAACATATAAGGTTCGAATAAGGTTTGAGTTTAAGCTCGAAGGGTTGTAGATCGAATGTCTTAAATATTCAAATTTGATTTGTTTCTGATTAACTTGATCAGCAGGAATAAGATTGATGCCATCATCTAGAGTGCCAATCCAAATATTTCCATTCATATCCTTAGTAATCCCCGCACATTTTCTTGAGGATGGGCCGTTATTCCCGTTTGGTGTAAAGAGGTCCAAATCTTTTGAAATGAGATTATATCGTATAACACCCGTTCCATTAATAGTAACCCAAAGGTTGTTTGCATCATCCTCTTCGAGGTCTAGAAAATTATAGGATTCATTAAAAATGGGTGTGTCAATAGTAAGGGCTTTGCTATTATGAGGCTCAACGATGATTTGTTTTACGATGGTATTGGTTTGGACCCAGATACCACCGAGGCTACAAGGTTTTAAATTAATGATGTTCGTATTTTCCAGCATGTCTTCAGAATCAAATTCTATGGCTTCCAAATCGATATCCTTAGGTCCGGTAAACTGTCGTTTCAGTTCAATCCTGAACAAACCTTCGCCGGTTCCCAGAAATAAATAATCTTCATAAACCAGTAAGGAACTAATATTTAATTTTTGACTTGAAACAGAGACTGGAATGAGTTGGTGTATCAATTCAGTAGTGGGGTCATACATGTTCAAGCCATCGTCTGTGCCTATCCAAATTCTTCCAAACTGATCTTCTACAAGACTTCTGACGGTATTATTGGTAAGGGATTTTGGGTTGTTCTTTTCGGTATTGAAAATGTCAATTTTATACCCATCAAATCGATTTAGGCCATCTACCGTTCCAAACCACATAAACCCTCGGCTATCTTTAAGGAAACAATAAACCTCACTTTGAGAAAGGCCTTCTTTAGAGGTAATGTGTTTAAATCGTCTATTCTGCGCAAACATCATAGACCCGATTAAAAACAAAAGCAAAAATTGGGAGAATTTACTACCTGTTGTCATAGAAACAATAATACAAAAATATTATGCCCATTTGCCTAGTTCGAAATGGGTTTTTAGGTCATGAACAATATTTACCTATAAACTGGCCAATTTTTAACCTTTTTGAACAATTTTAAACCAGTTTAGGATATAAATTACGGTTATATTTATAGAATTAAAGAAGTTACTTTGAAATTAGATGTCGTAGGTATGTTTTACAGGATCTCTCTGATCGAAAAATATTTGCGCTGTCAACAAACTAATTTCAAACTAATAATTCTTATTTTATGAAAAACCAACTTAAACTAAAAAAGAGTTTTTGTGCCGCGATTTGGTGTCTCCTTAGTTTCTTTGCTTACGCGCAGGAAATGGAAGTAACAGGTCAGGTTACTGGACAGGAGGATGGAATACCTCTTCCAGGTGTGACTATTTTAATTCAAGGTACCCAAAAAGGGACGACAACTGATTTTGATGGAAATTATGCAATTACCGTAAAAGGTCCTGATGCTATACTGGTATTTAGTTATGTGGGATTTGCAAACCAAACCGTAATTGTTGGTGACCGTAACACCATTAATATTGTGTTAAAGCCTTCAGCTACTGATCTTGATGAGGTTGTGGTAGTTGGTTACGGAACAGCCAAAAAACGGGATTTAACAGGTTCTGTGGGTTCTGTGAAAGGAAGCAGTATGGAAAAAGGAAAACCACTCACTGTTCAGAGTGCTCTGGCAGGGCGTGTTGCAGGGGTGCAAATTTCCCAAACCGACAACTCTCCCGGTGCAGGGATGAGAATATTAATTCGAGGGGGTTCTACTCTTACAGGGGGGAATCAACCATTATATGTTATTGATAATTTCCCTATCGTACCTGATGATAGTGATCCTTCTCAAAACCCATTAGCCGATTTAAATCCTAATGATATAGAGTCCATTGAAGTATTAAAAGATGCTTCTGCTACAGCAGTATTTGGAGCATTAGGAGCAAATGGTGTAATTCTTATAACAACCAAAACAGGAAAGTCAGGAAAACCACAAATTAATTTTGAATATAATAGTGGGGTTTCTCTTATGACGAATACGCCAAATATTTTAAATGACCAGGAGTACTTGGATTGGCAGATAGAGCGGGGTCCACAGTTAAATTTCATCAATAGTGGAAACCAAAATAGAGTACAACAATGGTTAGATACTAAAAATTCTGGCGAGCGAGGTAGTGTTTGGATCGATAGAATTACACGACCCGCCTTAACCAATCAAGCAGACATCAGTTTTAGTGGTGGATCTGACGGTATGAACTATAGATTATCAGCAGGATTTTTAGGGCAGGAAGGTGTTATCAAAAACTCTGATTTCAATCGTACTAACTTAAGTGCCAACATTGAACAAAAAATAGGAAAGAATATTAAAATTGGTTCAACCATAACGTATTCCTTAAAGAAAACAGAAGGCTTAGTTACTGTTTGGGATCAAAACTCACTACTGAAAACGGTATTTCAATTAAACCCTTTCATGTCTGATGATTTTGAAATTAGTGAATTCCCTATAGACGATCCAACATTTATTTTTAATTCTGAAAATGTATTAACATATATAGATGAAGTCCAAAATTTTTCTGAGACAGAAAGAACTTTAGGTAATTTATTTTTCGAATATAAGCTTACTGATAATTTGAGATGGTGGACAAGCTATGGTATAAATAGATTTAAAAATTCAGATTCACAATTTTATCCGGTTACTGTAAGAAGAGGTCAAGATCCTAATGGATTTGCAAGATTCAGAACCCGTGATACTGAGGACACCAATTTTCAAACGCGTTTAAATTATAATAAAAGAATAAAGAAACACAGTTTTAATGCTACAGCTGTATTTGAAGCTAGAACGCAAGATGTAACCCTACAAACTTTTGGTGCATCAAACTTTGAGGAGCAATCTCTTGGACTTTTCGATTTATCGTCGGCATCACAAACAGATTTTCCTGTAAATATTGTTGAGGAAAGAACAGCAGCATCCTTTTTAGGAAGATTCGGCTATTCCTTCGCTAATAAATATTTATTAACAGCTTCGTTCAGAGGCGATGCCGATTCACGCTTCGGATCTAATAATAAGTGGGGATATTTTCCTTCTTTAGCCTTGGGTTGGGTTGCTTCCGAAGAGAAGTTTATAAAAGACCTGAATACCTTCGATTTATTTAAGGTGAGATTATCTTATGGTGAAACAGGAAACAGTCAAATTCCAACCTACCAGTCTCTAGCAAGATTAAGCACGCAAAGATATATTTTCGGAGATCAATTGGTGGTAGGACAAGTACCTGGAAGTATTCCTAACCCCGATTTACGATGGGAAATCACCACACAATATAACATAGGTCTGGATTTAGCATTTTTGGATAATAGAATATCAATAGCGGCAGATGCCTATTATAAGGAAACAAATGATTTATTATTAGACGTGCAATTACCCTTAACCTCTGGATTCGAAACGGCTGTTAAGAATGTAGGATCTATAAGCAGTAAAGGTTTTGAATTGGCTTTGAACACCGTTAACATTGAAACTGAGAATTTTAAATGGAACACGACGCTAACCTTCTCCACTAATAAAACCGAAGTTTTAGATTTGGGAGAAAGAGAAGAAATGTATTTCTCCAGAGTATTTAATTTCAATTTTAGAGATGAAATTATGTTGCGTGTAGGGGAAGAAGTTGGAACGTTTGTAGGTTATATTGAGGACGAAGTGCTAAATAGTGATACTGAAATTGCTAATAGTCCCAATTCAAACCTTTTAGAGAATATACCTGGTCAGGTAAAATTTAGAGATGTCAACGGTGATGGTATTATCGATGCAAACGATAAAGTTATTATAGGGAATACCCAACCGGATTTTATTGGTGGTTTTAATAGTGAAATTACTTATAAGAACTTCGACTTTAGTTTCTTTTTGAGATGGAGTTACGGTAATGATGTTATCAACGCAAACACACTATTTCTAGATCGTGTAGGGAATGGAAACTGGAATACATTAGCAGGTTTCGTGCCTAATGCCTTCACACCTCTTAATCCGGATGGAACTGTACATGGCCAAGTGCCAGATACTTATTCGAACTTTATGAAGAGTAGTTTAGTTGAAGACGGATCGTTCTTAAAGTGTGATTACATAACCTTAGGTTATACATTGCCAGAGGATGTTATGACGAGTTCCGGCATAAAATCAATGCGGATATTTGCAAGAGTTAATAATCCATTTATGATTACTAGATACAGTTGGTTCGACCCGGAAGTTAGTACTGGTTTTGGAACGGTTGCCAAAGTAGGACCGGGTGTTGATTTTGCTACATATCCAAGATCGGTGACTTTTACATTAGGAGCATCAATCAATCTATAATATTGAATTAAAAAAAAGTAAAACCATGAAAAATTTCAAAAATTATTTGTTAATCTTAGCTGTTTCAGTATGCTTTACTGGTTGCCAAGATTTTTTAGAGGAAGAACCAAAATCTCAGTTATCTCCTGAGAATTATTACAAAACAGCGAATCAAGCAGAAGCTGCCGTAGTTGGTGCTTATAATGCTTTACAACGAGACGGTGTTTTTGGAAAAGAACAATATTTTATAACAACAGACCTTGTGAGAACCGCAAGTTGGAATACTCAGGGTGGTATTGGAACCTATACGTTTTCTGCAGATAACGTGCAAGTTGTGTTGCCGATATGGAAAGGTCACTTCCAAGGTATTAACGAGGTAAATGCAGCCATAACTCATGTTCCTAATGTAGACATGGACGTAGATCGAAGAAATGAACTCGTTGGTGAAGCCCGGTTTTTAAGAGCTTTAATGTACTTTAATTTAGTTCGTTATTTCGGTGATGTTCCATTTTTTGAAACTGAAACAAGCTCCCTTGAAAATTTAGAAGTACCAAGAGATCCTGCTTCAATGGTATATGAGAAAATTATTGCTGATTTAGAATTTGCTATAGATCATGTCGATACTAAAGCAGAAATAACTCAGGCAGGTAGAGCCACATCTGGTGCGGCTAAAACGGCACTAGCTAAGGTTTATCTAACTCGTGGAAGTATGAAGGAACGTGATGGAACCGGAGATGGTACTGCAGACTTTCAAATGGCAGCTACATTGGCTGGTGAGGTTATGGCCAGTGGAGAATACAGCCTGTTACCTTATTATCCAGATGTTTTTATTCCTGAAAATCAAAATAATGATGAAATCATTTTTGATGTGCAATTCAAAAGTGGCGGTATCGATGAAGGTAGTTGGATTGGTGCACATATGGGACTTCAAGGAAATCCACAATTAGGAGGAAGCTGGGGTAATATTCATGCAACAACCTATTTCCATACCATCTATGAACCCACTGATATGGTTAGACAAGAATGGGTTACACCTCACGTTCAAGTTTTAGGTAATGGAACTTTGCGTTTAGACCTACCTTGGTGGCAAGTTTGGAAAATTGGAAAATTTAGACGTTATCCGGTTAGAAAAGCTGATTATCAGTTTAGAGATGCAGATACCAACTGGCCAGTTTTCAGGTATGCTGAGGTATTACTTATTTATGCTGAGGCACTTAATGAAGTAAATAATGGTCCAAATGCTGAAGTTTTCGATGCCTTAAATCAGCTTAGAGCTCGAGCAAGAAATGTGAATGGTGATGGTACTCGAGATTATTTACATGCCGATATCCTACCACGAAATTTAACTTATGATCCAAGTATTTTACCTGATATCTCTGCTGCAGATTATCCGGATTATGCTTCTATGAAAGAATACATTATGTATGAAAGAGCTCGTGAGTTAGGTGGTGAAGCGAAACGTTGGTTTGATTTGTCTCGCTGGGGTAATCTCGTAGAGAGAATCCAGGCACCTTTGACAATATCACCAGCAGAATCCGGTGGATGGAATATAACAGCAGATAATATAGATGAGCATCACCAACTATTGCCTATCCCTAACACGGAATTGCAATCAAACCCTAATTTAATCCAAAATCCGGGTTACTAACTGGATGACTAATTTAATGAATAGAATAATGAAAAAATATATAAAGTCTTTTTTAATAGGTGCGGTAGTTCTTGCTTTCCTAAGTTGCAACACAGATGCACCGGAACCGGAGGTTAGTTTCACCGTGGATAATGCAAATCCACAGGTTGGTGAAACCATTACATTTACGATTACCGGAGGCGCCGATACCTATGTTATTTACACAGGAGATACGTCACATGATTTTGCCAATAGCTACTTAGTAATTACAGCGGGCATGGATGTAGACCAAGAATCTATGGTTTTGGTTGCTGATAGTTTACCGGAAATCAGAGATTATTTGGAGCCTCGCATAAATAGTTACAACGCTGGTGTTGGTGCAGGTCAACAATATAATTTGGATAATGTGATGAGTAATATTTCCAATCTTGTTGGAAAAGAATATTCAAATAGATTAACAGCAGCCTATGAGATTTGGGAGTATGTTCCTGGAATTCAAGGTGAAGAGATTAGAAATTTAGTTGATTTATATTTCGAAGACAATAGTGTTTTATTAGCACCTGATGGTGGGTTTTCAACCGGTGTCGCTATCAATCGGTATGAAACCACCTATACCTACACATATAATGAAACAGGTACCTTCACGGCAACACTTATAGCTTCGAATGTAGGTGAAAAACAGTATTCAGGCTCGGGTTATATAAATGATAGAACTTCATCAGGCAATGAATATGATATAAATCGCGCGTACAAAGAATTAGTCATTAACGTGCAACCTTAATTAATTCAATAGGACTTTTTAAAACATATTTTTTGAGTTTATGTTTAGTTCAACTCCCTGCTTGTTTAGAATTGCAGGCAGGGATTTTTTCACCTTATTATCCGTAAAATGAAAGGCAAAATACTTTTAATACTCCTTTTATGTGCTTGTAACTTAGTGTTTTCGCAAATAAAAGATTCCATAAATATTGAGATTGGAAAAACAGAATATTGGTGGGGCGGTATCAGCGCTTTAGGATATCAAACCCCGTATACCATAAATTCTGAGATGGAAATAGACCTTTATGGCGATAATAAAGGGAATCAGGCCCAACCGCTATTGCTCTCCAGTAAGGGGCGATATATTTGGTGTGAGGGTCCGATTAAGTATCGTATTTCTAATGGGATACTAACGGTTATTTCTGGTAATGACAAAATTCAATTTGGTACTGCCGGAACGAATTTAAGATCTGCTTACGAATTTGTTTCAAAAAATTATTTCCCCTCTAACGGTAAAATACCGGATGAATTATTATTCACTCATCCGCAGTATAATACCTGGATCGAACTGATGTATGATCAAAACGAGGATGATATTTTGAAGTATGCTGAAAGTATCATAGCTAGAGGTTATCCACCGGGCGTTATCATGATAGATGACAACTGGCAGGAAGACTATGGAACATGGGAGTTTTCAGCGAAACGATTTAAAGACCCGAAAGCCATGATTGAGAAATTACATGGTATGGGTTTCAAAGTGATGATGTGGGTTTGTCCTTTTGTTAGTGCTGATTCTCAAGTATTTCGTAAACTAGCGGCAGATGGTTTGCTTCTGCTCGATGGTGATGGAACGCAAGAAATTTTATGGGCAAATACTAAAAATAAGGCTGCGGTAATCCGTTGGTGGAATGGCGCCAGTGCATGTTTAGATCTCAGTAATCCCAAGGCAAAAAATTGGTTTTATGAACGCTTAGATCACTTAATGGATGCCTACGGTGTCGATGGCTTTAAATTTGATGCCGGTGATGCACAATTTTATACCGGGGAACTTAGATCATTTAAAGAATCAATTCCAAATGATCATACCCAATATTTTGCTGAAATTGGGTTGCGTTACCCTTTAAATGAATATAGAGCATCATGGAAAATGGCTGGAATGCCTCTAGCACAGCGTTTAAGAGATAAGGGTCATAATTGGGAAGATCTGCAAAAATTGATCCCGGATCAAATGTCTCAGAGTGTTATGGGTTATGCCTATACCTGCCCGGACATGATTGGTGGTGGTGAGTATCAGTCGTTTTTGAATACGGCGACTATCGATGAAGAATTAATTGTTAGGTCGGCCCAGGTGCATGCACTAATGCCTATGATGCAGTTTTCAGTGGCTCCCTGGCGTGTTCTTTCAGAATCGAATGAAAATATTTGTAAAGACATGGCTAAGCTTCATCTTCAATTTGGATCTCAATTTTTAGAACTTGCGAAAAAGGCTTCTTTAACGGGCGAACCAATTGTTAAACCCATGGAATTAGCTTTTCCCGGAAACGGATACGAAACGATAAAAGATCAATTTGTACTCGGTAATTCCATAGTTGTTGCGCCAGTAACCAAAAAAGGTGTAAGGTCCAGAAAGGTAGTTTTACCTAAAGGAAAATGGATGTCAGATGAAGGGGAAACCTACAGGGGAGGACGTACCATAGAAATTTCAGTGCCATTAGAGCGCTTACCATTTTTTAAATTGATTAAGTAATCCGAACTAAAATATTCAATTCGAAATGAATATAAAAAATATAAATGCTTTAAGTTTTTTTCTGGTTATTATGCTGGTTATTGGACTTGGATTTGTTCCGATAAAAATTAACCAGGGTAAAAAAGACCAATTAAATTTGGCAAAAACACCTCCAATGGGGTGGAATAGTTTTGATAGTTATGGCGTTTATTTGCACGAAGAGGCGGCTTTGGCTAACCTCGAGGCTTTTGCAAAGAAACTGAAACCTCATGGCTATGAATACTTTGTTATTGACGCCGGATGGTTTGGTGAATTTAAATTAAAGGAAGGCACTATTTACCCTGCAGAGAAACATGCCGTAGAACTTAACATAAATGAATACGGTTTATTACAACCTTCTAAAACCTATTTTCCGAATGGGCTAAAACCTATCATAGACCGTTGTCATGAACTTGGTCTTAAATTTGGAATTCATTTAATGCGTGGCATTCCGCGAGTTGCTGTAGAGAACAATACAAAAGTTAAAGGGACCGAGTATTTTGCACAAGATATTGCTGATACTACAAGTATTTGTGACTGGAACCATCAAAATTATGGTGTAGATATGTCGAAACCCGGAGCTCAGGAATTCTATAATTCCCTAATGAACCAAATGGCCGATTGGGGCGTGGATTTCCTTAAATACGACGACTTGGTGCCTTACCCGGAAGAAATTGAGGGTATTGCCAGAGCCATTAAACAAAGTGAAAGACCTATGGTTTATAGTTTAAGTCCCGGGGGTACCGTTGATGTTAATGCCATTGATGCCTTTAAAAAAGCGAACATGCTTCGCGTCACACCAGATATTTGGGATGATCAAGAGGGTTTAGACCAATGTTTCGCAGCATGGCGTAAATGGCAAGGTCAAGAGGCGCCGGGATTTTGGATTGATATGGACATGATTCCCTTTGGACAACTACAATTAATGTCGCCAAAACCGCAGGGGGTTAAAGGTGATGAAACCAAAAAAGAGATATCGGAAAAGATAAAATCTGGTGAGCTCCATAATATAGAGCTTCTCGCTGGAAAAGGATGGCATAGGCATAGCCATTTCACAAAGGATCAAATGTATACCTTTATCACCCTCAGGGCTTTATCAGCTTCACCATTAATGATGGGAGGTGATTTACCAAGTTTAGATGATTTTTCATTAAAGCTTGTTACGAATGATGACATTATAGCGTGTAATCAAAATGGTATAATGGGGCATTTAATTTATGAAAAAAATAATATAGAAATTTGGAAAACACCTCATACATCAGAAGATAGTGGTTGGATTGGGATTTTTAACAGATCAGCTAAAAAACAATCAATGTCATTTTCTATGGATGACCTGAAATTAGATATCAACAAGGATTACTTCATTTATAATATTTGGAAAGAAAGGGAAGTTGGTAATTTATTTTTTGATATTAACGCCAATGGCGTGGTTTTCTTAAAATATTCTAATAAACTAATTTAAAAATAGTGATTAGCAAGAATTTTCGTGCATTCTATTTCCTTCTTATTTTAATCGTATTTAGTTGTAAAACTACTTCTGAAAAAGAAGTGGTTGTGGCTAGACCTAATATTTTGTTTTGTATTCTCGATGATGCCTCACCGCACATGAGTGCCTATGGATACGATTGGGTTAAAACACCTGCATTTGATAGGATAGCAGCGAATGGTATTCTTTTTAACAATGCTTACACCCCTAACGCAAAATGTGCGCCTTCCCGTGCCTGCGTTATCACAGGTCGAAATTCATGGCAACTTGAAGAGGCAGCCAATCATGTGAATAATTTTCCTGGAAAATTTAAAACCTTTCCTGAGGTACTTCGTGAAAATGGGTACTTCACGGCAAAAACGGGAAAAGGCTGGGGCCCTGGAGATCCCGGAGCGATTAATGGAGATCTCAGGCTTTTGATAGGAAAATCTTATGCTGATTTTAAGGCAAAACCATGGGCCACTGGGATGAGTAATGAGGATTATGCGGCTAATTTTAATGAATTCCTCGATGATGCCGAAGGACAACCGTGGTTCTTTTGGTACGGAGCGCGTGAACCTCACCGTGACTATGAGTATGGATCAGGGGAAAAAACAGGTAAAAAGAATATTAAAGACATTGATTCTGTACCGGCATTTTGGCCTGATAATGAGATCATTCGAAATGATATGCTCGATTATGCCCTTGAAATTGAGTATGCCGATGCGCACCTTGGTCGGATGTTAGATAATCTGGAAAAAAGAGGCTTATTGGAAAATACCATTGTAGTTTTCACTTCGGACCATGGAATGCCTTTCCCACGGGTGAAAGCTCAGGAATATTTCTATTCTAATCATGTTCCCTTAGCTATTATGTGGCCAAAGGGTATAAAAAACCCGGGCCGTACCATTGAGGATATGGTTAGTTTTATTGACTTTACTCCAACATTTTTGGAGTTGGCGGGTATTCCTGTCGACAGTTCTGGAATGCATAGTTCTCCGGGTAAAAGTTTAACTGATATTTTTTATTCCAAAAAAACAGGACAGGTTAATCCAGACCGTGAAATGATATTGATTGGAAAGGAACGCCACGACTATAGTAGGCCAAATAATCAGGGATATCCTATTCGAGGCATTTTATCTAAGGATTACTTGTATTTATTTAATTATGATATTTCATTATGGCCTGCCGGAAATCCTGAAATAGGTTATTTAGATATTGATGGGTCACCCACAAAAACTGAAATATTAGAATTATTTAGAACCGGTGAGGAGGACAAATATTGGCAGTGGTCCATGGGGAAAAGAGACACGCATGAGGAATTTTTTAATATTTCTCAAGATAAAGAATGCATGAATAATCTTGCGGCAATTTCTGAGTTCGAAGACTTGAAAAAAAGTATGAAACGTCGCATGGAAACGATGCTTAGGGAGCAGAATGATCCGCGCATGTTCGGTAACGGTGATATATTTAACAGTTACAAATATTCGACCGATAAAGGGTGGAACTATTACGAGCGTTTTATGGAAGGAGAGTTCACCATGGAGGATACCGAATGGGTGAATCCTAGTGACAAGGAAGAGACCCTTTTAGATTAAGGAAAATTTTTTAAAGACCATTCTTTAGTTGGTCTTGATTAAAACCATCATTTTTGTATCGGTTTTTTAGTGATCGTATAATGCCTTATGAATTAGGTCTATCCAGCTTTGTTGTTTTTACTTGCTGATGTACACCAAAATAACCTACCCAATCATTTAAATTTTCAATAGCAATGAACATTACATTTGGTTTGTCCGCACCTTGACTTTGAACAACCAAGCTCATTGGAATAAATAAAAAAACTGAAATGATTTGTAATGCCCTGATTATTTTTGAGGACTATAAATGAATTTAACGGTGTCCTGATCTAAAAATTCAGTATTAAAATTGCCATCCTCAAAACTTGTTAGGATTTTACCATTGAAATAACAGTTTTTAAATAGAATATTTTTAATCTTTCTATTGTCGTCTAGTCCAGTTAATGTGTTTCTGGGTTTTCCTTTTTGATCATCTAAACTGGTGGATACGCCATCATGCTCCTGATGAATATTTTCAAAAACAAGATTTTTAATGATCGCATCCTCACCTGCTTTACCTCCCGAAGTTATTCTTCCATAAAATGGCGGAAACGCGGGTAATGGATCTTCCACTAAAATATTTTTTATATGAATATTAGCTAAGGTATTTCCGGGTCGTAATGAACGAAAACTTATAATTCTACCACCATGCCACCAATGCCATTGGGCCCTTTGATAGATTACCTTTACGTTTTCAAATTTACAGGTGCTTCCGTCCGTAACATTCTGTAGAAATAAAACCGCCCCATTGGCATCGGTCCAAACTACGTTATCATGTTGATTAACATGGCTAGCTCCAAGATAAAAGGCGTCGTCTTGAACTCTAAAAAAACAGTCAAACACTTCTGAGTTTCTAAAAGCATTGACACCGTCACTGTTTTTTCTCCAGGCTAATATTTTTAGGTTTTTATAGATGTTAATATTTGATTCATCACCTGTATGCCCCATGTTGAAGGTGTGAAAAGCCGGGTCTGCAACAACAAACCCTTCAAGGTGAGCCCCTTCAGCTTGATAAGTAAACGGCTTAACAGATTTATTGTCATCATCATCAGGATGTCTCGCAATATGTTCACTGCTTAAGGTTCCCGAACCATATACTTTAAAGTTTTTTGTTGCTTCTTTACCCCATTTATTAAGAGGATGCATGGTTCCTTTCACAACAGCATCACCGGGGATATAATATGTTTCGTTATTTAAAATCTTGAAACTTAAACCAATATCATGTACTCCGGGAGCAAAAATGATGGTTTTCCAATCATTTCTACCTAGCGTATTGATATCTTCACCAGGTTGTAAAACTCTGACCTTAGGATCTTTTGGATCTGGTTTTTGAAATACAGGATTTGCAAATAAGCTAATGGTATGCACTTTTGGTCCCTGATACCCAAAACCAGTGTAATTGTCCTCCATTTGCCCGTTAATGTCTACATTACCATTGGCAGGTTCCGAAAAAGCTACATAGGCCTTACCGTTTGATATTTTTGCCGGTGAGGCATCTCCCATAGGTCTTACCATTGCTTTGGTTATTGGAGAACCATCTTTTTTTGAAATTTCCACAATGACTTTATTATCCTTAAAATCGGATTCAAAGGAAATCCAGGAAGCCGTAAAACCTCTAACAATATCGTAATAGGCGTTTTCGGGATCCTCCTGCTTTTCTTTAGCTCTGGTTTGAAGTACAAAAGCGTTTCGCCAGGCAGTATTATCTTCATTTTCAAATTTCACCCGACATTCGTAGTGATCCGAAGCCGCACGACCTGGAATGTTATTATAAACTATGAGCTCTTGTGACTTTGACTCATTAGCGCTAAATATTATTAGTGAAATTTGAATATAGTAAACTATCTTTTTCATCATTCAGGGTTTTTCTAAAATATATAAATGGCTTTATTTGTCTTATTATTTGAATGTTTTTCCCTCGGTAACGCCTCTCCAATCATCCGTTCTAAATGGTATTGCCGGAAAACCTTCATTGTTATACAGATTAAATTCAGATGGATTATTAGCCCAGGCAAAACGCACAGCAATCGGGCTCTTTACTTTATCAGACCAAACAATAACATTATCGCCTTCAATTTTTGCCGTGGCTTTGTAAAATTTTTGATCAGGACCGGCGATTTCAAATTCGTTTATAAACCCATCGTTGCCTTTTACCAGGAAACCTGAACCGATATGATCGAAACTTAAAAGAGCTTTATTACCGCTTATTGTCATTGATTTATATTGAGGACCAGAGTATACAAGGTTTTTATGGTAAGCAATTTTCATGGCTGCCGCTGTTAATCTTTTGGCAACATCCTGTTTATTTTTAGGATGAATGTTGTTTTGTTCACCAATATCAATAGCCACAGCCATACCTGTATTATTTAGGTCTAAGGCTTTTGTTTGCGATTCCCGTAACTCTGCCCAGTTAGAATTACCTGAAGTATTATTGGGAGCACCAAAATTAGCAAGTTGAACAAATAAAAATGGAAAATCTCCTTGTTTCCAATCCTGTCGCCAATTATTAATTAAGTTGGAAAACGTTTTTCGGTACTCCATAGCCCGTGGTGTATTATTTTCCCCTTGATACCAAATCACGCCCTTAATAGCATAGGGAATTAAAGGATGAACCATAGCATTAAACAGTAAGCTGGGTGATTCATTTGGAGAGATTTCAAAATTTTCGTAAACTTTATCAACTTTAAATTTCCAGCTGCCGCTTAAAGGAATTTTCTCTTTACTAAGCTTTATAAAAAAATCTTCTGGGGATGATAAGAACCCGCCCTTATTTCTCCTGTCTTGAACGCGAATGGTAATATTATTTTTTCCTGAATTCAGTACTTCTTCTGGAACCGTATAAATCCGGTTTTCAGTAAATCCCCAATTGGTTTCACCTACTTTAACACCGTTTACCCAAACCATATCGGAATCATCGATTATGCCCAAATGCAATTCTATTTTTTTTGTGGGAGCATCAAAATTTAGATCTATATCATGGCTAAACCATACAATACCATCAAGATCTTCATATCCTTGTTTTTCCCATTCGTTTGGAAGTTGCATTTTTGACCAATCACTGCGATCTGTTTGAGGTAACATCCATTTTTCTTCAATACCCATTTCTTTTTCTGGGAATTCCCCAAGTGTTATGAGTAATTTACTTCTTTTTTTGTCCTTTTCTTTTTCAATATCAAACGTGTCGATTCTCGTAGCGAAATTTTCATAATTAGGCAGTTTTATCAAGGACTCTCTGGAAGTCCAGGTTTCTACACAAGTTGCTCCTACAGATGTGTTAATTAGTCCGATTGGCACGTTTTGTTCCAGATGAATATTTCTACTAAAGAAATAACCAACGGCAGAAAATTCTTTGATATTCTCGGGATTACATATTTCCCAGGAGGAGTTTGGAATTTCGTACATAGGTATCGTGCTAATTTCGCGTGGCACAGTGAACAACCTAATGTTTGGATAATCGGCATTTTTTATTTCAGTGTTCGCATTTTTCGAGTTCTTCACTGCCCAGGCCATATTAGACTGTCCAGAGCATATCCATACATCTCCTATTAAAATATTGCGAAGTACAAGTTTATTAGCGCCTTGAATAATCATTTCAAAGGGTCCTCCCGGAGCCATGGGTTTAAGTCTTAATTGCCATTTACCATGTTTATCTGCTTTAGTATTCAAATTTTGTCCATTGAAACTAAGCGTCAATTTTTCACCGGGATCTGCTGTACCCCATATTTTGACATTCATACTACGCTGCAAAACCATATTACTCGAAAAAATATCGGCAAGTTTAACATCTGCTGTAACTGGTATACAATAGCATAAAATAGTTATTGTTAAAAAATGTCTCAGGTATTTTAGGGGAGTCATTATTTTTTTAGTAATTATTACTTACGTTAGCTTTAAAAGGAAATTCAGCGTTTTCTTCATGTTCATTTTCCATAATTGTAGACAATTCTTTAACAATTTCAGGATATTCATCGGCCACGTTATGCTCCTCTCCAAGATCCGAACTCAGATCATAAAGTTCAATTTTGGTTTTGGAGGGATTAAAACAGTTTAATTTAACGGCTTTCCACTTACCTTTCCGAACGGCTTTTTTTCCTCCTTGCTCGTGAAATTCCCAATATAGGAAGTCATGATCTTTTTGCTCTTTGCCTAATAACTCTGGTAAAAATGAGATACCGTCAATGTTTTGTGGCGCTTCTACCTTGGCAAGTTCTGCTAGAGTTGGCATAATATCCCAAAACGCAGAAATATGATCCGATTGGGTGTTTCCTTGGATTTTGCTTGGCCAGCTTACAATCATTGGCACCCGAACACCACCTTCATAGAGGTCGCGCTTATAGCCTTTTAATTGGCCATTACTGTCAAAGAAATCCGGGTCGGCACCGCCTTCTTGGTGTGGACCATTATCTGATGAAAACATAATGATAGTATTCTCGGCTAATCCCAATTCTTTTAGTTTTGCCATGATGTCTCCTACTTGTTGATCTAATAACGTAACCATGGCCGCAAAAGTAGCTCTGGGTTCAGGTTGTGACGTATAGTATTTAACGTCAAACTTTTCGTCACCATAGTTGGCTCCAGGCTGTGTATTTATAAAGGGTTTCTCTTCATACTTGCCTCTAAATTTTTCTAACTCGGCCTCAGGAACAATAAGTTCGGCATGAGGTGCCACGTTAGGATAAAACAAAAAGAAAGGCTTGTCTTTGTTAGTCTCTATGAAATTTAAGGCTTTATCGTGAATAAGATAGCCTGCATAATTATTAGTCTTTTTAAATCCTTCATTACCTTCAAGTAGAACTTTTTCGCTGTTGTGCCATAGATGTTCCGGATAGTATCGATGTGCTTGGCGCTGACAATTATAGCCGTAAAACTCATCAAAACCTTGCTTATTTGGATCACCATCGGTGCCTACGAAACCTAAGCCCCATTTGCCAAAGGCGCCTGTGGTATAGCCAGCATCCTTCAACATTTCGGCAATGGTGTAAGTTTCTGCTGCCATCGGATGTTGCCCTTCAGGGATGAATTCCTTATTTCCCCTGATAGAAGTATGACCTGTATGCATGCCAGAAAGTAACACACTGCGAGAAGGGGCACAAACCGTGCTACCTGCGTAATGCTGGGTGAACAACATGCCATCTTTCGCTAGTTTATCCAGATTCGGTGTGTTGAATTTTGATTGTCCATAAACACCAACATCTGCATAACCAAGATCATCTGCTAGTATATAGATAATGTTTGGCCTTTCATGGTTTATTTCTTGTGATTGTATGTCATTCTTGCTTTCATTTTTACAACTAAAAAGTGCAGCGGTTAAAATAAGAATAAATAATACATTTTTGATTTTCATCATTTTGTCAAATATTAATTAAATTATTTCGAGATATTCACATTGTTTAGTAAACGCTCATCCAAGCGATCCGGCCAACCTTTTCCCTTAGGTAAAATATTAGCTACAATTTTATATTCGGATCCGGGCTCTGTGTCTTTAGGAATGGTAATATTGAATGTTTCCGTTTTAGAGCCTGTATCAATGGTTTTTAAGGTTGAAAACACCGGCGTCCATGGTGCTTTATTCAATTGAATAAAAATTCTCAAATCTCTTTTTTGACTCGCGGCGTAGGATATGGTTATCGGGATCTGCTGCCCCGCTTTTAGCACATTTGGAGCGGAAAATTTGTAAATTTTATCAATATTAGCTTCGGCTTCACCTTTAGATAAAGGCAAGCCTTTATGATTCTTTTTTAATTTGGGAAGGATGTAATTTACAGTTTCTATGGCGAGTAATCTATAGCCCATAGGGTTTGGGTGACGATCTTTATACCATCCTTCAACGTTGTGAAAAATAGGGTCTAGCTCTGTTGTTGAAACCCTAACCATATCTGTTTTTTTCCATTCTACATATGAAGTGTAGGGTCTTGCCACTTCTTGATATACATCGGGAATATCAGAAAGAGGAACGAACCGTGTATTCATTGAATTTTCTCCATGAATTTCTAATCCTTTCTGATATAAAGGAAAAACATCAAATAACTCTAAATTTTCTTCTTTAGCTAATTCTTTGACCATAGTATTAATAATGGTAGATCCTTCCTCTTTTAAAAAAGGAATAATCGTGGTTAAAATGATTTTTGCAGAAGGAAAGTCTGCCTTTAATTTAGCGATTAGAATTTTATAATCTTTTGGAAAGTTTTCCTCAACAGGCTTTCGTTTGAAAGAATCATTAATACCATAGCGCACAAAAATATAATCCATCTTTCCTAATGGTTTTATTTCATCATCATAACGTCCGCTTTCAACAACAGAAAAAGCTGTTTCACCTCCTCGAGCAGAATTAATAACTTCTACTGATGGTGTTTCTGTGTCTTTATTGATAATATCTTCGATAGTCGTTTCAAAAATACCTTTGCCTCCAATTGTTGTACTGTCACCAATTAAAAGTATTCTTACTTTTTCATTGGGTTTATATTGTTGAATGAATGCCGTTGAAAAGAGAAATAATAGTGATAAACTTAATAATTTTAATAATTTCATAGTTCTTAATCTTTCTGTTTACTTTTTTAGAAATTTTGTTGAGATTTTAATTAAAGTTGAGGTCATAAATTTTAAAGAATTCGATCCCTATTCTTTTCATACTTTCTGTTGTATAATGCCATAATGGTGGATCGTATTGTGGGTAGTAATCTGCTGAGTTTTTATCGTCATATTCTTGTGTAATTACGAAAACATTTTTGTCCTCCTTGGCGTTCCGAATCATGCCATCAACCACCATTTGATTTCCAACCTGAAACATTATAAAAGGTAGTTTCGGAGAATCAAAATCTTGTCGAACGGTAGAAATGAGATTTTTAAGATGATCTCCATAGGAGGATGCCGGTTTTTCTCCCCAACTATTCACGTTGCTATCGTGTTCACCTTGTACCCAAAACATGCCTTTAATTTCATAGGCTTCTGGGTTATAAGACTTCAAAGCGGTTTTGGTATAATCAACAAAGTCGAAATACAATTTGGGTTTATTCTCCTCTTTCACCAGGCTTGCCTTTTCGTAGGTCCAATCCGGATTCCAACAGCCGTAAAGAGAGGTGCCTCCTATAGAGCGTTTGATAAAAATAAATTCGTCCTCAGGGTATTTCTCTGCCATTTCAATACCAAAAAACAATTCTGGACCGAACATGGTTTTGAATTTGAATTTATCCTGAAGAAAAGGTGTAGGGGTTGTTAATTGTAGTGAAGTAACCGGTTTATGGTTATAATAAAATTGAATCCTAGGAGCCACCTTAGAGAGCCTCTCTAGGTCTTTTTCATTCAAGACGTCACCATTGGCTCTTCCATCCATATTTGACTGCCCTGCGAAAAGAAAAACTTTTTTTCTTGTATTTTCTGGTAATCTTTGCTCTTGCTGCCCATGAGAAATCATGATGGTCAATATCAATAGAATAACGAATGTCAATCTCATTTTTCTCAAGTTTTTATAATTCGTAAAAAGCTGATGGTTGGTTCATAGGTGTCTTCACCATGAATTTCCAGATCAAATAGCAAGGTTTTGGCTTCGAAGTCTGGATTGATAAAAAAGGTAGCCGTTTTTATCTGCCCCGTATTTGTATTGGTCACATTTCGTTTTTCAACACCGTTTGTTCCATTAAAAGAGAGGTGCCATGTTCCCGCGCCTTCGTCCAAATAAGATATTTTGACAGCAAAATTTTTATTGTTCCGAAGGAAAGTATCATCCAAATCGAAGCCGATTTTATGACCTTTTCGAGCGACATAATCGTAATATTTCCCAGGTTCAACCATCCACATTTTTATGGCTTGATTTATTTTGACTACTGGTGTAGTCTCATATCCAGGTCTATCCCTTTGGTATACCCAACGCTCGAAGTTCTTTACCGGACGTCCGCCATTTCCTTTAATATAACTTTCTCGTAAAAAACACCAGGCATCCGGAGCATCTTCTGCGGTTCTTCCCAGATTTAAGCTTACCCAAGTAAACATGTCCGGTAATAATGAAAACTCATTGTTCAACAAATAATTACAACGCATCTGAAGTAATCTTAAGTTAGCCGTAAAATACCTGTAGGGATAAGAGATTGTGTTTTCCCCAAAACGAAAATCTCGTTCGGCGGTTGCCCATTTTTCCTCATATTCCTCATTTTCTTCGCCATGAAATAGGTTTTTCTCAATAATTTCATTGGACTCATCCACTATTAAATAGCCATTCGTATCAAGTTGTTGTCCGATATGCTCATCGGGAATATGATAAAGGTACATTTCAACGAAGCCTCTCCGAATACCAAAACCTTTGCTAAAACCATATTTTGACAAGCCGCCCATAAACACTTTGCTCTCAACACCTTGGCAAGCCTTGGCCCAAGTATCTATACGCTCTCTTACGTGTTGAATGGTGTCATTGGCGTTTGATTTATTTTCGGGGAAAGGTCCAATTCCTTCATCACCATTTGAAGGTGAAGCGTATCCAAGAAACAAGCCTTTTACTTCCTTCATTTGAGGAATACCACTTTCTCCTAAGGCATTTATAAATTTGAGGTAGCGTTTGTGAAATTCGGGATGGCTTACTTCATAATTTGTCTTTATGGGATTTTCCTTATGTTCTTTTCGAATGGGGATATTGTATTTTTTAATCCAGTCGGGGGCAAAATCTATAGCTGAAAAATGAATGCGAACTATGGAACCATAACCTTTTTCATAGGCCCCTTTGATGTTTTCGATCAACGGATCAAAATTTATTTCACCTTCATTTGGCTCAAGGTCACGCCATTTTACCCAATGAGATATTACAGCATTTGCTGAAAAATTAATTTTTGGAAGTTGTTCTATCTTGTCCTTATAAAGACCATGATTACGCGCAATACAAAGATTTGATTTCTGAGCGGGTTTTAAAGTTCCAGGAAGAGACCAATCCCAACCATTTACTATGGTGTCCTGAGCATACCATACCGGATTTTTAATTTCGGAAATGGGTGTTTTGTGATAGTTACCCCAAAAAGGATATTCCAAATCATTTGAAGCTTCATCCTGGCTATAAGCCAAAGAAAAATGAAGCGTTGAAAAAAGAATTATTAAATTCTTTGAGTATGATAAAAGCTGCCAATGTCTCATGCGTATAATTCTTAATTCTTAAATGAATTTCAGTTTAGTTAGTAACAAACTTATGGATTGCGGCGTAGTTTAAGCACCTAGTTTTGTTTCAAAAGGTGGCTTTATATTGTTCAAGAGATTTATAATTCCCTTTTTAAGGAAGGAATCTTTTTTTGGTTTCCTAAGTGTATAACCAAGTGTATAAGATTGGTTTTCCGATCAAAGAATTTGTTTTTTGACCTATACACGACTCCTTTTTGAATGCATTATCACCAATGAAAACCAGTTTAAATCATATCTTTGGGAAACAAACTTATACTTCAATTTTTCAATAATGAATCGATTTATTTTCTCAATCTTAAGTATCCTATTCATAGCAACTTCCTGCGAACAAACCAAAAAAGAAATCCAACCTGAACCAATTGAAGGTACTGAAAAACCTAATATCATTATCATTTACGCTGATGATTTAGGGTATGGTGATCTTAGTGCTTATGGTGGAATGAAGCTTAATACCCCGAATATAGATAGATTGGCTGAAGGTGGAGTGCGTTTTACTAATGGTTATGCGACATCAGCAACCTGTTCACCAAGTCGTTATGCATTGCTAACAGGCATGTATCCTTGGCGAAATAAAAATGCTAAGATTTTACCGGGTACAGCACCTTTGTTAATAGATACTACTCAAATGACTTTGCCTAAAATGCTTAAAAGTGAAGGCTATGAAACGGGTATTGTTGGGAAGTGGCATTTAGGTCTGGGTACAGGATATGTAGATTGGAATTCACGAATTTCACCGGGTCCAAATGAGGTTGGCTTCGATTATAGTTTTATTATGGCCGCCACTCAGGATCGTGTTCCAACGGTTTATATTGAAAATGGTGAGGTGGTGAATTTAAATCCTGATGATCCTATTGAAGTCGATTACAAAAATAATTTTGACCAACAACCTACGGGAAAAGATAATCCGGAATTGTTGAAATTGAAATGGCATCATGGTCATAATAACACCATTGTAAATGGTATTCCGCGTATCGGTTTTATGAAAGGTGGACATACAGCAAGGTGGACTGATGAAACTATGGCCGACACCTTTTTAATGGAAGCTGAAGCTTTTATAAAGCGAAAAAAAGATAAACCCTTCTTGCTTTATTACGCCTTACAACAACCTCATGTGCCACGCACACCTGGGCCTCGTTTTGTTGGGAAATCCGGTATGGGACCTCGAGGCGATGTGATCCTGGAGGCGGATTGGTGTGTTGGGGAACTACTAAAAACCTTAGAAGAAGAAGGGCTTCTGGAAAACACCTTAATTGTTTTTTCAAGTGATAATGGTCCCGTTTTAAATGATGGCTATTTTGATGAGGCGGTTGAAAAGCTAGGAGACCATAAACCTGGAGGGTCATTACGAGGAGGAAAGTATAGCTTATTTGAAGCAGGAACCCGTGTACCCTTTATTACCTTCTGGAAAGGCAAGATTCAACCTAAAACATCGGACGCTTTAGTATCGCAGGTCGATCTTTTAACCTCTTTGTCTGCTCTTGTTGGTAGCGATGATAAAGGTCCGGATAGTGAAAACTTACTTCTCGTATTTTTAGGAGAAAGTGATCAAGGCAGAGAAGATTTGATCCTTGAGGCCACCACACGAACAGCATTGCGAAAAGGTGATTGGGTTATGATTCCACCGTATAAAGGAAGTCCACTAAACAAACAGGTAAATATTGAAACAGGAAACTCGGACAACTTTCAACTTTATAATCTGAATAAAGATATTGGTCAGCAAGAAAATTTAGCAAAAACCTACCCCGATACTTTGAAAACGATGATCGCAGTATTCGAAAAGATCCGCGGTAAGGATTACAGTAATATTGAGGAACTGGAATTAAAATAAAAAATAAAAAATGTATCGGATGAAATATCATTTCTTATCGAACAATAAACTTTTTCTGAGTATTATTTTTATTGTTTTTATGGTATTCATGAGCTGTAAACATGACAGGACTCAAGATGATTCAAGTTCAGCTATAAAACCCAATATATTATTCATTTTAGTAGATGATCTGGGAATGCATGATCTTAGTATAACGGGAAGTGACTATTATGAAACACCCAACATAGATTCCTTAGCTGCTAAAAGTTTTAGGTTTACACAGGGCTATGCTGGAAGTCGTGTTTGCAGTCCTTCCAGAGCAACAATAATGACTGGAAAATTCACAGCGCGCCATGGCATCACCAATTGGATTGGTGAAAGGTCTGGAAAGGACTGGCGTGTCATTAAGCGCTATGACAAATTATTGCCTGCGGATTACATCCATAATCTTCAGGTTGAAGATACAACGATAGCTGAAGCCTTTCAGGCGAATGGTTACACAACATTTTTTGCTGGAAAGTGGCATTTAGGTGGTGAAGGGTATTATCCGGAAAATAATGGATTTGATATCAACATAGGCGGATGGGATAAGGGAAGTCCCGTTGGCGGCTATTTTTCACCTTTTAAAAATCCTAAATTAAAAGATTCAGTCTCTGGAGAGCATTTATCGCTCCGGTTGGCCAATGAAACTGCAGATTTCTTAACCGCACATAAAAAAGAGCCCTTTTTCGCATTTTTATCATTTTATGCTGTACATGGTCCTATTCAAACTTCAGAAGATAAATGGGCGAAATACAGATTGAAAGCTAAGAGTCAAGGTCTAAAAGATCATGGTTTTGCCATGGAACGAAAACTTCCGATCAGGATGACTCAGGATAACCCCGTGTATGCCGGACTTGTGGAAACTATGGACGAGGCTGTTGGTGTTGTTTTGAATCAATTAAAGATACTTGGGCTCGATAAAAATACCATTGTTGTATTTACTTCAGATAACGGTGGAGTGGCCTCTGGTGATTCATTTTCTACAACGAATTTGCCTCTTCGTGGCGGAAAAGGCTATCAGTGGGAAGGTGGTATCAGAGAACCTTATTTTATTTATGTTCCAGGTAAAAAATTAAAAAATGGAACGAGTGATTACCCCGTAACGGGAGCTGATTTTTATCCTACCTTATTGGATTATGCGCAAATACCATTATTACCTAATCAGCATAAGGATGGGATTAGTTTAAAACCTATTATTGAAGCTGGAATAAATCCAGAATCACGTCCGTTATATTGGCATTATCCGCATTACGGAAATCAAGGTGGCGATCCATCGTCAATCATCCGGGAAGGGCAGTGGAAGCTTATTCATTATTATGAAGATGATACGGATGAATTATATGATTTGGAATTAGATCCCGGAGAACAACAAAATGTAGCTGAAAAATTTCCTCAGACAGTTAAAACGATGCGCCAGAAACTTATGAACTGGCTTGATGCTGTTGGTGCAAAGTTTCCTGTAAAAGATTCTGAATTTGACCCTTTGAAACGTAAAGAATATGACCAGAATAAAATTGATAAGCTTTTGCCAAATTTAGAAAAAGAACGCATGGAAATGCTTTCAAAAGATTTTAAACCAAATCGAGATTGGTGGGGAAGTAAGGTTACCAATGACTAAACACCTAAGGTTATTCTATGTATTCTAAATCATTAATAACATTCACGACTCTTATAGTCATTGTATTTATTCTAACGGGGTGTAATTCTATTGAACCTCAAAACCGAGAGCGTCTCTCCTTCAATAGTGATTGGCGGTTTAAAAGAACAGAGGATACCACAGCTTATAAAATAAATTATAATGATGCTGATTGGCGACAAATTTCTGTTCCGCATGACTGGGCCATTGAAGGTCCTTTTAAACCTGAATATAATTCGAGAACCGGGGGTTTACCGGTATATGGAATGGCCTGGTATCGTAAAGATTTTTATCTGGATTCTTCAAAAAAGGGAAGTGTTGTAACTTTGGAGTTCGATGGGGTCATGTCAAATGCTTCAGTTTATGTAAATGGTAAAAAGGTGTATCATCGACCAAACGGTTATATTGGTTTTGAAATAAATATAAGCTCCTACATCCAATTCAATCAAAAAAACACAATAGCCGTAAAGGTACATCCTAGACCCCTTTCAGCAAGGTGGTATCCAGGTGCCGGAATCTATAGAAATGTATGGTTGGAAATTAAAAACCCTGTGCATGTAGGGCATTGGGGAACTCAAATTACCACTCCGGAAATTACCAATGAAAAAGCTAGAATTTTGGTAAAAACAATAATCACTAACCAAAAACTTAAAAGGGGTAAGTATGAAATTAAAACGACAATTTACGATGCGAATAATACAGCTATAGCGGAAACCACAACTCCGTTTTTCTTTGATAAAAACCAGGCAGAGGTACTTCAGGATTTACATATTAAGGACCCAAATTTGTGGCATTTTGAAACGCCTAATCTCTACAAAGCCTTATCTGTTGTTTATCATAATAATAGTGCTGTCGATAATGTAGAAAACACCTTTGGCATTAGAAAAATAGAATTTACGCCTGACGGTTTCTTTTTAAATGGTCAAAGAGAAAAAATCCGTGGTGTGTGTCTGCATAATGATCTGGGGCCTTTAGGGTCTGCTGTGAATTATCGTGCCACGGAGCGTCAACTTCAAATCATGAAGGATATGGGGGTAAATGCTATTAGAACCTCGCATAACCCAACCTCTCCGGAGCAATTAGCGCTTTGCAACAAATTAGGTTTATTGGTTCAGGCAGAAGCTTTTGATATGTGGAAGTTGCCAAAAACAGAAAACGATTATCATTTGGATTGGGATGCGTGGCATCAGCAAGATCTACGTGATATGATTCGCAGAGATTTCAATCATCCATCTATTATTATGTGGAGCATTGGTAACGAAATTAAGGAGCAAAAGGATAAATCCGGGGCCCTAATTGCGAGTGAATTGGTTGCTATTTGCCATGAGGAAGACCCTACGCGGCCTACAACGGCAGGTTTCAATCAACTTGATGCTGCCATTAAAAATGGATTGGCCGAAGTTGTAGATTTAGTGGGTGCTAATTATAAACCCACCCAATATGCCGGAGTCATGAAAAAGCATCCAAATTGGGTTGTTTACGGTTCTGAAACGGCCTCAACGGTGTCATCAAGAGGCGTATATCATTTACCGCTTCGTACCTATGATAAGGACGCTTCGCTTCAGGTTAACAGTTATGATTTTAATGCGCCATCATGGGCCTATCCACCTGATGTTGAGTTTTATTTTCAGGAAACATTACCCCATGTTATTGGCAATTTTATGTGGACTGGGTTTGACTATTTAGGGGAGCCAACACCTTACGGAGGAAAAGATAATATTACTACCGGAAATTGGAATGCTGATTGGCCTGCTCGTAGTTCTTACTTTGGAGCTGTAGATTTGTCTGGTTTTCCAAAGGATCGATTTTACCTTTATCAAAGTCAGTGGACCACAAAACCTATGGCGCACCTATTGCCCCATTGGAATTGGGAGGGTACAGAAATTAAAACCGTTCCTGTGTATTGTTATACTAATGCCGATACTGCGGAATTATTTTTAAATGGGAAGTCTTTAGGCAAAAAAATTAAAGGGATAGATAAGACTAGAATTCCCGTTTGGTTTTGGGCCTGGGGAGATCGTCCCAAATACTTTGATTCTCCATATCGTTTGAGTTGGGATGTGCCTTTTGCCCCAGGTGAATTAAAGGTTGTGGCCTATAAAAATGATGAGATCGTTGCTCAAGATATTGTAAAAACGTCTAAAGCACCCCAAAAAATAAGCTTAATAGCTGATCGAAATACCATAAAGGCTGATGGGGAGGATTTATCCTTTATAACAGTTAAAATTGAAGATGAAGATTCAAACTTTTGTCCCCTGGCAGATAACAAAGTGTATTTTAAAATTTCTGGACCGGCTACGATAGCTGCAGTAGGGAATGGTAATGCTGCTTCTACAGAACCTTTTCAGGCGGATTTCAGGAAAACTTTTAATGGGCTGTGTTTATTGATAATAAAAAGCGAAAAAGGAACTCCAGGAGACATTACTATTGAAGCAATATCTCCAGGGTTGAAATCCAGCATCTTAAATATAAAAACTGTTTATTAATGAAGTTAATCTCTTCTTTGCTTGAGGAACGTCTCTTGAAATAATTAATAATCAGGTTTATTAAAAATCGAACTAAGAAATAAATGCCTAGTATGATAATAAAGGAGGTGGGTTTAAATTTAAAATATAAGTCGAAATGTTCCTAAAAGAGTGTATTGAAAAGTGGGCCCAATAAATAGATATAGGTGGTTAGCCAGATTCCTAAAACGATAACTTCGAACACTAAAAATCTTTTTAAAAAATTCTTACCAGAATCCGATGGAAAAAAGTCATTACTAATATTAGTGATAAAACGGCAACAAGGCTAAAAATGGCCCAATCTCAAGGGTTGGCTTCAAACAAGGAATCTTTTCTAGTAATGTGTTCATAATAATCGTAGGTGGAATAGATTATAATGATCAAATAAAAATGAAAGGAAGGTCTTTTTAATAAAGATCTCTGAATCATTTTTTGCTTTTTGTCGTTAGGTCAAATAAAATTCTATAGACTATCTACCCCATCAAAGTAATTCATCATTGATGAAATTTCCAATTAATTTTGTTTGGCAGGTTGTGAAAACTGAGGATGTGTAGTTTCAATTTCTTTGGTGTTTTTTAGTTCTTTTAATAACTCTTGAACGGCTCGCTCCAATTGTGGATCTTTCCCTTCATTCAGAGATTTAGCATCTTGTCTTACCGTAATATCAGGTTCGATCCCTTTATTTTCGCCAATCCATTCATTTTTAACCGGATCGAATACAGCATTGTCTGGTGCCGTCATGGCTCCTCCATCAATAAACGCATAATGAACCGATGATTTAACCAAACCTCCCCATGTGGTTTGTCCAATTAATTTCCCCGCATTTTGATGTCTGAAAACCCATGGGAAGTAATCTCCGCCAGACCCGGCCAGCTCATTAATAAGTAATACTTTTGGTCCGTGGATTCCAGCAGGTAATTTAAAGGCTTTTCCGTTAGGGACCTCATTAGTCACTGCTGCTCTAAGTTTACGCGTCAGTAAATCTACCATGTAATCATCTAATAGGCCGCCGCCATTAAAGCGTTCATCAATTACGGCTCCAAGTTTATTCTGTTGTGCAAATAGGTAGCGGTTAAAATATGTAAATCCTGCTCCAGACGTATTGGGAACCCAAATATAAGCTAATTTTCCACCTGATAATTCATCTACTTTTCTTCGGTTGTCTTCAATCCAAGCGCGCTGTCTCAGGTCATTTTCACTGGTTATAGGTTTTACAGTTTCCTTCCAAGAACCTTCAAAATCAGGCTTTGAATTGATATGCAGCACCGTTTGTAAGCCTCTGGTGCCTTGAAGAAATTTAAATAGGTTATCCGTACTTTTTAATTCTTTACCGTTAATCCCAACAATATAATCGCCCTCTTTTACACGAATGCCCGGTCGACTTAGTGGACTGGATAATTTTGGATTCCAAGATTCCGTATTGAATATTCGGGTAATTTTCCATCTGCCTTTCGACGATTCAAAATCGGCCCCGAGTAGTCCGGTTGGGATGTTTTGGGTTTCGGGGAGATCTCCTCCAAAAACAAAACTATGCCCTACAGATAATTCACCATTCATTTGATCTAAAACATAGTTTAAGGAGGCGCGGTGCTTAATAAAAGGTACAAGTGGCGCATATCGTTTGTAAACAACATTCCAGTTTCTTCCATGCATATTAGGATCGTAAAAGTAATCGCGCTGGTAACGCCAAGCTTCTTCAAAAATTTGTTTCCATTCGGCAGGTCGGTCGAGATCCATTTTAAGGCTGACCTCTAAATTTTCCCCCTTCCCTTTTGATACCTTAGCATCAAAAACCTGCCAAGACTGCCCAATTTTGGCAAGTGCTTTATTACCATCTCCTGAAACGGTAAACTGGCTTGCTTTTTCTGTAAAAATATCAGCTTTTCTTTCTTCAAGTGAATATTTATGAATGGTATATCCCGACTCATTTTCAATATTTTCTGCTAAGAAAAAGGTTCCCTTAGGACCAGCAATTACCTGTTGATAATTCCGGGTAGGCATGGGGATAGGGATAATCCGATTTTCAATATTATTAAAATCGATTTGAACCATATTATCTTCAGTGGATTTATCCTTGTCATCTTTTTTGATTTCCTCTTCGTTTTTAACTGATTCCTCATCACTTCTAAGCCTAAAAGGGGAGGGGTCTTCCTCTCTTAAATTTAATACATAGCAGTTAAATTCAGGATCAGCTATCATAGAGCTTGTATTTGCCCATCCCGAACCAAGGGCGAGATTAGTACTAGATAGGAAATATAAATGTTTTCCATCTAAATCCCAGGTTGGTGAAACACAATGCGCCATAGCATTTGTAATAGGCATTGATTTTTTGGTTTTAGACGACCAAATGTAAATTCGTTTAAAATTATTTTCTGAGGTTTTTGAGTAAGCTAACCATTTAGAATCAGGGGACCAATTTAAACCTAAATCACCACGTTCCAGATTTGTTCCTCCAACAGCAATAGTTTCAATAGTTCCTGATTCAATATTTACAAGGCGTAGTCGTACATCGTCGTCATCAAAAGCGATATATTTTCCATCAGGAGACCAGGTTGGCTCCCAACCCAATTTTGATTCTTCAATAGGTATATCTTTAAACACTGTAAAACCATCCTGTGATGCGATTCGCAAAGTATAGCCTTTTCCATCAATATCTGTAAACCAGGCAATTTTATCTCCCTTGGGTGACCAAACCGGTCTGCGGTCTGCCACACCCGAACTATTGGTTATATTTCGTGTATCGCCAAATTCTGTTGGAACCGTAAAAATTTCTCCCCGAGACTCCATGATGGCTCTTTTGCCAGTTGCTGATAGGGATACAGAACTTGCAGATTTACTAACATCCTCCAGATTTTTTTCAACCCAAGGAAAATCACTTGTAATGATTATATCCAGCTGTTTTGATTTATTTGTATTAAGGTCGAGTAGGTGAAATGCACCCTCGCGTTCGAATACCATTGTATTATCATTTCCTGAAATTGATTTAATATCGGAACCCTTGAAATGGGTGATTTCTTTCAATTCCTTAGAAGGAATGTTGTATTTCCAGATATTCATAACAGAATCCCGGTCGGAAATAAAGTATATGTCATTTTTTATCCAAAGCGGATTTTTATCTGTGGACTTATTATTGGGAATAAAAATTTCACTTTTTTCCTTTAAATTTAGAATACATAAAGGTTTATTTTGACCCCCTCGGTACACGCGCCATTCCTTATCCCAACGATTAATTTGATCAATGACTAATGATTTTCCATCAGGTGAAAATTGCGCATCCGTAGCCCATTGTTTTGTTAATTTGGTAGTTGGTCCACCTTCTTTATTAACTTTCCATAACCTATGGTAATTTGTTGGAGCTGTTTCTCTCGATGAGGCAAAATAAATAAAAGCCCCGTCCCTTGACCATCCCCTAACCAGAGCTTCGGAAGGGTGAAATGTTAAACGTTTAGGTTCGCCTCCTTCAATACTGACAGTATAAATGTTTGGAGTTCCTGTTCTGTTAGAAGTAAAAGCAATCTCCTTACCGTCGGGAGAAATATGCGGATCACTTTCTACGGCAGCCGTACTTGTGATACGTATTGGGTTTCTTTCTCCAATGGGAACTACCCAGATATCAGCAGCATAGACAAAAGCAATATGTGTTTTATTCATATCAGGCTGTTCTAATAATAATGTTGATTTTGGCGCTTGAGAAAATACAGAAATTGAAAAAAAGGCTAGAGTGATTAATGGTTTGATTGACATAAGGATTGGTTTTTGTGAAAGATAATAATTATATCTTAAAAATAGATTTAGATCTTATTCCATCACATTTTATTTTAGAATCTTAGAATTTTTATCATATATTGCTTGGTAATAAAAATTTATTAGCCACCAAATCCATGTTGTTTTTATTTTTAGACACGAAGTTAGAGTCAGATATTATCTCCGCGATAATTTTGACAGCCTGTATTGGTGTCATGCTGTTTTTTGGATTTCGGTTATTCGAGCGCATTTATTCGCTGATTTATAAAAGGCCGCTTTTTGTCCATTGGTACTTTAAACTTCGCACTATTAGTTCAGAACAAAGGCAAATTTTAAAAGATCAATTTTTATTTTATAACAAGTTGTCGAAAAGAGAGCAACGTTATTTTGAACATCGCTTAGCAACGTTTTTAAAAAGTAAAAAATTTCTTGGTAGAGATGGTATTTCTGTTGATGGCCATGTTCAAGTATTAATTTCAGCCACAGCGGTGATGCTTACTTTTGGATTTCGAGATTATTTAATAGGTGCAGTATCAACCATAATTATTTATCCGGAAACTTTTTATTCTCAGATCAAACAGGAATATCACAAAGGTGAATTCAATCCATTTTTCAGTGCTCTGGCACTTTCATGGAAAGATTTTAAAAAAGGGTATGCTATAGATAATGATAATTTAAATTTAGGGATCCATGAGTTTGCTCATGCCATTCATTATAATAGTAATACGGAATCTGATATAAGTTCGATCATATTCAGAGAGTCTATTAATGAATTATTGCATTTACTTTCAAAGGATAAAGACCTTCGCGAAGCTTTAATAAATTCTCAATATTTACGAAGTTATGCTTTTACCAATCCTTTTGAATTCCTAGCGGTCCTCATTGAAAATTTTATTGAAACGCCTCATGTTTTCAAAGATCAGTTTCCACAGATCTATATTAAAGTAAAACAGATGCTCAATTTTAACATGAGAGGTTATTAAATTTATCCGCATGACATTTGTCATGAAATTACTTTGCATTATACGGTAATTTTAAGGTATCTAATTTAAAGTAATCTCAAATGATACGTAAAGCACCGGTTTCATTAATAATGACAGAGCCTGTTATTACTTTGAAAAAAACTGATAGTTTAAAAAAGGCTGAAACTTTATTTAAAAAACACCACATCCGTCATATCCCGATTGTTTCCTCGGGTACTGTCATTGGTATGCTTAGTCACACAGATATGCTGCGATTAAGCTTTGTGGATCTTTTTAATGAAAATGAGGAAACTGACGATAGTGATGCTCTGGTTTATAATATGTTAACCATCCAGCAGGTTATGACTCAAAATATTGTCACGGTTTCTACATCAAACTCAATAAAGGAAGTGGCGGAAATATTAGCGTCTAGGGAATTTCACGCTTTACCGGTTGTAAAATATAATAAGTTAGTCGGTATTGTTACGACAACAGATCTTATTAAATATTTAATAAATCAATTTTAGGAATTAGCCAAAGCTTTCAGATTGGCAATGGTCTCTATTTGGTTAGCACTTTTAAAAACATAACTTCCGGCGACTAATACATCGGCTCCTGCATCTATTAATGCTTTGGCATTTTTATCAGTTACGCCGCCATCAATTTCAATACGTGTTGAAGCTCCACGTCTTTCGATCAAAGCTTTTAGTTGTGCTATTTTGTTATAGGTGTTTTCTATGAATTTTTGACCACCAAAACCAGGATTCACACTCATAATACAAACCAGGTCAATATCATTAATGGTGTCTTCAAGCAAGCTTACATTGGTGTGCGGATTTAAGGCTACACCGGCTTGCATGCCCTCGGCTTTAATGGCTTGAAGGGTGCGGTGTAAATGGGTGCAGGCTTCGTAGTGAACCGAAAGAATATTGGCTCCAAGATCTGCAAAGGTTTTTATATAGCGATCAGGATCTACGATCATTAAATGTACATCCACCAGTTTTTTGGTATGCTTGGTCATGGCTTTCAATACTGGCATTCCAAAGGAAATATTAGGTACAAAAACACCATCCATAATATCAATGTGGAACCAATCGGCATTACTGTCGTTTACCATTTTTATATCGCGTTCAAGATTGGCAAAATCAGCGGCTAAAAGCGAAGGTGCAATAAGTTTAGAATGCATGGTTCGGTGTATTATTTTTAGCAAAGATAATAAAGTTCTTTACTTGAATATGGATGAATGTTATAAAAGAACAAACCCCCGGTAATCAGCCGGGGGTTCTTTCATCAATCAAAAAACGAACAGTTATATTTGTAACTGTTTGTTACCGTAATCTAGGCTATTATTAGCCTAAATAAGTTTTTAATATTTTACTTCTAGATGTATGTTTTAATCTACGAATAGCTTTTTCTTTAATTTGTCTTACACGCTCGCGTGTTAAATCGAATGTTTCACCGATTTCTTCAAGGGTCATTGGGTGTTGATTTCCAAGACCAAAATACAGGCGAATTACATCAGCTTCACGGGGTGTTAGGGTTTCCAGTGCACGCTCAATCTCGGTTCTCAAGGATTCATGTAATAATTCCTTGTCCGGATTGGGAGATTCGCCACTATTTAAAACATCATAGAGGTTTGAATCTTCACCTTCCACTAACGGTGCATCCATACTTACATGACGCCCCGAGTTTTTCATGGATTCTTTAACATCATTGATCGTCATGTCTAACTCCTTGGCAATTTCTTCAGCCGAAGGCGGACGTTCATGACTTTGCTCCAAAAAGGCAAAAGTCTTATTGATCTTGTTAATAGAACCAATTTTGTTTAGTGGTAAACGTACAATACGCGATTGTTCAGCTAATGCCTGAAGAATTGATTGACGAATCCACCACACCGCATAAGAAATGAATTTGAAACCACGAGTTTCATCAAATCGTTGCGCTGCTTTAATTAATCCAAGGTTTCCTTCGTTAATTAAATCCGGAAGGGTTAAACCTTGATTTTGGTACTGTTTTGCAACAGAAACCACGAATCTTAAATTCGCTTTGGTTAACTTTTCTAAAGCTAGCTGATCACCTGCTTTTATCCGTTGTGCTAATTCAACTTCTTCATCAGCAGTAATCAAATCTACTTTGCCAATTTCTTGCAAGTATTTATCTAACGAAGCGGTTTCTCTGTTGGTAACCTGCTTCGTAATTTTTAATTGTCTCATCTAAGTTCTCCTGTAATGTTTAAATAGGTGTTCAGTAGGTTATACGTACAAAAGAAACTAAATGTTACAAAATGTCTAATATTTTCGTAAAATCAAGATAATAAATAAATTATCTAATTGTAATTCAGGTAATTATGAATTAAATTTTTATCAATGAATTATTTGTCAGGTTGATGTCCTCTAGCATATCCTGAGTAAACTTGTAGTGTCCACGTTTTGTGATCAACTTGAATCTGTGTTGTTTTAGGTTACTTAATGTGTTTAAAAACAACCATTTAGACTTCAGGAGATTAGGTTTTTCAGATTTTAAACTGATATCGAAATAATGCTTTCGACCTTCTTTAATCGCTACAATATCTGGTGTTATGCTGATATCGCTACCGGCTTTTCTGAAGGATTTTGGAGTTTCATATCCTTCCATATCGGCTTTAATATCTTCATAACCGCGGTTTTCGAGGTAATGAATGGAATCTTCCAGTATGTCTGAATATTTATCTTTATCGGCTTGAATCATAGTAAAAACGTTTTATTGCTAAGAAGTAATATAACTAAAATTAGCTCAAAAGCAAATTTTTAACAGTGTTTAACGGTTTTACTTCTCCTCCGCAGACATTACTCGAAATCGAATGCATCATCGTCAATTCGGATGCGTTCTCTTAATCGGTTAATTTTTTGATGCATTCTATTGAAAAACAGTGATCGGTCTTTTTCACCGGCATTCACCAGCAGTTTAGAGTTACTCATTTGTTTTTCAAGAAACTCATGCATGAGCTCGCAGGTGGGTTGATGTTCAATTTTTAAATAGCTTATAACCGTGAAGGGTGTGAAAAACACTTTTTGCATCGGGGTAACTACCATAATGGTATTACTCATGGTATGTGTGTGATTTACAAATAAATTGTAGGTAGCCTCACCCTTAGGTCCTACTAATGATTGTTGTATCGCTTGCTTTTCTATGTGTCTAATAACCTCTTCCAAATCTGTACACACCTTTAAAGCGAGATCTTTTGAAATGGCACCGGCTTCAAAATAATATAAAACTTGTTGTAAAGTACCTATTATAGTCGTATTGTTCCAGATCTCTGTTATATTGATGTTGCTGTAAACTTTACTTAAGCGAAACGCATTTTCAAGTAAATCTTTGGGAATGGTTTTGATAAAGTCATCGAAGGTCACCTTCTTTTTTGATAATTCAGGATCTACATCCTTCAACCAAACATAAATTTTATATCGTGATAGATATGAATCTTTCAGCGTGTGGAAAACAGGGATATCCTTAGCGGAATAAATAACAGAACAACCTTTTAATTTCGTTAAGGGAATTAAGTTCTCATAGGATTTTATAAGCCACATATTTATACCTTCTACATTGTGAACCGGAGGTGATAAATCGGTTAAAATACTGTACTCGCTGCCAACCTCGAATAGTTTGTTTAGAGAGATTTTGTAGTGTTTGGCCAGTTTTACAGTTTCGTCAATAGATAAACTGGTTTTTAAATTAATGCGACGGTAAGCCGCATCGTACCCGATATCCAAAACTCCTGCGATTTCATCTACGAATGAGGTGCTGTCCGGTGTTTTACTCTTTAGAAATTGTATGAATTGTTCTTGCATTTTTTGAGAAAATTAGAAGAACATGGCTTTGGGTTTGTGAAAATTAAGAAAAAAAGTAGAATTAATTGGACAAATTGTCTAATGAACTACAAAAAATACAAGTAATTTAGTACCAGAACAATTAAAGGTTGATTTAAAAAATTAATTACCATGCTTAAAAATACCGCCATAAAAAAGAATATGAATCTTAGGAACCCGTTAATTCCTATCATAGACAAGTATATTTATTACGTTCTTGTAAGTAAAAAATTAAAATCAGATATTCAATTAAATTCCTGAATTACTTATATTTAGTAAATTTTTTTACTGAGTATCATTGATTAAGATTGTAAATTTTTTATTAATTGCAGGGGTAATTCAAGGTTTCGCGTTTAACCTTGTTACCATGTTTTTAAAAAAAAAATGTGATAAAGTTATCATCTTCCTTAATCTTACGGTTCTATTTCTCTCTCTAAATAATCTACAAGCCATTATCACAGAATATCATTTGTTCGATGATATTTTCCTTTTAAAGAAACTTTTAATTCCATGGTATCTACTGATATTTCCCATGTTTTATGCCTTTACCACGCATTACTTACAGGTTCAGGATAAGGTTAAAGATTTTTTAAAACCCTCTTTGGTCATTTTTATTGCTGAGATAGCCCTTCGACTTTGTTTCATATCCTATGATTATTATACACACGCCATTCACGGTAATGAATCTTCATTAATGGAAGATTATACCCGAATAGAAGATGTGTTTAATTTAATGTATGCCTTGTTCCTGTTTTTTAATGCGTGCTTACTTATTTTCAGACGACATCAATTAATTTCTTTTGTATTATCCTTTGATGATCTAAGTTGGATCAAATGGTTTATTAGGCTTGGTGCTATTGTCATTTTGATCTGGGTTATCGCTCTTTCCTTAGATATAAAGCTTTGTTTCGGTGTTAATGAAGAAACTTGTAATGAAATTCCCTATCTGTTCCTTAGATTAAGCTCATCTATATTATTGTACTGGATCGGCTATCAAGGTGTCTATAAATATAATGTACTTCGGGATCGTATTGTTTTACGAAGCACTTTAGAAAATGAATCTGAACTCATCACTTCACCGAATGTTCATTCAGGGACCAGTGAAACTGATGACTTCTTCAATGAAAAACACGAGAACGATTTCAATACCATCAAAAGTCACATCCTTAAAAATAAATTATATCTCGACCCATTGCTTAGTATGGAAGCTGTGGCAGCCGAATTGGGGATGAGTAAAAGTTACTTTTCTAAACTGATTAATTCCTATAGCGATTATAATTTCTCTGATTTTATAAATTCTCTTCGTGTTGCTCAGGCCAAACGATTTTTATCAGATGACACTTTTAGTGATTATACCATAGTAGCCATTGGTTTAGAATGCGGATTCAATTCTAAATCCACCTTTTATTCTGCGTTTAAAAAATTCACCTCTGAAACGCCGACCTCTTATCGTGAACAATTTTGAAAATCCATTATTTAAATGGGTTTTGAATTTTGACCTCCTCATTTTTTAAGTCCTGAGAATATCCCTTTAAATTTAAATTCCTGATAGAACCAAAACTGATGGGTATCATTTTAAGCCTTAAGTTATTTCGATAGATTTAATTAGTATTAAACCCAAGAGATTTGAATCGTGAAAAAAGTGGTTTTTGGTTGTTTTATATAAGAAACGTTCATTGTGGTTTTTACCCCAGATAATAATATTGTTGTAGTTAGTGCCATAAAGTAGGAATATAAAAATCAGGATATGACTAAATCAAAAGGAATATCTCCACCTATAGAGAATAAAGTATTCATATTCATCAAAATGTCCGAGATTATCGTTGGACATCCTGATTATTACTTCTAAGATTTTCTTGGATATCTAAACCATTAGGGTGAAATACTTTTGGATTATCAAATAATCTAAAACGTATAATTATGATACCCATGCTCATTGTTTATTTTCTCAGAAGAATGCAAAAAAATGCATTCATATTGAAATTAAAATTGCGGTTTGTAAAAGGTTTAGAAAAGCTAAAACTTATTTCCGCTGTTGTTTTGCTCAGTTTTTGCTACGCTCAGGCTGACACCCTTCCAAACCAAAAAACCTTCAATATCGTTAAAAATAATAAGGTTTTAGGAACTATTACTATTAGCCGTGATGCATCAAACGAGGCAACGGTGTACCATCTAAAAAGTACAATCAACGCTAATTTACTTTTAAAATTTTGTATCAAGGGAGAAGAAAAAGCCATTTTTAAAGATGGTATACTCGTCTATTCCAGTGTTTACAGATCGGTAAACAATAAAGTGAAATCAAATCATAAACTGGTTTACAAAAAGAACAAATACCTTTTAAACCGGGATGGAAGTGAAGAAGTATTATCCTTAAAACCCATATCTCTAAATCTGGTCAGCCTGTATTTTAAAGAACCGAAATCTAAGAAATTCGTGTATTGCGATAATGCCGGCCAAATGTTAGGCATAGAATCGTTAGGAGAGGGAAAATATAAGGTTGTTTTTGAGAAAGGAAAATACAATATTTTTCACTATCGAGATGGAAAGTGTATTGGGGTAGAAGCTAATAGTAAATTATTTGATGTGAACCTAATACCTGTTGCATCATGACTATTTCAACAACACTTTGGGTGCTTATCGCTACGGTTTTCGTAACCTATTTCGCCATAAGCTGGATATATAAGAAGCTTGGTATATTAAATCTGAAACATGCTTTGATGATCAGAAATGGTCTATTGTTTTTAAATATGAAACACGTCCTGGGGATCATGATTTTTGGAGTGTTTTTTTACTTTACTTGGACTGAGTTTCAATTTACTTTAAATACCATTGAAATTGCGCCTTTGCATGTGCTCATACCTTATTTGATCCTACTATTCGTATCAGCTTTATTAGCATATCGGAATTCTAATGGAGACGAGAGTGAATATTCTGAGTCAGGCTACTATAGCTTTTCTAAGGCCTGGGGTTATTTTATGCTTCGTCTGCTATTTTTACTTGCTTATGAGTTTTTCTTTAGAGGGGTCATTTTCTTTTCTTTATTAGAACATTTCAGTTTATGGGAAGCTATTGCTTATAACACCTTGTTATATGTACTGATTCATGCCTTTGATTCCCGGAAAGAACTTTTTGGATCTATCCCATTTGGTGTCGTACTCTGCTTATTCACATACTTCACTCAAAGCGTTTGGTACGCTTTTATTATGCATGCTACTCTTTCTACAGTCTATGAAATAACCATTTTTTATAAACAAACTAAAACAACAATCCTATCATGAAAGCATTTTTAACCGGAGCTACAGGCTACATAGGCCATCAGTTAGCCTTAGAATTAGCAGAATTGGATTTTACTGTTCATGCCTTGGTAAGAGATATTGAGTCTCCCAAAATTCCTAACCACAAGAATATCATTCCTTTTGAAGGAGATATTTGTAATTCCAGAACGGTTTTTAGAGCTATGGAAAATTGTGATTATGTATTTCATACAGCCGCTTTTACAAACCTTAATTGTAATGATATTTCTTGTTTTTACGAGACTAATGTTAAAGGAACCCAACATGTTTTGAACGCCGCTTTGGAGTTAAAGATTAAAAAAGTGATCTATACCAGTACGCTTTCGGTTTTTGGACCTTCGTATAAAACAGTACCAATTACCGAATTGCAGCCCAGACTTACGTCCTATGCCAACGATTATGAGCTTACCAAAAGTATGGCCGAAGAACTTGTAGAGAGTTATATTAAAAAGGGTCTTCCATGCATGACCTTATGCATATCAAAAGTTTATGGTCCTGGTTTGAATACGTTCTCAAATGGTGTGAACCGATTGATCCAACTTATGCTAAGTCAGCGGGTTATGATCGTGCCGGATAAGCTCGAGGTAAGTTCCAATTACGTGTTTATTCAAGATGTGTTAAAAGCACATATTCTGGCTATGAAAAGTGAATTAATAAATGAAAAATTTATTATCGGAGGCGAAAATATGGATTATGCCAATTTGTTCGAATTGATAAAAGATTTGACCAAAAGCAAGGTAAAGATCATCAAGGTCAATTATAAAGTATTACGGTTTATTTTCTCCTTTATGAATGCACTTCAGATACTTTTTAAAGTCCCGGTAAAAATAAGACCACGGGTTTTAGATGCCTTGTTTGTGCATCGGGTTTCAAGCTCTCAGAAAGCTATCGAGAATTTAAAATATAAATCTACCCAATTAAAAATGGGATTGGAACATACCATTCAACATATAAAACTTCAGTCATGAAAACATACACATTAATCACAGGAGCAAGTCAGGGCTTTGGTAAAGCCATGGCCTTAGATTGCGCACAACGAAAAATGAATTTATTACTCATTGCTTTGCCGAATTCCGGATTAGGTGCTTTGGCACAATTTATAAAAACGAATCTTGACGTTGATGTACAATATCTTGAAATGGATTTGAGTACTACAGAAAGTTGTTTTAGTATTCTGGAATACATTCATAAACATGAGATAAGTATTCAATACCTTATCAATAATGCGGGCGTATTAAGTCGGGGCTTATTCGATACCTTGGACACGACATTTATTTTGAAACAAATTGCGGTAAATGTGACAACACCAACTTTGTTAATTAGGTTGCTTCTTGATAATCTTAAGCAATCTGAGCGTGCAGGTATATTGAATATAAGCAGTATGGCCAGTTTTTTCACCCTACCTAAAAAGCAGGTTTATGGTGCTACAAAATCTTATATCACGGCTTTTTCAAAAACTCTAAATAAGGAATTAAGACAGCACAATATCTCGGTAACCACTATTTGTCCGGGTGGATTAAATACAACCACAAGATTGTGTTATCAAAATCGCTTGGTTAGTTGGGTAACCAGACAAACGGTACTAAACCCTGAAGAAGCTGCCAACATCGCCATTAATGCGATGCTGCAACATAAAACACTTTTAGTTCCAGGATTTGTAAATCAATGTTTAATGTTCTTAAATAAAATACTTCCTGAATTTATTAAAGATCGCCTGACAAATCGTGAACTCGATAAGTTTCCTCCCGGAAAACTCCAGACCAGTGTTTGATTCATAATTCAAAGCATATTTGGATTTTTTCTTTAACCATTTTACATTCTTACACCATGGAAACACAAATTATTTTTAAACAAAACCTCGAAGATAATATACATTTTAGAACCTTGAGAAACCGCTTGAAAAATGTAATAAGAAGTTTGCCTGATAAGCGAAAGCATCAAAAAATTTATGCTGTAATATTAATGCCATTAGCTTTCATAGCAGTGTATTTGCTAGCACTTAATTTTAAACAAAACGCTGCTCTTTTTTATACCTTCTATGCTTTTTTAGGTATTATATCTGTATTGATTTTTGTGAGCCTAATTCACGACGCTATTCATCATAACATATTTAAAAAGAGAGGATGGAATAATGCCTTAATTATTTTGTTTGATCTTCTTGGGGGTAATAGTTATATCTGGAAAAAGCGTCATGTGTTATTGCATCATAATTATCAAAATATCGCAGGGTGGGATTCTGATATTGAACAAACCGGTCTTATTAAAGTGTTTAAGCATGAAAAGGCAACTTTCATAAGTAGAAACCAGTCTTGGCTTATTTTTTTCTTGTATCCAATGTATTTACTTAATTGGATACTATTACGAGATTTTAAAGACTTTTTTCTTAAAAAGCGTGCCATAAAAAAGGTTTGTAAGATTCCAACTATCGAATACTTCAAGCTATTTCTGTTCAAGGGACTGTTCTTATTTTATACTGTATTTATCCCTGTGATATTGGGGGTTGAGGTTTATACTGCTCTTCTGGGGCTCTTCATCATGTTTACCGTTGGCAGTATTTTTGCCTTGGTCTCTTTACTTCCCCCTCATGTTAATGATAAAAGTGAATTTCCGGTGCCCAATGATCATGGTCAATTAGAATCCAGCTGGTTTGCACATCAATTTGATACAACGAATGATGTTATATTAAACAATTGGTTTACCCGAAATATCATGGGAAATTTTAATTTTCATTTAGCACATCATTTATTTCCCAATATCAGTTCGGTCTATGCCCCTGAAGTAACCAGGGAAATAGCGAATTACGCGAAGGAACATGGCTTTCAATACCGATCGTATAAATTGCAAAAAGCTTTGTATTATCATTATCAGTTAATAAAAGAAAATGCTATTGATGAGGATTTCTTCGAAGAAGACATGTAAGATCAGCTTTTCAAAAAACTACTTTATAAGATGAGGACATTTAAAAGGGTACTTGTTACAGGAGCGAATGGATTGCTTGGTACAAATACCATTATAGAGCTTTTGAACCAGGGATATAAAGTCACTGGATTCTTGCGGGATAAAAATCGTTATGTCGGGTATGAACATAAAAATCTAACATTAATTGAAGGAGATATTACCAATTTCGCTGATCTGGAAGCGGCATTAAAAAACTGCGATTCACTTATTCACTGTGCGGCCTTAACAGATCCAAAGGCCAATCATGTGGCTTATGAAAATATAAATTTAAGAGGAACCAAAAAAGTGGTTCAGGCTGCAATAAAAATGAAGTTGAAAAAGTTCGTTTTTGTGAGCACTGCGAATGTTTGTGGTTTTGGACCTAAAAACGATCCAGGAAGTGAGACCCAGGCGATCAAGAAACCATTTTCTGATTCATCCTATTCAATCAGTAAAAAAAAGGCCCAGGACTATGTCCTTTCCATGACATCTAAAATAGAGGTTGTTGTGGTTAATCCATCATTTATGATCGGGCCTTACGATAGCAAACCCAGCTCGGGAAAAATTATACTCCATGGTTTAAATAAACGGATAGTCCTTTATCCTCCTGGGGGAAAGAGTTTTGTATGTGTAGAGGATGTTGCATTAGGAATTGTGAAGGCCTTAAAAAAAGGAGCTACAGGAGAAACCTATTTGCTGACCAATGAAAATATGAGCTATAGAGCATTTTTTAATTTGCTAAAAAAGAAAACTCAATCACAGCAAATGATGTTACCAATTCCTAAAAGTATATTATTCGGATTGGGTTTTTTAGGAGATCTGGCCAGATACTTTGGTTTTAGAACACAATTTTCTAGTAACAATATGAAAGCGCTTTGTTCCAATGTGTTTTATGTAAATTCAAAAGCAAAAAATGACTTAGGGATGGTCTTTACACCTGTAGATAAGGGGGTCGAAGATGCCATCGCCTGGTTTCAAAAAAATAAGGTCAATAATTCTCAATAAAGCCTTTATAATTCTCCCCTCCTAGGATACAATGGATTATCAATTCAGGGTTTTGAACTTAAAACAAGTATTGAATGTGTCCGAAATTTTGCTTTATAGATTTTATCGGACATAAAATATCGGCATCTCATACATCTTTGTAACAGTTGTGTAACACTTTTGTCAACTTATTATGAAAACCACAATTCACATATTAATACTTGTTTTTTTTAGTAGTCCGCTTTGGGCTCAGCAAACCCTTCGAAAAGATCAGAAGCATTCAGAAAAAAAAGAGTTGACCTTTCAAATTTCGAATGGAGTAAATACACAATTTGAACCGGTGTTTTCTGGTCTATTTCAATCAGATTTTAACGGGATCAATAAGATGATAAAATGGCAAAATATTTATGATGACATCGATGTCGGTATTCGGTTCAGCCTTGTCATCCCAATGAATCAGAAACTAAATATAAAGACCAGATACCTCTGCGGCCTTATGAACTTTGATAAGCGTGGTTTTGGCCAGGCTGAAGGATACCAATTTCAAATGTGTATAAGCTATAACCTTTAAAACAATAACTCAGTAATTCAACTTAAAAACAAAAATCATGAAACGTCAAATTGAAATTTTAAAACTAATAATACTCGGACTGTTAATAACAAGTAATGTTTATGCTCAGGCTCAGGAAACTGGTAAGCCTTACAAAGGATTTTTACGCGTATCCTCACAAACCGGAGATATTATCGAAAAAGGACGCTTTTTGTATGTAAATGATAGTCTTGTGGCTCTAAAGAAGGGAAAGAAAGTTACTACCATTAATAAATCTCTAATCGGATTTATCAAAACAAAAAGATCCGGGGTTAATAATGTCGTTATTGGTGCCGTAGCTGGCGGAACCCTAGGTGTAGCTCTGGGAGTTGGAACTTCAGATCCTGATTCCTGGGTTGGCTATAGCGCCTCCGAGGGTGCCTTTGCTTTTGGACTTCTCGGCACTTTAGGTGGTGGCCTTTTAGGAGGATTGTTGAACCTTGTTAAAGATCCAATGGTCATTATGATTAGTGGAAATGAAGCGAATTGGCAAACCTTCAAAAAAATAATGCAGCCAAATCATAACAACTAAAATATAATATCATGAAAAATTTACACCAATTATTAAAAGCTTTATTATTTATTTTCTTGCTCACTGGATGTTCCAAAAGCGATGAACAAGCTGTAATAGATCAGGTTGAAGACAACAAATTTGTTGGTAGCTGGGAACCAATAAAATTTGTAACCGCTTGTGCATCGGAAATTAACTATGAGGAAAATTACTCGACCTGTGAGCAAAAGGGGATACTAGAGGTAAAAGCCAATGGTACATTTTCACAAAGCTATTTTTATGAATATAATAATGTTTGTGAGGAAGATGGTATTTCAAGTGGAACTTGGAAAATAGTGGACGACAAACTTTTTGTCATCGAAGAGGGATTCGGTGAAACTGAGATCACTTATTTTGAAATTGTAGATGATATTTTAAGGGTAGGGCAGTACGACACAGATTTTTGCGATCCCGAAACGATGGGTGTCAATATTACAAATTCGTATTTCTATTCTGAATTTCAAAAGAAATAATCCTTTCATTAATGTAATAAGTCAAAGTTATGAAGCGCCTTAAAAAATTCATCAAAAGCCTCGCAATCCTTTTTTCAATTTTAATATTTATTCAAAGTTGCACGGTGTATAAAGCTGCTCCCAGTAGCTTGTCCCAGGCCTCCAAAGCCCATGCCAGATCCAAGGTTGTAAATCAAGAGGGTGAGGTGTCAAAATTCAAATTTATTACAGAGGAGAATGGCAGCTTCTATGGAATAAAGAGATCAAAGGGAACTTTAATAAAGGTAAAATTGAATGAAAATCATTTAAAATCTATTAAAACAAAAGATAAAACAATGTCAATCATGTTAACAATAGTTGTGTCGATTACGGTTATTATAGGTTTACATTCTATTGTCAAGAATTCAATTACATTAGGATTACCAAGTCCAGTTGGAACAAATGAGTTTTAGAAATAAAAAAACCGCATCAATTTTTGAGACTGGTTCATACTAAATTTTAAAACAGTCTGTTGGACTTCATTTATAAACATCAACCTTAAGAACACAATTATAGTGTTTATAACTTATACGCTGTTGAATCGTACTACCCATTCGCGGTATAGAAAAAAACTAAAAATTATGAAATCACTCAAATATCACATCCGGAGTTATGCATCGCTATTAGCAACTTTGGTTTTATTTCAAAGTTGTGTTGTTTATCGCGCTGAGCCCAAAACGCTTTCTGAAGCCTCCGAAGAATTTATCAGAACAAAAGTTGTAATGAATGATGGTAGTATCATGACTTATAATAAAATTATGGCAGAGAATGGAAAATTCTACGGAGTTAAAAATTATAAGAGAACAGAGCTGAATGAAGCCGATGTAAAACGTGTAAGAATTAAAAACAGGACCATGTCAACCGTATTAACCTATGGAATACCTTTAATACTTATCACTGTAGCAGTTATTGAATTAGAACAGAATTGTTGTTTTGGGGGAATTAACTAGAATTCGTTTATACCCATGATTAAATAAAAAAACCGCCTCAAGTTCTGAAGCGGTTTTTTTAGTATAGATTCAAAACGATTAATCGTCGTTGTTATCTCTGGAACTTCTGTTATCGCGTCCGCGATTATCTCTACCGCGATTATCTCTTCCGCGATTATCACGACTATCACGATTACCACGGTTATCTCGATTATCACGACCTCCGCTACGTGGCTTTGATTCGTAGCCTTCAGGTTTTGGCAACAAAGCTTTACGTGATACTTTTTCTTTTCTGGTTCTAGGGTCAACTCCAAAGTACTTCACTTCGATTATATCACCTAAATTAACCACATCAGTTACATTTTCAGTACGTTCCCATGCCAGTTCACTAACGTGAAGTAATACTTCGTTGCCTGGAGCCTGCGTATATTCTACAACAGCACCAAAATCCAACATTTTAATCACTTTAACTTCGTAAACATTTCCAACTTCAGGCTTGAACATCAAGGATTTGATTTTTGCCATAACAGCATCAATACCCTGGCTACCAACACCTAAAATTTCCACGATACCTTCTTCGGTAACGGGATCCTCGTTAATAACAATGGTCGTATCGGTTTCTTTTTGTAATTCCTGAATTACTTTTCCACCAGGGCCAATTAAAGCACCAATGAACTCATTAGGAATACGTGTTGTTACCATTACAGGAGCATGCTCTTTCACCGTTGGGTTTGGTGTTGCAATAGTTTCCGTTATTTTCTCAAGGATGTGTAAACGTCCGTCACGAGCCTGTTTTAAGGCTTTTACCAGAATTTCATAACTCAATCCTTTAACTTTAATATCCATTTGGCAAGCTGTAATACCATCAGCGGTACCGGTTACTTTAAAGTCCATATCACCCAAGTGATCTTCGTCACCTAAAATATCAGAAAGAACAGCAAATTTTCCGCTTTCTGTATCAGTGATCAATCCCATGGCTATACCTGAAACTGGTTTTTTCAATTGTACTCCGGCATCCATTAAGGCCATTGTTCCAGCACATACGGTAGCCATCGATGATGAACCATTCGATTCTAAGATCTCAGATACTACGCGCACAGTGTACGGACAATCCTCAGGTACCATATCCTTCAAAGCACGTTGTGCTAAGTTACCGTGACCTATTTCTCGACGTGATGTACCACGAATTGGTCGGGCTTCACCCGTTGAGAAAGGAGGGAAGTTATAATGTAAATAAAAACGTTCTTCACCTTCGAATGACGGCATATCAATCTGGTTAGCCTCTCGCGAGGTACCAAGCGTTACCGTTGCTAAAGCTTGTGTTTCACCACGAGTAAAGATTGAGGAGCCGTGTGTAGATGGTAAATAATCTACCTCACACCAGATCGGTCTGATTTCATTTGTTTTACGACCATCCAGACGTAAACCTTCATTCAATGTAAGGTCACGAACGGCCGCTTTTTCAGCCTTGGCATAGTATTTAGAGATCAGATCACCTAGCTCTTCCTGCTCTTCTTCAGAAAAGGAAGCTACGATCTCTTCTTTTATCTCTGCAAATGCAGCACCACGTTCTTGTTTAGACGAACCGGCTTTTGCGACAGCATAAACTTTATCATAAGCAAGGTCGTAGATTTTCTTCTCTAATGCTTCATCTTCCGGTTCAAGTTCATACTCGCGAGTTTCCTTTTTTCCAAAGGCTTCCGCTAATTTTACTTGAGCCTGACATTGCAATTTGATCGCTTCATGAGCGAATTTAATGGCTTCAGTCATTTCTTCCTCAGAGATCTCTTTCATTTCACCTTCAACCATCATCACAGAATCTTCAGAAGCACCGATAACCATATCAAGATCCGATTCAGCAAGTTGTGAATATGATGGGTTAATAATGAATTCACCATTCACGCGACCTACACGAACCTCAGAAATTGGACATTCAAAAGGGAAATCCGATAACTGGATCGCTGCAGAAGCGGCTAAACCAGCCATAGCATCAGGCATCACCTCAGCGTCATGAGACATCAATTGAATCATCACCTGGGTCTCAGCATGATAATCTTTTGGGAATAACGGGCGCAACACACGGTCTACTAAACGCATGGTAAGCACTTCACCGTCACTAGGGCGTGCTTCACGCTTAAAAAATCCGCCAGGATAACGTCCTGCGGCTGCAAATTTTTCGCGGTAATCTACCGTTAATGGTAAAAAATCCACATCACTTGCTTTGTAGTTGGAAACAACAGTACAAAGCAACATGCAATTTCCAGACTTTACCACGACCGAGCCGTGTGCCTGCTTTGCTAATTTTCCGGTTTCAATAGAAATCTCTCTACCGTCACCGAGGTCAATGACCTCTTTAAAAACTTTTGGAATCATAATATTGTATTGACATTCAAGCACATATGTGCTCAAAATAATTAAACAATGGTCGTTGTGTTGTGTAGTGTAGTTGTTGTGTAAAGCAATTTAATTGCCTTAATTCAGACCAATGAAAAACTGTATCAGCTTCTTCTAGCGCGGTATTTAAACTCTCACGCAAGAGTAATTTTTATGGGCGTTTCCCTCACGGGTCGGGCTTTTCGCTTTATCTTTTTTGATACTCAAAAAAGGATGCCGCTACAATCCCTAACGCAAATGTAAAAAAAAAGAGGCTTAAAAAGCCTCTTTCCTTTTATTTTCTTAAGTTCAATTCTTTTACTATCGCACGATATCTTAAGATATCTTTCTTAGTTAAGTAATCTAGTAAAGCACGACGCTTTCCTACCAAACTTACCAACGAACGCTCTGTATTAAAATCCTTTGGATTGTTTTTTAGGTGTGTTGTTAAGTGGTTAATTCTGTGCGTAAATAACGCGATCTGACCTTCAGCTGAACCGGTATCGTTCTTTCCTTTACCGTGCTTTTCGAAAATCTTTTCTTTTACTTCTTTTGCTAAATACATGCTAATATTGTTGTAAATGATTGTTATGTATGTTGAAAGGCTTTCTTTCAGGCGGCAAATATAGTAAATATTACTGATTTACAAGCTAATCTGAAAAAACAATCTTTCTTTTAGGTCAGTTTTTCAATTTATGCGCGTAACGGCTGGTTCGTGATGAGATCGATGTATTGATTAACCTTGTTTTTTAACTGCTTTCTATTCGTAATAAAATCCAGGAAACCATGTTCCAGTAAGAACTCTGAGGTCTGGAAACCTTCCGGCAATTCTTTTCCGGTGGTGTCTTTTACCACACGCGGACCGGCAAAACCGATCAGGGCACCTGGTTCGGCAATATTAATATCTCCTAACATGGCGAATGATGCTGTGGTTCCTCCTGTAGTAGGATCGGTACATAAAGAAATATATGGAATACCCTCCTCAGCTAATTGAGCTAATTTCACAGATGTTTTAGCCAATTGCATTAAGGATAATGCAGCTTCCATCATACGGGCACCACCTGATTTGGAGATGATCATAAACGGAATTTTATTCTTTAGGGAGTAATCGGCAGCACGCGCAATTTTTTCACCCACAACACTACCCATAGAGCCACCAATAAAGGAGAAATCCATACAGGCTATCACCAGATCTTTACCTTTCGATTTTCCAACGGCCGTTCTTACTGCATCTTTTAATTTTGTTTTTTCTTGAGCCGCTTTTAAACGATCGGGATATTTTTTGGTGTCTTCAAATTTTAATGGATCTTTAGATTCCATATTGGCATCTAATTCTTTGAACTCGTTGTTGTCAAATAAAATTTTAAAGTATTCTTTACTGCCTATACGCACATGGTAGCCGTCCTCAGGACTTACATAAAAGTTTTTTTCTAACTCCTCTGCATCTACAATCTTGCCAGTCGGCGATTTGTACCAAAGGCCTTTAGGGGTATCCTTTTTTTCTTCGGTTGTGGTAGTAATTCCTTTTGTTTTTCTTTTAAACCAAGACATACAATTTACTTTTAGTTGTGGTTACTTTAAACGCTTCTCAATCGCGTTAAGGATTGCAGCGATACCCTTTTTTAAAAAGGTAAAGCGGAAAGCCTGACAGCAAAATTAAAGTTTTATTTTAATTTTGGGGTAACGCCCAACGACTTTTTATTATAAACAAAAATCCCGCCTCAGGCGGGATTTAATTTTCTAACGGTTTTAACTTGTTATAAAGTATTTACGTTATTAAGGTCTTCAAAGGCCTTTTTTAAACGCGCTACAAAAGTTTTTTCCCCTTCGCGTAACCATACACGTGGATCGTAATATTTTTTATTCGGTGAATCGTCACCTTCCGGATTGCCAATTTGTGATTTTAAATATTCGGCTTTATCATTCATATAATCGCGAATACCAGTCATGAAAGCATACTGAAGATCAGTATCGATGTTCATTTTGATCACACCGTAACCGATGGCTTCACGAATCTCTTCAACGCTGGATCCAGAACCACCATGAAATACAAAGTCGATATGATTGTGCTCCACACCATATTTTTCAGTGATATATTCTTGTGAGTTTTTCAGAATCTTTGGCGTTAATTTTACGTTTCCGGGTTTGTAAACACCATGTACATTTCCAAATGCAGCAGCAATTGTGAATTGCGGACTAACCTTGCTTAATTCTTCGTAAGCATAAGCAACTTCTTCTGGTTGTGTATATAACTTAGAATCGTCTACATCTGAATTATCTACACCATCTTCTTCACCACCTGTAATACCTAACTCGATCTCTAAGGTCATGCCCATTTTACTCATACGCTCTAAGTATGTTTTGCAAATTTCGATATTCTCTTCAAGGGGTTCTTCAGATAGATCGATCATATGCGAACTGAATAATGATTTCCCGGTTTCGGCGAAGTGTTTTTCACTGGCATCCAGTAAACCATCGATCCATGGTAATAGTTTTTTAGCGCAGTGGTCGGTATGTAAAATTACCGGAACACCATAAGCTTCAGCTAAGGTATGTACGTGTTTGGCACCTGCAACAGCACCTGCAATAGCGGCTTTTTGGCCGTCGTTACCTAAGCCTTTACCGGCATTGAACTGTGCGCCACCATTTGAAAATTGAATAATTACGGGGGCGTTTAAATCTCTGGCTGTTTCAAGCACGCCATTGATCGTATCTGATCCTATAACATTTACTGCCGGAAGTGCAAAACTATTTGCTTTGGCATAATCGAAAATAGCCTGAACTTCTTTGCCTGTTGCAACGCCTGGTTTTATATTGTGTCCCATGTTTAAAGTTTGATTTTTTTATTGAGTTATCAAAAGTAATTAATTTTTAAATAAATACCTGTTCTTTTGTGCTTTGAAAGCACTAAAAGATACTAAAACGTTATAGTTTTATACCTTTAAAAAAGGCCTTAGAACGGATAATTTATACCAATATTATAGGTGGCATTTTTAAAGTTGTATTCGTTAAACCAACGACCGCTTGAATCTGAGGCTGGATTGTGGGTTTTAAACCCAACATCGAATCTGAAAACGAAAAAGCTTAAATCATAACGCAAACCAAATCCTGATCCCACAGCAAGATCTTCCAAAGAGCTAAAGCCATTGAAGGTAGCAGCCGGGTCTGTAATATTGTCAAAAACATTCCAGATATTACCAACATCAACAAAAATAGCACCATTAAGATTTTCAAAAAGATTAAAGCGTTGCTCGATATTAAAGGCAATTTTAAAGTTAGCCTCGTTGAACTCATTGGTAGACTGAGAACGTCCAGGGCCAAGGCTATAGGCCGTCCAGGCACGGTTGTCGTTTGGGCCTCCTGCGAAGAAACTTTTTGCAAATGGAATGTTAGCCGAGTTCCCGTACGGAATGGCAATACCTGCAAAACTGCGGAAAGCCAAAACATTTTTTTTGCCCAGATCAAAATGTTTGATATAATCTAATTCTACTTTTGTGTATTGCGAGTAAGCAACGTTAAAAAGTTCGTAACGCCCATTATCATCTTTAGGTAAGCCAAAAAGCTTGGAAGCACTGGCTAATAAATTTCCGGCGAGTTCTAATTTGAATCTGAAAATAGAGAAATCTTCATCAAAAAGATTGGTTCGTTCATCATTTACAAAACTGAAGCCCGAAGATAGGATCAGGTTGTTTTCTGTTAGTCTATTTTTCCGCTCGTTGATAATATTAATAGTTTGGCGTTGTGTGGTTGAGATTTCCTGTGGTGGATTTTCATCCAGAGCATAATTAATAAAAGCGTTCGCTCCTGAAGGAATACTAAGGTTTTCACCACGTGGAATATAATTTACATCTTGAGCAATGTCATTTAAGAGTTTGAAAGAGTTTTGATAGACTCCAAAGTAATTCTCAATATTTAAATTCCTAACGTATTGAATGTTGAAAAGATCGAATTTATTGGTAACCTTATCATTTGGAAACCAGTTATAATTAAACGTGCCGCTTAGGGTTTGTTTATCCAGTCCTATGTTTGTTTGACTAGAGGCAGCCAAACTGATCCGTGTGCTGGGCGACATATATTTTGGGATGATCCCTTCGGTATAAAAAGGTGAAAACAGTCGTGGTATGGTTAATTTTAAATCCAGACCATATTCTTTAATATCGAAAAAGGGGTCGGAGGTATTATTCTTATCCCTTGAGGAACCAATCGATCCGAAAGCTGAGATCTGAAAGGTTTCCGCACCTCTGAAAATATTACGAATAAGAACACTCGGATTTAGGGAGAGGCCTACGGTTTGAATGTTACTCTGCGATATATCCGTACTAAAACCCAAACTGAATTTCTTCAGAGGCGTAAGTTTTATAGTATCAGACAGTGTACGATCCTCCTCGTTCTCGTAATACTGGATATTTGGGTATTTGAATGTACGAAGCTCACTGATATATCGATAGGTACGTGTTCTGTCGATATCACGAAAAATACGATTAGGTGTTATAAAAACGGCATCAGTTATAGCCTTCGGCCGATAACGCATTTTTCCATAGCTGTACAAATTGAAACCGGCATAACGAATAGAATCCTGAAAGGGCTTGTTCCGATCTTCAAAAGTATAATCAGTGATAATATTAACATCGCTTATTTCATATACTTTGAAAGGTTGACGCGTGATATTCTCACCGTCTTTTCGGATTTCTCTGTTTTGAATTTTTAAACCGACATTTACCTTTTTATTGGTACCAATGGTATCCATTTCAAAGGTTATATAATCCTGGCTAAAGTGATATAAGCCCGAATTTCTCATCTTGATCGCAATACGTTCACGCTCAGCCTCAAAATTTGAAGTGCGGTATTGCTGCCCGCTATAAATTAAGGCCTCCTCTTTATTTTTTTGATAAATGGTGTCTATAATAGGGGTTCTTATTTCTCGGTATATCGAATCAATTATAAAGGCTGGTCCCGATTCGATATTATATTCTACGGCAGCGCGTTTTTTATCTGTTTTTGTGATGTTGTAACCCGAAACCACATCAAACCAACCGTTATTAATGTAGTAACTATTGATGCGACTCAGGCTTTTGTCGGCCCTGCTTTCATCTAAAATTACAGGAGCTTCACCTGTTTTCTTGAACCAATTATTTAATCCCCGTCGGGAATCCATGTATTTGTCGAGTTGTTTTTTAGATAACCACTTTTCGAGGCGCTCCCTTTTTTTTGGTTTAGCGGTTATATTGCTCTTTATAATAGAGTCGATGTTTGGACGTGCCAAATTATAAAAGTACAACCGCAACGGAATACCTGCTAGTTTTTTATTGGCCTGTTGATATAATAAGTTGTTTAGGGTTTCAGAATTATCTTTTTTACCATTTACATTGATGGTATTTTTGGTAAGTAAATACTCATTATCCGATACTCGTTTTACCGCATCACAGCCTGTAAAGCTATGCAGGACTAGCGCTGACAACAGTATTCTCAAGGATAAGTTCTTCAAATGATTATTTTTAGTTTGTTTGGTTCGAACAATTTCTTGTTATTAACCTCTCGAAATCTTATTTTATTATGCCAAAAATACATTATTTCAACCTAATATTATCGTTAATTAATTTCGATTAAAGCCAATAATACTAATATTTTTTCTTTTTCTTTATAAATTATAAATTCATTCGGATCGCTGCCTTATGCTGTCAAAAAATCAAATCAAACAGATTACGCGTTTAAAACAAAAGAAATACAGAATTCAGGACCAGTTATTTGTTGTTGAAGGGCTGAAAACCATTGAGGAGCTTTTGCACTCCAACATGAAATTACAATCCGTTTATACCACAGAACCCTTCAATCTTGATGCCAAAAAGGAAATTTTAATTTCTGAAAGTGATTTGAAACGGATTAGTTTTTTAAAAACACCCAATAAGGCCTTAGCAGTGTTTGAAATTCCAGAATCAAAACCGGTTGTAATGAACCAACTGATCGTGGCTCTGGACGACGTTCGTGATCCTGGTAACCTAGGGACAATTATTCGATTGTGTGATTGGTTTGGTATTTCAGATCTGGTCTGTAGCTTGGAAACCGCCGACTGTTATAACCCGAAGGTTGTCCAGGCCACTATGGGATCTATAGCGCGGGTAAATATCAGTTATTTAGATTTGGCCGACTTCATCGGTAACCAAGACACAACGGTTTTTGGTGCATTTATGGATGGCGAAAATTTATATCAAGCTACCTTGCCTGATCGTGGTATTCTGCTTATGGGAAATGAGGCCAACGGGATATCAGATAAGATCCAAGCGCTGGTGACGCACAAAATTGCTATTCCAAGATTTGGTAATCTTCAGGAGACTGAAAGTTTAAATGTGGCCATGGCTACCGGAATCTTATTGAGTGAATTCAAGCGCCGAACTATCCTATGATAAGCTAATTATCTAAACTTTATTGGAAGGTGAAATTAAGAAATACGCCTCGTGTTTTCATACTGTTAACGTTACCCGTCCAAGGACTATTTTCAAAGTTATCACGAATAAGTTCATCGTTAATAGCAAAAACACCGCGTATGGATGGTGTAAACTTAAAGTTGAATAAATATAAATCGATCCCAAAGCCAAGTTCATAAAATATGGGGTTACTCTCCATACGGAACTGTCCATTTCGGTTATCGTCAGGATTCTTTTCATTACTCGATAAATTAATAGCCGTCGAAAAGCCTCCAACAATAAATGGTTTGAAATTGTTGATACGTTTTGTTGATATTTTTACTAAAAGCGGAATGTGAATATAAGTTGATTTTATTTGACGCTCAAGATCACTATCAGACTCGGTTCCATCAAAATAAGATCTGCTATAGTGCAACTCTCTGGTGGTTAATATTAAACCGGGCTCTAGGCGCAAATCGATAAAACTATTTACCCGAAGATTTCCAATAAGGCCTACACTAAAACCGGGACTTCGTTTTACATAAATATCACGTAAATCCTGATTGTAATCAAAATTGAAATCCATAAAATTGATACCTAAAAAATAACCCCAACGCAGGAGGTCAAAATCGGTCGATCCACGACCTTGATTGGCATCATACTCTACCTTTTCTTTACTGAACAGTTGAGCATCTGCTGTTTGCATTACAAAAAGGGTACAAAAAACAAGTAAAACGTTCTTCATGATTTATTTGGACGATTTATAAATTGTAGCTACACCAAAGGTCTGAGGGAAATCTTCAACATTAATAAACCCGATTTTTCGTAAAATATTGTTCAAAGCCTCTCCATAGGGAAATACAGAAGCAGATTCCGATAAATATTGATAAGCACTTTTATCCTTTGAAAAAATACGGCCAATAAGTGGTAAAATGGTTTTGGAGTAAAATTGATAACCTTGTTTGTATGGCGTCTTTGCTGGTACTGAGGTCTCTAGTATAACAAACGTGCCACCCGGTTTAAGAACTCTGTAGATGTCCTTTAAGCCCTGTTCCAGATCCTCAAAATTTCGCACACCAAAGGCTACTGTAATAGCATCAAAACTATTTGCTTCAAAAGGCATTTGTTCACTATCTCCTAGAACCATTTCAATTTTTTGGTCTAAGCCACGATGTTTAATTTTCGATTTGCCAATCTCAAGCATACCGCTACTAATGTCTAACCCAACAATTTTAGAAGCGCCTGTTTTTGCAAGATTAATAGCCAAATCACCTGTTCCCGTAGCAATATCTAAAATGTTTTCAGGTTCAGTTTTAGCTACCATATCTACCACTTTATTACGCCATTTCACATCTATTCCAAAGGAAATTACGCGATTTAAACCGTCGTATTCTTTAGAAATGGTATCAAACATGGCGGTAACTTGGGCTTTCTTTCCTAAGGTGCTGTTTTTGTAAGGTTTAACTTTTGACAAAATGTAAAAATTTTTGGCAAAGATAATCTTAAAAATTCAAGAGCCAATAATTCACAAGCGATAATATTTGATTAGAAATATTCTGAAATTAATTTTATACTATCTTTGTGAGACCTTATATCAACAGAAACAAATGAAAATTATTATAGCAGGTGCGGGTGAAGTTGGATTTCATTTAGCAAAATTACTTTCTTACGAGTCTCAGGAAATCACCCTTATTGACATCAACAAAGAAAGTCTCGGATATGCTGATACACATTTGGATATCAAGGTTATAAAAGGGGATGCTACCTCTATTTCGATACTAAAAGATTCCCGGGTGGAAACAAGCGATTTGTTCATTGCGGTAACCGCGATTGAAACGACTAATATTACTGCTTGTGTGTTGGCAAAACAGTTGGGGTCTAAGCGTACTATTGCCAGAATATCAAATACCGAATTTATTAATTTTAAGGATGAGGTTGGTTTTACGAAGTTTGGTATAGACGAACTCATCTCACCGGAATCTCTGGCAGCCTCAGAAATTCAATTATCACTTAAGCAGTCATCATTCAACGATACCTACGAATTTGAAAATGGAGCGCTAACCATGGCAGGCTTAACGCTCTCACGTTCCGCCTCGTTTGTGGGGAAAACCGTGAAAGATGCGGCTAAAATTTTTCCGGAAATACATTTTGTGCCTATCGCTATTCAGCGTTTTGGTTCGCAGTATACTATCATTCCCAGGGGGGATACTATATTCAAGCGAGGCGATAACGTTGTATTTATTACGTCCGAAGGCGGGGCTGAGGAATTATGCCGGCTTACTGGAAAGGAAAATACCGACATCAAAAATGTGATGATTCTTGGTGGTGGTCAAATTGGTTTTAAAACAGCCAGAGACCTCAGTGAAAAAGGGTTTAATGTAAAGATACTTGAAGTTAACAAAGAGCGTGCTTTCGATCTTGCTGATGATCTACCGGATGTTCTGGTAATTCATAGTGATGGTAGAAATGTGGATTTGTTAGAAGAAGAAAATATTAGTGAAATGGATGCCTTTATCGCCGTTGGCGGAAATTCTGAAACGAACATCATGTCTTGTCTGGTGGCAAAATCTAAGGGCGTCAAGAAAACGATTGCTTTGGTGGAGAATATGGATTATTTTGAATTATCACACTCAGTTGGTATAGAGACATTAATTAATAAAAAGCTTCTAGCGGCGAATAATATTTTTAGGTATATCCGTAAAGGTGAAGTGGTTGCCATGACCAAGCTGAATAATATGAATGCAGAATTATTAGAATTTGAAGTTAAAGCGAGTTCAGCTATTTGTAATAAACTTATTAAAAATGTTGATTTCCCCCGATCGGCCATTATTGGTGGTGTTATTCGTAACGGACTGGGCGTTATTGCTTTAGGGAGTTTTAAAATTCAGGAGGGCGATCGTGTTGTAGTTTGCAGTTTACTACAATCAATAAAGGGTGTTGAAAAGCTCTTCCGCTAAGCGGAATAAAGCATAGGGAAACTCATGAAACTCAATTATAAAATCATTTTTCATTTTTTAGGATTGCTCCTCGTCTTTAACGGGGCATTTATGTTCATAGCTGCACTTATTAGTGCGATATACAAGGACGGTGTTTCTGGACAAATAACAATTGCTGGTTTTATTACCATAGGTTTTGGGGGTTTAGCCATGCTTTTTACCAGAGATCATAAAAAAGAAATTAATAAGCGCGAGGGCTATATTGTTGTGGCCTTTGGTTGGATTGTTATGTCGCTTTCCGGAACATTACCTTATGTGATCTCCGGAAGTATTCCTAGTTTCACCAATGCGTTTTTCGAAACCATGTCAGGTTATACCACTACGGGAGCTTCAATTTTAAATGATATTGAAATCATTCCAAACGGTATTTTATTTTGGCGCAGTTTAACCCATTGGTTAGGCGGTATGGGTATTATTGTTTTGGCTATAGCCATTTTGCCTTTGTTAGGAATTGGTGGTATGCAGCTCTTTGCTGCTGAAGCGCCGGGTCCTAGCGCTGATAAATTACACCCACGAATTACTGATACGGCCAAGAGATTATGGTTGATCTATTTTGCATATACGGCTGCTGAGACTATTTTATTAAAAGTTGCGGGTATGTCATTTTTTGATGCTATAAATCATGCCTTAAGTACACTTTCCACTGGTGGGTTCTCTACTAAAAATGCGAGTGTTGCTTATTGGAATAACCAACCAATTATTCAGTACATTATAATGTTGTTTATGTTTTTGGCGGGGACAAACTTTATACTGAGTTATTTTACGTTCAAAGGTAAAGTTAGGAAAGTATTACATGACGAGGAATTCAAGCTCTATTTCAAATTTATACTCATTTTTACCTTGATAGCTTCCCTTATCATTTATTTTAAAGCGGATTTGAGTCTGTCTTCCATTGAACATCCTATGGTTTTGGGAAAAGAGGAAAGTTCCTTCAGACATGCCTTATTTCAGGTACTATCTATAGTCACTACTACGGGTTTCGTTACAGCAGACTATACCTTATGGACGCCTTTTTTAATGGTTTTCTTTTTCGGTTTGATGTTTTTAGGAGGTTCTGCAGGAAGTACCTCGGGTGGTGTTAAAGTGGTACGCCATCTCTTACTGATTAAAAATGGCTTCATGGAATTTAAGCGTACGCTGCACCCCAATGCTATTTTACCAGTACGATATAATATGCGAGCGATTTCGGGGGATATTGTTTTTAATATCTTGGGCTTTTTTATTTTATATATGCTCTCTTTTATTATTGGGGCTTTGGTGTTTTCGATGTTTCAGATTGATTTCCAATCTGCCGTGGGGCTTTCAGCTTCCAGCCTAGGAAACGTGGGGCCGGCCTTAGGTAGTTTTGGTCCCGTGAATAATTATTCGGCCTTACCAGATCTCGGTAAATGGTGGGCTTCATTTTTAATGCTTATTGGTCGTTTGGAATTGTTTACGGTACTTATTTTATTCACGCCTTTTTTCTGGCGTAACCGTTAATATTAAATTTCTTTAGCATAGTCGTAGTTCCATACCTTTCTTTTAAAGGACTTATTTTTAATTTCAACATAAAATTTAAATTTCTTATTTTCATAAAATTAGAAGGATCTTATTGTGTCCTTTTATAGTAGTCTACTCCCTAAGTATTTATAGCCTGAATTTTTTAAGCTTTTTTTCATTAATGGAAAAAAATTCTGACTTATGACAAAAGTCATATTTTGCCCCGCTCTTTTGCAGGAACTTTGTATCATAAAATAAAAACTAAAGATTATGAAAACTACAAAAACACGTAAGTATTATGCTTTAATAGCCTTGATAACATTAGGCTTACTTACGGTTAACCTTGTGTCTGCACAAGCGTTTAAACTGAATAATGAGGCGTCTACTTTAAAAGTTTTTGGAACCTCAAACTTGCATGACTGGCATTTGGAAGGAGAACAAAAAAGTGGGCAACTCGTTTTTGAAGATATCGATAAATGTACCATCAAAACCTGCGAATTTATTATAAATTCTAATGGGTTGGTAAGTGGTAAAAAGGCCATGGACAAAAATACTTACAAGGCTCTAAAAACCGATGATTACAAGAACATTAAATTTCAATTAGTAAAAGTAAATGAGCTGATTAAAAAGGGGCCAAAGACTTATTTGGTTAAAGGAGAAGGAGATTTAACCATAACCAATGTAACAAACAGGATTTCTATAGAATTTAATTTAGAGGTCGACCCCAACAAAATTGTATTAAACGGAACCAAAAATATTAAAATGACAGATTATAATGTAGAACCACCAACAGCTTTATTCGGGACTATAACCACTGGTGATGCCCTGACCATAGAATTTAAAACTATTTATCAATAAAATTATAAAACAAAAACACAAAAATCATGAGAACAATATTTAAACACAGTGTATTATTCGTAGCATTACTGGCGGGGGTTAGTATGTATGCTCAAGACAGGAACCTAGACAACTTCAGACCACCGAACAAAAACGGCGTTGATATTTTTGAAACTACAAAAGACAGCGTAACAACCTTTGATGGTGTTAAAGTTCGCGTAGGTGGGGCTTCAACCCTTCAATTTCAAGCCATTACCAACTCAAATTCAGGCGTAACACCCATCAAAGAGATTGGTAGTAACTTTAACTTGGCAACAGCTAACCTGGATCTTGACGTTGCTTTAGCAGATGGTGTGAGAATGCATTTAAGAACCTATCTTTCTTCTCGTCACCACCCGGAACCTTATGTGAAAGGCGGCTATTTTCAAATCGATAAATTAGATTTTATCAGTGAAGGCTTATTAAGCGATTTCATGGAAGGTGCTACCATCAAGATTGGTCATATGGAGAACAACTACGGTGATGCACACTTTAGAAGAACTGATAACGCGCAAGCTATATATAATCCATTCGTTGGTAACTTAATAATGGACTCTTTTACTACTGAAGTTGGTGCCGAGTTACTATATAGAGTTCCAAGTGGATTCTTCGGAATGGTTGGTCTTTCTAATGGAAAATTAAATCAAAAAGTGACAGAAACTGATGGTACAACTGGAGGTGCAGCCTTCTTGGCCAAATTAGGTTTCGATAAGCAATTTGACGATGATTTCAGATTCAGACTTACAGGATCTTTATATAACACCGGCTATGCACAAAGTGTTTACTTATACACAGCCGATAGAGCAGGATCAAGATACTATTCTGTGATGCAAGAGGAAACAGCAACAGGTGATAACTTCCGTTCAGGTCGTTTTGATCCCGGGTTTAGAAATACCATTACTGCAATTATGATTAACCCATTCTTGAAATATGGCGGACTAGAATTTTTTGGAACAGTCGAGTTAACTTCAGGAAAAAGACAAAGCGAAGTGGACAGACGAAATGCAGAGCAATATGCAGGAGAATTAATATACAGATTTGGTAATAATGAAAACTTCTATCTAGGAGCTCGTTATAACACTGTAAATGCTGAACTGCTAAGTGGTGAGGATGCAAGTATTAACAGACTTCAATTAGGTGCCGGTTGGTTTATGACCAAAAATATCTTGATGAAAGTTGAGTATGTTGATCAAAAATACAATGATTTCCCAGTAGGTGATGTGCTGGATGGAGGAAAATTCAACGGTCTAACCGCTGAAGCCGTGATAAGTTTCTAAAAATTTAGCCCATGATGAAACAAGTCTCTGTAAGTTCTAGAAATAGAAGTAATTTTACAGAGGCTTGTTTTTTTTATATCTTAAGACCATGAAACGGCTTGTTATTTTAATTCTGGTAATTGTTGTTCTGGGTTTTACTTCCGCAGAATATCTCAAACGTACCCGAGTTTTCGTGGCGCCTGAGAGTCAATTGATTATTAAAGGTAAGACAAACATCAATAAATTCAGTTGTACTTTTGATGCTACCAATTTAAAAAATCCCATTCCGGTATATTTTCAAAATGAAAATGATAAAATGGTTTTTGAGGAAACTAAGTTGATCTTAAGTACTCGGTGTTTTGATTGTGGAAACAAGCCCATGAATAATGATTTTTATGATTTACTTCAGGCTAAGGCCTACCCGGAGATCGTTTTAAATCTTCGTTCGGTAACTATGGAATCCAATAATGATAATAGTATTAATGCGGATGTAGATATTAATATTTCAGGAGTTATAAATTCATATAAACTTCCATTAAAAATGTACGGTACTGATACTATGGAAATTTCAGGAACCCTAAAATTAAATATCAACGATTTTAATATCGAAGCGCCCAGAAAGGCTTTAGGGCTTATAGTTGTAAGCGAATTTATTGAAATTGATTTACGACTTCACGTAACAGAGGGGACAACACTTTAATTTTTTATAGGATCGTAATTAATAAATTTAATAATTTTTTCTAACCATTGATAATCAAACAATAAAGCTTTTAAATGTTTATATGAATATTATTTCCCGATCAGAAATAATCGGGAGATCCAAAAAAAAAGTTACTATTTAATAGTAACTTTTTTATTATGATAAGGGTCTTATTTTTTAACTCAAGGCTTCCTTGATTCTTTTCATAGCTTCAATAATTTGATCTGTTGACGCCGCATAAGAAATTCGGATACATTGTGGATTTCCAAAGGCCTCACCAGTAACCGTTGCTACCAAAGCCTCTTCTAATAAATACAGAGATAAGTCTGAAGCATTATTAATGGTTTTACCTCGAAGGGTTTTACCAAAATAATACGATACATTCGGGAATACATAGAAGGCACCTTCAGGGGTGTTGGTCTGAAAACCTTCAATCTCACTTAATAAATTTAAAATTAGATCACGTCTGGTTTTAAACTGATCCACCATGTATTGAACGCGTGATGGTGGTTCGTTCAGAGCCGTAATTACAGCACGTTGTGCAATACAATTGGCCCCACTGGTAATTTGGCCTTGTAGTTTGTTGCAAGCTCGGGCTATTTTCTCAGGGCCACCAATGTAACCAATTCGCCATCCAGTCATGGCAAATGCTTTAGAAACACCATTTACGGTAATGGTTCGATCGTACATATCTTCAAACTGTGCTATACTCGCATGGCCACCAACATAATTGATATGCTCGTATATTTCATCCGATACCACATAAATATTAGGGTGTTTTACTAAAACGTCAGCTAAGGCTCGTAACTCTTTTTCACTATAAATAGAACCACTAGGGTTACATGGTGAACTGAACCAGATCATTTTTGTTTGTGGAGTGATAGCCGCTTCCAATTGCTGCGCTGTCATTTTAAAATCATTCTCGATACTTGTTTCAACTTCAACAGGTGTACCTTCAAATAACTTTACAATATCAGCATAACTTACCCAATAAGGGCATGGTAAGATAACTTCATCACCCTGATTAAGCATCACGCCTGCGATATTAGCCAAACTTTGCTTGGCACCGGTTGATACTACAATCTGGTTCGGTGTGTAGCTAAGCTTATTATCTCGTTTAAATTTGGTGATTATAGCCTCCTTTAATTCCGCATAACCATCCACAGGACTATATGAATTATAATTCTCATTTATGGCAGTAATGGCTGCGTCCTTAATGTAATCAGGAGTATTAAAGTCCGGTTCACCCAAACTTAATCCTATAATATCTTTGCCTTCGCCTCTTAGTTCTCTGGCTTTGGCCGCCATTGCTAAAGTAGCAGAGGTAGCCATATTTAAAATGCGTTCTGAGAGTAAATTCATTTAATTAAAAATCATCAATTTAAGCTTGTAAAGCTGGTTTCATTCCCATTTCTTTCAAGTGTCTGAAATGCGCTATAATTGCTTTACGTGTGGTTTTATATTCTTTATAAGGTAAGTTGAATTCTTTCGCTGTTTCACGAACAATTTTGGATATTTTAGTATAGTGAATGTGGCTAATATGAGGAAAAATATGGTGTTCTACCTGATGATTTAAGCCTCCAGTAAACCAGTTTACTATTCTATTTTTAGTGCTAAAATTTATTGTTGTACACAATTGATGAACGGCCCAGGTATTTTTCATGGTTCCGTCTTTTTCCGGTATCGGCATTTCGGCATCTTCCATAACATGCGCTAACTGAAATACCACACTTAAAATTAATCCTGCGGTGTAATGCATGATAAAAAAGCCGATCAATACCTTCCACCAGGCAAGATCCAACAATAAAATTGGGATCAAGACCCAAATGCTTAGGTAAATAATTTTTGAAATCACCAGTTTACTCCAGTTCCATAACGGATTTGGGAGTTTACCATAAGACAACTTACGTTTCATGTAACGTCTCATTTGTTGAAAATCGGTGGTAATGGCCCAGTTTATGGTTAATAATCCGTAAAGTAATATAGAGTAATAATGCTGGAATTTATGATACCAACGCCACTCTGCGTGATCCGTAAAACGTAAGATGCGACCTGCTTCCAAATCCTCATCATGTCCATGGATATTTGTATACGTGTGGTGCAATACATTATGTTGTACCTTCCAGTTGTAAGCGTTTCCGGCAAGAATATAAATACTACTTCCCATAAGGCGATTGATCCACTCCTTATTTGAAAATGAACCATGGTTTCCGTCGTGCATTACATTCATACCTACACCAGCCATACCTATACCCATTACAATTGTAAGCAGCAATTGGGTCCATCCGGGCATGTTAAGTGTTAAGAGTAAGAAATAAGGCGTTAAAAATATAGAGAACATCACGATGGTTTTTAGCCAAAGTTTCCAGTTACCGGTACGTTTTATTTCATTTTCCTTGAAATAGGAATTAACACGTTTGTTAAGGGTTCTGAAAAACTTGGCAGAATCTGTTCTCGAAAATGATACTGTTTGTTTTGACATGCTATTAATTTAAATGTGATATTTAGTTGATCGGTATATCATATTATTGGCAAATATAAATATAAACCGAGTGAACTAATAACGTTTTGATGTAAAATAATGTATGTAAATACTATATTTTTGTTGAAAATTTAACACTAATGGACCTTATCCTCAAGTATTTTCCCGATCTAACCGACCTACAAATCAATCAATTCAAGGCTTTGGAAGAATTGTATCAGGATTGGAATATCAAGATTAATGTTGTATCTCGTAAAGATATTGATGAATTATATTTAAGACATGTTATACATTCTTTGGGTATAGCCAAAGTAATTTCCTTCAAACCGGGGTCTCAAATTCTGGATGTTGGTACCGGTGGCGGGTTTCCGGGAATACCTTTAGCTATTTTATTTCCGGATTCTAATTTTCACCTTGTCGATAGTATCGCTAAAAAACTTAAAGTTGTGGATGAGGTTGTCGATGGTCTGGGCCTTACTAATGTAAGAACAACGCATAGTAGAGTAGAGGAAATTAAAGGTTCATATGATTTTATTGTGAGTCGCGCTGTGGCCTACATGCCTACTTTTGTGCATTGGGTAAAGGGTAAAATCTCCAAAACTCAGAATAATGATCTCAAAAACGGAATTTTATATTTGAAGGGAGGCGACCTATCTGAGGAACTGGAACCCTATAAAACGGCTAAGATCTTTGAATTAAACACCTTTTTTTCAGAAGCTTTTTTCGAAACGAAAAAAGTAGTGTATCTCCCCATAAAATTCAAGGGGTAAAATGTTGACCATTTTGGATTTAATTCTTATCCAGCTCAACGATTTATGTTCGTTATAAGGCTTGTAACTCTTTTAATTTATTTACAAAAAAGAAGTATTGGTTTTGATACCAAAAAGTGCTTTTATAGGCTTCAATATCATCGGTTTTAATTTTTAGAACCTCTTTAGCCTTTTCGAAATTTAGTTTGGCATAATTTAAATTATCCTTTCTTAAATAGGTTATGGCTAAGCCTAAAAGCGCATCAAAATCTTCAGAATCGTAGCTGAGCGCTTTATTCAAATCGGCAATAGCACCATCAAAATCACCAAGCAAAAGACCGCTCGTACCTCTGAAAAAGAAGGCGTATGAATTCCCGTTATCTACCTTTAAAGCCTTATTGAAATCAAGGTAGGCTTCCTTGTAATAATTTATCCCTAATAAACATAATCCTCTATTTATGTAGGACTCAGGAGTGCCCTCAATTAAAATAGCATAGGTATAATCCTCAATGGCTTTTTTAAAGTTATCCAATGCATTAAAAGCAGAGGCTCTTAGGGTGTAAACTTTGGGATAATTAGGTTGTAATTCGATTACTTTAGTATAATGGAGGATAGCATTTTCATAATCTTCCAGATCGAATTCTACGCAGGCTAAACTGAATAAGGCATCCACAAAAAGCGGGTCGAGTTCGAAGGCTTTTTGATAGTCTTCTTTAGCCGTTTCAAATTCCTGTAAACTGTAACGTATATTTCCGCGATTAAAATACGAATCGGGGTCAGGCTTAATAAGAATTATTTTTGAATAATCTACTGCTGCTCCTGACAAATCACCCAGCTCTGTTTTGGCTAAAGCTCTGTAAAACAATGCGTCGAGGTTTTCAGGCTCCAGCTCTATAGCCTGAGAATACAATTCAACTTTCTTATTTAAATCGGTGGTCCGGTTAGCTTGTCGTATAAACTTCTTGGCCTGCCCTAAGGTGGTTAAACTAAAAATCAATAAAAGAAATGTGATGATTTTTTTTATGCTCATAATGTTGCAACAGCTATTTTTTTTTCTTTCTAAATTTAGGATAATTTTTTTTTGCTACATAATTTAAACGAAATTAAAATATTTAAAAACCATCAGTTATTTTAAAAAAAAACCACCGGAATTCGGTGGTTTTTAGTCTATTTAAGTTGAGAAAAATCTATTAGCCCAAGAACGGATAACGATAATCAGTCGGTGTAACAAAAGTTTCCTTCACCATACGAGGGGATACCCAACGCAATAGATTTTGTGCACTTCCTGCTTTATCGTTTGTTCCGGAATTTCTGGCGCCACCAAATGGCTGTTGCCCTACAACGGCTCCTGTTGGTTTATCATTGATATAGAAATTACCGGCACTGTTTTGTAAGGCTTGAGTTGCCTCTGTTACAGCGTATCTGTCGGTTGCTAAAATAGCACCAGTTAAACCATATTCGCTGGTTTCATCAACTAATTTTAAAGTTTCAGAATAGGCAGCATCTTCATAAATATAAATGGTTATTATTGGACCAAATAACTCGGTGTACATCGTTTTGTAATGTGGATTTGTGGTTACAATAATCGTTGGGTCTATAAAGTATCCCTTACTCTTATCGTAATTTCCACCTACTATGATTTCAGCGTCGCTATCTTTTTTCGCTTGGTCGATGTAGCCAGCCAATTTGTCGAAGGAGCCTTCATGGATCACGGCTGTAATGAAATTGCTCATATCTTCCGGAGATCCTATTTTAAAAGATTTCACATCCTCGATCACGAATTTTTTAACATCCGGCCATAAAGATTTTGGAATGTAAGCTCTGGATGCAGCACTACATTTTTGACCCTGGAACTCAAATGCGCCACGTGCAATAGCGGTTGCCACTTGTTTGGCATTCGCAGTTTTATGGGCTACAATAAAATCCTTACCACCAGTCTCACCTACAATACGTGGATAGGTTTTATAGTTGTGGATATTATTTCCTATTTGTTGCCACAGATTTTTAAATACGTTTGTTGAACCTGTAAAGTGTAATCCTGAAAAATCAGGGCTACTTAATACCACATCTGTAATCATGGCTGGATCTCCCATAACCATATTGATTACCCCGGCAGGAACACCGGCTTCTTTGAATACATCCATGATTACTTTCGCGGAATAAACCTGACTGTCACTTGGTTTCCAAACCACCACATTTCCCATTAAGGCCATGCATGAAGGTAAGTTACCGGCAATAGCGGTAAAATTAAACGGTGTTACAGCATAAGTAAAACCTTCCAGAGGACGGTATTCAATGCGGTTCCAAGCAGCACTTGTGCTTTCCGGTTGATCTTCGTAGATCTCCTGCATGTACTGTACATTGAAGCGTAAAAAATCGACGAGCTCACATGCTGAATCAATTTCTGCTTGATATATATTTTTAGACTGCCCGATCATGGTGGCAGCATTAATTTTTGCACGGTATGGACCTGCGATAAGCTCTGCGGCTTTTAAAAAGATTCCGGCGCGTTGCTCCCAAGGCATCAAACTCCATTTTTTTCTGGCTTCCAAAGCGGTTGCAATAGCTTCTTCAACATGCGATTTCTCCGCTACGTGATAGGTTCCTAAATTGTGTTTATGATCGTGAGGAGGAGACATGGTTCGTGTATTCCCGGTAGTCACGTCTTTACCATTGATATATAAAGGGACATCTACCTTGCTATTAAACATTGTTTTGTATGCCTCTAAAACTTCAGCACGTTCCGGTGATCCCGGTGCGTACGATTTTACAGGTTCGTTAATTGCAATTGGCACGTTAAAAAAGCCTTTTCCCATAATTTTTTTCTGTTTTTTGTTTTAAATTTTAGTTTAATCCACAAATTTATGAATTTTAAAGTGATTAGTCGAATGGATTGACACTTAAAAGGACGTTAAAATTTTATCGGTTTTGTAAGTTTAACTTTGTCTTAAAGACTATAAATCACATGTGTACTGTTACTTTTTTTCCAAAAACTAATAATGATTTTATTCTGACTTCCAACCGCGATGAGGATCCTAATCGGGAGTCGGTGGCTCCTGATTTATACACCCAAAATTCTGTGAAAGGTTTATATCCCAAGGACCTGCGGTCTGGTGGTACATGGATTGGGGTTAGTGAGCAAAATCGCCTAGTTTGTGTGCTTAATGGTGCTTTTGAAAAACATAAGCGAAAGCCTCAATACCGGAAAAGCCGTGGTTTGATCGCTCTTGATTTTTTATATACTGAACAGCTTGATGACATGCTTACGGCTTACGATCTTCACGACATTGAGCCTTTTACCATGATCCTGGTTGATTGGAATATTATTTTACGGTGCGTAGAGTTAGTCTGGGATGGCAATGAAAAACACATCAGCGAATTACCTCTGGAACCAAGAATCTGGTCATCGAGTCCGTTGTACACCCCAAAAATGAAATCTGAACGAGAACAATGGTTTAAGGATTTTAAAATTAAAGCTGATTGGGACTCAAAATCTATTTTAAATTTTCATAAAACGGCCGGCGAAGAGACAGATGATTATGGCGTGATCATGGATCGTGGTTTTGTGAAAACTACGAGTATTACGCAGATTGAAAAATCTGGAAGTTTTGTTGATATGCATTTTGAGAGTTTACAACAGGGTACTGTTTCAGAGAACACACTTAAGCTTTCCTGAATAAATAAATTGGGTTTGATATTGGATGTGCGTTAGGGATTGTAGCTAGCTACCGTGTAGCGCGAAAAGCCCGACCACGCCTTTTGCGTGGGAACGCCCTAATTAATAGAAAAAGGTGCGCTAAGTTTGAAGGTTGGTATGGTAACCTTGAATTTTTTGGTGGTTGTAAAATTGATCATGTCGTAGTAGCCGTGCATGGCACCAAATGGCGACGAGAGCAAACATCCTGAAGTGTAGGTGTGTGATTCGCCGGGTTTTAGTACGGGTTTTTTACCGATAACTCCTTCGCCGTTTACAATCTCGACATTATTTAAGGCATCCATGATTTCCCAGTGGCGGGCATTGAGTTGCACCGAATCTTTACTTTGATTTTCGATAGTTACCGTGTAGCCAAAGGCATACTGGATCTTATAATTTTTATAGAAAGAGCCTTCGAAAGTTGTTTCTACCGAAATTTTTATACCACTTGTAATTTGTTGAACCATGTATTAAGTGTAAATAAGCCACGTGTTTACGGGTGTAAAAGTAATAAATTATACGCTTACCTTCATGCATTTTAACGAAATAGATCGATTTTTTAGCTGAATGGTTGTATTAATTCGAGATTTGGGTAGATGAGGTCTGGTTAAATCCGATGATACGATCGTAACGACCGCCCAAATCGCGATAGTAAAGTAATACTTTATAATCGTTCTCTGTTTGCCAGAAATTGCCACTTATTTTTCCTTCGTTCAATTTTCCCTTGGCATCCACGAGTACATATTTGTAATTATAGAAGCCTTGTTTGAGTTTAAATTGTGTTTCGTAACGTTGGGTGGCGGGGTTGAAGCGCAGCTGGTTATAATCATCCAGTGCGTAATTGTTGTAATTGCCATAAACATAGATTCGTGAACCATCGGTAAGTTTGGGATAGTTCAGTGAGAAATGTACCAAAGTATAATCGGCCTCTACTGAAGGGTCGTCGGTATCCAGAGCGGTGATGGCAAAACGTCCGTTAATATCGGGATTATACGTGTAAGGCAGTTGCGCTCGAGATCGATTTATAAAAAGAAAGGTATTGTAAATATCTTCTAACTGGATGAATTGGACGCCCTGTGAAGCCGAGCGTACATCTTTAGTTTCGAAGAACAAATATTCATTCCCGCCGGGAAAAGCTGTTTTATCGACGTAGCGATAGATGAGTTTATTGCCGATGGTGTACTGCGGTTTAACGTTTGTTATGGCAGTGTTTAAATTACTGTTCTGAATGATTAAGGTATTGATGGTTTGAAGTGGGTTGTTAACCTTAGTTCCTGCCGCGACCTCTATATCAACAGTTTGGGTGGTCTCTATGGTTTTTACATTTCTGGAGCGCTTGATACTGATGCCCGGTGTAACCAAAGATTGGTATATCATGAATTTTCTGGAAAATATTTCTTCACCAAAACTGTTGTAAATAAATATCATATAATTCCCGGTAACCTTTAGACCCTGGGTTTGGGCATTGGGAATACTTAATTTATAGTGTGAATACAGTTGGTAGGTGTTGAACGAATTCCGGTAGTTTTGAATACGCTGATTATCGACACCTTGCAAAAATTCGGTTCGTACCAAAATGGAGGGCGTCCAATCGTAGTTGTAATGTTTAATCTTGTAATAGAAATCAGGTTCGTTTGATACCAAAGCATCAAATTCCAGATCGAAGGCCTCGCCCAATTTTAAAATGGGAAGTTCGCCCAGCGGGTTACTTTTACTTTTAAAAGTAATAGATTTTATGGTCTCGGGAGGATTAAGTTCCTGAACCTGAGCCATACTGAATCCTGATAGGAGCAGTGTTAAAAAAACTAGGAATTTCTGAGTCATTTGAACAAGTTGAGAACAAATATAATCAATTTTCATACCTTAAGTTATTTCGTCTTGTTTATAATGATTATAAATAAAAAAGTTATCCACTTTTAAAACATATATTAGTATTAATTCGTATTTTTGCACCGATTTTTTTGATAACTAATTTCAATTAAGACATATGTCAAACGACATTCGAATTAAAAAAGGTCTAGACATTAAACTTAAGGGTGAAGCTGAGAAAACCATCGAGACTGCAGTGGTGAGTAACTTTTACTCGATAAGACCTGAAGATTTCCACGGGATCATTCCAAAACTTATAGCCAGAGAGGGCACGAAATTAAAAGCTGGTGAAACAGTTTTTTACAACAAAGACAACGAAGACATGAAATTTGTTTCGCCGGTAGCCGGTGAGGTTGTTGAAGTTGAGCGTGGCGCACGTAGACGTATCATGTCTATTAAGATCCAGGCTGATAAGAGTCAGGATGCTGTTGATCATGGCAAATTTGATCTTGGATCTGCTGATGCTGATAGTTTGAAGGCACACCTTTTAGCCTCCGGATGTTGGCCTTTTATAAAGCAACGCCCTTACGATGTGATCGCAAAACCAAATAAAACACCGAAAGGTATTTTTATTTCTGGTTATGCCAGCGCACCTTTGGCAGCTAACCTTGATTTTACCCTCATAGGAAAAGAGGCTGAACTACAAGCTGCTGTAACGGCTTTAGGAAAATTGACCAATGGTGAGGTGCATATCTCTGTTGGGAAAAACGCTAGTTCTCCGTTAGGCGGACTTAAGGGTGCAACGATCCACCGGGTATCAGGACCACATCCTTCAGGAAATGTAGGAACCTTAATTAACAAGGTTGATCCTGTTAACAAGGGTGAAGTTGTATGGACGGTTAATGCTCAGGACCTGGTGATTATAGGTGAATTATTATTAACCGGAAAATTTAATCCGGAGCGTATTGTAGCTTTGGCAGGGTCATCTGTAGACAAGCCTCGCTATTTTAAAACTAAGCTTGGTTGTGAGGTCGCTACTATGATTTACGATAAAGGAATTTCAAAAGAAAATAATGTCCGTGTTATTTCAGGTAACGTACTTACAGGACGTGAAATTAAGCCTGATGGCTTTTTGGGGTACTACCACAATGTCATTACGATTATCCCTGAAGGTGATGACTACGAATTATTTGGTTGGAACAAGCCTGTTTTTGATAAGATTTCAACGACAAGGGCTTTGACGTTCTCCTGGTTAACACCCAATAAAAAATACGATTTAGATACCAATACAAATGGAGAGCATCGTGCTTTTGTGGTAACCGGTAATTACGAAGAGGTTTTTCCTTTGGATATTTACCCGATGCAAATTTTAAAATCTTGTATGTATCAGGATCTTGATGAGATGGAGGCCCTAGGTATGTATGAGGTAGCTCCGGAAGATTTTGCGCTTACAGAGTTTATTTGCATCTCCAAGCAACCACATCAGAAAATAATCAGAGAGGGTCTTGATCTGATGCTTAAAGAAATCGGATAAAAAAATAAGCTACGAGAAATAAAAACATGATAACATGGGTTTAAAACAAAACTTACATAAATTAAAAGAGAAATATAAGGGCAAAAAAATGGCACCCGCCTTTAACGCCTTACATACTTTTTTATATACACCTAATGAAACCACGCACGGCGGTGGGACGCACATTAAAGCGGCCGACGATTTAAAGCGTACGATGAATACGGTGATTATGGCCTTGATTCCCTGTCTTATTTTTGGGATGTTCAATGCCGGTTACCAGCATTACAGAGCTTTAGGAGAGATTGAAGCGACACATGGTTTTTTAAGTTCATCATTCTGGACTTTAGATAATTTCATGGTAGGCCTTTGGCAGGTATTACCGCTAGTTATTGTGTCTTATGGTGTAGGATTGGCTGTTGAATTTGTATTTGCGGTTATCAAAGGACATGAAGTAGAAGAGGGTTACCTGGTAACAGGAATGCTTGTTCCTTTAATTGTACCTGTAGATATACCATTATGGATGTTGGCTGTTGCCGTGATATTTGGCGTTGTGATTGGTAAAGAAGTATTTGGTGGTACAGGAATGAATATCTTAAACCCCGCACTTACAATCAGAGCCTTTTTATTCTTTGCTTATCCAACATGGATGTCAGGTGATAAGGTATGGGTTCATGGCGCTGTAGAACGTGATCAAATGATTGCTGCAGGTCAAAATTTGGACGCTATTTCAGGCGAAACGATTTTAGGGGCTTATGCTCAAAACAGTTCTGTTATGTATGACTACTGGGATATGTTTTGGGGTCTTATTCCGGGTTCGGTTGGTGAGACCTCAAAATTTCTGATCATTATTGGAGCTCTGTTTTTAATCTTCACCAAAATAGGAAGTTGGAGGATTATATTATCCACCTTAATCGGTGCTTTGGTAATGGGACTCATTTTCAATTATGTGGTTGATTTTGGTTGGATCGGAGAAGGAAGTAAGTTCTATGGATTAATGAGCGTACCATTCTGGCAACACCTAATTATCGGAAGTATTTTGTTTGGTGCTGTATACATGGCGACTGATCCTGTAACAGCTTCCCAAACCAATAGAGGAAAATGGATCTACGGATTTTTAATAGGATTTATTTCGATCATGATACGCGTGTTCAACCCAGCTTATCCGGAAGGGGTGTTCTTAGCTATTCTATTGATGAACGTATTTGCACCAACGATCGATCATTACGTGATTCAAGCCAACGTGAAGAAAAGAATGAAACGTCTAAAAGTTAAAACTGCTTAATGATGGAAGAGAAAAGAACAGAAAAAAATTCTTATACGGTTATATTCGCCATCCTGATGGTTTTTGTGGTGGGAGCTTTGCTTGCCTTCGCTGCAAAGTCTCTGGAACCAACTATTTCAGAAAATAAACGTTTAGAAAAGCAACAGAACATTTTATATGCAATGGGCATTAATGAAAATGATGAAAACAGTGCAAATTTTGTTTCTACAGAAGAGGCACCGGATTTATTTTCTAAATATATCACAAAGCAAATTGTAATAACGGATGGCACTTCTACTAAAGAAGATGACCAAGCTTATTTAATTGATGTTAAAAAGCAGAAGGATAATGTAAAGAGAGGTCGCGAAAGAAAACTCCCTTTGTTCATAGGTGAAAAGGATGGTAAAACCTATTACATTGCCCCGATTTATGGAAAAGGTCTTTGGGATGCCATTTGGGCCTATATCGCTATGGATGAAAACATGGTTGTACAAGGCGCTTATTTTGACCATAAGGGTGAAACTCCTGGGTTAGGAGCGAACATAAAACAACGTTATTTTATGGACGATTTTATTGGTGAGCATTTATTAGGGCCATCAGGGGAATTTAAAGGTATAGATGTGTCCAAAAGTAATGGCGATCCAAAAAACAATGACAAAACAGATAATGAGGTAGATGCTATTGCAGGAGCAACGATAACCGGTAATGGTGTTTCTGAAATGATCAAAAACGACCTGAAGCTTTATTTACCTTATTTCGAAAATCTAAAAAAATAACGAATCTATGGGCTTACTTTCAAAAAAAGACACCAAACTAATATTAGACCCCTTAGCGGATAATAACCCAATTACTATTCAGGTTTTAGGGATTTGTTCAGCCTTAGCGATTACAGCAGAACTAAAAGCCTCTATTGTAATGTCAATATCTGTTTTATTTGTACTAGGTATTGGGAATGTGGTGATCTCGCTAATGCGGAATATCATACCCTCAAAAATAAGAATTATTGTTCAACTTATTGTTGTAGCTACCCTGGTAATTATTGTAGACCTTGTTCTGAAAGCTTTTGCTTATGAATTAAGTAAAACACTTTCCGTTTTTGTTGGACTGATTATTACTAACTGTATCATCATGGGCCGTTTTGAAGCCTTTGCTCTAGGTAATGGACCATGGCGATCTTTTCTGGACGGTATCGGAAATGCTGCAGGTTACGGTGCTATTTTAATTGTCGTTGGATTCTTCAGAGAATTATTGGGTTCAGGCACATTATTAGGTTTTGCAGTATTGGGAGATCCTATTGAAAAAACCGGATTATATGCTACAGGATACGAGAACAATGGTTTTATGCTATTATCACCTATGGCATTGATTGTTGTAGGAATCATTATTTGGGTACAACGTACCAAAAATAAAAGCCTAATTGAAGACTAAACCAAACTGTGAAAAACATCATTTTAGTACACAACACTAAATTTTAAAAAAACATGGAACATATAGAATTATTTTTTAAATCCATTTTTATCGACAACATGGTATTCGCTACCTTTTTGGGAATGTGTTCTTACCTGGCCGTTTCTAAAAAAGTGAGTACTGCAATTGGTTTAGGAGCCGCGGTAATATTTGTATTGGCCATAACAGTGCCACTAAACTGGTTATTGGATCAGTATTTATTGCAACCTGGCGCTTTATCATGGTTAGGTGAAGAGTATGCAAATTACGACCTGAGTTTCTTATCATTTATCATGTTTATTGCTACGATTGCAACCATGGTGCAGCTGGTAGAAATAGTAGTTGAAAAGTTTTCACCGTCTTTATACAATTCATTAGGGATCTTTTTACCGCTTATCGCTGTAAACTGCGCAATTCTTGGAGGATCTTTATTCATGCAGTCAAGAGAAATTCCATCATTGGGCTTGGCTTTTAACTATGGTATTGGTTCTGGTATTGGTTGGTTTTTGGCTATTTTAGCTATTGCAGCTATTCGTGAAAAAATAAGATATTCCAATGTGCCGCCAGCTTTAAGAGGCTTGGGAATTACATTTATAATCACTGGTTTAATGGCGATTGGATTTATGAGTTTTGGAGGTATGCTTACTGGAGGTGATGACGGAGAAAAAGAAAAAGAAGAAAAAACGGCTCAAGTTGAAACTTTGAATGATAGCGTGGTTAAAGATGAACTCAAAGAAGACAACGTGAAAAACGAAAAAGAGATTGCTAACAACATAAACGTAAACGAATAACATGATAATATTAGCCTCGGAAACATTAGGAACAGTAATTGCCACAGTATCGGTGTTTTTAATTATTACCTTGCTTTTAGTAGCATTATTATTGGTAGTAAAACAAAAATTATCACCATCAGGTCCTGTGAAAATTACCATCAATGGTGAAAAAGAAATTGAAGTAGCCTCAGGAGGATCATTACTATCTACCTTAGGTGGTAATAAAATATTTTTACCATCGGCGTGCGGTGGTGGAGGTACCTGTATTCAATGTGAATGCCATGTGTTAAAAGGGGGTGGCGAAGCTTTGCCTACCGAAACACCACATTTTTCCAGAAAAGAATTAAAAGATGGTGCACGATTGGCCTGTCAGGTGAAAGTTAAACAGGATATGGATATCACCATTCCTGAAGAAGTTTTTGGTATTAAAAAATGGGAAGCTACTGTAGTGCGAAACTATAATGTGGCGTCCTTTATTAAGGAATTTGTTGTTGAAATTCCTGAAGACATGAATTATAAGGCTGGTGGTTATATTCAAATTGAAATCCCTGCCTGTGAGATCAAGTATGAAGATATTGATATCACTGCCCATCCTGAGGAACACGATAAACCTGATAAGTTCCAGGAAGAGTGGGATAAGTTCAATTTATGGCCTTTAGTTATGAAGAATGATGAGGTGGTAGAACGTGCATATTCAATGGCTTCTTATCCGGCTGAAGGACGAGAAGTAATGTTGAATGTTCGTATTGCAACACCACCATGGGATAGAAATAAAAATGGTTGGATGGATGTAAATCCGGGAATAGCCTCTTCTTTTATTTTTGCTCAAAAACCTGGAGATAAAGTTATTATTTCAGGACCTTATGGTGAATTCTTCATCAACGAGTCTGAGAGTGAAATGCTTTACGTAGGAGGTGGTGCCGGGATGGCTCCAATGCGTTCGCACTTGTATCACTTGTTCAAAACTCTGAAAACAGGCCGTAAAGTAAGTTATTGGTATGGTGGTCGTTCTAAACGCGAGCTGTTCTATATCGATCACTTTAAATCCTTAGAGAAAGAATTCCCTAATTTCAAATTTTATATGGCTTTATCGGAGCCTTTAGAGGAAGATAACTGGAAAGTTAAAAAAGATATTAATGATGAAGAAGGTGATGGTTTTGTTGGCTTCATCCATAATTGTGTGATCGATAATTATTTAAGTCATCATGAAACTCCGGAAGATATTGAACTATATTTTTGTGGGCCACCACTGATGAACAAAGCAGTTCAGAAAATGGGTGAAGATTATGGGATCCCTGATGAACACATTCGATTTGATGATTTTGGAGGGTAAAACCTGGATTATATATATAAAAAAAAACCAACGCCTAAGCGTTGGTTTTTTTTTGATTTCTAGTCTATGTCATTTTTGGCGGAATGTTAGCCGGAACAACATTTTCTACAGGATTAATACTTTTGAGATACGCGAAAATCGCTTTTAGATCCTCGTCCGGTAAATTTTTGTACGATAGCCACGGCATAGGCGGCAAAAGAGGTCTGCTTCCTTCCAGGCCTTTAAAAAGCCCTTTTCTGATGGCTCTTAAAAATTGATCTTCCGTCCAGGACCCAATACCTGTATCATCAGGGGTTAAATTACCGGCAAATGATGTACCCCATGGTCCGGTAGCGGCCGTAAGTCCCATATTAAAAAGGATATACGACTTTGCTGTGTTCTCATCATATTCTGGTAAAAGTTCATCCGAAGGATGACCAGAAAGTAAGCGATCGAAATCGAGTTCCATACCGTTTTCAGTAAATTTTTTAGGGGTGTGGCAATCATGACAACCAATGGCGTTAACTAAATGTTCGCCACGTTTGACCGGATCTTCGATGGTCATTTCAGTGTCTACAGATTTGTATTCTGAAGTGGTTTCTTTTTTTTCTTTTGAATTACAGGCTGTTAAAATGGCGCAGCAAAACGCCGCCATTAGGAGGTGATTTGTTTTCATAATGTTTAGTCGGTTTGTGTGTTGCTTATTACTACCTAATTTAAGAAATTATTCATTATAATTAACTTAAAACCAGCTTAGTATTAAAAAAAAATTAGAATCTAATTTTATGTCGTTTAGACAAATTCATATTTGAGTTGATCCTTTTCGATCTCAAATATTCTTTTTATGTCCAACACATTTGGCACCTGGTCTAGTTGGCAAAGAAATTCAATAACAGCAGAGAGGCCTTCGAATAAAACCGCTTTGCCAGTAGGGTTTTTAGGTCTTTTATTTTTATGGTGAAGTGGAATTTCAAAACCACAAGCCTTAAGGAAAGTAGCTTCAATTTGTAATAATTCTAAAGGTGTATACCCGTTAAATGTCATTCCCAGATTCTGGTGAACGGAACCAAGGTAATTAAGTTTTAGGGAGCCATGTTCATCAGAAAGGTGCTTCCAGGCATCTGTTTTATTTAAAATGTTTCCAACAGCACATTGTTTACAACATTCAGGATTGAGCGTTCCGTTATGGAAGGCTGTATATAAATTTTCTATTGCTTTCTGTAATCGATCGGGAATGCTAGTCATAACTATTTTTCTTAACCCTAATTTATTAAAAAATCTAAAACTTACCTAAACTGGGCTAAAATTTACCTGAAACTTTGTAGTCTGGATAAATTAAAATGTAGGATCAATTTTCGCCAGATTATTTAAAAAACAGTCTTTTATGAACCGTTTATCGATATTTTTTTTGAGCGGGTTCCCAAAAACCTCCGTTTTTTACTTTTAAATTAGTTCGGGTTTTCGGAATACATGTATATTCATGACGGAGTTAATCGAATTTAGACCATTTTCTAAAGGAAAAAAAATTAAAAATAATTTTGGTGGTTGGGCGCCATTCATTAGGTCTGCTAAATTCTTTATTGCAGATTTGGATGGCGCTTTTTTTTATTATGCGATTTCCGAAGGTTTCTAAATACTTTAATCATTCAAACTATTAATTAGTGTATCCTTAAAATTCCGGAGTTTTTAATGCTAGTAAAGCATATTATTCATGATGCGTTTAATATTCGATTCCATCATGCTCATTTTAGAATCGCTCATGAATATTTCTTCCATTTCTTTTCGAAGTTGACCTAATTCCATATGTGAGTAATCATGCTTGTTTATAGCATCTTCAATTTTTTCAAATCGATCTTCTTCAGTGTCCTCTGAGAACTCCCGATAGATTTTCTCAAAGGTTTTTATGTCTACTTTAGATTTAATCAAATTAAGTTCTGATGCTGACTCAATGGCATCTGCATTAGCACAAAGTAAAAAAATATAGGTTTCTAATTCTTTTTTACTCCAAAAATCCTTGTACGAATTCATAAAATTAAAGTTTTAATTAATCTTTTTGTTTTACCGGTAAACATGCGAGTAACTTTCACATGAAAATGCTTTAGCAGGAAACAAGGTAATTTGAGGGGATATTTAAAGTTCGATTTTAATCAAAATAAATTCAGATCTAAAGTTACACGTTTTATTGAATTAAAAAACTAGCGGAATAAAGAATTTAAATACCAATAACAGTAATAAAACTGAAATAATATTGAGAACAATACCCACTCTTGCCATGTCATTCACCTTTACAAAGCCACTTGCAAATACAATAGCGTTTGGTGGCGTGGCCATAGGTAGCATGAACGCACAACTACTGGCAATTGTTACAGGTATTAAAAGGTAAAGTATCGGAATGTCTAAACCTAAAGCTATGCCCGCTACAACGGGAGCCAAAACGGCTGTTAATGCAACATTGCTCATTAATTCTGTCATGAACAACATTAGTGTGATCAATAAGGTTGCCATAAGAAATATGCTAATTTGACTTTCAGCAATGGCATTTGCAACGGCATCAACAATGCCACTTGTAGACATACCATTGGCCAAAGCTAAACCGCCGCCAAATAGGATAAGTATTCCCCAGGATAGTTTTTCTGTATCTCGCCACTTTAAAATAAAATCGCCCTTTTTAAGACTATGAGGTATTGTAAATAAAGCGAGGGCGCCAATGATGCTTATAATCGTGTCGGAGAGATTTAAGCTCGGTACTAAGGTATTTATTAAACTTCTAAAAATCCATAAAAATACAATCACGGCAAAAGTGATAAGGACCTGTTTTTCATGTGGCGTTATTTTACCAAGTTTTTGAAGTTCATCCTGCACCACATTTTTATTAGCTGCAAATACCAACCCCTTGTTCGGAAACATCCATTTTACCAAAACTAAATAGATGATGCCAATAAGTATGGTGCTTATTGGTAAACCAACAACCATCCATTTTAAAAATGAAATTTGAATGTTGTATTCATTTTCAAGTAAACCGATAAGAACCGAATTTGGGGGTGTTCCTATAATTGTTGCGATTCCTCCTGCGTTTGCTGAAAATGCAATACCTAACATGACACTTAGCGCAAAGTTTTGATCTTTTTTGGTAAAGCCATCAGCATCATGAATCAATAATTTGATCACCGACATGGCAATGGGGAGCATAACCACCGTACTCGCGGTATTACTGATCCACATACTCATAAATGCTGTTGCGATCATAAAACCTAAAATAACTCTATTGGGACTGGTACCCGTTTTATGAATAATATTTAAGGCAATACGTTTATGCAAATTCACTTTTTCTAAAGCAAGTGCAAGCACAAAACCACCAAAAAACAGGAATACTATCGGACTGCCATAATTAGCGCCAACATCCTCTATGGATGCTACTTTGAACAGCGGAAATAAAACTAATGGGAGTAAGGCAGTAACAGAAATAGAAACAGCTTCTGTGATCCACCAACACACCATCCAAAGAGCTGTTGCAATAACTGCTGTTGCTTGTTCCGAAAGAATTTCAAAAGGTAGAACCTGTATTATTATAAACATTAGCGGTCCTAAAAAAAGACCTATTCGTTTAGAATACGGATGCTGTACCATTAATGAGGTTGATTATTTAAGATTTAAATGTAATCAAAATTTTATTGACATTAATAATAGTAGTAATTTTGTATCATGCGAAAAGTATTATCAAAACAAGAGTTACATAACCTGGCCATGAATCATGTTGGAAAGGATTTGGAACAGCGTGGTTTTGAGTTTATTGCTGTAAATAGTAAGCTTAAAAAACACCCGCAATTTGTATGTATTGATAAGAAAAGTAATTATTATTTTGTTATTGTACGAGCTGTATTATTGCCAAAAAACCCTAACAATTATGATGTGGTTTGGATGGAATCCTTTAAAAATCATGCCCGAGAAAAAAATGCTAAAGTGCTTTATGCCGGGGTGGGTTTAGGGAATCCGGAAGGTGAGGATTTGCCTGTATATTTGAATGAAGATTACTTGCTTGAGTATCATGGCTTACAAGTATTAGAAACAAATTTGAATTAAATGAAAAGGTATTTACCACTACTGATATTACTATTGACTTTGTTTTCTTGTGAAAAGGAAATCAAAAATATTAAACTTCGTGGACCTATTTTTGGGACAGCCTATAACATCCAATATTATGCCCCTAATGAAACTAATTATATTCATGAAATTGATAGTTTGTTTGATGTCATTAACGGGTCTTTATCAACTTATCTAAGAAATTCGGATATTTCAAAATTGAATCGCAATGAATTAGATTCGGTTGATGACCATTTTGTAAGGGTTTATGAACGATCAAAAGAAATTTATGAGGCTTCAAATGGTGTTTTCGACCCAACTATAGGGAATATTGTAAATGCATGGAATTTTGGAGCAGAGAGCAACAAATTTTTAACAGACAGTTCTACTATAGATAGCTTGATGCAATTTGTTGGTTTCAATAAAGTTAAACGTCAGGGGAATATTATAAAAAAACCAGATGAAACCTATTTAGAGTTTAATGCAATAGCTAAAGGATATGGGATTGATGTGATCAGTGATTTCCTTGAATCTAAAAATATCCAAAATTATATTGTTGATATTGGTGGTGATTTACGTGTTTCTGGGTTGAATTTAGAAAAGAATGCCGGATGGACTATTGGCATTGATGATCCGAATTTCGATGGTTCCCAAAGTTATTCTAAAGTTATCGTTTTAAAGGATGAGGCTATTGCCACTTCAGGAACCTATCGAAAATTCAATATCGATAAGAATAGCAATCGTTATGCGCATATTATTGATACCAAAACAGGCTATCCTACAAAAACCCATGTGCTAAGTGTTTCGGTAATTGCACCCGACTGTATGACAGCCGATGCCTATGCAACAACATTTCAGGCTATGGGTGTTGAAAAAGTTACGGAGTTCCTCAAATCACATCCGGAGCTGAAGGTGTTCTTTATTTATGAGAATGAAAATCAGGATTTAGAGACCAAATCATTAAACGGTTTTCCTTAAAAATAAGTCTCTTATTTATAACAAACCGGAATAATTTCACCTTTTGCCAAACAATAGGTTTCCACTTGGTCCGGCGTTAGTTTTTTGGTATAATCTACGGGATCTACCTGGAACCCAATACCACGAAGTTTATCGAAATAATCCTTTCCATACACACGAACATGATCGTATTGCCCGAATATTTTGGCACGCTCTTGTTTATCGGTTATGTTGTTATCTTCAAAAGTATGCTCCCGACTTAGGTCTTGGGGAATTTGAAGAATGGCCATGCCTTTTGGTTTGAGCACCCTGTAAAGTTCGCTCATGGCCTTTATATCATCAGGGATATGTTCCAGAACGTGATTGCATAAAATAATATCAAATTGATCAGATTCGAACGGCAGGTTACAAATATCAGCTTTAACATCCGCCAAAGGTGAATTTAGGTCAGTGGTTGTATAATCAAGGTTTTTTAGCTTTCTAAAGCGCTTGTAAAATGCTTGCTCCGGTGCAAAATGCAATACTTTTTTTGGTGCATCAAAGAAATCCGTTTCATTTTTTAAGTAAAGCCAAAGTAATCTATGTCGCTCTAAACTTAACGTTGACGGAGAAAGGGCATTGGACCTTTGTTTACCATAGCCATAAGGGAGTAGTGATCTGAACTGTTTTCCATCAATTGGATCGGTAAATTTATTTCCTTTTAGAATGAAAGCTAAAAGTGGGCGAATGATATAACTGAGCCTGATTAAGATGGGCCGAGGAATGCGATTGAGTATGAACTTAAAAATAGATTTCAAATTGCTATTTATAGTCTTCGCGAACAGGATAAAAGGTGTCGATAATTTCACAGTCGCTTAGAGCCTTCGCACTATGCAAAATGTTTGATGGAATTACGGTGATGCTTCCGGCTTCCAAAACTTTGGTCTTGCCGTCTATCGTCATTTCAAATTTACCGGAAACCATTTGTGTAATCTGCTCGTGAACATGTTTATGCTCAGGGAGAATTGCGCCTTTTTTCACGGTTATAAACCCAATGGTATTGTGCTTCGTATGGACGTAACGTCCGGTGATACCTTCAGTAAGCTCCTTGGGCGGTATATTTTTAATGTCGTAAGTCATAGAAATTTATAGAACGAGCGCTTGTTGGCGAAATTCATTTTCTTCTTCGCTTTCAATTCCTAAAGCTTCATAAATATAAGCAAAGGTTGAAAGCAATTCGGGTTTTCCATCAATGAGTGCTACATCATGTTCAAAATGTGCACTTGGTTTATTATCTAAAGTCGTGATCGTCCAACCATCACGGTGTTGTTTAATTCTATGCGTTCCTAAATTTATCATAGGTTCAATGGCTACTACCATCCCCTCAATGAACTTTTTACCACGGCCTCGTTTTCCGTAATTAGGCATTTCAGGATCTTCATGCATTTTTTTGCCTAAGCCATGACCCACGAGTTCGCGAACCACACCATAACCATGCTCCTCACAATATTTTTGAATAGCATATCCCACATCACCAACGCGATTGTTGATTTTAAATTCACGGATACCAACATACAGCGATTCCTTGGTTACTTGCAATAATTTTTCAGTTTCCGGATCAATCTCACCTATGGCAAATGTATAAGCATGATCACCATAAAAGCCATTTTTCAAAGCACCACAGTCTACTGAAATAATATCTCCCTCCTTTAAAGGTTCTTTATTCGGAATACCGTGTACAACCTGAGCATTCGGACTCATGCAAAGGGTATTTGGAAAATCATAAAGTCCCAAAAACCCCGGTTCTGCACCATGGTCTCTAATATATTCCTCTGCTATTTTATCAAGTTCAAGCGTCGACACACCAGGTTTGATGGCCTTAGCGACCTCACCCAGTGTTTTTGATACTATCAAAGCACTCTCACGCATTAACTCAATTTCCTCTCGTGTTTTTACTTCAATCATAAATAGAAAATATTGGCAAAGATACTTAAAATAAAACTTCAAATTTTTAAAGACATATGACTTTTGACAGTTTTTTTCATAGATTGTATCAATAATTTTGCAAGGTAAAAAGTTATAAATACTATGTATAAAAATGTAAGTGCTGCTGAAGCAGTTAAAGTTATTAAGAACAACGATAGAGTTTATGTTCAAGCTGCAGCCGCAGCGCCTCAACTTTTAATGAAAGCCTTAAGTGATCGTCATGAAGAATTACGCCATGTTGAGGTTTGTCATTTACATGTTGAAGGAGAAACTCCTTATGCTAACCCGGAATACAAAGAAAGTTTTCATGTGAATTCCTTCTTTATTGGAAAAAATGTCCGCCATACTTTAACGGCTGGAAACGGATCCTATACACCTGTATTCTTAAGTGAGCTGCCCCTGTTGTTTAAGCGAAATATTTTGCCCTTGGATGTAGCACTAATACACGTTTCAACACCTGATAAGCATGGCTATTGCTCACTCGGTGTTTCTGTTGAAGCGAGTTTAGCAGCCATTCAAAATGCTAAGATTGTTATCGCTCAAGTTAATGAACAAATGCCAAGAACACATGGTGATGGTATCATACATCATTCTGAAATCGATTATTTTGTGCCCTGTAATGAGCCTATCCCTGAGCATCAATTTGGTGAGCCTACCGAGATTGAAGATAAAATAGGAGATTATGTAGCTAGTCTGATTGAGGATAAAAGTACGCTTCAGATGGGTATCGGTACGATTCCTAATGCCGTTTTATCTCGTCTTACTAATCATAAAAATTTAGGATTGCACACTGAGATGTTCTCGGATGGCGTGATCGATTTAATATTGAATGGTGTTGTTAATGGTGATTATAAAAAAATTAGTCCCGGACGTTCGTTAGCAACTTTCCTAGTGGGTTCAAAACGTTTATATGATTATGTAGATGATAATCCTTTTGTGGAAATGCGGGAATCTGATTTTGTGAACGATGTTTCCAGAATAAAGAGAAATCCCAGAATGGTAGCGATAAACTCGGCTATAGAGGTGGATCTTACCGGACAGGTATGTGCTGATTCCATTGGTGGGAAAATGTATTCCGGAGTGGGTGGACAGATGGATTATATTCGTGGTGCATCCTTAAGTAAAGGAGGAAAGGCCATTATTGCATTGCCAAGTGTGACAAAAAATGGAATTAGTCGAATTGTTCCAGTTCTTAAACCTGGAGCCGGTGTTGTTACGACTAGAGCACATATCCAATATGTGATCACAGAATATGGTATTGCGAATCTTTATGGAAAAACTATAAAACAGCGAGTTAAGGAATTAGTGAATATCGCTCATCCGGACCATCGGGAAACTATTGAAAAAGCTTATTTTGAATTGATTTAGGACGACTTAAATAAACCCAAAAAGCCTTTTTTGTTTTTCGGAATTTGCGGGGTTTCGTTGGTTAGGGTTTGATATACATGGGCCCAACCGGGGAAACCTCCTAAATTTCTGTCATCTATAAAAAGATCGGCTAAAATTTTTCGACTTCTTTTTGGGTCTTCTTCCTCTTCCGGAAAACTTTTATTTACGGCATAAAAAACAAGACCTTTTTCCTCGCAGAATTTTACGGCTTCCTCTAATCGGTCACCATTCCTGTAAGTCCATAGGATAAGACGGTGGCCTTGCTCCTGTAATTTTTTCAAGGATTCAAAGGCAAATACTTGTGGCTTACCAATTTCAGGATAAGCGTCTTCTACTATGGTGCCATCAAAATCAACAGCAATGGTCAAGGCATGTTTAAAATTCATTTTAAAAGTTGGGTTTACGCTTTAATAGCGAAAATAGCGATTTCCTTTTTAACTTAAACCAATGCGTGTTGTGTCATGGCCTCAGGTTGCTCAATGCCCATAAGTTTTAGGATGGTTGGAGCCAAATCTCCTAAAATACCATCCTCAATGTGCTTAAGTTCTTTATCAACTAAAATAAAGGGTACGGGATTAGTGGTATGGGCTGTATTTGGAGAACCATCCGGATTCACCATCGTTTCGCAATTACCATGGTCTGCAATAATAAGTGTGGTGTAATCATGATCCAGGGCCGTACTCACGACATCCTTAACGCAGGCGTCGACGGCTTCGCAGGCCTTTATAGCTGCTTCCATGACGCCGGTATGGCCAACCATATCACCATTGGCAAAATTAAGACATACAAAATCGACTGTTTCATTTTCCAACTCAGGAATCAAAGCATCACGCAGTTCGTAAGCACTCATTTCTGGCTTTAAATCGTAAGTAGCTACTTTTGGCGAGTTTCTTAAAATTCGGCTTTCTCCTTTGAAGGGCTGCTCTCTTCCACCTGAGAAAAAGAATGTTACATGTGGATATTTTTCCGTCTCGGCAATACGAATTTGTTTCTTATTATGTTTTTCTAGGATCTCACCAAGAGTATCTGTCAAATTTTCTTTATTGAAAATGACATTCACATTTTTAAATGTACTGTCATAGTTTGTCATCGTAACGTAATGGAGATCCAACTTATGCATGTTTTGTTCATGGAAGTCCTTTTGCGATAAAGCTTCTGTTAATTCTCGGCCACGATCGGTTCTGAAATTAAAGAAGATCACTACATCGCCATCCTTTATTTGTGTCACTGGTTTATCCTCGGCATCTGTCATAATGATCGGCTTGATAAATTCATCGGTAATGTCGTCGTCGTAACTATTTTGAATCACATCAGTAACATGTTTGGTTTTTACCCCTTCACCACGAACCATAGCATCGTAAGCTAATTTAACACGCTCCCAACGATTATCGCGGTCCATGGCGTAATAGCGCCCGGTTACCGTAGCTAGTTTGGTGTGTTTGCCTTCAATATGATCTTCGAGTGTTGTTATAAATCCATAGCCAGATTTAGGATCTACATCCCGACCATCAGTAAAGGCATGAACGTAGGTGCGCTCTAAACCGTAAGCTTCAGCAGCATCAATGAGTCCTAATAAATGATTAATATGCGAATGCACACCGCCATCACTTAGTAATCCAAGAAAGTGCACATCTTTATTATTTTTCTTAGCATAATCAAAGGCATCAACTAAAACTTGTTCTTTTTGTATGGTTTTATTTTTTACTGCCAAATTTACTTTAACCAAATCCTGATAAACAATGCGACCGGCACCTAAGTTCATGTGTCCTACTTCACTATTTCCCATTTGTCCTTCAGGTAAACCAACATTTAATCCATCTGTTCTTAAGGTAGCATGGGGATACTTCGTATATAAAGAATCTATAAAAGGTGTATTAGCTTCATCTACAGCAGATACTTTTGGATCGGGTGAAATACCCCAACCATCCAGAATCATCAGTATTACTTTTTTATTCATTTTCTTAAAACTTTTAATAGATAACAAAGATAGGGAAGTTGTAATTATTATGATTGCGATACCACTGAAAAACACCAGCTTTAAAGGGATTTTTATTTTTATAGGGTTTAGTTCTTTAAGTTAACGTTTTGTGAATCAAACGTTAAAAATGTGTTATTTGCATATTTTTTATGTAACAGTTTCAAAAATAAGTCGTCTCTTTATATAGATCAAAAAACGTAATCATTAATCAAACTTAAATTCTTTCATCATGAGAAAAACAATCATTTTTACAGTTATCGCCATGTGCTTTACCATGGTATCAGTTCAAGCGAACGCAACGACAACCAAGGGAGAACCTTTAACATCTACTAAGTACTTTAAAGTAAATTCTTTCTGTGTATCTATTGCTCTTGGCGATATTGAAACCGTTCAAAAACTTTTAGAATTAGGAGAAGATGTTAACCAAACATCTAATGGTATGACACCAATAATGTATGCTGCAAAATACAATCGCACAGAGATTTTAAAAATCTTAATTGAAAAAGGTGCCAACTTAAAAGCTAAGTCAGATAGACGTTTGACAGCTTTACAATATGCAAAATTGCATGGTGCTATTGATGCTGCAGCAATACTAAAACATGCCTTAGCAAAAAAATAAATAATTATAGTATAATTATTTTGAGTTAGTCGCTCCAAAAAGCCTTGTTAAAACAAGGCTTTTTTTGTGTCCAAAAATATTATAACCATTTATACATCTTAAAATGTGTACCAATAATTGGAATATCAAAGGGTTCTCCACTTATTGAAAAACCATTGTTTTTGTAAAAATTCGTAGCAATCTCTCGGGCATTACACCAAATAAAACCAATTTGTTTTGAAACTAATAAAGCCTCCGCATAAGCAAGAAGCTGATTTCCAAGCCCTTTTTTTTGATGTGATTCCAATATGGCCATTCCTCGTAACTGGTATTGAATAGGAGCCTTAAAATCAGGGTTGTTGTTTTTTAATAAAGTTGCCACTCCTACAAGTTTTTTAGAATCAAAAATCCCTAAATGGATGGTCGTCTTTAAATCATCCCCATCAAAGGCACAAGAGGCTAGGGGTTGTCCTTTTCGAAGCACAGGATGCCTTACGCTATAAGTTTCTTTACTGCCAATTTCCTTAATTTCGAAATCGACAGGGTCTGTTTTAGCACGATTCATTTGATACCTTACCTAAATTAAATATGGAACTAAACTTACTTAAATTTTTGAATCCTATGAATAAATTATTCCCTAATTTCGTTTTAAAATGGGAAATCCATGACCTTAGAGTTTAAAATATTAGATCCAAAAGATATTCAACTAATCGTTCCTTTGGTATATCGGTTGAATAATAAAAGCATTCCCGAAACTATTTTAAAGTTGCGTTTCAATGAAATGATTCACCAGAATTATGAATGCGCCGTGGTCTATGCTGATGGGAAATTAATAGGTGTTTGTGGACTTTGGTTTTGTACCCGTCATTATTCAGGGAAAAGTGTAGAACCCGACCATGTTTTTATTGATGAAGATTTTCGAGGAAAGCAAATTGGGAAGCAATTTTTTAAATGGATTGAATCCTATGTTAAGTCAAAAGGTTATGAAACCATGGAATTAAATACCTATGTGAACAACCCGCAATCGCATAAATTTTATTTCAATGAAGGCTATGCTATTTTGGGCTATCATTTTTTAAAAAAGCTTTAAAATTTTCTTGATTTAATTTAAAATGAATTTATCTTTGCATCCGTCGCGGGAGTAGCTCAGTTGGTAGAGCGTCAGCCTTCCAAGCTGAATGTCGCCGGTTCGAACCCGGTCTCCCGCTCAAAAACCTTATCCTTCCGGGGTAAGGTTTTTTAATTTAATTGATTTAATTCGCTTCCGGAATCTAACTCATAGGGCGTTTTATGATGTTCAAAAATACGCGCTGATAAAGGTCCCTTCAAAACAATCGATGAATCACTTACCGATAGCCAACTCCCTTCTCGTAGCCCGATTACTGGAGGTGTATTATACTTGTGAAACTCCTTAATTCTGGTTTCTCTGGTTTCCCCCATATGGGTACTATTAGTGTCGGGATCTAAATAATGCGGATTAATATTAAAAGGAACTAACCCTAAGGCATTAAAACCTGGTGGATATACTATAGGCATGTCATTGGTTGTTTTTATGGACAATCCACAAATATTACTGCCGGCACTAGTTCCTAAATAGGGCGTTCCAGAGTTCACCGCAGATTTTAAAGCATCAATAATATCATTTTTATAAATCTGGTTTAATAGCACAAAAGTGTTACCACCTCCCGTAAAAATACCCTTCGCGTTTTGTATGGCCTTTTTGGGGTCATCAAAAGTATGTAAACCACGAACTGATTTATTGATTTTTGAAAAAGCCTGATGTGCATTAGCGGTGTATTCATCATGAGAAATACCGCCCGGTCGTGCATAAGGTATAAATAGAATTTCATCGGTATTTTTAAAGAAATGCTCGAGCTCATTTATTATATACTCGAGATAGCCGCTCCCATGAACGGTGGAAGTACTTGCGATGATCATTTGCTTCATGATAAAATGTGATTTTTTTTAGAGTTTAAAGATACTATTTAAGGAAATTTCAAACGAATTTTAATGAAAAACTTAGGAATAAATGCTAACTTTAATAAAAATTGAACATGAAAAAAATAACACTTCTCTTCGTTTTAGCAATTGGTTTATTGGGATATTCTCAAGATTTTAATCGCGTAGAGGTAAGTGGTAAGATTATTGTTGAAAGCGATGATATTTCGGGTATAACGATTTTCAATGCGACATCAAATAAAGGGACTATTACGGATGAAGATGGTATGTTCACTTTAGCAGTTAGACTTAACGATCGTATAGAAGTTAGTGCACTTCAATTTCAGAATATAAGTTTTCGCGTAAATGAAGATATTATGGAGTCTAGATCCATGAAGATCTTTCTTATTGATGATATTAATCAATTGGATCCGGTTGTCCTTTTACCTACTAAACTAACCGGAACGCTTCAAGAGGATATGGATAGATCAGCACCCTTTAAACCCAGAATGGATGCTCTGTATTTTGCCTTAGCCAATATGGGTGATTTTGAATTTGAAGAAGATAATAAGTCCGAAGTTCGAAATATAGCCATTAACGAAGAGCGTACAAGGTTGGTAAATGGTTTAAATGTTGTGAATATTGTGGATCAATTATTACTTCCCTTATTTCGTTCCAAAAATGTAAATAAAAAGGAAGGAAGGGTACCCGAAGTGCCCATCGATTCTTATAAATATTATTTTAGCGCACAATTCCTAACAGATAATTTCAATATTCCAGAAGATCAAGTGGAAGATTTTATTAAGTACGTCCAGGATGAAAATTTTGATCCTTCATTGCTTCAATATGGTAACGAAATGCCTTTTCTGGAACAACTCACCCAAAAAAGCAAATCCTTTTTAGAGCAATAGAATTTCTATAAGGTTTTATTTAACAAAAGATTAAAATTCCTTAAAGATTAATTTTGAACTTTTTATACGTTCTTTAGATTTTTAAATTCAATCTATTTGAAACTTTTTGTATTCTTCTGCTGTTTGGTTTCTGCAAATGTGGTGAGGTCTCAGTCTGTGATTCTTCAAGGTCGCATAAAGGCTGGAAGTGACTTGGAGAACATTAATGTCTTGAACATTACCGGTAAAGTAAACACAATTACAGATGCTCAGGGAAGGTTTAGCATTCAAGTACAACTTTATGATACGCTCGTATTTAGTTCGTTAGTATACAAACCGCTGCAAATTACAGTTAATAATCAGATGTTAACGAGTAAAATTTGTGAAGTACAACTTGTTGATGCGGTGAACGAACTGAATGAAGTGGTTCTGGGTAAAATTTTATCAGGTAAATTAGGAGATGATATTAAGCAGGTTGAAGGGAAGGAGCCTATAAACTTTTACGATGTGGGTATTCCGGGTTATACAGGAAAAATAGCAACACAAAGTGAACGAAGATTGAGTGAAGCCTCAAGCTTCACCTCTGGTTCTAGTAATGGTTTTGGTTTAGGTGCTGCCATGCAATTTACGCCGATTATAAATGCCATTTCCGGTAGAACAAAAATGCTAAAAGCTCGTGTTTTGCACGAGGCTAAAGACGATTTGTTACATCGCATAAAAACAACTTTAGCTCCGGATTTTTTTAAATTTTTCCCTTTGGAAATGGATTTACGAACCGAATTCCTCTATTTCTGTGAGTCCGATCCTAAATTTATGGAGCGCTGTAACCAAAAAAATGATATTGAATTGTTAGAATTTTTGAAAGAAAAGTTGGTACAGTATAAAAAGAATTTAAATGAAAAACCCGATTAAAACTTTGGAACACTTTTTGAACTTTAAAAAACGAGTATTTTTACCTAAAATAAATTCTATGAACCTTTTCAAAGTGGCCTTAGTGGGTTTGGTTTTGTCCTTAAGTTCCTTTACAGTATTCCATAAATACTATGTGAGTGTGACTCAGGTAGATTTTGTGCCTCAAGAAAGAGCCGTACAAATAATATCCCGACTTTTTGTAGATGACATTGAAAATGTGCTTCAAGCAAATTTCGATGATACGCTTGTAATTGCAGGACCGCAAGAGCCGGAGATCGTAAACACCTATTTACGAGACTATTTTAATACACGGTTTTTAATAAACATTAACGGGAAGCCAGCGAAAATTAATTTTTTAGGCAAGGAATATGAAGGTGATATTATGAAATGTTATCTCGAAATTGCTGATATAGCACACATTGATACATTCGAAATTTCGAATAAAGTTTTATTCGACCTCAACGAGGATCAAAAGAATATTATTAAGACCAAAATCAATGGAAAGCAGTTAAGTTTCATTCTAGACGTAAATTCACACAAAAAGGTGTTAAATTTTAATTAAAATACTCAAACAACCTCTTAATTTTCTTAATTTCGAACCTTTTAGAAACAAGCACGTTTCAAAATTAAAGTTAAAAACAGAAAATTGATATGAGATTAATTCCTTCCCTATGCTTGTCACTATGTTTTATGGTGTCAGGAGTATTTGCCCAAAATGTAATGCAAGGTCATACAGACCAAAATAAATTTAGGCAAATGAAAGACCTTTTAGCCACACCCAATGAAACCAGAACAGCTTCGGGTGCTCCAGGTTATAAATATACCCAGCAACAGGTAGACTACGTTATGGATATCCGTTTAGATGAAGCTACAGACCGTATTTATGGGGAAGAAAATATCACATATCATAATAATTCAAAGGATGCTTTACCTTATCTATGGGTGCAACTTGATCAAAATATGCGGGCGAAAGATTCCAAAACGCCTGATGCGAAAAGTGAAAGCTTTGACCGCCCATATAGTTCGGTTCAAGGATTTGCAAAAGATAATCTAGAACAAGCTTTTGATGGAGGCTTTAATTTAGACTATGTAAAAGCAGAGGATGGTTCAGATCTGCAACACATGATTAACCGAACTATGATGCGGATAACTTTACCAGAGCCATTGGCTCCAGGTAATGTTTTTAAATTTAAAATCAAATGGTGGTACAATATCAACGATATCAATGTGGATGGTGGCCGATCGGGTCTTGAAACTTTCCCTGATGGTAATAAAAATTATACCATTGCTCAATTTTACCCAAGACTTTGTGTTTATGATAATGTGGAAGGATGGCAAAATATGCAATTTTGGGGACGTAGTGAGTTTGCCCTAGAATTTGGGGATTTTGATGTAAGTATTACAGTGCCTGCTGATCATATTATGGATGCTACAGGTGTATTACAAAACCCGAAAGAAGTTTTAACTAAAGAGCAACAAAAAAGAGTTGCGCAAGCTAAAAAATCTTTTGATAAACCGGTTTTTATTGTCACTCAAGAAGAAGCAGAAACGAATGAAAAAGGTCGAAGTACAGAAAATAAGACTTGGCACTTTAAAGCCGAGAATGTAAGAGATTTTGCTTTTGCATCCTCAAGAAAATATATCTGGGATGAAATGGCTGTAGATATTAATGGACGAACAGTAATGGCTGTTTCTCTTTATCCAAAAGAAGGGAATCCATTATGGGAAGAATTCTCAACGCGTGTGGTGGCAAATACACTGGAAGAATATTCAAAATTAACATTTGATTATCCATACAATAAAGCCGTTTCGGTTCATTCTGAGCGTCAAGGTATGGAGTATCCAATGATTTGCTTTAATTATGGTCGACCAAATCCTGATGGTACATATTCAGAACGTACCAAACGTGGTATGATCGGTGTTATAACACACGAAGTCGGACATAACTTTTTCCCAATGATCGTAAATAGTGATGAGCGCCAGTGGACCTGGATGGATGAAGGTATTAATTCCTTTGTAGAAACTTTGGCAGAACTTGACTTCGATCCTAATTTTATTACAGGGAATTTACCAAAAGATATCGTGCCTTACATGAGTGGTGATCAAAGTTATTTGTCTCCAATAATGTCTCAAGGCGATTATGTACATCAATTTGGTCCTAATGCTTATACAAAACCAGCTGCCGGTCTTTATTTGTTGCGTCAAACGATCATGGGACCTGAGTTATTTGATTATGCCTTCAGGACTTATTCTCAGCGCTGGATGTTCAAACATCCTACACCTGCTGATTTCTTTAGAACTATGGAAGATGCTTCGGCTATGGATCTAGATTGGTTCTGGCGTGGTTGGTTCTATACTACTGATGTTAATGACATAGGAATCAAATCGGTTGATGAGTATTACTTAACAGACAAGCCTACGGCGCAAGCAAATGAACGACTAGAGAGTATATCCAAACGTTACAATATTAAGATTGACAAGGAAAAATTTATCTATTATGCAAAAGCCCAGGATGGTGAAAATAAAAAGGGAGAAAAGCAAGTCAATGAGTTTTCAGCTCTGAACGATTATCTATCAGGATTGTCGCAAAAAGAAAAAGAGCATTTGGTTGAGGCACCTAAGCACTTTTACCAGGTTAACTTCGAAAAACCGGGAGGTCTGATAATGCCAATTATTTTGCAGGTAACATATGAAGATGATACTAAAGAGCGATTTACATATCCGGCTCAGATTTGGAGATATAATGATAAAGAAGTATCTAAGGTTTTGAAAACACAAAAAGCCATTAAAAGTTTTGAGATCGATCCGGATGCTGAAACTGCGGACGTAAATACTGAAAATAATGCTTGGCCTCGATCAACAGAATCAAGTAAATTTGATAAGTTTAAAGAAAAAATAAAAGCATAAATAAAGCGTTAGAAAAAGCCAACTAAAAGTTGGCTTTTTTTATACATCAAGAATTAAATCTTGGTGGCTTTTTAATTTATTTACAAAACATCTCCATATATTTGTATTGTGATAACAGATATTATTTACTTGTTTATTAGTGGTGCCGAAATAGCTTTTATTCTCTTCATAGCTATTATGGTTTTTGGCGCCGATAAGTTACCCGAAATCGCTCGAGGTTTGGGGAAAGGTATGCGTGTTTTAAAAGATGCTACTAACGACATCAAAAAAGAGATTACGAAAACAGCTGAAAGAAATGGAATTGATACAAGTATTTCTGAGGATGTTAAAAAGGAGCTCAACAAAGTAAAAGATGAGGTCGAAGATTTTACCGGCTCTATCAAAAGAAAATTGTAATTTACTGATTACAAACACCCTCTACTATTTTTTCCCTCCGTCCATTGGTCATGTGTTTTTTGTTTTTGAACGAAAAATTAATTCATATTCGTAGGAAAAAAATTAATTTTAAGTGCCCAAATCTAACATTGTATACTCATGAAACTTAACCTCCTGGTATGTGCCCTCGCATGTTTTATTTCCTCCTATGCTCAGAACGAAAGAGATATTATCAATAAAATAGATAGTATCAATTCAAGCGCTCAACAATATCTCGAAGAAAATAAAATTGTTGAATCTTTCAAAATTTTCAATCTCAGTAAAAAATTATCCGATTCCATTGGTGATCATTATGGCCAAGCCATAGCAAGCTATAACTTAGGCAAAATATTTGTAAAAATGCAGGCCTTTGATGATGCTGAAAGGAGTTTTCGTGTTACACTGGCACAGGCTACAAAGATTAATAATGAATTCCTTTTAGCACATGCCTATCTTAGTTTAGGCGAAATTAAAGCACAGACAGAATCTATAGATGTGGCTATTATTTTTCTTGAAAAGGCCGTAGCCAGTATCTCAAAGTGTGAGAACTACTCAGAAAATATATATGACCAATCAGAATGTAATATCACGGCCCTTGATATTCGAACAAAACTTTGTGAACTTTACCTTAAAGTGGATGACGAGCAGAAAGCTGTTATTAATCTGGTTAGTTTAGAGAAATTACTTATTAGAGAACGGGACTCCCGATCTATGTATTATAAAGGTTTTATTAATTACCTATATGGTATTTATTATCAAAAACAAGGATTTCATAATAGTGCCATTGAAAAGTTTAATGTTGCTGTTAGTTATTTGAAATCTGGGGTTAAGGTTGAAAATCTTGAAATTAACACAGTTTATAAAAATATCTATAAACAATTATCCTTTAGTTATTCCGAGTCTGATAATAAAGGTGAAGCCTATAAAGCGCTGTTAAAACATAACGAATATACAGAAAAGATGGCCGTAGAGATAAAGGCCAACAATGAGGCTATAAATTTATCCAGATTATCCGTCGAAGATTACAAAAACAGGTTTGTAACTGCCAAAACTAAAGAATTATATCAGATTCAAAAGGCAAATAATATGAAAACCATCAACCTTATTATTGTGTTTGCGATGATCTTACTAGTAATTTGTACTTTGATTCTCTATAGAAGTTATGTTTCAAACCGACGTCTAACATCATTTTTGGCCAACCAGAATAAAGAGTTGGAAACAGCCCGATTAGAGGCGGTGAAATCCTCGGAACTTAAATCGAAATTTATTTCAAATGTAACCCACGAATTGCGCACACCGCTTTACGGGGTGGTGGGTATAACCTCATTGTTATTAGAAAATAACAATCTAAATTCTAGCGACAATAAGTTGCTTTCTTCCCTCAAGTTTTCAGGGGATTATTTACTAAATCTAGTAAATGAAGTGCTTCAATTCTCAAAAGTTGAATCAGAGAATTTAGAATTAAAGCTAACAACCATTAATATCAGAGAGCTAATAAAAAACAATATTAGTTCATTTAGTTATCGCCTACAGGAAACTAATAACAAAATTGAAGTTAGTATTGATGATGATGTTCCTATGTTCATAAAGTGTGACAGTATAAGGTTGTCTCAGGTGTTGCTGAATTTAATAGGGAATAGTATCAAATTTACTGAAAGCGGTACCATCAATGTCCGTATAAAAACTATAAATCTAAATAATAATAAAGCACATTTACGATTTGAGGTAGAAGATAATGGTCTAGGTATTCCAAAAGATAAATTCGAATCTATTTTTGAAAATTTCTCCCAGTTGGAGCGTAATATTAATATCAATTATCAAGGAACGGGTCTGGGATTATCTATTTCAAAAAAGATCGTAGAATTATTTGGTAGCCAGATCGAATTAGAAAGTGAGGAAGGCCAAGGTGCCAAATTCAGTTTCAACGTCACTTTCGATATAGATAACGAAAAACAGCTGGCCATTGAGAAAGAAAAAAACAGCGGTAAGATTGTTGCTATCAATAAGAAATTTAATATTCTGATAGCAGAGGATAATAAAATAAATCAGGTCGTTACCAAGAACTTGCTGAGGCTTCAAAATTACAGTTGCCACGTGGTAGAAAATGGTTCTGAAGCTGTTGAGTATGCTAAAAATAAATCATTAGATTTAATCTTAATGGACATAAACATGCCTGTAATGGACGGTGTAGAAGCCACGGAATTAATTCGAGAATTCAATCCTAACATTCCTATTATAGCCCTTACAGCAGCCGATATTGATTATGTGCGTGAAAACTACAGCGAAATTGGTTTTAGTGGTATTCTAACAAAACCATTCGATAACATCGAGTTTTTTCAAATGATTGAAACCAAAATAAAAGAATGTAAGGCTAATGAGCTAAACGCACTTCGGGTATCTTAATGTAAAAGTTTTCGGCTTAAGGTCAATCCATCGCGAATAGGCAATAATACCGTTTCCAATCTGGGATCTTTTTTCAATAAGGTATTATATTCTATTAGTGCTTTTGTGTCAACATCGTCAGCTTTCAGCGGTTCTATTACTTTTCCGCTCCATAAGACATTATCCGATAAAATAATACCACCGGGATTTACCAAATCTATTATCGTGTGGAAATAATTCACATAATTCGATTTATCAGCATCAATGAAAACCAGATCAAAGGTCTTTCCAATCTCGGGGATAAGTTCCAAAGCGTCACCTAAATGTTGGTGAATCTGAGGCCCATAATCAGATTTGTCAAAATATTTTCTTTGGAATTTCACCAATTCCTCATTCACATCAATGGTGTGTAATTCACCTTGCGGTTGCAGGCCTTCAGCCAAACACAAGGCCGAGTAACCCGTGTAAGTTCCTATCTCCAGAATACATTTCGGACGGACCAGTTTTGAGATCATACTTAATAATCGCCCTTGATAGTGGCCACTAAGCATCCGTGGTTGTAAAATTTTCTGGTAGGTTTCTCTGGTAAGTTGTTGCAGTAGTTCAGGTTCATTTTCCGAGTGCTGCACCACATAATCATCTAAAGCTTCAGGAATAAAATGCATTAGCTTAAAATTCGGTTAATCAATTTGTTTTTGGCCGCAATATCGTCGCCACATAACCAGCTAATTACATTATCATCCCAAATAGCATCCTGCTCTTCCGGAGTAATGATTTTTTGTTCAATAGCTAGATCGAGAATTTTCCCTGGGTATGACGATTGTTTTGCACTTTCCATTTCACCAAGAGGATAGGGGTCATCCAGACCCATAAGCACTTGTTTGGATCCCTGATTTTTGATAAGTAATTCCAAAGATCCGGTATCGTGAACCAGTGTATCGAAAAAGATGTTTTTATGTCCAACAGCTTTTCTCGGGTGGTGCTTCCCTTCAAACAGATCCGGTCTGCCATCAAATCCCTGAATTCGACGGCCTAAATTTATTTGTGCTAGTTGTCCACCATGCGCAAAACACGTGCGCATGTTCGGGTATTTGTCCTGGTAGCCATTCAAACTTAAAAAATGATAGGCATCTGCACACTGCGCCAGCATCCAGATTAAATGAAAGCGCCAGGAAGTATTTTCCAGCTTAATAAACTTTTCACCATCATATGGATGAATTTCTACGGCTAGATTATAATGGCTGGCTAATTCAAAAATCGGCTCGTTTTCTTCATCAAAAATGCAGCGCCAGGTTCCAATGGTATCCATGTAATGTGTTGGCAAACACAATAATTGCATACCGTGTTGCTCTACACAACGCTCAATTTCCCAGCACGCACTGCGAACAAATCCAGGATGCACCACAAAACCACAAGTAAATTTACTGGGGTGATCTTCTTGGATTCGGGCATTAAAATCATTTTGAAAGCGCAAAGCTTGTTTCATTTCTTCAACACGCAGACCATTTCCATATAATTGCGATAAATTCAGTACAACAGCATGATCTATATTATACCGATCCATCCATTCCAGCTTTTCGTGAAGAAAGAAACTAGAATCCGTTACAGGACGACTCCAATCTTTTTGAAGCATAAATTTCCGGTCCTTATCCACCCAAAAAATGCCTTTCTCACGCATGTAATCCGGAATTTCCTCAGGATAAGGAAGAAGGTGCGAGTGCCCATTAATTCTAAGTTTAGGTCTTTTCATATGCTGTAATTACAACTCAAATTTTTAAGTTATGCTTTTTTCGGTGGCTCCATTACTGAACCACAATTTGTACACGTACGTTTGGAAACATCTCCATAAAAATGATCAAAGATCTTAGGTAAATCCGTTTCAATATTTTTCAAAGTAAAAGCCTCCTCATATAATTTTGTTGCGCATTTTTCACAAAACCATAACAGCGCATCTTCCATGCCTTCCGAGCGTCGATATTCGATTACCAACCCAACAGTATTGGCACCACGTTGCGGCGAATGAGGTACTTTTGGAGGCAAATAAAAAATATCCCCCTCCTTTATATGAATATCTTTAGGCGTGCCATTATCAATAATTTTAAGGACAATATCACCTTCTATCTGGTAGAAAAATTCTGGTGTTTCGTTATAATGATAATCCTTACGGCTATTGGGCCCGCCAACCACCATCACGATAAAGTCGGTATCCTGCCACACCATTTTATTTCCCACAGGCGGTTTCAAAAGGTGGCGGTGTTCATCAATCCAGGCTTTAAAATTCAAAGGCGAAACAATCTTACTCATATCTTTTTAATTTTTTTGGGCGTGTCACCCACGTTTTCAAACGTGGCTGTCGGGCTTTCCGCTAAATCTTTTTGCTATTGGCAAAAAGGATATCGCTGCAATCCCTCACGCAATTACTGGTATATAAAGTTACGAACTTTTCAACGCTAATCCGAAATCAAAATCACTTTTACTCAATCACAAAAGTTTTCCGTTCCGGGCCAATACCTTTTAGCGTCAATTTTTTCCATTCCCTAGGAAGTATCGGGTTTTTTTGTATCACACCGGCATCGGTAATATCTAGGCCGCCAAAACCAAATAACACCACTTGGAGCATGCCGCCGGCACCAGTTGCAAAATACGGATTATTACTAGTAGCAGCTTCGGCTAAAGCGCCAAACGGTGGACGCTTATTAGGCTCATAACTACGTTTAAATAAACGGAAGGCCTCTTCAGTATCACCCAATCGGGCATAAATAACAGCAAATACCGATTGTCCCATCGCCGGGCCTTCTTCAGCCAGTTTAGGCTCGTAATACTTAAGGTCTTTTACAATAGTTTCTTTATCAGTTATAATGTGTAGGGGGTAAGCGAGTAAATTCACATCGGCTTGTTTTATAATCGCACCATCGTATGTACTATGCTCCATAGTTGTCCCATCAGGAAACTTGTAAATTTTCAGTTTTTTCGCCACAGTTTCCCAGTCGGGGTTTGGCCTTTCGCCCACTGTTAAAGCTGCTGCTTTCGCGAATTCCAATGCCGTAATGGCCGAACCGTTTGTGAACGCATTATCATTCACGTTCGGAGCAAATTCATTGGCCCCCACAACATTATTTATACTGTATGAGCCGTCATCATTTTTATTAGCCCGACTTACCCAATAATCAGCAACTGCTTTCATTACGGGATAGCCTTTGGTTTTTAACCAACCCAGATCCTGAGTCACCCTGTAATAATTCCAAAAGGCAATGGCAATATCAGCGGTAATATGATGTTCAAACGTTCCGGTTAAGGCCCAGGCTGGTGTCGCTTCTTCTCCGGTATCATCACTTTCCCAAGGATACATAGCACCTTTAAAACCAAAATTAACAGCTTTTTGCTTGGCCTTACTCAGGCGATCCGACCTGTAATTTACAAGTGACTTTGCAATGGGTTCATTAAATAAAAGTAGGGGAGGGAACATCCATAATTCAGTGTCCCAAAAAATATGGCCATTATAATTTTGAGAAGAGAGTCCCATAGGTGCGATACTCAGATCCGAATCTCCTCTGGAAAAGGCGTATAAATGGTATAATGCCAAACGCACATCCAACTGCGATTGCATATCGCCTTCTATTTCAATATCACCCTGCCAAAGCTGTTCCCAAAGTTCTCTATGGGCTTGAAGTAAATCAGCTTTCTGCGTTAATAAATTAAAGATCACAAACCGCTCCGATTCCGATTGGGGGTCATTAAAATCCTGAGAAGTACACTCACTTCCCGTCCATGCAAATTCGTAAACGTTACCTTTTTTAAGAGTTTTAGAAAACCACAATTCATTATCGTAATCACTTACTAAATTGTGGTGTAATTCCGGGCGTTGCTCTTCCCGGGTCGAGTTTATTCCATGCCAGATAAAAGTCCCAGACGTACCCACAGTTTTTGAACCAAAACGGGTCTTGGCTACAGTTTGTAAAATAGGCATGGTCGTTTCATTATCTTTCAAGATTCGAAACGTACTTAAGGGTTCAATAAAATCCTCTGGAGTTTCTATCTTCCCGGTTACTTTTAGATTCACATTTTGTAAAGCGGTAACACTAACATCGATGTAACCCGCGTAGGGTACATTCCGCAGAGCATAAAGAGTATATACTACTTTTACCTTGTCCTTAAAATTGAAAGAGGTCTCAAAAGACGCTGTTTTCATATTCAAACTCTGGTGCCATTCACTCACATTGCCTTCGGTGATTTTTTCTCCATCAACCTCTATATCCAGATTTGCAAAGTTCATCCCGGAAACAATCTGACTTACACCGAGTTCTGAAGCTTTTTCATAAACATTATTCAAAATAATGCTTTTGGTCCTAAAGGGTTTATCCTCTGGTAAGATCCCGATGCGCCCGTTTGCTGTAACGATGCCGGTGTAATTAGGTACTTTGCCACTCTTAATTATCCATCCTGTATTATCTTGTGCGTTCAGCAAGACACTCACACAGAAAAAGAACAAGTATAATAATTGTTTCATGGTGCTTTTAATTTAGTTTGGTTGTTGCGATGGTTTTATAAACTCTTTGTACGTCCACCATCTACCGGAACATTTATTCCGTTTACGTAGCTCGCAGCCTCACTGGCCAAAAAGGTGATCACATTTGCCAACTCTTCCGGTTGTGCAAAACGTTTGGCTGGGGTGTAATGTTTCATTTCTTCAGCCATATCCTCGAAGTTAGTTTCAGATTTGGTAGCTTTTATTTTTATGATTTCTGATAAGCGTTCCGTTTCCGTAAAACCCGGTAACACATTATTTACGGTTATACCAAATTCCGCAACTTCACCGGCTAATGTTTTACTCCAGTTTCCTACAGCACCGCGGATGGTATTACTTACACCAAGTCCTGGGATTGGCTCTTTTACTGAGGTGGAGATCACATTAACAATACGCCCGAAGCCCGCTTCTTTCATAAAAGGAATAGTGGCTTGAGCTAGAACATGATTGCACTTTAAATGCATAATGAATGCCTTTTCAAATTCATCCAGACTAGCTGTTAAAATTTCGCCACTTCTGGGACCTCCGGTGTTGTTTATTAAAATATGAAACCCATGTTCTTTTTCAATAAATTTAATAACCTGCTCCTGCAGATCTCTGGGGTTCGAAAAGTCGGCCACAATATAATTGTGTTTTCGCTGCTGCGGAAGTTCAGCTAAAACCGCTTTTAATTTCTCCCGGTCTCTGGCAACCAACGTAACATTAACACCTTCATTGGCTAGCGCTATAGCCGTTGCTTTTCCAATACCCTGAGTGCTTCCGCAAACCAGAGCGTTCTTATTGTTTATTTTTAGATCCATTTTATTCGTATATTTTTTTTGCGCGTGAACTTAATTTTTCCATCAGTTTTTCTGGGCTTTTCACCACGTTAAATCCAAATTTTTCATACAACGTATGCGTATCTTTTGTGGCTAACATCCATTTATCTATTTTTAATAATTCGGGGTCATTTAAAATGTTTTCAATGAGTAATTTCGACCAGCCTTTTCCTTGATGTGCTTTCACTACAAAGACATCTAAAAGATAAGCGAAAAAAACCTTGTCTGTCATCACTCTGGCGAATGCTACTTGTTCATTTTTATAAAATAAACCAAAGTTAAGTGTGTTTTCTATGGCTTTTTTTTGTTCCTCTTTTGTTCTAATATTTCCCCAATAAGTAGATTTTATAAAATTAAAAATAAGATCAACATCCATTGCTTTAGGATCAGATGAAAAATAGAGATCCTTGGTTAGTTCTATCATTTATTGAAAATAATTAATTTAAATTTTAATATTTAATGCAAATATTTTTAGCTTCGGTAAAAAATCGTAAAGCCTCAAAACCGCCCTCGCGACCTACGCCACTGGACTTCATTCCGCCGAAAGGTGTACGCAGATCTCGCAACATCCATGTATTTACCCAAATAATCCCAGCTTCCAATTTTTTACTCAAACGCATGGTGCGTTTTAAATCATTGGTCCAAAGCGTAGCCGACAAGCCGTATTTGACCTTATTAGCCATATCCAGAACCTGATCTTCAGTTTCGAAAGGCATGATTGTTACCACCGGTCCAAAAACTTCCTCCTGATTTATTTTACAAGTATCTGTAGCAACTTCAATAACCGTAGGTTCTAAGTAATAACCGTTTTCAAATCCTTTAACCGAAACAGCATGGCCGCCACAAAGAATTTTACCACCTTCTTGAGGGGCTTCCTCAATGTAGGTCATAACTTTTTCTAAATGAGATTGAGATACTAAAGCGCCTATATTGGTTCCAGATTCTGATGGATGTCCCACTTTTAGGACCTTCACTTTTGAAACAAAATCGGCTTTAAATTTTTCATAAATGGAAGTTTCCACAAAAATCCTGCTTCCACATAAACAGATCTGTCCCTGGTTCGAGAAGGATGAGCGCAGTGTCGTTTCCAGCATCGCATCATAATCACAATCAGCAAAAATAATGTTTGGGTTTTTACCTCCTAATTCTAATGATAATTTTTTAAAAAGGGGAGCTGCGGTTCTGGCAATATGAGCACCTGTAGTTGTACCTCCGGTAAATGAGATCGCTTTAATACCGGGATGTTCAATAATGGCCTGACCCGTTGTTTTTCCTAGACCATGAACAATATTTAAAACGCCTTTTGGTAAACCGGCTTCTGTACAGAGTTCGCTTAATAAAAAGGCCGTAAGCGGTGTAATTTCACTCGGTTTTGCTATCACACAATTTCCTGCTGCCAAAGCGGGAGCAATTTTCCAGGTAAATAAATAAAGGGGTAAATTCCATGGGGAGATACAGCCCACTACACCAATAGGTTGACGCAGCGTAAAATTAATAGCATTCAAACCAACACTCTCATGGCTTTCGCTTGAAAACTGTGTAATGGCATGGGCAAAAAATCTAAAATTACTGGCTGCTCTAGGAATATCAATGCTTTTAGCTAGATTAACAGGTTTGCCATTGTCTTGGCTTTCTGCTTCGGCAAATCGCTGCAAATTAGTCTCTATCAAATCGGCAATTTTTAGAAGCAGTCTGCTGCGGTGGTCCAAGGTGGTTTCAGACCATTCCGGAAATGCCGTTTTAGCAGCTTCATAAGCCTTGTCAACATCCGCTTGATCTGAATTCGGTATTTTACCATAAACTTCACCATTCGCCGGACAATAGTTATCCAGCCAATCACCGGATAATGGGTCTTCAAAGGTTCCATTAATGTAGTTTTGAATCGTTTGCATCCGAAGTTATTTATCGTTGATCGTCTAATTTTTTATATGCCACGACCTTAATTTCTACTACGAGATCCGGGTGAGGCAATTGATGTACCGCAACTGTCGTTCTCGTTGGACCGTTTTCTTTATCAAAAAATTTGGCGTAAGCTTTATTATAGCCTGCAAAATCATTCATGTTAACTAAGAATGAAGTTACATCAACTACATCCTTTAAGCTGGCGCCTTCTTTTGCTAATTGTTTATCGATATTTTTTAATACTTCAGTAGTTTGTACTTCGATATTCAAGTACTTGGTACCCATTTCATCAATAATATCAACTCCGGCAATCGTGTTGTCGGGACGTCTGGAACTGGTGCCAGATACATAAATGAAATCACCAATGCGTTTCGTATGTGGATAGGCCCCTCTGGGCGTTACTTGCTTTTCCATAATATTTTATTTTAAACCGGCTATTCTATCGTCTTCCAGAATAGCATAAGTTTCTTGTTTTACTTTTTCCAAAATAGTTCGGAGGTCACCTCTTGTGTCAATGGCATTATCAGCTAACAAATTTAATATAGCTTTATCCTGTGCACGTCCGCGGAGCATGGCTTCACGGTAACCAATGTTTTCATTAAAGGTAACTAAAGAATATTTAGATGAATATTCGTTCGGGAATTCTTTTTCAAAGGCCATTTCTAAATGACGTTTTTCCTGAAATATAGGATTTGCAACATGATCTTTCATTTCATGAAAATTATCAATGGCGAGGTCGGCAATAGCATCAGTATCTTTCTTACGAGTTTTTTCATAAGCTTCAAATACTTTTTTCCAATCTCCTTCAAAGCGATCCAAAATAGCATCGAACTCTACAACATCTTCAAATGAGGCATTCATACCCTGACCATAAAAGGGTACAATGGCGTGTGCCGCGTCTCCCATGAGGAGTGTATTCCCTTTGTAATGCCATGGAGAACATTTAATAGTTCCCAAAGGAGCGGTTGGATTCGTGAAAAAGTCATCTAACAAATTGGGCATCATGGCCAGTGCGTCTGGAAACTCTTCACGGAAAAATTCCAGAACCTGCTCCTCTGTTTTTAGATTATTAAAGTTATAAGGCCCTTCATCATAACTTAAAAAGAGGGTAACGGTAAAACTGCCATCCAAATTTGGCAGAGCGATTATCATAAAGTCCCCGCGCGGCCATATATGAAGGGCATTCTTATACGTTTTATAGTCGCCATTTTCTTTGGGTAAAATACTGAGCTCTTTGTAACCGTGAGTAAGGTAATCTTGAGAAAAGCTAAATAAAAATTTCCGCTCTAGAAAATAACTTTTTCTAAGGGCTGAACCCGCCCCATCGGTCGCGATGATGGTATCGGCATCTTCTACAAATTGAGTTTTACTCTCGGTATTTTCAAATAACACCGTGGTGTTTTCAAAATTTACTGAGAGGCACTCACTATCGAAGTAAAAATTGACATTCTCATGCTTTTCGGCTTCATCCAAGAGCAAAGCGTTCAATCCACTTCTTGAAATGGAATTAATGTATTCATGGTCTCGTCCGCTATAATTGGATTGAAATGTTTTGCCATTTTTGTCATGGATCATTCGTCCGTGCATAGGAATACAAAGGGCTTTCACTTTGTCCTCCAAACCTACCATTTTCATTGCTTTGTTTCCTCTGTCTGAGAAGGCTAGATTTATAGACCTTCCTGCGCTGATCTTTGCTTTTCGCAAATCAGGGCGCTTCTCGTAAACAGATACATGATAACCCCGCTGTCCTAATCGCAGGGCAAGTAAACTTCCGCAAAGTCCGGCACCAATAATCAATATGTTTTGTTGTTTCGTTTTAGTCATTTAAAATAGTTTTAAGGCGCTCAACCAGATTGTAAACATCTTCAAATGAATTATAGAAAGGCGTTGGGGCACAACGAATGACATCGGGTTCTCGCCAATCGCTAATAACACCTTTTTCAGTTAGTTTATCATGTAGTGATTTATCAGCATTCTTAACCTGAATTGAAAGTTGACAACCCCGCTCTTCCGAGTTTTTAGGGGTAATAATTCGAATGACGTTGTCGCCCAGATTATTGAGTAAAAATTCAAAATACCCAGTTAATTTAATCGACTTTTCTCTGAGCCGTTCAAAACCAACGGCTTTGAATTCATCCATTGAAGCACGAATGGCTGCCATGGATAAAATAGGGGGATTACTTAGTTGCCAGCCCTCCGCTCCAGGGAGCATATCGAAGGCACCACGCATGTTAAAGCGGGTCTTTTTATTATGGCTCCACCAACCTGTAAACCGGTTCAATTCCGGATTATTCCCGTGGCGTTCATGAACAAAACAGCCGGCTAAACTACCAGGCCCGGAATTTAAATATTTATAAGTACACCAAACCGCAAAATCGGCTCCAGAATCATGCAAATTTAAAGGTACGTTTCCGGCACCATGAGCACAATCGAATCCTACTTTACAACCGTATTGGTGTCCTAGTTCGGTAATACGTTTTAAATCGAAAAACTGCCCGGTATAATAATTTACCCCTCCGATTAAAACAAGCGCAATACGATCACCTTCCTCTTTCAAAATAGCTTCTAGATCCTCATAGCGCAACAACTCTTCACCGTCGCGAGGGCGCCAGAGAATAAGCCCTTCCTGATCATCGAATCCGTGATGTCTCAATTGAGATTCTACCGCATATTTATCGGAGGGAAAGGCATCACTTTCTATAATTATTTTATAGCGTTCTTTTGTGGGTTGATAGAAGGAAACCATCATAAAATGCAGATTCGCCGTAAGGGTGTTCATGACAATAACTTCAGAAGGTTTAGCACCTACAATATCAGCCATGGTTTCGGTTAAAAATTCGTGATAATGTAACCATGGATGTTTTCCTTGCACATGCCCTTCTACACCCAACTTTGCCCAATCTTCCAGTTCTTCATTAACATAATCAGCTGTAATTTTGGGCTGTAAACCTAGTGAATTCCCCGTCATGTAAATGAGATCTTCACCTTTCTCATTTTTAGGGATATGAAACCGATTTCTGAAGGTTCTTAGTGGGTCGATACGATCTTGTTCTAGAGCATAATCACGTCCTAATTTATAATCTTTCAATGTGAATAATTTTTCGATCTTAACAAAAATAAGGATAATAAGTAAAGAATCACCTATCTGAAATTGGGTTTGATTTTACTATATTTAGTAAAAAATATATCATGGGTAGAACTAGAGAATATTCCAATGGGGAGGTAACCATTGTTTGGGAAGCTAAAAAATGCATTCATTCGGGGATTTGCGTGAAAGGGTTACCGCAGGTGTTTAGACCGTCCATTAGACCTTGGATTGCTATTGACAAAGCGTCCACTGAGAATTTAGTGAAGCAGGTGAAGGAATGTCCTTCAGGAGCTTTAAGTTTTTATATGAATGATGCTACCAATAAAACCACTGAAAAACTTCAAACCAAGATCGAGGTTTTAGAAAAGGGCCCCTTGTTGGTTTACGGGACTTTAACCGTAACGGATAAAAATGGTGCTCAAGAGTTAAAGAACAGAACCACTGCCTTTTGCCGGTGTGGCGAATCGGCGAATAAGCCATTCTGCGACGGAACGCATGTGAAAAATAATTTTGAAGGCTAAAAAAAAGCCCTTTAAATGATTAAAGAGCTCTTGAAATATATAGAGACGCAAAAGCGGAAAAAAACGTATATTATAATTACGTTTTAACTGTCAGTTTTGGATGTTAAGGTTCTAAAATTACTTCTACGTCTGAAAATTTTAAGTTCCAATCACCTTCAGCTTTAGTATGTTCTAACGCTATTTTTATACCGTTAAAATCCTGATAATTCTCAAAGGTGTTTACCAGTGAGGGTTCAGGTTTATTGCCCTTTCGAAAAGCCCATTCTCTAATTATAAATTCATCATCAAAATAAATATCATAGGCATCTCCAGGTGTATAACCACCGCCATCAGAAGGGTAGGTAATAGTTATTTGATTTATTTCTTTTTTACTAATAGGTGCTGTGGTTTTTTTAGCTTCTGAAATAGAAGCACTTTTATCCCAAACAAGTTGAAACGGGATTAATAACCAAAACTTATCATTTACAAAGGCGCGGTCGATAGGAATTGTTGTGGAATCTACCATGGCGCGATTGTACGCTACTGTTATAGTATCCTTTGTGTAAGTAACAGCATTTGTTTTTGGAGACCATTTCCAATGTCGGGCTCCAGCAAACGTAAAATCAATTTCATTGATGTGATTCCAGTGCTCAAAACCATGAGCATTTGCTATTTTTTCAGCCGTTGACAAGGTGGGTTCAGGTTGTTTTTGAGTCTCTTTTTGTTTACACCCAATTAAAGTGAGCGTCAAAAAGGCTATGTACAAGAGGTTTTTCATAACTTTATTTTTTTGTAAAGATACAAACTTGACTATGGATTCTCATAAAAATTATTTTGAAACGAATCGCATAACCTGGGATACCAAGGTTAATATACATTCAAAAAGTAAAATGTACGACCTGGAAGCATTTAAAAAAGGAAGGTCCTCATTAATGGCTTACGAGTTGGATGCCCTTGGTGATGTTAAAAACAAATTGCTGCTTCATTTACAATGCCATTTTGGTCAGGATACCTTGAGTTGGAGTAGGATGGGGGCGAAATCTACCGGTGTAGATTTTAGTAAAACAGGAATAGAATTGGCAATAGCCTTAAATGCAGAATTACAATTAAATGCCGATTTTGTTTGTTGCAATGTGTTAGAGACTTCAAAATATATTAAGGAAACCTTCGATATTGTTTTTACGAGTTATGGCGTTATTGGTTGGCTGCCCGATTTAAAACCATGGGGTCAAATGATTGCAGAACGACTAAAATCCGGAGGAACCTTTTTTATTGCTGAGTTTCATCCGATTGTTTGGATGTTTGATTATTTAAAAACGCCACCTGAATTGTGTTATGGTTATATGCAGGATGCTGCAATTTATGAAGAATATGAAGGGACTTACGCGGATAAATCAGCAAAAATAATCAGTAAAGAATATGGGTGGAACCATGGTTTGGGAGAGGTCGTTTCTGCTTTAACAGAAGCTGGTCTTCATATTGAATACTTAAGAGAATATGATGAGAGCCCGTACGATGTTTTGCCGAATTTAATAAAAACCGAGAAAGGAATGTTCGTTACAAAAGACAAGCGCTATCCATTGATCTTCACTTTAAAAGCAACGAAACACTAATCAAGTATTACTATTTATCCTTAAGTAATTCCGGAAATTTCGCTTTGAAACGGTAAAATCGAGGAATGGAGACGTTTCGAACGTAGGGATTATTAGGGTGATTAATAACATAGTTTTGGTGATAATCTTCGGCGCGCCAGAATTTTTGGAATGGATATACTTCGGCTGCTACTTTTTCACCTAAGGCTTTCTCTAATGTAGCTTTCTTCTCAAGAATAATCTGTTTTTGTTCGTTATTCTGATAGAATATAATGGATCGATATTGCGAACCAATATCATTACCCTGACCATTTACCTGAGTAGGATTTTGCGAACCAAAATACACATCAACCAGAGTTGCGAAACTAATGATGTTTGGGTCGTAAATGACTTCTACGGCTTCGGCATGTCCTGTTCGTCCTGTGTTGCTATCCGCATAAGTAGGATTTTCGGTATGTCCACCGGAATAACCACTAATGACTTCATCGACACCTTTTATGCTTTCATATATTTCTTCAACACACCAAAAACAACCACTTGCAAAATAAGCTCGGGCCTTTCCATTTTTTAAGGGAACTTGAACTGGCTCGGCATTAATAACCGCTTGCTGTGCTTTATTTGTTTGAGCAGAATGCTGACAACTGAATAATAAGGAAAGTATTAAAACGCTAATAATATGTTTCATTTTTAATTTTTTTTTCACCTATTAAATGAGATTCACCGATAAATGTTTTCTACGATTGAACAATTTATGGTTACGGCTTATTTCATAATCAAGGTTTTCTTTTTCAATAGACGTGTAAAAATACAAAACCTTAAAAAAAGGGTAGTGAAATTTTTATTTAAAAAAAAAGCCTTCCACAAAGGAAAGGCTTTTCAATATTAATTATGGATGAAATTAAAGTTTTGAAAACATTTTCTCCATTTTTTCTTTTTGTTCTTCTGCGAGTTCTGCGTCTACTAAAATTCGGCCACTGTGCTCATCCGTAATTACTTTTTTACGTGATGCAATTTCCACTTGAACCTGGGGAGGAATAGTAAAGAAAGAACCTCCAGAAGCTCCTCTTTCAATAGGTACAACAGCTAAGCCGTTCTTAACATTTTCTCTGATACGGGTGTAAGCCTTTACCAGTCTATCGTCGATCTGTTCTTTATAATCAGCAGATTTTTCTATAAGTGCTTTTTCTTCTTTTTCGGTTTCAGATAAAATAGCATCTAATTCACCTTTTTTGTGTTTTAAATGCGTATCACGTTCTTTTAAACGTTCTTTGGTTTCGGCTATAACTTCTTTTTTCTGTTCAATCTGCACCTTAAATTCTTTAATGTGCTTTTCAGCTAATTGAATTTCTAATTCCTGAAATTCGATTTCTTTCGTTAATGAGTTATACTCGCGATTATTTCTGACATTTTTTTGTTGTTCACTGTACTTTTTTATTAAAGCTTTAGATTCTTCAATAAGATTCTTTTTTCCAGCAATGTCATTATCTAATAAATCTAAACTGGAGTTTAATTTTTCCAGTCTGATATTTAATCCAGCAACTTCATCTTCAAGATCACGAACTTCTAGGGGAAGTTCTCCACGAACATTTCTAATTTCATCAATGCGCGAATCAATAAGTTGTAAATCGTAAAGGGCTCTTAAACGCTCTTCTACAGTTGCTTCTTTCTTTTTTGCCATATTCTAAAAATACTTAACAGGATTGGTATTTATCGTTGATAAAATGATTGCAAAATTAGTAATTTTTTTCTTAAGATAAGCGACTAATCCGTTTTTTGTGTATTGCTCACTTTCGTAATGTCCAATATCAGTTAATAGCAACTTATTTTCAGCTGAAAAAAAGTCATGATATTTTAAATCTGCCGTTATAAACACGTCAGCATCAGTATCTTTAGCGGCTGGTATGGCGAAACTTCCAGAGCCTCCCAAAACAGCTACTTTTTTAATAGGTTTGCCTAAAAGTGTAGAATGTCTGACACATTTTGTATTCATTTTTTCTTTTAAATAGGTTAAGAATGCCTCTTCGGTCATCTCATTTGTTAATTCACCTATCATTCCAATACCAATATGTTGGTTTTTATTTTCTATTGTTGTAATCTCGTAGGCTACCTCTTCATAGGAATGGGTGTTAAACAGAGTATCAAGGATTTGTTTTTCCTGATGTTTTGGATAAATAACCGTTAGTATTGTTTCCTTTTCAAAATGCGTTTTTTCTATTTCACCTTTGGTAGGATTGGCATTTGAATTCGCTTTATACGTTCCAGTACCATCAATATTAAAGCTACAATTACTATAATTACCAATGTTTCCTGCTCCAGCTTCAAATAATGCATTTCGGAGGCTTTCGGCTTCATCTACAGGTACATAGGTAGTTAGTTTTTTAATTGTTCCAGATTGGGGTATTAAAATTTGTTTATTGTTTAATTTAAGTTGATTGCAAATCATATCATTTACACCATAAAGCGCGTTGTCCAGAGCTGTATGAATTGCAAAAATGGCAATATCATGTTTTAAAGCTTTCATCACCACGCGTTCTACATATGTGCTACCGGTTAGTTTTTTTAATCCTTTAAATATGATAGGATGGAAGCTTACAATAAGATTGCAATTCTTTTCGATTGCTTCATCTACCACTGGTTCTAAGGTATCAAGGGTCACTAAAACACCGGTTAGTTTTGTGTTCTTATCACCCACTAAAAGCCCTACATTGTCAAAATCCTCAGCATATGATAGAGGAGCCAGGTTCTCTAAATGTGATATGACGTCTTGAATAATCATAATATTTTCATGATTTAATTTAGAAACAAATATAAAATATTTACTTTGCTGTTGGTTACCTATAATTGATTTTAACCCAAAAGTGATTTAAAATCAGGTTTACAAAAGTTAATTATGAAATTATTGAGATATTTATTGTTTCCATTTGTTCCCATATATTATGTGGTAACCTGGCTGCGAAATAAACTATTTGATATTGGTGTACTTTCTCAAAAAAAATATGACTTTCCGGTTATTTGTGTGGGTAATTTAAGTGTGGGAGGTACAGGTAAAACCCCAATGATTGAGTATTTAATAAGACTTTTGATGGATGACTATAAGGTTGCGACACTGAGTCGGGGATATAAGCGTAAAACTAAGGGATTTCAATTGGCTGATTCCAGCTCTACGGCTCAAAGTTTGGGAGATGAGCCTTTTCAGTTTTTCAACAAATTTAAAAACGCTGTTCAGGTTGCGGTTGATACTAAGCGTAGTCATGGTATTGGTCAACTTCTGAAAACAGACCAAAAACCGGATGTTATATTATTGGATGATGCCTATCAACACCGGAAAGTTAAGGCTGGTTTTAATATTTTATTGACAACCTATGCGAATCCTTATTTTAATGATATGGTATTACCAACAGGCGATTTACGTGAGCCAAAAATTGGTGCTAAACGGGCAGATATTATTGTAGTCACTAAATGTCCTGATGCTTTATCTCCGGTTGAGAGCGAGCAAATCATTCAAAAAATTGAACCTCAATCGCATCAAAAAGTGTTTTTCAGCTCTATTGTTTATGATGAAAACGTTTATTCTAATGAAGAATCAATAAAACTGGACAATTTACCCCGGTTTACTTTGGTTACCGGAATTGCTGATGCTAGTGCATTGGTTGCATATTTAAATGGAAAAGGATTGCAATTTGAACACTTAGAATTTGGGGACCATCATGAATTTAATGATGATGATATTAAAGTTTTATCAGGGAAAGAATTAATCCTAACTACCGAAAAGGATTTTATGAGATTGAAAGATTTTGAGGTTTTAAAAAATAGCTTGTATTACCTGCCAATGAAAATAAGCTTGAAGGAAGGCGAAGTATTTGATTCTCTTATTAAATCGTTTCTTGTTGATTAAAGGTTTTATAAGATTTACCTGAAAGTGCGTTATAAAGTTTTTTCTCAAACTCTTCCTGTTTGAATGGTTTCGGAATAATGTCTGTAAAACCAGCCTCGTCAAATTCCTGCATTTTATCTTCAATAGTAACGGCGGTTAAAGCAAAAATAGTTATGTTTTTATCAAAAGTTCTTACGCGTTTTGTCGCTTCTATACCACTAATCCCAGGCATATGAATGTCCATTAAAACAATATTGTATTTATTGTTTTTAATAAGCTCAACAGCATCCTCTCCATTATCAACCAGATCACATTTAAGCTTCATCTTAGTCAGGATTTTTTTGGTAATCATTTGATTGATTTTATTGTCCTCCACAACTAAAATTTTCACTTTATCTAATTCGACCTTATCCGTATTATCGTTAAAATAAGATGTATTGGGCTCATTTAATGACTGCTCTTTGGCCGTGTATTCAACAGGGATTTCAAAATAAAATGTAGTTCCTTTCTCTATTTCACTTTTCACATAGATATCGCCTTTCAGAATATCTATAAGTCCTTTAACAATAGATAATCCTAAACCTGTACCACCGTATTTTCTGTTGATTTGGATCGATCCTTGGGAGAAACTTTCAAACATTTTGTCTTGTTTCTCCTGACTTATTCCAATACCATTGTCTTCAATTTCAAAGCGTAGTCGATAGGTTTTATCTTTTTGAGAAATTTTATAAACACGGATCCAAATATCACCATTTTTAGTAAACTTAATAGAGTTACCTACCAGATTGATCAGGATCTGGGAGATCTTAAGTTGATCGGCAATAAAGTTTTCCGGTAAATTATTATCGTATTCAAAGTGAATTTTAACATTGTTGTCCTCTGCAGAATTGTTTAATGCTAAAACGATATTATTTATTTTTTTCTTTAAGTTGAAAGGTTCAGGCTCGACCTCCACTTTATTAGCTTCAATTTTATTTATTTGAAGAATATCATTAATGAAAGTAAGAAGATAATCTCCTGAAAATTTTAAAGATTTTAAATGTTGAATCTGATCAGGTTTTGGGTTTTCTTCCAGTAACATGTTAGTCAAACCTGTAACAGCATAAAGGGGTGTACGTAATTCGTGGGTAACAGTAGATAGGAAATTTGCCTTGGTTTTTGTCGCTAATTCCGCTTTTTCTTTAGCAATAATTAATTCTCCATTTTTCTTGTGGAGCATGTTATTGGTTTTTAAACGGATATTGTTGTTTTTATAAAGCGATAATGTTAATAATGATAAAATTGTTATCAAGGCGACACTCAAAATGGAAATTAAAGTTCTTACCCCATTATCCTCTTCCGCCTTCTCCAGTTTTTGAACAACTTGTTCATATTCTTTAGTAGTATCCTGAAGCTTCGTTTTAGCATCCTGATCAGACGCCAAACTAGCAGTTTTAATAAGGTATATCGAATCGGTTAATTGGAAATGTTTTTCTAAATAATCTCTTGAAACTTTGTAGTTCTTTTGGTCATAATAAATATCACTAAGGACTTTATAACCTAAGTTGCGAATATCCTCATAATTGTTGTTTTCTGCAATTTGCAAACCTTCATTTGCAAAAGATAAAGCTTTATCATTTTGGTTTAATTTATTATGCACCAAAGCTTGGTTGATGAGTGCATCACTTTCAACTTTTGAGTAATCAGATTTTTTAGAAATAGCTAAGGACTGTTCAATAATACCCCGTGACGTTCTGTAATTCCGCAGAGATATATAGGTTTTTCCCTCTAAAAGTAAGGTTTCAGCAAGTTTTTGATCTAAACCTTGTTGTTGAAATAAATTTTTAGCGGAAACGAAATAGTCTAGAGCCTGGTAGTAGTCATTTTTTTCTATGAAAACCTCGCCAAGTGTTTTAAATGCAAATGCTAATCCGGTGTCATCCCCGGTCATCCTTTGAATCTCAATAGCACTGTTTAGGGAATTAATAGCATTATCCGGTTTGTGGGTTAAAAGTTCTATTCGACCTTTAAGTGTATAAATATTACCTAAACTCGCGCTGTCATTGGATTTGTTCGCTATATCCAGTGCCTCATTCAAATTAGTCAATGCCTTGAAATAACTGAAATTTTCAAGTTCATTTTGAGACTGTGTTATACGGTATTCAATGGAATTTTGTAGCAGTTCAGGATCTTCTTTCAGCGAGTTTTGAGCTGAAAGATCATGACTGATAATAAAAATTAAAACGAATATGTATCTATAAATTTGGGACATTTAACATATTTATCATCAGCAAATATAATCTTTTTATCGATAAAACACACTTTTATTCCGACAAATTACACAAAAAATACTAATTTATATGTTTTTGAGCTTTGTAAGATGATCTTACCAGTGCACTACTTTCTACGTGTCTGAAGCCTAAATCTAACCCGATAGCTTCATACTCTTTAAATTCATCCGGGGTAACAAAACGTTTTACGGGTAAATGTTTTTTACTTGGCTGTAAGTATTGTCCGATCGTTACTACGTCTACGTCGTTGTCACGTAAATCCTGAAGCGTTTCAACAACTTCCTCTTTAGTTTCTCCCAATCCTAGCATAATACCAGATTTGGTACGTCGTTGTCCTTGTTTTTTTAAGTATTTTAAGACGCCTAAACTTCTATCGTATTTAGCCTGTATACGTACTTCACGGGTTAATCGTCTTACGGTTTCAATATTATGAGAAACAACTTCCGGGGCAACTTCAATTATACGGTCTATATGTTGTTCAATACCTTGAAAATCAGGAATTAAAGTTTCTAATGTTATTTCAGGGTTCATGCGGCGTACGGCTTTTACTGTTTCAGCCCACATAATGCTTCCCATATCCTTCAGGTCATCCCGGTCTACACTGGTAAGTACAGCATGTTTAATTTTCATGATTTTTATGGATCGGGCAACTTTTTCTGGCTCGTCCCAATCCACTGTTTCAGGACGCCCTGTTTTTACACCACAAAATCCGCAAGAACGGGTGCAAATATTTCCTAAAATCATGAACGTAGCAGTACCTTCTCCCCAGCATTCCCCCATATTGGGGCAGCTACCTGAAGCACATATGGTGTTTAAATTGTACTTATCTACAAGGCTACGTAACTCTGTATATTTTTTTCCGGTTGGCAGTTTAACGCGGATCCATTTTGGTTTTGGCTTTCTTTCAGTAATTGTATTTGAAACAGTTTCTGTACTCATAGCTTATTTTAAAGGACAAAGATACGAAGTATTCTTTTAAATACCGCTTAAAGGGTGGTGAGGTAATACACCGTAAAACCAATTAAAAATACAATTCCCATGATACTTAAAATATGTAGTTTTAAGGAGGGTCTCCACTCTTCTGGGGTATGGTTACTCGCTATTAATTTATAATTGATAATGGCATAAAAAGGTGCTGTTATGAAAGATAAAATTGTGGCTATTTGTATCAATAATCCCATTTCAGAGGCTAAAAAGAAAAAAATTCCAATACAACCAAATGTTAATACCAAGATCCAAAAGGTATAATTCAAACTTGTTTTGTTTTTAAACAATAATTCTGTAGCCTTGCTCATTGCCCGAGGCGAGGCGTCTAAGGTGGTAAGTGTGGTACTAAACATAGTCGTAAAGGCAGCAATACCAATGATAATACTTGCCCAACTCCCAATACTGGCCGTATACATTTTAATAAGCTGTCCTGAAAATTCTGTAGCAGAATTGCTGAATTGTTCGCCCGTATGATACATAACCAAGGAACCTAAGAGAAGAAACCCAATACCTAAAAAAATAGTTCCGATATATCCTACATTAAAATCGAATAGAGCCGATTTCGGGGTATAGTTCTTGGTGCTTTTATTTTTTTCAACTGACCAAAGTGATTGCCAAACTGAGATGTCCAATGGCGCAGGCATCCAACCCATGAATGCTATTAAAAAGGCTACACCGAGTTTGCTATCCGGTAATACCTGAGTTAAATTCAGGGTCTCATGATTGTTTATCAAGGACATACTAACGGCAGCGATCGTGCTAATCGTTAAAACAATGATAATAATTTTCATAAGCCTATCTAACAAGGCATATTTTCCAATTATCAATAGTGCCAAGCAGAGTACTAGTATCAGAACAGTCCAGATCTCAATCGAAAAATAACCTCCAAATAAGGTAGACGCTAATCCTGCAGTTACAATCGTCACCGCGGTTTGAATCGTAAACATGGTGGCTATAGTTAGTATGTAATAAGCTATTAAAACCCCTTTTCCTAATTTTTTATAACCCTCCAGTAAACTTTCACCGGTAGCGGTGGCGTAGCGTGGACCAAATTGAAAAAATGGGTATTTAAATACATTAACAAGGAGTAAAGCCCATAATAAACCTAATCCAAAATCGGCTCCTGCACGAGTCGATTGTACTAAATGTGATACACCTATTGCGGCTCCGGCGAATAATAACCCCGGTCCCAGATCTTTAAGTTTGGATATCATGTGTGCTTCTGAATAATATCTGCTAAAAGTTTTTTAGCACGAAGTAATTTAACCTTAACATTATTAATGGGTTCTCCCAAATGTTGAGAAATCTCTTTATAACTAAATTCCTGAAAGTAGCGCAAATTAATAACTTCCTGATAATGTGGCTTTAATTTTTTTATATCGCGTAAAAGGGAAGCCAAATGCTGCTCAGTGATGAGTTTGTCCTCCGGAGAAGGTGATTCATCCAAAACCAAATAGGCATTTTTATCATTGTTGATCTTTACCTGATCAATGGCATTTTTTTCTTTTCGTAATAAGTCAATATGAATATTCTTTGAAATGGTAATCAGCCAGGTCTTGAACTTGTAGCGATCATCAAACGTGTCGATTTTATCAAAGGCCTTTGAAAATGTCTGGATTGTAATGTCTTCAGCATCATTTTCATTTCTCGTTCGCTTCAACTGAAAACCGTAAACATCATCCCAAAACGTATCTAAAAGAAAATTAAATGCTTTTTGATCCGTTTTTTTTGCGCGTGTAATAGCTTCCTCTATATCCAATAAAATCAGTTTAAAATTAGATGAATTATAAAGATACTAATTGTGAAAGAATTACGAAAGACTTTTGAATAGGTGCCTTAAAAAAACACTTCCTTATGCTATCGTATCGAGGGTAGATGTGAGACGTATAAAGAGGGCAGAACTAAGAATTGTGCTGCGGCTCATTGCAATTTTCAAATTGATCCGGAGTTTTACCACAAAAACCACAAGCCTCTCCGTTCTTATTTAACATAGGGTTTTGGCTTGCACAGGTACCGGCAAATTTTCCGTCTTTTTTTGCCCAGATTTTTATGGCAATTCCGGCAAATCCAAGTGCTAATAAACCGATGGTAATTAAAACAAGTTTCATCTTTAATTATTTATTGCAAAGGTACGAGTAAAAAAAAACTTCAAGAACAATGCTTGAAGTTTTTTTAGGGAGAATTATTTGCTATTAATTTACTTTAATTCTATTTCGGCAACCGAATTATCCAATGAGGCCGTTGTGTTACCACCTTTGGGTTCGATGGTGATATTCAATCCTCTGGCATCCTCGGTATAAGGAATGTATTGCAATTGACGATCTGTTTCACTTAGAATACCTAAGCTTACCATCTTTCCTTGTAGTTCTGCCCAGATCTGGTAGCATTGCTCTTTTGGCAATTGCGGTAAGGATACAACATCGATCATCGAAGTTTTTTCTTTCGGATTTATATATGCAACCGTTTTCAGATTTTTAGCTCTGCTATTCCCCTGCATAATGTACTTATAGGTTTCAGGATCGTTAAGTTGCTTGAACTGTTGCATCACATTATCTAACTTCGAATTGGTATTCGCAATGTCACTACGCAGATCAAAAATCTCATCAACAACAACCTGATTTTCTTCGGATAGCTTTTTGTTTTGACTATAGAATACAAAGGAGGTCACGGCAAAAAGGATGGCTGCAACACTAGCTGCAAACGATACGAAATGCCAGGTTTTGTATGATTTTTTCTGTTTTAAGCTTAAAACAGGAGCGTCATCTAATTCATTTAGGATATTTCCTAATATGTGTCTTGGTGCTTCTTCAGCATGAGCCTTAGATACAACCTCTAAGTTGTATTGCATTGTGTTGTAGGCATTCTGAACCTCTGGGTACTTTACAATGTAAGACTCCACTTGTTCTGTTTCAGCAGAAGAAGTGATTCCTACTAGATATTTTTCTAATAGGCCAGAATTTAAAAAAGTAGTTATTTTCTCATTCATGACGTTATTTATTGAGGATCGTAAATCTTTTTCAATTCACGTAATCCAATTTTTAATCTCGATTTAATAGTTCCTAACGGAATATTTAACTCTTCACTAGCTTCTTGCTGTGTCATACCCTCAAAAAAGAGGGTTTCTAAAACAATTTGATATTTTTTTTCTATACTTCCAAGGTGCTTACGGATGTCTAAAACATCCTGATTTAATTCACCTGATTTTATATTATATACGTTAGAAGATTCAATTTGGACTTCTTTGGTTGTTTTATTTTTTAAGGATCGTACTTTATCGATGGCCGTATTATAGGCTATACGGTACAACCAGGTAAATAGTCTGGCCTTTTCGGAATCGTATTTTTTTGAATAGCGCCAAATTTTAATAAAGCTTTCCTGTAGTACGTCCTGAGCTACCTCGTCGTCTGAGATCACTTTTTTTATGACACCAAATAAGGCATCGGCATAATTGTCGTAAAGTAATGTAAGGGCTCTTTTGTCACTTTTTTCAAGTAACTGAACTATTTCTTTTTCAATGTTCGAAATCAAAGTGCGCTAGTTTAGTTGATGGCCTAGTATTTTTAATTAAGCAAAAGTATACAAATCCAAAGGATTATAAAATATTAACCTCAGGTTCAATACTAACGTTAAATAATTTTTTTATTGTTTTTTGAATTAATGTCGCTAATTCTAAAATATCAGATCCTTTCGCTCCGCCGTAATTTACCAAAACTAATGCTTGATTTTTGTGTACGCCGTAATTTCCAAAACGTTTTCCTTTAAAACCAGCCTGTTCTATAAGCCAACCAGCAGGAACTTTAACCTCAGTGTCTGAAACTGGATACGAAGGCATTGTAGAAAAGTTCTTTAGTAGTGTTTCGTAATGCGATTTTGTAATGATCGGATTTTTAAAAAAACTACCACTGTTTCCAATGAGTTTCGGATCCGGAAGTTTTTGTTGCCGAATAGAAATTACAGCTTTAGAAACATCCTGAATGGTGGGCGTAGTAATCTGCATTTTTTCTAATTCCGATGTGATGGCACCGTAATCGATATGAAGTTTATGATCGTTTTTTGAGAGTTTAAAAATCACGCTTGTAATAATGTACTTTCCTTTACCTTCATTCTTAAAAATGGAGCTACGATATCCAAACTGACAGTCCTTTAAGGTAAAGGTATTCAGCTTTAAAGTACTTATATCAAGGGCCTCGCAGCTTATAAAGTTGTCTTTTAATTCTACGCCATATGCTCCTATATTTTGAATTGGTGCTGTACCTACATTACCTGGAATTAGGGATAGGTTTTCTAGACCCCCATAGTTTTTGTTTAAACACCACAGCACAAACTCATGCCAGTTTTCACCTGCCTGGACCTCAACATAAACCCAATCATTATTCTCATCTATAACCTGGATGCCTTTGAGATCAATCTTAATAATTAACCCATCAAAATCTTGGGTGAGTAACATATTACTTCCACCACCAAGGATCAACTTTTTATTTTCTCGATTTTCAAGCAGAATTTGTTTTAAATCTGAAATACTAGAAATCGGAGCAAAGGTGTTTGCCAATACATCGATCCCAAATGAATTGTAAGGTTTAAGAGATATGTTTTTTAAAACTTTCAAAGGGTTTTGTAAAGCGCTAAAGCTTCTTTTAATATTTCAACAGCACGTTTTAATTTCTTTTTATCTAGGACGTATGCAATACGAATTTGATTTAAACCGATTCCAGGGGTTGAATAAAATCCGGCAGCCGGTGCCACCATAACCGTTTCACCATGACTATCGAATGTTTCCAAGAGCCATTGTGCAAAATGATCTGCATTAGATATAGGAAGCTCGGCTATGCAATAAAATGCACCTTTAGGGTTTCCTATTTTAACACCTTCGATCTGTTCTAATTCTTGTATTAAAAAATTTCGGCGCTCGGTATATTCTTTTATGACTTCATCAAAGTAGGATTGTGGAGTTTCTAAAGCGGCTTCACTCGCAATCTGACCATAAGTTGGTGGACTCAAGCGCGCCTGTGCGAATTTCAAAACAGTTTGTAAAACCTCTTTATTTCGCGAAACCAAGCAGCCTACACGGGCTCCGCACATGCTGTAACGTTTGGAAACCGAATCGATCACTATAGTATTGGCATCAATTCCTGGAAGATTTAATACCGAATGATGCTTGTTATCGTCATATACGAATTCTCGATAGACTTCATCTGCTACTAAAAAAAGATCATGCTTGCGCGCTAAGGCTCCTAATTTATTAATTTCATCTAGGGTGTATAAATAACCCGTTGGGTTTCCGGGGTTACAAATTAATATAGCCTTTGTCCTTTCAGTAATAAGCTTTTCATATTCCTCAATTGGTGGTAAAGCAAAATTGTCCTCAATATTACAAACCACCGGAACAACATTAACGCCTGTTGCCGTTGAAAAAGCAATATAATTAGCGTAAAAAGGTTCGGATATGATAACTTCATCACCAGGATCTAGAATACTACTGAACAAAAAAATGAGACCTTCACTAGCTCCCGTTGTTACGATTATATCATCCGATGTTACCTCTATATTGTGTTTTTTATAGTAGTTGGCTAGTTTTTTTCTATAGGTTTCTGATCCGTTAGAACTGGAATAAGCCAAAACTTCAATATTGCTATTAAGCACGGCGTCTAGGGCAACCTGAGGTGTTTTGATATCTGGTTGTCCAATATTAAGATGATAAATAGTTTTACCGTCTTTCAATGCCTGCTCGGCATAGGGCATTAATTTTCGTATTGGAGATTCAGGCATATGCCGCCCTTTTGTAGATATTGATGGCATGAATACTTCTTTGGCACAAAGTTGAGAAAATTATCTTAAAGTTTTTTTAAAAAAAAGGTATAAATCCTGAACCTTAATCAAAGATTTGTAAATTAATGTGTTTTGGAACAATAGCTCGTGAAAAAAGCCATATACATAGTCATCATTTTTATTTTCTTTAATATTTCCGGATTGGCACAATCTCCGGGACTCATTCAAAATAGAAAACATAGTGAAAAGGTCTCTTTTCAATTAATAAATGACCTTATTATTTTTCCCATGCAGGTAAATGGTGTGCCATTGTCATTTATTTTGGATACTGGCGTGAGAAAATCGATTGTATTTAATTTTACAGATGAAGAGGAGGAAGCTGCTAATTTAAAAGAAGTTGAACGCATCTACCTTAGAGGGTTAGGAGCCGGCAATTCGGTAGAGGCTTATAAGTCTTTCAATAATGTCTTTAAAATTGGCGATTTGGTGAACCCCAATCAGGATTTACACGTTATTCATAATAGTAACTTGGATTTTACACCGCGATTGGGCGTTGCAGTTCATGGTATAATTGGTTCCGATCTTTTTAAAGATTTAATTGTAGAAATTAATTATTCTCGAAAGTATTTGAGATTTACAGAACCTGAATATTATAATAAGAAGCTTTGTAAGAACTGTGAAAGTATCCCACTGGAATTCCATAAAGACAAGCCTTATATTAATGCTTCGGTAAAAATCAATAACAAAATTATTCCTGTGAAGTTACTAATTGATTCCGGGGGTAGTGATGCCCTATGGTTATTTGAAAACCCGCAGGATGGTATCGTTTGCAACAATGCCTATTTTGAGGATTTTCTCGGGTTTGGTCTGAATGGGAGCGTTTATGGAAAACGATCTAAAATAGAAGCCTTTTATATCAATAAGTTTGAGCTTAAGAATCCTAATGTCGCTTTTCCGGAGGTAAGCTCCGTATCCGCGGCGATTCTGATTGAAGGTCGCAACGGAAGTCTTGCCGGTAATATTTTAAAGCGTTTTAATATGATCTTTGATTATAATAATGAAGAATTGATCATTAAAAAGAATTCAAATTTCAAGGCTAGATTTCAATATAATAAAAGTGGATTGGAATTGGCCCACGATGGATTTCATTTGGTTAGAACTCTTGAAAACATAGTGCCTATTGGCCAATCGGATAATGGATCTGAAGGGCTAGGTGTTAATAATACTAAAGTTATAATAAACCCATGGTACAAAGTTACTTTACGCCCCATTTATAAAATCGTAGAGCTTCGTGAAGGGTCCCCGGCAGAAATGGCTGGATTGGAAATAGGCGATATCCTTGTAAAGCTTAATGGTAAAGAAACCTATCGGTTTACCTTACAAGAGCTCATGGCCAAGTTTTTTGATGAGGTTGGCACAACTATAAAGCTACAGGTTATAAGACGCGGTCGTGAAATTAATTTCAAATTCAAACTTGAAGACGTCTTTAAAACTAAAAAACCCTAACAGAAATGTGTCAGGGTTTTTACAACTATAAGATTAGTGTTATTTATTGTTGAACAACACTTTTGTCTTTTTTCTGTAACATACTACTCTGGTTTGGATTTACTACATTACCTTTAATTTTTAAGGCTACTGTAGGTGTATCTGCATTAGAGATTACGGTGATTGTTTTGCGTATTGGCATCACACGGTTCGTATCGTATTTTACTTCAATTTGACCAGTTTCACCCGGTAATATGGGTTGGTCCGGTTTTTTCGGAATAGTACAACCGCAAGAAGAGGTTACCTTTGAAATGATAAGTGGGGCATTACCGGTATTGGTAAATTCAAATATACGCACCCCGTCTGCACCTTTTTCAATGGTACCATAATCGATTACATCTGTTTTAAATTCTATTTTGGCTACCTTATCTTGAGCGTTTACTGAAAAACTCAATAAACCGATAAATAAAATTGTAATTACATTTTTCATAATTGCTTGTTTTAAGTTCTATTGCGACCAGATTTTTAGGCTATTTATACTGGTAAAATGGGGTTTTATACTTTAAATCCAAAACCAAACATAGGTACATTTTCCACAAAATGCAAAAATAATAGCTGAAATGCACAAAACTTAACATTCTAATCGCTCTATTTTTATTGTAAATTTAAGTGTTTTATTTCATTTTAATGAAATCTAATTTGTTTAAAATACAACAACTCCTAAATAGTTTCATAGAAAAAGAAATATAAGTACTTTTGCACTTCATTGTTCAAAAACTATTCCAAACTGATGGAGATACCCTCAAAATATGATGCCCGAAAGGTAGAAGCAAAGTGGTACGACTACTGGATGAACCATGGTTTTTTCCATTCAACACCCGATGAACGGGAACCTTACACTATAGTAATCCCCCCACCAAATGTTACCGGTGTGCTGCACATGGGGCATATGCTCAATAATACGATTCAGGATGTTTTGATCCGTAGAGCACGTTTACAGGGTAAAAACGCCTGTTGGGTTCCCGGTACAGACCATGCATCGATTGCAACTGAAGCTAAAGTTGTCGCAAAATTAAAAGATCAGGGTATTGATAAAAATGACCTGACACGTGATGAATTTTTGAAGCATGCCTGGGACTGGACGCATGAATATGGCGGCGTAATTCTGGAGCAATTAAAAAAACTTGGATGTTCCTGTGATTGGGATCGAACAAAGTTCACCATGGATGACGAGATGTCAGAGTCTGTTATCAAAGTGTTTGTGGATTTATATGAAAAAGGATTGATTTATCGCGGTTTTCGCATGGTAAACTGGGATCCTGAAGCTAAAACAACCCTTTCTGATGAGGAAGTTATCCACGAGGAACGTCAGGGAAAATTGTATTATATTAATTATAAAGTTGCTGATTCTGATGATGTATTGACAATAGCAACAACCCGTCCTGAAACTATTTTTGGTGATACGGCCATTTGTATTAATCCTAATGATGAACGTTTTAAACATCTAAAAGGTAAAAGCGCCATAGTTCCTATTGCCAATCGTGTTATACCCATTATTGAAGATGACTATGTTGATGTTGAGTTCGGTACCGGTTGTTTAAAGGTAACGCCTGCTCATGACGAAAACGATAAGAATCTGGGTGACAAACACAATTTGGAAGTTGTTGATATCTTTAACGATGATGCCAGCCTTAACAGCTATGGTTTACAGTTTGAAGGGATGGATCGGTTTGAAGCACGAAAAGCAGTTGCTAAAACGCTTGAAGATCTTGGGGTTTTAGTAAAAACAGAAAATCACACTAATAAAGTTGGTACATCCGAACGTACCAAAGCCGTTATAGAACCTCGATTAAGTGATCAGTGGTTCTTAAAAATGGAGGATTTGGTAAAACCGGCTATTGATGCGGTTTTAAAGACAGGTGAGGTAAAATTGTTTCCAAAGAAATTTGAAAATACCTACCGCCACTGGATGGAAAACATCAGGGACTGGAACATTTCCAGACAGTTATTATGGGGTCAACAAATACCAGCCTATTACTTTGGAGATGGAAAAGAGGACTTTGTAGTTGCTGAAAGCCTTGAGAAAGCCCTTGAAAAAGCTCGAGAGGTAACAGGTAAAAGCTCACTTCAGGCCAATGATCTGGTTCAGGATACGGATGCTTTAGATACCTGGTTTTCTTCGTGGTTGTGGCCCATCAGTGTTTTTGATGGCATACGGAAACCCAATAATGAGGAGATCAACTATTATTATCCAACCAATGATTTGGTTACGGGACCGGATATTTTATTTTTCTGGGTGGCCCGAATGATTATTGCAGGGTATGAATATCGCGGTGAAAAACCGTTTAGTAATGTATATTTAACCGGCCTTGTTCGTGATACTCAGCGTAGAAAAATGAGTAAACAACTAGGGAATTCTCCCGATGCCTTAAAACTCATTGAAACGTATGGTGCAGGTGGGGTTCGTGTTGGACTCCTATTGAGTAGTGCTGCGGGTAACGACCTGATGTTCGACGAAGCCCTTTGCCAACAAGGTAAAGCTTTTGGAAATAAAATATGGAATGCCTTCCGATTAATAAAAGGCTGGGAAGTTGATTCAAGTTTACACCAACCTGAGTCCAGCAAAATTGCGATAAAGTGGTATCAGTCTAAATTTCAATCGGCGTTATTAGATATTGAAGATCATTTTAGTAAATACCGTTTGAGTGATGCCTTAATGACTATTTACAAGCTTATATTTGATGATTTTTGCGGTTGGTTCTTAGAAATGATAAAACCCGGTTATCAGGAGCCCATTGATAGCAAGACCCTAGAGGAGGCTATTGCCATTTTGGAAAATAATTTAAAAATAGTACATCCTTTTATGCCATTTCTAACAGAGGAAATCTGGCAATATATTACAAAAAGAAACCCTGAAGAGGCCTTAATAGTTTCAAAATGGCCAGAAACCAAAGCCATTAATACAGAATTAATTGAAGAATTCAATCTGGCCTCTGAAGTGATCTCAGGGATCAGAAATATTCGAAAAGAAAAGAATATTGCCTTCAAGGATGCTATTGATTTTTCTGTTATCAATAATGAAGGCGCAACTAAAACTTTTGATTCGCTTATTGCCAAATTGGGAAACCTTAATGCTATAAGCTATGTTGAAGAACCTTTGGAGGGTGCACTGACTTTTCGCGTAAAATCGAATGAATATTTCGTACCTATGGTTGGAACTATTGATATCACCGCAGAACTTGAAAAACTCCAATCTGAGCTGGACTATACCGAAGGGTTTTTGAAATCGGTTCAGAAAAAATTAGCCAATGAGCGCTTTGTGAATAATGCGCCCGAGCAAGTAGTAGCGGCTGAAAAGAAAAAGGAAGCAGATGCTCTGGCTAAGATCGAGACTCTGAAGTCGAGTTTAAAAAGTTTAAAATAGTTGCGGATTAAGCTTCTTATTCACGGTATAAAAAATAATTGTTTACAAGCTCGATATAGGTCCGTTTGGCTTCGTCAGATGAAATGTTTTCAATCTGAAATAAAGCATTAGTCTTAAAGGCATTAATAATGGCTTTTTTACTTTTTGGCTTACCTATATCATTAGTGGCTTTTTTGTAATAAGCGTAAAGTTTTAAAAGCGTATCCGCTGGAAAAGGTTCTTTATGCTCGTTTACGCGTGAAACCGCTTCTCTAAATTCTATTTCAAGTTCTTCGTTACTCATGTAATTCTGCAATTACCGTTTCGCCTCCGCGTACTTTTTGATTTAATTTGACTTTAATATCCGCTGTAAGCGGTAAAAATATATCGACTCTTGATCCAAATTTAATAAATCCTGAATCAGCACCTTGGATAGCCCCATCATTTACCTTAGCATAATTTACAATGCGTTTAGCCAAAGCCCCGGCTATCTGCCTGTACATTACTTCTCCATAGGTTTCATTAGCGACTACTACTGTTGTGCGTTCATTTTCTTCACTGGCTTTGGGATGCCAAGCCACTAAATATTTTCCCGGATGATATTTACTGTAACTTATTTTGCCGCCAATGGGGTAGCGTGTCACATGCACATTTAAGGGTGACATGAATACACTTATCTGGATACGTTTATCTTTAAAATATTCGTTTTCTAAAACTTCCTCTATAACGACCACTTTACCATCAACAGCTGATAATACATTTAAGTCGTTGGGATTGGAGTGACGCTTTGGATTTCTAAAAAATTGAAGGATCATTATTAAAAACACCAATAAAACTACCATCAAAATGGTTCTTAACCAATTTATGGATATAGCTCCATCGATGATTAAAACGCCGGCGACTACAACGATGAACGCACCAAATATGATTTTGTAACCTTCTTTATGAAACATAACGTAGAATTCTTAAAAATAAATATATAAAAGGGGCAGCAAAAATAATACTATCCAGCCTATCCATCAAACCACCGTGTCCTGGCATAATAATACCGCTATCTTTTACGCCAGCTTGCCGCTTAAATTTTGATTCAATCAAATCGCCAATTGTTCCAAAAACACTAATAATAATACTCAATATTAACCAGCTGGTAAAGTTTAGTGAACCTGTATATTTAGCAATAAAATAACTCGCTAAACTGGCAAAAAACAGTCCGCCTAAAAATCCTTCTACTGTTTTTTTAGGTGAAATTTTTTCAAACAACTTTTGTTTTCCGAAGTTTTTTCCAACTAAATAAGCAAACGAATCATTCGTCCAGATCAATAAAAATGCACCAAGCAGGATGTTTGGATTATATGCTTTATAAAAATAGGGGATTAAAATAAGAAACACAAAACCGCTAGACAGGTAAAATGTGGTTAATATAAATCGTTTCGATCCGAAGAGGGGGATCCCTTTGTCTGAAAAAAGATCTTTTATCAAAAATAATTGCACAAAAATGGAGATAACCATAATAATTTGGACGAGCTCATCGATGCCAGATGTATTATTGTAAACATTAAGCCATGATGCAAAAAAGCCATAGCCTAATATGAAAACAGCATAAGGTATAACACTTTTTAATTGAATAAGCTTTTTGAATTCAGCCAAACAAATTATTCCAAAGATAGCCATGAGGATCGAAAGGGCAATGTCGTATTTTATACATAAAAGCAATAAAATCACGTAAAGCAATCCGGAAAGTGATCTGACGAGCATTTCTTTCATCCTATAAATCTTCTAATAAAAGAAGGTATAAATTTTTGGAACTACTACCATAGCTTAAAAAGTCTTTGTCTGTGTCAGATTTAAAATGTTTGATAGTTGTTATGTTAGTAGGGATTCTTTTTTGATTTTTTGTTTTAATTCCGCGAAGGCCTTCTCCAATGGTTTCTACAATTTGACTTGTCGTGGCAAATACAATAAAATTTGCCGGTAATTCTTGCAGTTTCTTTTCAAAAATTTGTTTGGAAGAGATTAAAAGTGAACCATCGCTAGCAATTAAATTTTCACATGTTGTTAAAAAAAAGGTCGCTTCGCTGATAGTTCTCGTGGCATTTAAGTTAGAATCTTTAAATTTTGATTTCAAATTTTCATCTAATAAAAGCACCTTTTTTGGCTCCCATTGATTTTCATCAATGATATGTTGCAGATTTTCATAAATTTCATTTAGGTTGTCGCAATACAAAAACTTACCACCATTAGCTTTGAAGTTTATTGTAAAACGTTCATCTATTGGTAGTTTTATTTCCGGCATATATTTGCCCCTCTCTGATGATTTTATTTCCTTGCTTGAGTCACCAGATTTTGAACCAAAAATTTTTCTAAAAAGACTCATTTAGTATGGTGCTATTAACTCATTCCTTTAGGTCTAGTCCAAATATAAAAAATCTTAAACTAACCATGAGGTTAATTTAAGATTTTGTTAAATTAAAATTTTATGTTGAGGTGAGCGACCTATTCCTCTTCCTCAGTTGTTTTATCCTTTTCTATATTGTCGCTATTTTCCAGGGCTTCAACCGTTTCCGAGGCTTTTTTTAAAGGTTCTTCTTTTTCAAAAGCTCGTTTCCCAAAAATCTTCTCTAAATTATCTTTGAAAATTACTTCTTTCTCGAGTAATACCTCAGCGAGTTCTGTTAGTTTATCCTTATTTTCTTCTAATATTTTTATGGCACGCTGGTATTGCGTTTCGATAATATTTGAAATTTCCTTATCGATAAGTTCAGCAGTTTGCTCACTGTAAGGTTTTGTAAAACCATAATCATTCTGTCCACTGGAATCGTAATAGGTTATATTTCCGATTTTCTCACTTAATCCGTAAATCGTAACCATGGCACGGGCTTGTTTGGTTACTTTTTCTAGGTCACTTAGGGCACCAGTAGAAATCTTATTAAAAATCACCTTTTCGGCAGCACGACCACCCATAGCGGCACACATTTCGTCTAACATTTGCTCCGGACGCACAATGAGGCGTTCTTCAGGCAAATACCAGGCCGCTCCAAGAGAACGACCACGAGGTACAATGGTTACTTTTACAAGTGGCGCGGCGTGTTCCAGCATCCAGCTTATTGTTGCATGCCCTGCTTCGTGATAGGCTACCGCTTTTTTCTCACTTGGGGTAACGATTTTATTTTTCTTTTCTAAACCTCCAATAATACGGTCTACTGCATCTAAAAAGGCTTGTTTTCCAACTTCTTTATTACCATTTCTAGCAGCAATTAATGCCGCTTCATTACATACGTTTGCAATATCAGCACCTGAGAATCCGGGCGTTTGTTTTGATAAGAATTCAGTATCAAGGTCCTTACTTCTTTTTAAAGGTCTAAGATGAACTTCAAAAATTTCTTTTCGTTCTCTAACATCAGGTAGGTCAACAAAAATTTGTCGGTCAAAACGGCCGGCACGCATAAGGGCTTTATCCAAAATATCAGCTCGGTTTGTCGCAGCTATTACAATAACATTAGCATTCGTACCAAAACCATCCATCTCTGTTAAGAGTTGGTTTAGGGTGTTTTCACGTTCATCATTACTTCCTGACATCGCATTTTTACCACGAGCCCGACCTATAGCGTCTATTTCATCTATAAATATGATTGAAGGCGATTTTTCTTTGGCTTGCTTGAATAGATCTCGTACTCGAGAAGCACCAACACCAACAAACATTTCAACGAAATCAGACCCTGAAAGTGAGAAGAACGGTACCTTTGCTTCACCTGCTACAGCACGTGCTAATAGGGTTTTACCGGTTCCCGGAGGTCCTACAAGTAAAGCGCCTTTTGGAATTTTACCTCCTAAAGTGGTGTACTTTTCAGGAAATTTCAAAAAATCTACAATCTCTTGAACTTCCTCTTTAGCACCCTCTAAACCTGCCACGTCTTTAAAGGTGGTTTTTACCTCGGTATTCTGGTCAAAAAGTTTAGCCTTGGATTTTCCGATATTAAAAATTTGTCCACCTGCTCCGCCGCCTGCTCCGCCAGACATCCGTCTCATAATAAATATCCATACGGCTATTAATAGAATGAAAGGTAAAATACTCATAAGCAAATTTCCCCAATCATTCGTTTCCGTATCGTACTTTACTACCGGTTTCGTATTTAGGTTTTCTGTTATGGTATTAAGTTTATTCTCAAAGTTTTGAAGATCACCAAACTCAAATGTGTAATTTGGTAGTGGAGTCGCCGATGGTAAAAACGATTGTGGTTTTGATTTTTTATGAACCTCTTTTTCCTGAGCCTCTTTGGTGAGATAAACTTTAGCAACTCTGGTATTTTTGATGATGTCTACTTTTTGAACATCACCGTCTTCCAAATAGTTGAAAAATTCGGCTGGTGTAGTAGAGGTGGTTTCACCATAGCCGCCACCGCCAAATAATTGAAAGCCCAGAAATAGGGCGATTAAAATACCATAAATCCAATACGGATTGAATTTAGGTTTTTTGTCTTTTATATTTTTCTTTTCGTTTGCCATTTTTTTAATAACTGGTTTCTATAACTGTTGTTTTTGCATCACCCCAAAGGCTTTCTATGTCGTAATACTCTCGTACGTGTTTTTGAAATACATGCACAACAACATTTACATAATCTATGAGGACCCATTCGGCATTGTCCAAACCTTCGGTGTGCCATGGGTTATCCTTTAATTCTTTACTTACTCTTTTTTGAATTGAATTTACAATGGCGCTTACCTGCGTATTTGAAGTTCCTTCACAAATGATAAAGTAATCACAAACTGTGTTTTCGATGTCTCTTAAATCTAGTATTGTAATCTCTTTACCTTTAACATCTTCAATTCCATTAATTATAACCGCTATCAACTGGTCAGTGCTTCTATTTTCTTTCGCCATTAATTTGATTTAAATTTGTGCAAAGTTATTATTTTTTTGGTTCTTTATAGTCTAAAAAACCTTAACATTTGTAATCGTAAAAATAACAACTACATGTCATTAATCAAACTTGATGCCATCCCATCTACGAATAGCTACTTAAGATTGCTAAGTAATGAAAATCGGCTTAAGGATTATACGGTTGTTATAACGGAAAATCAGACCGCGGGCAGAGGGCAACGTGGTACTTCCTGGGTTTCAGAACCCGGCAAAAACCTTACCTTTAGTGTGTTCAAGGATGTTTCAGCAGTAAACTTAAAACAACCTTTCTTAATTAGCATAGTCACTTCGCTTGCCGTTTTACGGGCTCTAAATACCTTAGCTATTCCAAAATTAAGTATTAAATGGCCTAACGACATTTTGGCAGAGAATAAAAAAATATGTGGAATTCTAATTGAAAATGTCATTAAAAACAAACAATACAAAGCTTCAATAATCGGTATTGGTGTTAATATTAACCAAAACGGATTTGATAATTTACCCCAAGCCAGTTCTCTAAAAATTATAACTGGACGCGTTTTTAACTCTGAAGAAGTTATGAAGGCTATTTTGAAAGAATTAAAAAAATCTTTTAAACAATTAGAAAAAGGAGAGATTGAGGTCTTGAAAGACGCATATGATGATTATTTGTTCAGAAAAAATAAACCGTCTACTTTTAAAGATGCAGAGGGTCATTTTTTTTCGGGATATATTAAAAATGTTTCTGAGTCCGGAGCACTTCAAGTATTGCTGGAAGATGGAATTGTAAGGGCCTTTGACCTAAAAGAACTAACGTTAATGTATTAAATGGCCTTAGGAATACTGTTCACTAGTGTTTCAATAAATTTTGTAATTGGACCTTTAATCATCATCGCCATCATAGGGTTAAAATCACCATCAAATAGCAATTGTACCTCACTAGAGTTTTCCTCTTTTGCCGAAATATTACCTGTAAGTGTAAAATCGATTTTTCCGCCACCTGCACCCAAAACAATTTTATTTGGTGCCTCAACAGATTTCTTTTTTAAAACTATTTCCGGCATACCTTTTAAGGCAAATAAAAAGGTGTCATCTTCAAGAACTTCAAATTTGCTGATGTTATCAGGCATTAATGATTCAAAATTTTTAATGTTCGATAAAAAATCAAAAACGTCCTGAGGTGTTTTTTGAACTTCTACTTTCGGTGATTCTAAATTCATTGGTATTTTTCTTAAGATATTAATGGGGCTAAATAAGCAAAAAAATTAATTAGTTTTCCTAACTAAGATTTGCTATTCCACTTACCGGGATTACTATTCCAAACCGCCAAAGTTTTAAGTTCCTTTTCTGAAATATAACGAGTATCTAAAGCCTGGTCCAGAAGGCATTCGTAATTGCTCAAAGTATGTAGAGTTACATTGTTCTTCTTAAAATTTTCAGTCGCCACATTAAAACCGTAGGTGAAAATAGCGACCATGCCTTTTACATTAACACGGGCATCTTTTAAAGCCTTAACCGCATTCAAGCTGCTTTTCCCTGTGCTAATGAGGTCTTCAACGACTACTACATTTTGTCCCGACTCGATCTGACCTTCAATTTGATTTTGTCTTCCATGACCTTTCGCTTCCGGGCGCACGTAAATAAAGGGTAAATTTAAATACTCTGCTACCAACATACCTATGCCAATGGCACCAGTGGCTACGCCCGCAATGGCATCGGGTTTTCCATAATAATTTTCGATATGTCTGCCCATGGTTTCACGAACATAATTTCGAATGGTCGGATAGGATAAAATAATTCTATTATCGCAATAAATAGGTGATTTCCAACCGGATGCCCAAGTAAAGGGTTCGGAAGGCTGCAATTTTATAGCATTTATCTGAAGTAGAACTTCAGCCGTTTTTTTTGCGGTTTGTTTATCAATTATCATATGGCTAAAATAAACATAAATTTAATTTTTCCCCGAAATCAAGGGCTAATAAAATTATTTTTTTTCACAATTCTATTTTTCTCATAAAAAACAGTATTTTTCGTCAAAATTTAGCAAAGCATGTATCAAATTTTTGTCAACGATAAACCTATTATTCTTACTACTAAAGACAAAAAACCTAAAGGTGCTAAAAGTTATAAACTAAAAACTGTGTTGATCAATCGGGTAATCAAAAAACTTAATAAAACTGATCTTAATGCCGTTTATTTAACACACAAGAACGAATCAAAACTTCTAGATAAATTTTTAAAAAAACTACCTAATATTATCGCCGGTGGCGGAAAAGTGTACAATCAACATGGAGAGATTTTGTTTATTTTTAGAAATGATCGATGGGATTTGCCAAAAGGCAAGGCGGAACGAAAAGAATCCATTGAAGAAACAGCTATCCGGGAGGTAGAGGAGGAAACAGGAGTTAAAAATTTAAAAATTACCAAACCGCTAGATACGACATATCACATACTAAAACGAAATAATCGCTACAAAATAAAAATTACCCATTGGTTCGAAATGACCACGGATTACGATGGGAAATTGAAACCGCAAACCAAAGAGGGAATTACCAAGGTAAAATGGTTAAATAAAAAAAAGATGAAAAAAGCCTTGAAAAACTCTTATGCCAATATTAAAACCCTGATTTAAAGGCTTTACAAAATTCTATAAATTGGATATTGTAAATGCGATTTTTCATAATATTTGCTGTGTTTGTGTATCCAGTCTAATTGTGCGTGCCAACTTTTCGCAAAAGTAGAATCCTTGGATTTTAAGGTTTCGAAAGCCTCTCTCAAACTATCATTTTCAGTTAGTATTTGTGCAGCTTTATCTTCCCAAACATATGGGGAGAACCCTTCTTTTTGTTGTAAAATAGTGTCGAAGAAATTCCAATTAAAAAATGAATCTACGGCCTCGGGCTCTAAGGTTTCAAGAAGGTAACGAATACCATCTTGTTGGGATTCTGCAATAAAGTCTCCTGCTTTAAAATGTTGAATTCGCATACTTTTTTGAACTTTTGTGTTTTTGTGTAAATAATGTCCTTCATAAGGATTGTTTCCGGTTTCATAATCTGTAATGCGATATGATTCTATTTGAATGACCGTGTCCTGTTTTATGGTATGTAAATTTATCTTGTTTAGTTTTAATAATTCAATAACATTGAACCAACCCTGCGGAATAACGTAGGCTTTGGGTATAGTAATGGAAGTTGACGGTTTGAAGTAATCCTGGTATGTTACAGTTTTAGTAAATGGTTTTGATCTGTCGTATTTCAGGCGATCAAACCCTGTTACTTCACTTTTTTCCAGAGCACCTTCATAGCCTTTAAACTGAAGATTACTCGCTTTTGTTGTGTCAACTTCCCACTGTACAGGGTAAGATGAACCAACGGAATAATTTGAGGTTGATTTTTTTCTTAATACGGTGATTTGTTTTCCATCAGATTCCGTAATCTCTAACATGCTTTTCATCAGCTCATAAGTACCTTCAACCCTCTGTTTGTAGGGTTTGAGCATATGGGTTTCTACCATCATTCCAAGAGAATTGAACAAAGTGGTGTATCCTGTTGAATATCTAGGGCTGTCTAAAAATTGAGAAAATCCTTTTTCCGGAACCTCATTAAATACATTGACATAAGGTGTGATAATCCATTTTTTTGTCTCTAGTTTATCAATAAGTTGCGGCATCATTTTATTGTGTAAATAATGCCCTAGATCGCCACCTAATTTATTATGTTGGGTAAAAAGGTGGGTTAATGTATACTGATAGTCAGCACCATTACTCACGTGATTGTCAATAAAAACATCTGGTTTTACCAAGTGAAATATCTTTGCGAAACTCCGTGCATTTTTGGTATCACTTTTTATGAAATCTCGATTCAGGTCAAAATTGCGTGCATTTCCGCGAAACCCATAAGATTCCGGGCCATTCTGGTTGGTTCTTGAATAGGAATTTCTATTTAAACTTCCGCCTACATTGTATATTGGTATGGTTACCAGAACGGTTTGTTGAGGTGCTTTTAAAGTTCCTTTGGCCAGATCACGAAATAACAACATGGTTGCATCGATGCCGTCCGGTTCACCAGGATGTATACCGTTGTTGATCAATAAAATACGTTTGGTTTCTCTGATGATATCATAATTAAATTGGGTATCGGGGTTATAGATTACCAAATGCAATGGCCTCCCAGAATCTGTTTCTCCAATAGACTGGATTTTAATTTCCGGATAGGTGTCAGCTAATTGCTTGTAAAAAGCGATGGCCTCGTCATAGGTAGCTGTTTCCTTTCCTCCAGATTTTTCAAAAGACGTTTTAAATTCATTGGAGGATTTTTTATTTGATTGGCAAGATATTAAAACAGCAAAAAGAAGCGCAAGTGTGTATTTCATCTTTAAAATTTTGTAAATCTATTATTTGTTTTTCGATTTATAAAAATTTATTCCTTTTGAAGGGGGCAAAATTCAAACGTTTTAGTATCATTTTAATACAATAATTTCTGATGTCCTTGCCACAGCGCATTGAAACTGTAAATTTGCAACCTCTAAAAATCGAGTAATGACAGCATTTTTCAGAAAAAAAGCGGCCAATGCCAAAGATGATATTTTAAGTGGAATTACAGTAGCTTTAGCGCTAGTTCCGGAAGCGGTCGCATTCGCCTTTGTGGCAGGAGTAGACCCTCTTGTCGGACTGTATGCGGCTTTTATGGTTGGCTTGGTAACTTCAATTTTTGGAGGTCGTCCCGGTATGATCAGTGGTGCTACCGGCGCACTGGCTGTGGTAATGGTAAGCTTGGTAGCTGAAGGGAATGCCATGGGGGCTGAGGGTGAAAATCTTGGGCTTTATTATTTATTCGCTACGGTTATTTTAATGGGTAGTATTCAAATGTTGGCCGGTATTTTTAAACTTGGGAAATTTGTAAGACTGATTCCGCACCCTGTGATGATGGGTTTCGTTAATGGTCTTGCTATAGTGATATTTTTATCTCAACTAAATATGTTCAAAGATGCTTCCGGCGATTGGTTTACAGGGCCGCGTTTAGTTACCATGTTAGGTTTGGTGTTGCTCACTATGGGGATTATGTTCTTCCTTCCCAAACTCACAAAGAAACTTCCTGAAGCTTTAATAGCTATTGGAGCAGTTTCCGCTATTGTGATTCTCGGTAACCTCGATGTGGCTACCGTAGGAAGTTTTATTCGTGATGGTGGTGGTACTGGGTTGGAAGGAGGCTTGCCTACCTTTCAATGGGATATATTTTCAAAAGTGCCTTTTACTTGGAAAACTTTAGAATTCATCGGGCCTTACGCTATTATTTTAGCAGCAGTAGGATTAATTGAATCCTTAATGACCTTAAACCTTGTTGATGAATTGACCGAAACACGCGGAAATGCGAACCGGGAGTGTATGGCGCAAGGTGGTGCTAATATTCTAACCGGCTTTTTTGGTGGTATGGGTGGCTGTGCCATGATCGGGCAATCACTGATCAATATCAAATCGGGTGGCCGTAAACGTTTATCCGGTATCGTTGCAGCTTCCTTGTTACTTGTTTTTATTTTGTTCGCTGCGGGTCTTATAGAACAGGTTCCGATTGCCGCATTGGTAGGCGTAATGTTTATGGTGGTTATTGGAACGTTTGCCTGGAGTAGTTTTAGAATATTAAATAAAATCCCGTTAAGTGATGTGATCGTATTAGTAGCGGTTTCGGCGCTAACTGTGGTATTCGATTTGGCCATTGCTGTCATTGCGGGAGTCATTATTAGCGCCCTGGTATTTTCTTGGGAGAATGCTAAACGTATTCGCGCCAGAAAACGCATGAAAGATGATGGCACGAAAATTTATGAAATTTGGGGACCCTTATTTTTTGGATCGATCATAGCATTCAATGAAAAATTTGACGTAAAGAATGATCCGGAACAGGTGGAAATCGATTTTGTAGAATCCCGCGTTTCCGATCATTCTGCAATTGAAGCTATTTATAATTTGGTTTTGAAATATGAAGAGGCCGGGAAAAAGATCAAACTTAAACACCTAAGTGAAGATTGTAAAGTATTACTTTACAAATCAAGTCCGAAGTTTAAAGAGGTTATTGTAGAAGCTATTGACGATCCTCGCTATCATTTAGCTGAAGACCCTGAGCGGTTCACCAAAGGTCTGGCAGAGTACAATCTTTAGTTATTTTACTCGTACAGTATCAGGGACCAATTTAGTATAGTCACCATGGTTTCTAATCACATCACGCACAATAGAAGATGCGATGAATGAGGTTTTTGATGAGGTGAGTAAAAACACCGTCTCTATTTCAGATAAACAACGATTAGTATGAGCGATAGCTTTTTCAAACTCAAAATCGGCAGGGTTTCGTAAACCACGCAATATAAACTCAACACCAAGTTCCTGACAAAAATCAACTGTTAAACCTTCATAGGTCATGACTTTTACCTTGGGTTCATCCGCAAAGGTTTCTTCAATAAACCCCTTACGGTCCTCAAGTGAAAACATGTATTTCTTTTCTGCGTTGACACCAATAGCAACAATAATTTCATCGAAAAGCGTCACACCGCGAGAAATGATGTCGCAATGCCCTAAGGTGAGGGGATCAAAAGATCCTGGAAATAAAGCTCGTTTCATATAAGATATATTGAGTTCGTTGCTGTCAATCAAAGATACTAATATTTACTGAAGAAAAGTTTTATGTATAGTCTTAGGCCAAGGCCTCATTAATGGCATTTTCAAATAAATCGCTTAAACTAATCCCGGCGGCGGCGGCCTGTTGGGGTAAAATACTTTCTCGCGTTAAACCCGGCACTGTGTTGATCTCTAACAAATGGGGTTCATCATTCTTAAAAATAAATTCACTACGGCTAAACCCTGAAAGTTTTAAGGTCGTGTAAATTTTCTTAGCAACCTCGCGAACTTTCATCTCATAATCTTCTGAAATTCTTGCTGGGGTTATTTCCTGTGATTTGCCCAGATATTTAGCTTCATAATCGAAAAACTCATTTTCTGAAACAATTTCCGTGATGGGTAAAACTGTGATTTCTCCTTTATAAGATATGACCCCAACAGAAACTTCAGTTCCCTCTAAAAACGATTCAATGATTATTTCATCATCCTCTTTAAATGCCATATTGATCGCTTCTTGTAATTTACTCTGGTTGTGAACCTTAGTAATGCCAAAACTGCTTCCAGCCTTATTAGCCTTAACAAAACAAGGTAATCCTACTGTTTTAACAATGGCTTCTTCATCAATAGGATCTCCGAAATTTAAATAGTAGGAGGTTGCCATTTTTATACCATAAGGTTTTAAAACACTCAAGCAATCCCTTTTATTAAAGGTTAAAGCGGCTTGATACATGCCACAACTTGTTTGAGGAATTTGAAGTAAATTGAAATAGGCCTGCATAAATCCGTCCTCTCCGGGAGCGCCATGAATTGCATTGAATACACAATCAAAAGTGATTTTAGATCCCTTTAATGTAATTGAAAAATCGTTTTTATCTACTGGAAATTCAGCGTTATTTTGATCGACATAAACCCATTTTTCCTTAAAAATATGAATGCGGTAACAATCATAATTTATGGCGGTTAAGGTATCAAAAACCACTTGCCCACTTTTCAAAGATATTTGATATTCGCTGGAATATCCACCCATAATAATGGCTATTGTTTTTTTCATTTAGGTCCTCGTGTTAATCTCTAGAATAGAGGGCATTTAAATTATTAAGTAAATTAGTCTAAAACCTAGCAATAAAACGTATCTATTGTTAGTTAAGCTAAAATATCATATAAATTGGAAAAGAAAAAACACTTGGGTTTTTATATATTTGCTAAATATAAAATTCTTCACATGCGCATCCTCAAATTCTTAAAAAGTAAACTTTTTTTAAAACAGGTTTTATTGGCAGGAGTTGCTGTTCTGGTTTTAAGTTTTATTTTATTGAAATGGTTAAGTGTTTACACCAACCATGGTGAATTTGAGACCGTGCCTGACCTCACTGGGAAATCCCTTAATGTGGCTCAAATGACCTTGAAAGAAAACCACTTAAATATGCAGGTTCAGGATTCTGCTAATTACAATCCGGATTATCCCAAGTTTTCCGTTATTGAGCAAGAACCACCGGCCGGGTCTAAAGTAAAGGATAATCGAAAAATCTATCTCACAATAAATCCTTCCGGTTACCGTAAGATTCGCGTACCCGATTTAACTGAAAAAACATTAAGACAAGCGCAACCTACATTAGAAGCACTTGGTTTTAAAGTGGGTAGACTCATTTATAAAGATAACATTGCTAGAGATATGGTGTTGCAAATGATGCATGATGGCAAGACCATTGAAGAAGGGGATAAATTACCAAAAACTGCCGTTATTGATTTGGTTTTAGGAAATGGAAACCAACCCTAATATGGAGGATTATACACCACAATTTTCTGATGATGATGAAGACCTTTACGAACATTATGCTTTTGATGTAGAAAAGGGTCAGAAACCATTGCGGATCGACAAATATTTAATGAATTTTGTTGAAAATGCTACGCGGAATAAAATTCAAACGGCTGCCAAAGAGGGGAGTGTATTTGTAAATGGCATACCGGTTAAGCCCAACTACAAAGTAAAACCCTATGATAAAATTAGGGTGTTGTTCAAACATCCGCCACACGGAAACCTTTTGGTAGGTGAACCTATTGATTTGGATATTGTTTATGAAGATAATGCTTTGCTAGTGGTGAATAAACCGGCTGGTATGGTTGTGCATCCGGGACATGGAAATTATTCAGGAACTTTGATCAATGGCTTGATTTACCGTTTTGAAAACCTGCCTAACAATTCCAGTGAGCGACCAGGACTCGTGCATCGTATTGATAAAGATACCAGCGGTCTTTTGGTAGTGGCTAAAACAGAACACGCTATGGCTTATTTGTCAATGCAATTTGCTGAAAAAACCAGTGAACGTGAGTATGTCGCTTTGGTATGGGGTAATATTGAACAAGAGGAGGGGACCATTGAAGGCGCAATTGGAAGGCATCCTAAAAACAGATTACAGAACACCGTTTATTTAGGAGACGATGCAGACAAAGGTAAACCGGCTGTGACTCACTATAAAGTTTTGGAACGATTTGGTTATGTAACCTTGGTATCCTGTATTTTGGAAACCGGACGAACCCATCAGATCCGCGTCCATATGAAGCATATTGGTCATACTCTATTTAATGACGAGCGCTATGGTGGTGATAAAATTCTAAAAGGTACCACGTTTACCAAATACAAACAGTTCGTTGAGAACTGTTTTAAGGTATTACCACGCCAGGCTTTACATGCTAAAACCTTGGGATTTGAACATCCTGTTTCTGGAAAATTTATGCGTTTTGAAACACCTTTACCGGAAGATTTGGAAGCCTGCATAGAAAAATGGCGTAACTACGCTAAACATCAGGAAATAGAATAAATTACATTTATAATTGTATTATAAATTATTCTCATGCTCTGTTTTTATAATGGGTCATGTATTGTATTTTTGTTTTAGAAAAAGACATTGTTATGAAATTAGTTTTATCACCAGCTAAATCTTTAGATTACGAAAGTGAATTACCTACCAATCAATTCACAGAACCGCAATTTTTAGAACAATCTGAACGCTTGAATAAAATTCTTAAAAAGAAATCAGCTAAAGGATTATCCAAACTGATGAATATTTCTGATGCTCTTGGACAATTGAACTATGAACGTAATCAGGAATGGGAATTACCATTTACCCAAGCTAATTCGCGTCCTGCAGTCTATGCCTTTAACGGCGATGTGTACAAGGGGTTAGATGCTTACACCATCCCAGGGGATAAAATAAACACTTTAAATAATACGGTTCGGATCTTGTCCGGTTTGTATGGTGTGCTAAGACCTAGCGATTTAATCCAACCTTACCGCTTGGAAATGGGTACTAAAATGGCTATTGGTACCAAGAAAAATTTATACGAGTTTTGGAAAAAGGATATTACAAAAGCCCTGAATGAAGAATTGGAAAATGATGAGGTATTTTTGAATCTCGCTAGTAATGAATATTTCAAGGCCATAGATAAAAAAGCGCTCAAAGTACCTGTCGTGGATATTACGTTTAAAGATTTTAAGAACGGAAAATATAAAATTATATCCTTTTTCGCTAAAGAAGCTCGTGGCTTAATGGCGCGATATGTTGTAGATCATGATGCTAAAACCGTGGACGATCTTAAAGGATTTAATTATGGTGGGTATAGCTACAGTGAAGACTTGTCGAAGCCAAACGATCTAGTGTTTATCAGGTGATTTATTTCACTTTAGCTTTATCGTTAATGTTGATTTTGCTTTCTGCAGAACGTTTCTTTTTTATACGCGGACGACGTACACCAAAGGTCCCTCTGTAAATTTTACCACGTTTTGTTTTTTTATCTCCTTTTCCCATAATTATTTAATTAATTTGTTGCACTAGAATATAGCGAATTTCCACCTAAATATCAAGCTTTATCGTGTTTCATCATAAACATCCTTACGAACCATTCATTCAGGAAACTACCGAAAAACTTATCGTGGGTACTTTACCGCCGCCTCGATTTTCAACGGGAGATCTTTTAGAGCAGGATGTCGATTTTTGTTATGGCAGTTACTACAATTCATTATGGCTTTACATTGATAAAATTCACAACTTAAATTTTCGTTACGATAATTCGGAGGAGGCGGTGGCACAGCGGAAGGCATTTCTTATTAAGTATAAAATAGGGGTTTGCGATATGGTAGGTTCATGTGAACGAAAAAAAATTGATGCTTCTGATCTGGGAATAGAAAACGTGGAGCTTCGAGATCTCATAGGTTATTTAAAAGCCTATCCGAAAGTGCATACATTACTGTTTACTGGCGGAAATAGTAAAAACGGACCGGAATATTTTTTCAGGAAGCATCTCAAGGACTATCAATTAAAACTACACCTCATTTCGAACGAGATCCCCAGGATTCATCAATTTGAATTATCAGGAAGGATAATCAAAACGGTATCGCTAACTTCAGCATCGGGTTCCGCTAATCGCACTATAGGAAGTATGCCGCTATACAAACATTTAAAAGCAAAAAACCCTGAATTCAATACGTTTGATTTCAGGGTTATGCAATACAGAGAATTTTTCTAATTATAATTATTTATCGTGTTCGGTATTTTTCGAACCATGATAATATACTCGCCATTTTTGCCACCAGATTACTTGGTTTTGAAGCAATGCCATGAGAGGCTCCAGGAATACGAACCATAGCCGTTTCTACATTTTGTAATTTCAATGCACCATAAAATTGTTCCGATTCCGGAATTGGTGTTCTAAAATCATTTTCGCCGGTTAACAACATGGTTGGCGTGCTTATATTTTCTACATAACTCAGGGGAGAACGCTTCAGGTAACTTTCAGGATCTTCCCAGGGTTTCTTCGCAAACCAATATTTTGAGTAGGACGCAATATTATCAGCATACAATACAAAACTGGTCCAGTTTATAACAGGTTTTGCTACTACAGCAGCTCTAAAACGATTAGTTTTTCCTATGATCCAGGCTGTTAGAACACCGCCGCCACTGCCACCGGTAACAAACAAATTATCTTCATCTATAAAACCTTTTTTAAGAACGGTATCTACTCCAGACATTAAATCTTCATAATCATGATTTGGATAATCATGATGTATTTCGTTAGCAAATGCATTTCCATAACTCGTGCTTCCTCTGGGGTTACAGTAAAGTACGACATAACCCGCTGCAGCAAATTCTTGTATTTCAGATGAAAACTCGAATCCGTAACTTAGAAAAGGTCCTCCGTGAATCTCTAGAATCAAAGGGTATTTTTTTGATGGATCGAAATCGGGAGGAGTCACTAGCCACCCCTGTATTTTTAGATTATCATATGAGGATTCCCACCATAATTCCTCAACATTCCCGATATTCCTGAAAGCAAATAAATCAGCATTCAGATCGGTTAAGCGTTTGGTGTTCTTTAAATCGGTAACACCAAGATCAGACGGATGTTCTGTACCACCCAGGGTGTAAGCAAAATGATCGTTGTTTGACACTGAGAACGCACCAGAATTATAAGGCCGTCCAAATGACAGGCCACCTACATCTTCTGTAATATCTTTTACTTTACCATTCAGATTTATTGCGGCTAGTTTTGTTTTTCCTTTTTCTTTATATAGAAAAAAGAGTTCTTTGCCGCTCGACCTCCAGCTGATATTTTCAACACTTCTATCAAAGTTTTTTGAGATCAACGTACTGTTACTTCCGTCAGTATTCATGACGTACAAGCTGGATTGCTGATACCCTAACAATTGATCGTCATAACCCAAATAGGCAATTTTTTTTCCATCAGGAGAGACAGTTGGATTATTATCTGGTCCATAGCGATTCGTTAGCGCTTTTATACTACCATTCACTAATGAAAAACTGTATATTTCTGAATCTTGGGGTTCAAGATCTTCGGCTTTATGTGTATTAGCTGTAAAGTATAAATGGGTATTGTTGGCAGACCAAACAGGACTGGTATGGTCGTAGGATTCAAAGGTGAGCTGTTTTGGTGTTCCTCCTTGAATTGGCAAAGTAAATAATTGTTTGTGTCCAGGCTTCAGGTAGCCTTCACCATCACTGCGATATTTGATGTCATCAATATAAATAGGTGGATTTTGCCATTTCGCATCCTTAGGTTTTTCAGGCATGTTTATAATCAATGGATCTTTTTCGGGAACAAACATGTCAAATGCTAATGTTTGGTCATTATAAGACCAACTAATATTATTAGGTACATGTTCTCCATGGGTTAGCGCGGTTTCAGCTTTACTGTCTAACCAATATAAATACACCTTGGTCTTTTCATCTGCTTTATTCGATTTATAGATGATCTTTTTACCATCATGGGACCATCTTGGAGAATTGTCATTTTGGTTTCCAGTTGTTAAAGGCCGATTTTCAGTACCATCAAAATTGATAATCCATAGGTTGGATAAATTTTTATCAGTCATGATATCCTTAAAATTCCTCACGTAAATTATTCGGGTACCATCAGGTGAGATCTGCGGATCTGAGACATATTCCATGTCGAAGATGTCCAATAATTTTAAACTTGTTTTTTTCTGACCGAAACTGTTGGTCGAAAATAAATAAAGGCATAGCAGGGCCAAGAATAAATGTTTCATAGATTTTTTTTTAGTGGAAAACGAATTTCGTGTTTTTTTCGCTTAAAATGAAGTATTTCAATTAAAATGATAAATTAACCATACCTTTGCGCTTTAATTTGAAGGAGATAGAAATTGTATTGTAGTTTATTATCTCAAATGTCTTTAATAGACCTTCCATAAACACAATATATGTCATTTCAATCTTTAGGCTTATCCGAAGCCTTGCTACAAGCCGTTAGCGAAAAAGGATACACAATCCCATCTCCCATACAACAAAAAGCCATTCCACCTATTTTAGAAGGAAAAGATGTTTTAGCATCGGCTCAAACCGGAACGGGAAAAACAGCAGGTTTTACGTTGCCATTATTACATGTACTTTCAGAGAATCCGAAAGGCAAGTTCAGACCCATAAGGGCTTTAATTTTAACTCCAACAAGAGAACTTGCTGCGCAGGTTTTTAGTAACGTTAAAGAATACGGAGCTTTTTTAAATTTGAGAGCCGCCGTTATTTTTGGTGGCGTAAATCAAAAACCGCAGGCAGCAGCTATCCGACAAGGGGTTGATGTGCTTGTAGCTACACCTGGTCGCTTGTTAGACCTTGTTAACCAAAATATCATTTCCTTAAAACGGGTTGAAATTTTTGTTCTGGATGAAGCAGACAGAATGCTGGATATGGGTTTTTTAAGAGATATTGAACGCGTTATGAAGCTTATGCCGGAAAAACGTCAAAATTTGATGTTCTCAGCTACTTTTTCAAAGGATATAAGAAAACTTGCTCAGGGTATTTTAAAACATCCTGTTCAGGTTGAGGCCACTCCGGAAAACACAACCGTCGACATAATAAATCAAAAAGTCTATCGTGTCGCGAAAGCCTCGAAAACCGATTTAATTATTAAACTGATTTCTGATGGCGACTGGAAGCAAGTTCTGGTTTTTACCCGGACAAAACATGGTGCCAACAAATTATGTCAAAAAATGGACAAAGCAGGTATTTCCGCAGCAGCTATTCATGGAAATAAAAGTCAGGGTGCTCGAACTAAAGCATTGGCTGGATTTAAACAATCGAAGGTACGCGTTTTAGTGGCTACGGATATTGCAGCCCGTGGTTTGGACATTCCGTTATTACCGCATGTTATTAATTTTGAGTTACCTAATGTCCCTGAAGATTATGTGCACCGTATTGGAAGAACAGGTCGGGCAGGAGCTTCAGGTGAAGCATTATCACTGGTAAGTGCCGATGAAACCACCTTTTTAAATGACATTGAAAAATTAATAGAGATGACTATTCCCGTAACTATTGTTGAAGGCTTTGAGCCGGATCCAAATGCATCAACAGCCCCAATAAAGCAGGGTGGGGGTAATCGTTCTCGGAATAGCGGGAATAAACGATCCGGAAATTCAAGAAAACCGAGTAACAAATCTTTTCACAGACGTTCCAAACGCAATTAGTGACGAATTTTTAATTCGAAAAAACGCTCAATCACTATTAGTTTGATCAGTATTTTTTGGCGTCCTGAATGGTTATTTTTGATACGCTATAAACATGGATTGCGGAGGAACCATGACTGCTTTTTCAAGTGTTTTGCCATCCTCTAAAGTAAAATCATCACCATGAACAGCCTGCTGCCATGTGCCATCTAATTTTAACATATAAGGGTTCTTGTTGGCATTATAAACAACCATTATATTTTTCCAGTCGTCGCCATTAGCATTGTTGCTTATCTGGTAACTGATCAAACCACTTTTAACGGTTTTAAATTTCAGGTTGTTTTGAACTTCCGAGGCAGTTGTCATCCGAAATGCCGGATGGGCCTTTCGTAACCTTATCAGGTTTTTATAATAGCTTACCACATCAGCGTGGTCGACTTTCCAGTTCCAATTGATCTTATTAATACTATCCGGTGATTCAAAAGAATTTTCTACGCCTTGTTTCGTTCGCAGCATTTCAGATCCGGCATGTAAAAATGCCATACCTTGAGAGGTTAACACTATGGCGTTGGTCAGTTTATCCATAGCCTCTATACTGCCTACGGTTTGATTTTCTGTAGATATTTTTAATTTATCGTATAAAGTGTGATTATCATGACACGAAACGTAGCTCACCGACTGCCAAGGGTGAAGAGACCAGGCTTTATCGGAATAATTAACTTTTTTGTAATTAATATCAGGGTGCTTTATAGCTCCAACAATACCGAATTTAACAGATTCTTCCATATCTTTTTCACCACTAACAAAGCCTTTTCCTTCATCCTCAAAAACAGAACCCTTCAAACCATCACGAAGATCATCACTAAAAGCTGAGATCTGTGGCATTTTGTAGGTATTCTTTTTCAATGCCTGCTCCGATTTCGGCAATGGCGAACCTCCAGCTGTCCAGCCTTCACCGTAAATTATTGCGTTGGGGTTTATCGCTTTAACGGCCTCGGCAACCCCATTCATGGTTTCAATATCATGGATTCCCATAAGATCGAAACGAAAGCCATCCAAGTGGTATTCTTTAGTCCAATATTTTACCGATTCCAAAATAAATTTGCGCATCATAGGTTTTTCCGAGGCGGTTTCATTTCCACATGCGGAGGCATCCGAGTAGGAGCCATCTTCATTTAAACGGTAATAATAATCAGGAGCTTCTAAATTAAAATTAGAATTCTTGGTTCGTCCGGTATGGTTGTATACCACATCCAGAATAACACCAATTCCATTATCATGAAAGGCTTTCACCATTGCTTTAAATTCTTTGATCCGTACGTCGGCATGAAACGGGTCAGTAGAAAAAGAACCTTCAGGAACATTATAGTTTTGCGGATCATAACCCCAGTTGTATTGTGGTTTGTCTAATTGGCTTTCGTCTATGGAGTAATTGTCAAAAGCGGGAAGAATATGAACATGTGTTACGCCAAGTTCTATAATATGATCGATACCTGTAGCAACATCTTGTGGGCCTTTTGTGCCCGGTTCTACCAAACCAAGGAATTTCCCCGGATAGCTCGATCCCGATTCGGGTTGTATGGTCATATCGCGAACTTGTAATTCATAAATAATAGCTTCATTTGGATAAGATAATTTAGGTCCCTGATCCTCAGACCAACCCTGAGGATCGGTGGGTTTTAAGTATGCAACCATCGCCCGTTTTCCATTTACGCCTACAGCCTGTGCGTAAACACCCGGGGTTTCTTCCAGCCATTGGCCTTCAACATTTATTTGAAAGGTATAATAAACACCTGCCAGATCACCCTCCAGAGTTTTAGACCACACATAATCTGCCCCTTGTTCAAGCGCTTCTGTTTGGTAGGCGGTTCCATCTGTTCCGTTATTGTACAGGTTTAATCGGATCTTTTCTGCCGTAGGAGACCATAATTTAAACGTGGTGGCCTCTTCTGAATAATCTAGCCATAAATCAACATCAACTGCAAGTTGTGTATTTAAGCTCGAGTTATTTTGTTTACAGGAAGTTGCTAGCATAAAAATGAATAAAAAACTGAGGATATATCTCATTTTAGTGGTGGTTTAGTTGGTTTAGCCCCTCATATACCACAATGCTAACAGCGTTAGCAAGGTTAAGGCTTCTTACATGTGGACTAAAAATAGGAATTTTATAGGTATTTTTATGATGCTTTTTAAGGAGACTTTTAGACAAACCAACAGATTCTTTTCCAAATATTAAAAATAAATTGTCTTCGAAAGGAATGTCCCAATAGTCTTTATTACCATGACTGGAAAAAAACGCCTTAGATTTGTCGCTATGTTCCTCAAAAAAAGCTTCCAGGTTCTCGTAATAATGAACCTTGAGGTGATCCCAGTAATCCAAACCTGCCCGCTTTAAACGGGTGTCGTTAATTTCAAATCCGAAAGGTTTTACCAAATGAAGTTCTGCGCCCGCTGCGAGAGCTAAGCGCCCAATATTTCCGGTATTATTAGGGATTTCGGGTTCAATTAAAACAATGTTTAAGGCCATGGTGTTTTTAGAATTTATAGCCCAAATATAAAAGAACCTGCTCAAAAAATTGAACAGGCTCTTTTTTAAATTATATTCTCAGAAGGTTTATTTTTTATTCTGTTGATCTTTAATTGTTTTTTCATCAATGTCAAAATCATTTGTCTTCTGATTTGTATTTCCTTCTGGGTTTAAAGGATGTTTTTGTTCTTTTGTTCTTTCAAATTTTCGTTCCATAATCTTTCTTTTTTTGGGTTCATAAAGAAGATACAGAAATAAGACTAAAATTCTATTAAAGCTATCTTAAAACCTGAGGTTGTATTGTTAAATTACCGAACTTGGTAGGTTAGTTTCATTGTAATGGAGGCTGTTTTTTCTTTTGATGATGTGTTGTAAGCACCTCCCCAGGAGTAATCCTCGTTGGAATATTGGCCGGTAATCTGAAATACACCCATTTGAGCTTTAGATAACTCACCCAACGTTGCTCCGGAATTTTCTGCGATGCTTTTAGCTCTTAGGTGTGCATTTTCAGTTGCGCGGGATACCATTTCAATTTTCAGGTCTTCCAATTTGGTGTAATAGTAGCGTGGCGACGACGAGTATAATTGAATGCCTTTATTGAGTAATTCCGTAATTTCTCGTGAAATCTTTTCAATTTTTTCAACCTCAGGAGATTTAATTTGAACCGTTTGATTGAGGTCGTAACCAATAAAATCTTCACCAATATATTTCCCATCAGTGGAATATTTATTTTTTGATTTTTTTGAAGAGGTTACTGCTGAAAATACCAGAACACTATCGGGCAGTCCTTTTGATTTTAGATATTTTGAAATCGTTTCTTTATCGTTTTTTAGGTCGGAATAAGCCTGTTTAAGATCTTTATTGACCTGCGAAAATCGAGCTTCCCAAACGATGAGGTCAGAGGTGAAATTTGTTTCTCCTAGTCCGGTTACGGCGATGTTTCCGGGTTTGTTGTTTCTGTTGATCACGGCATAACCTAAAATAATGGATGCCACGACGATGGCCATGGCGAATACCACGGCAGTCAATTGTTTTTTCATTGAAGTAAATGTTTTTAGTGAGACGTTTTGTTATCGTATGGATCTAACAAAATCTTCAATGCGGTCGACACCATTTTTGGTCAGGAATTTTATAAACGCACTACCAATGATGGCACCTTTGGCATGTTGTGTAGCCTCCGTAAATGTTTGGTTATCTGAGATTCCAAAACCAACAATTTGAGGATTGTTTAAACCCATATTAGAGATACGGGTAAAATAGGCTTTTTGGTCGTCACCAAAACCGGAAGTATTTCCCGTAACACTCGCTGAGCTAACCATATATATAAATCCGTTGGAAACCGAATCGATAAATTGAATACGTTCGTTGCTGGTTTGTGGGGTAATTAAAAACACATTGATCAAACCATGGGCATCAAAAATGGCCTTGTATTGCTCGTGATAAACATCAACGGGAAGATCAGGGATTATAAGTCCGTCGATACCAATCTCCTCACACTTTTTACAAAAGGCTTCCACACCATATTGCAACATGGGATTAAAATATCCCATAATGATCAAAGGGATATTTACCGTTTTTCGAATATCTTTTATTTGGTTGAATAGGGTTTCGGTGGTCATTCCGTTTTTCAAAGCGGCGGTAGAACTGTTCTGAATGGTAGGTCCATCAGCGAGCGGATCGCTGAACGGGAGTCCGATTTCGATCATATCGACACCACTTTTCTCGAGGTTTTGAATGACGCTAACCGTATCGTTCAATTCCGGATAGCCTGCTGTGAAATATATAGAAAGGAGTTTTTTATCCTCTTGAAGTTTTTGTTGTATTCTATTCATGATTCCGTTGTTATGCATGTTGTTTTTACTGAAGTTGCGTTAGGGATTGCAGCGGTATCCTTTTTTGATTTTTTTATCAAAAAAGATTTAGCGGAAAGCCCGACCTGCAAGGGAACGCCCATAATTTAAATATTAAAATAATCGATATAATTTTGTAAATCCTTGTCGCCACGACCAGACAAACTCATGACCACCACATCGGTAGGTTTAAAGGTTTTGTACTTAAAAATGGCCAGGGCGTGTGAGGTTTCGATGGCCGGAATGATACCTTCGAGCTTTGATAATTCTAGGCCGGCTTCCATGGCATCGGCGTCGGTTATGGACATAAATTCAGCACGTCCTGTCTGGGATAAATGGGCGTGCATAGGGCCCACACCGGGATAGTCGAGACCCGCCGAGATGGAGTAGGGCTCGGTGATCTGCCCGTCCTGAGTTTGCATCAGCAATGTTTTGCAACCATGAATGATGCCTTCTTTTCCCAGCACGGAGGTTGCAGCACTCTCCCCGGAATCGATACCTTTTCCGGCTGCTTCAACGGCAATAATACCCACATCTTCGTTGTGTAAATAATGATAATAAGTGCCGGCAGCATTACTGCCACCACCGATACATGCTACAACGTAATCGGGGTTTTCACGACCTTCATGTTCCTTGAGTTGCCATTTGATCTCTTCTGATATCACAGCTTGAAAACGGGTGACCATGTCTGGATATGGGTGTGGCCCAATAGCTGAACCAATGATGTAATGCGTGTCTACAGGATTGTTGATCCAGTCGCGAATGGCCTCGTTGGTGGCATCTTTTAAGGTGCGACTTCCTGATAATGCAGGAACCACTTTAGCACCTAGCATTTTCATGCGGGCCACATTTGGTGCCTGACGTGCAATGTCGATCTCACCCATGTATACAATACATTCCATCCCCATCAAGGCACAAACCGTAGCTGTTGCCACGCCGTGTTGGCCGGCACCCGTTTCAGCGATAATACGGGTTTTTCCAAGACGTTTCGCCATAAGGATCTGACCGATGGTATTATTGATCTTATGAGCTCCGGTATGGTTAAGATCTTCGCGTTTGAGATAAATTTTTGTATTGTATTTTTCTGAAAGGCGTTTTGCAAAATACAAGGGCGAAGGGCGCCCTACATAATCTTTCAAAAGTTGTTTAAATTCCTTTTGAAAGTCCGGTTCAGCCATGATCTTTAAATAATTTTGGCGTAGTTCTTCGACATTAGGATAAAGCATTTCGGGGATATATGCCCCGCCAAATTCGCCGTAGTAACCTTTTTCGTTTACATTATATTTCATGATGTTCAAACGTCCTGAGCGGACAAAAATTTATGTGTTTTAAACTCTTTTAATTTATCTGTATTCTTTAATCCCGGGGCATCTTCAAACTTGCTATTCACATCGATTGCGTAGCAATATTTGGAGGCCTCACTTTGTGCAAAAGCATTTAGTTTTTCAACCTCTTCCAATCCAATACCACCACTTAAGAAAAAGGGTTTTGTTGAAGGATATTGGTTTAAAATATTCCAGTTAAATGTGTAGCCGTTACCTCCGGGTAGCGGTCCTTTCGTATCGAATAAAAAGTAATCGCATACCGCCTCGTAAGGTTTTAGAAGCTCAAAATTGAAGTCGGTTTTTATGGAAAATACTTTTATGATCTCGAGGGATATATCGGGGTATTGTGATTGATGTTTTTGTTTTAATTCGCGGCAAAATTCGGGAGATTCCTGGCCATGTAATTGAACGGCGCCAAACCCGAATTTTGAAATATGTTCTAAAATGTTATTGACAGTATCATCTACAAAAACCCCTGTTTTTATGATGTTTTCTGAAATCTCCGGAATATCATTTTTGGTGAAGTTTCGAGCTGATTTCTCAAAGGAAATAAAACCCAGATAATCTGGTTGTAAAGCTGCAACTGCCTTGATGTTATCCTCGTATTTCATGCCGCAAACCTTTAGTTTCATGACTCCAAATTTTTAATGAACTGACTGGCATTTTCGCCAGGGTTATCCGTTTTCATAAAATTCTCACCAATTAAAAAACCTTGATAGCCGTAAGGTCGTAATACCTGAATGGATTCAACAGCACTTATGCCGCTTTCAGAGACTTTTACGAAGTCGTCTGGGATCAGTTGACTTAGGTTTTTACTCGTTTCAAGGCTTACATCAAAGGTTTTTAAATTACGGTTGTTCACACCCAACATATCTAAACTAGGCATGATGGATTTATGTAACTCTTCTGCATTATGTACTTCCAGTAAGACCTCCAGGTCCAAACTTTGAGCAAGTTCTGAAAACTGTTTTATTTCTTCTCTTGAAAGTATGGCTGCAATGAGTAAAATCACGTCGGAACCATAAGCTTTAGCTTCTAAAATTTGATAATCATCAATAATAAATTCTTTACGTAATAATGGCAAATGGCAACAGGCTCGAGCCGTTAAAAGATCGTCCAGAGAACCTCCAAAGTATTTTCCGTCGGTGAGCACAGACATGCCGCAAACACCTGCATTCTCATAACCGAGAGCCACATCTTGAACATTCAAACTATTATTAATGATGGATTTTGAAGGTGATCGGCGTTTGTGTTCCGCAATGATACCGGATTTACTTTCTTTTAAACGCTGGGTTAAAGAAACCGTTTTGCGCTCGAATAAAACCGATTTTTCTAATTGTGAGACAGGGATCAAGCCTTTTCTGAGCTGGACTTCCCTGCGTTTATCTGCCGTTATTTTATCTAAAATATTCATCATTTACTTAATGCAATCAGTTTATCTAAACTTCCTTTAGCCTTCCCTGAAAATAAGGATTCTTTAGCCATTTCATAGCCTTCTTCATGTGAAATTTGTTTGGTGGTGGCTATTGCTAAACCGGCATTAGCGCACACCACATTGTTTTGTGCTTCGGTGCCCTGACCATTTATGATGTTCATGAAAATTTGAGCTGAAGAACCTACGGAATCACCTCCGGTAATAGTTTCTGGTTTAATATAGTTCAAATTTAGATCTTCCGGTTTGAACAAGGTTTCAGCTCGGTTGGAAATAATCTTCGCTTTTCCTGTCAATGAAATTTCATCATAACCATCTAAAGCATGAATGATGCTATAATTTTTATTAGTTTTTTGATAGAGATAGCCGTAAAGGCGCTGTAATTCTAAATTAAAAACGCCTACCATTTGATTTTGTGGAAAGGCCGGATTAACCATCGGACCCAACATATTGAAAAAGGTTTTGACGCCTAATTCTCTTCGGATAGGACCTACCTCTTTCATGGCGGGGTGAAAAAGCGGCGCATGTAAAACACAAATACCGGCGTCTTCTATTGATCTTTTTAGGAAGTCTATTTCGTTTGAGAATTTAATACCTAAATGCTCCATAACGTTGGAAGATCCGCAGGAGGACGATACGCCGTAATTTCCATGCTTAGCCACATGAACACCGGCACCTGCTGTGATAAAGGATGCTAAGGTTGAAATATTAAAGGTGTCTTTGCCGTCGCCTCCGGTTCCGCAAAGATCGATGGGATTATAATCTTTTAGATCTACGGCAATACAAAGGTCCAGAAGCGCATCTCGAAAGCCGCGCAATTCGTCGATGGTAATACTTCGCATCATAAATACGGATAGGAAACAAACAATCTGACTCTGGTTGTATTCGCCTTTCGAAATATTCATGAGGATCTCTTTGGCTTCATCCGAAGATATAGTCTCGTGATTTATTAGTCTGTTTAAAACGTCTTTCATAGTTTTAAATAATGGCTTTTTTAATTCTTTATCCAGTTTTCAAGGATCTGTTTTCCCTGGGGTGTTAAAACCGATTCCGGGTGGTATTGCACACCTTTCACGTCGTAGGTTTTATGGCGTAGCGACATAACCTGACCATTCTCGTCAAATGAGGTAGCTTCCAAACTCTCAGGTAAATTCGGATCAACCACCCATGAATGGTAGCGTCCTACTTCAATGGTTTTATTCAAGCCCTTAAAAATAGGTTCGTCATCAACCGCAATAGTCACTTTGGTAGCAACGCCGTGATACACGTTGTCCAGATTCGTAATAGAACCACCGAAGACCTCTCCAATAGCCTGTTGTCCCAGGCACACGCCTAAAATACTTTTGGAAGGAGCATAGGTTTTAATGATGGCTTTTAATAATCCCGCTTCATCAGGAATTCCCGGACCTGGAGACAGTAAAATTTTATCAAAGGGTTTTACGTCGTCCAAGGTTAATTTGTCGTTTCGCATTACGGTTACATCACAATCAAGGTCTTCAAGATAGTGTACCAAATTGTAGGTAAAACTGTCGTAATTATCAATTACTAAAACTTTTTTCATTTTAAATATCTTCAGCTAAGGTTATCGCTTTTGTTAGCGCACCTAATTTGTTATATACTTCTTGTAATTCGCTTTCCGCATCAGATTTAGAAACCATACCGGCTCCTGCTTGCCAATTAAGCTTATGATCTTTACTTAAAAAAGTTCTGATCATAATAGCATGATTAAAATTACCGTCGAAATCCATAAAACCAATAGCGCCACCATAATAGCCGCGACTCGTTTTTTCATAGGCTTCGATGAGCTGCATAGCCCGGTGTTTTGGAGCGCCACTTAAGGTTCCGGCGGGGAAGGTGTCGGCAACTACTTGCATGGTTGAGGTGCTCTCGTGTTTTTTGCCAATTACTTTGCTCACCAAGTGGATCACGTGTGAGAAGAATTGAACTTCTCGGTATGTTTCAACACTTACGCCATTTCCGTGCCTGCTCAGATCGTTTCGCGCCAGATCAACAAGCATCACATGTTCGGCATTTTCTTTATCATCCTTCATTAATTTTTCAGCTAAAATAGCATCCTGATGGTCATCTCCGGTACGTTTAAAGGTTCCGGCAATGGGGTGAATCTCTGCCATACCATCGCTTACGATAAGCTGTGCCTCCGGCGAGCTACCAAAAATTTTAAAGTCGCCATAATCAAAATAAAAAAGGTAAGGCGAGGGGTTGATACTTCGCAAAGCACGATACACGTTGAAATCATCACCGGTGAACTTTTGGGAGAAACGGCGGGATAATACCAGCTGAAATACATCACCACGGTGACAGTGCTTACGAGCTAGTTCTACTTGGTCTTTAAATTCGTCATCACTAAGATTGGATTCAATATCATCCTTGGCATTGAATGGATATTCCGCAAAATTCTGAACGTTAATCAGGGTGTCTATCGCATCGATATTGTTCTCCTGATCTTCGTAGCAATGGGCGAAAATATACGCTTCGTTCTTAAAATGATTGATAGCAATAATATTCTTGTAAACGGCGTAATAGATGTCGGGAATTTTCACGGAATTTGGTTTTGAACCAATTTCTATATCCTCGAAATAACGTACAGCATCATAAGCCGTATACCCAAAAATGCCATTGTGAATAAACTTAAAATTATCTTCCGTAGCCGTTTCAAAGCGTTGCGTGAATTTATAGATCTCATCAACAACATTAACATCTTCTGTAATATTCAAAGAAGCGGAGCTTCCATCGGGAAAGGTTTCAGTAATCACCTCATTTTCTACTTTTATGGATGCAATAGGATTGCAACAGATGTACGAGTAGTTTTTATGATTTCTATGATAATCACCGCTTTCCAAAAGAATACTGTTAGGGTATTTATCCCGAATTTTGTAATATACCGTTACCGGCGTGATGGTATCGGTTAGTATTTTTTTGTGATGGGTGTAAAGTTTAAATGTTTTCATTTTATATTTTAATTGATCACAATTCAAAATAAATAAAAAAGGCTTGTCGTGAATGACAAGCCTTTTTCTATATTTCATTTTTTAAATATACCAGGGTTTCCTTCACGAACTTTAGTTAGTAAAGCACCACCACCAGGCTGTATTTAAAGATTTTTTCATTTTCTTAATTTCTGAAGCCAAATATAGAAATGAAATAACAATTACACAAAAGAATAATTCAATTTTTATTTAAAACTTTGTTAAACCTCTAACAAAGCTGAAACACTATGCTTATTTTTAAAGCTATGAAGTTAAAGTTACTATTTATTTTAAGTTTGGTCATATCGAGTTGTAAAGACCAAAATAATGAAGCGAAGAATCCTAATGTTTCAGAAACTAAAATTACTGCAGCTGAGTCGGAAACAGTCGATATTGCTTTAAATGTATTCAATTTTGAAGGCTTAAAGCCGTTGTTGAAAAAGCAGAATGATACCACTTATGTTGTGAATTTTTGGGCTACTTGGTGTGCACCTTGTGTGAAAGAATTACCGCATTTTGAGACCTTGACCAGTAACTATAAGGATAAAAAGGTGAAGGTATTATTGGTTAGCTTGGATTTCCCGCATTTGTACGACAAAAAACTGAAACCATTTATTGTTGAACATAATTTAAAATCGGAAGTAGTCGCTTTGGATGATCCAGATATGAATTCATGGATTCCTGAAGTGAGTCCAGAATGGTCCGGTTCGTTGCCGGCAACCCTTATTTACAATAATGATAAGCGTGCTTTTTATGAGCAATCGTTTACCTATGAATCTTTGGAAAATCAATTAAAATTGTTCTTAAACTAAAAAATAAATGATATGAAAACTTTTATGCAAACGAGTTTGTTAACGCTTCTTTTTTTATGTGCTAGTGCTTTTACATTTATAACTCCACCCTCGGATGGGTATAGCATCGGCGATAAAGCTGCCGATTTTTCCCTTAAAAACATTGATGGAGAAATGGTTTCTCTGGCCGATTTCAAATCTGCCAAAGGGTTCATTGTTATTTTTACCTGTAATACGTGTCCTTACGCGCAACTTTATGAAGACCGCATAGAAGCGCTAAATAAAAAATACGCTTCAAAAGGATATCCTGTAATTGCTATACAACCGAATGATACGGATATAAAACCGGGAGACAATTTAGAGGCGATGAAACAGCGCGCTAAAGAAAAAGGCTTTACATTTCCTTATTTAATTGATAAATCCCAAACGGTTTACCCAAAGTATGGTGCAACAAAAACACCACATGTATTTATTCTAGAGAAAACTTCTGAAGGAAATATTGTACGTTATATTGGGGCAATCGACGACAACTACAAGTCAGCCGACCTAGTGACCACCAAATATGCTGAAGATGCGGTAGATGCGCTTTTAAATCAGAAAACGGTTACTTTAACTGAAACCAAGGCCATAGGATGTACAATTAAATCTAAAAGTTAATATCGCAATTGTCGGTTGAAAACTTTAGAATTTTTTTTCGCTTTTCACCGTTATATTAACTAATTTTGTTTAGTTACAAATTTTAATGTTATGAAAGATTTATCTCAAGACGAGTGGGTTGAACAGTTAAAAAAAGATAAGAACGCCGTGGTTTTGGACGTAAGAACGATGGATGAAGTAGAAGATGGCGTTATTGAAAATGCTATTCATTTAGACATTTACAAGGGTCAGGAATTTATCAGCGCTTTGGAACAATTAGATAAAAGTAAAAGTTATTACGTGTATTGCCGTTCTGGAAACAGAAGTGGACAAGCTTGTTCCATTATGGAAGAATTAGGTTTCAAAAAAACCTATAATCTGGATGGTGGTATCTTGCAATGGTCTGGTGATCTTGTAAGCTACAAGTAAACTAAGAATGAGGCATTTTTTCAACATTATTCTTTCATTACTACTAACCGTAACCCTATTCAGTTGTAATAATGGAACGGCGCAGGAGGAAGTCAAAGATCTTAGTCCTGAAGCCTTCTCTGAAGCCATAACTGGAAAAAACGTTCAGCTGATTGATGTCAGAACGCCTGATGAATACGATTCAGGTCATATTCCTAACGCAAAGAACATCGATTATTTTAATGATAATTTTCAGACTTCTTTAAAAATATTAGACACCCTACAGCCTGTTTTTATTTATTGTCGCTCAGGTAACCGTAGTGGCAAAAGTGTAGCTGATTTTAAGAATGCAGGTTTTACCAAAATTTACAATCTAGAAGGTGGTATTTTAAATTGGCAGTCTAAAAACCTACAAACTACTTCGCCTTAAAACTACTAAAGTTATAAATTTTAATTACTGAATTAGAAGCTATTAGGAAGAAATTTGTATATTTAATAGCTTCAAATTTTGATCTTTCAACTGACACAGTCCTCATGATGTCGGTTTGTAATTAAAAACTCCCTTTATACTTCTTTTAGCGTTACGTTGTGTAATGGTTATACAACGCGATTACTAACCAAACTTTTTAATTATGATCAAAAATTCAATTTTTTTTCAGGCTTTTTTTGTACTCGCTATTTTGAGTACTAATTTAAATGCTCAGGACGATTCAACGAGTTATGTCATGCATGAATCTCTGATGGTTACACCGGATAACACAAAACTTGCGTTGCTTGGTGAGAATTTGCGTAAGCACAATATTAAATTTCATAATGAAGGCGCTTTTAATGCCTCAGTATTTACTATTTCTACAGGACCAAATGCAGGAAATATGATCTGGATGATGGGACCGCTTACTTTTAAAGATTTAGATTCCAGACCTTCCGGCGATGCCCATGATAAAGACTGGCGCGACAATGTAATGCCGTATATTAAAAAGTTTCATACGATAGAATATTGGCGATTAGACGCTGAATTATCTAATATGGATGATGTAGATATCAATGTCTATCCTATAGTAATGGTTCGTTATGCTGAGGTAAATGATGAAATGGATTTTCTGATCAAACCATTCTTTACTATGGTGAGTAAGACCATAAAAGCGATGGAAGGTGATAATCCTTGGGGATTGTATTATAACGAATTTCGTCAGGGAGATTTGGGGAGACATATCGCTTCAGTTGGTTTTTTAAAAAATTGGTCGGAAATGGATGAACCAGGAACATTTAGAAAAACATTCAACGAAACCATTGGCGAAAATGAATGGCAACGTTTTCTGAGAACAGAACAAAATATGTTGAAAAACTCATGGGATGAAATTTGGGAGTACAACAAATACCTGAGTGGCAAGTAATGATTTAGTATAACGACCTAAATTATAATTGAAAGCTTCCATTTGTTAAAAAAATGGGAGCTTTTTACGTTATAACTTTTTTTTAAGTAATTCACCTTTTTTATTCTTAATGAAAGTAGACTTTCATTATTTTTATCCAAATTTTAATGATTAAATATTTATAATCTGAAAAAATTAACGAATTAAATCCCCCTTTAACTATGGAAAATGGTTTTGTTATCTTAGGAATTATAGCGCTACTTTTTTTAAGCATGTATGGTTATGCTTATGGCTCTGTACTATTAGAAAAGTTAAATCAGCGAAAAGAAGGTAAAAAGCGTCAAAAAGAGGAAGCGTTACGCATGGAGCAACGTGCTGAACGGCAACGTATTATTGATGAAAAAGTTAATAGATATAGTAAGCGCAGCGCTGAGATCCAAAAAGAGCTTGAACTATTGGAAAAAATGAAGAGCCAAGAAAGCGTAAAAGTAGCTAACTAAACTCAAAAATATAATTTAAAACTGCCTTTTAAAGGCAGTTTTTTTTTGTCTAATATTTTAGGTTTACAAATATTCATAAGACACAAATGCAAACCTTTTGCCATCTGGAGACCATGAGGACACATTGATTGTACCTTGCCCACCTATAAACTCACAAATTGTTTTTACAGTTTGATTATTTAAATTGAAAAGCCTTAAAGCGACATTTTTCATTGCCGGATGATCAGCACCCTGATCCTCGAGATAGGCAATATAAATCAAATATATCCCGTCGGGAGAAGGATGTGGAAACCAATTCGAATACGTATCATTCGTTAATTGTTCTTTAGTTGAACCATCAGCTTTCATACGCCATAATTCCATTTTACCTGATTTCATAGAATTATAATAAATATACTTTCCATTGGGAGAATATTCAGGGCCATCATCCAAACCGGAAGCATTAGTAAGTTCGGTTTCCTTATTACCCTGAACATCAATGGCGTATATATTGAAATCATTATTCCTTCTCCCTGTAAATACTAAAGTGTTTCCATCAGGTGACCAACCGTGCCAAAAAGATGGGGCTTTTTTCGTGATCAGTTTAGGTTCACCCCCAGTGACGGGAATAGTGTATATTTTTGAGGTAAGCCAGTTTTCTTTAGGGAGCTCTGCGTCTTCAGGAGGGTCATAGGCACTTATTGCGATTTGCGTACCATCGGGTGAAAATCCGTGATCGTTATTTAAAGTTTTCAAATGTCCGGTAGGAATATGCTCTTTTGTTTTTGATATAAGGTCGAACCGAAATAAACGGCCGTCACTATTAAAAATTAAAAATTTGCCATCAGGACTCCAATTGGGTGCTTCAAAATGAGTGGTATCTGAAAAAATAATGTCACGCGATAGGCTTTCTAAATCAAATATTTCGAGGTTACAACGGATTTGGGAGAACGTGTTTTTACTCATGAGCAATAATACTATAATTATTAAAAGGGATTTCATCAAAATTAAAATTTAGACAACGAAAAAAATCATTCATAGCCAATAAATTACAAAAAATTCCGGATATGATCCTACAGCGTGTCATAAACTATTAACCAGAATTGTTGGTAGCATGTGGTCCTTTTGCTTGAAGGCTTCTGCCAGGGCAATAGATGAAGTGCCACCGCTGATATTATCCTGACTCACGATAGCTGCAAATTCCCAGTCGCGGTAAAACAAACCTGAAATGAAAATTAAATCTTTATTCGTTTCAGTCGTAAAGCATTGGCAATAACCGATACCGAACTAAAGCTCATGGCTAAAGCAGCGATCATTGGTGATAATAAAATACCGAAAAATGGAAATAAAAGTCCCGCAGCAATAGGAACTCCGGTGGTATTATAAATAAGCGCGAAAAATAAATTCTGTTTAATGTTTCTCATCACCGCTTCACTTAGGTTACGCGCTTTTACAATACCCTGTAAATCCCCCTTGACCAAAGTAATCATGGCACTCTCGATAGCGACATCAGTACCTGTTCCCATTGCTATTCCCACATCGCTTTTTGCTAATGCCGGAGCATCATTAATACCATCACCAGCCATGGCAACTACCTTTCCTAACTTCTGTAGGCTTTCAACTTCGTGTAATTTATTTTCAGGTAGCATTTGTGCTTTAAAATCAGAGAGATTTAATTCTGAAGCGACGGCTTTTGCAGTTTCTTGATTATCACCTGTAAGCATGATCACGGCAATTCCATGATCTTGAAGTGCTTTAATGGCTTTAGCACTGGTGGGTTTGATTTTATCGGTAATAACGGCGAATCCTACAACTTTTTTATCAACCGCTAAATAAGAAATTGTTTTACCTTGCTTTTGATAGGTTTGCGTGATTTGTTCCATGTCGGGTGTGATTTTCGCCTCAGCATATTGCATCATTTTTGAATTTCCGAAAGCCACTTTTTTATTTTGAATTATAGCGGTAACACCTTTTCCGGCAATGGCACTAAAAGCCTCACATTTTAAAATGGTTACACCCTTCTCTTTTGTATGATTTAGAATCGCTTCGGCCAGAGAATGCTCACTGCTACTACTTACCGAGGCCATATATTGAAGAATCTCAGAATCGTTTGTACTCACGTCAAATTTATCTATTTTTTCTACCGTTGGATTTCCCTCTGTAATGGTACCTGTTTTATCAATAATTAGTGTATCAACCTTTTTCATTTTTTCAAGGGCATCAGCATTCTTGATTAATACACCGTTTTGTGCGCCCTTGCCAACACCAACCATAACAGACATAGGGGTCGCAAGACCTAAGGCACAAGGGCAAGCAATGATTAATACAGCAATGGCATTAACAAAAGCGAAAACATAAACAGGTTCAGGACCCCAGATCGCCCAAATGATGAATGTAATGACTGCAATGATGACAACTATCGGAACAAAATAACTGGAAACTTTATCGGCTAATTTTTGAATCGGGGCGCGACTTCGGCTGGCGGCGTTAACCATTTGGATAATTTGAGAGAGGAGGGTGTCCTGGCCAACCTTTTTTGCTTTCATTAAAAAGGTCTGATTGCCGTTAATTGTACCGCTACTGACCTTATCACCCTCAGATTTACTCACAGGCATTGGTTCACCGGTAATCATAGATTCATCTACAGAGGTATTCCCATTGGTTACCACACCATCCACAGGAATTCTTTCCCCGGGTTTAACTTTTAGAATGTCATTAATTTCAATACTACTTATGGGAACTTCGATATCTTCCCCATTTTCAACCTTAATAGCCTTATTTGGTGCTAATTGCAATAAGGCTTTTACTGCTGAATTTGTTTTGCTATGAGCTTTGGCTTCGAGTAATTGCCCAAGCAATACTAAAGTTAATATAACTGTAGCTGCCTCAAAATAAACATGTACTGCTCCTGAAGATGTTTTGAATTGAACAGGGAAAATATCGGGAAAAATCAACCCAAACACACTTAAAAGCCAGGCTACTCCCGAACCAATACCAATAAGAGTGAACATATTGAGGTTCCAGGTTACGATACTTTTATAGGCTCTCTCGAAAAACATCCAGGTTGCATAAAAAACTACGGGCAGAGATAATCCAAACTGAACCCAATTCCAATGGCCTTGCTTCATTATGTTCATCAAAGGATTTGGGTCTAGCATATCGCTCATAGCTATAAGGAAAATCGGCAAGGTGAAAGCGGCAGCAATTTCAAATTTTTTGAGCAGTATTTTGTAGTTTTTCTCCTCGGCAGAAATATCTGCCTCTTTTGGTACCAGATCCATACCACAAATTGGACAGTCTCCGGGCGCATCTTTTATTATTTCAGGATGCATGGGGCAGGTCCATTCTTGGGATGACTGTAAATTTACAGTTTGTTCTTCGACAAGTGCCATGCCGCAAATCGGACATTCTCCTGGCTGATCATATGTTTTGTCACCCTCACAATGCATGGGGCAATAAAAGACACCTTTGCCCTTTCCTTTTTTAGGTTTTTTAGTTTCATGTTTGGCGTGCATATCTTCCTGACTATAGATACCATAGGTACCGCCGTCTTTTTTTAATTCTTCCTGAAAAGTTTCCAGCGGAATATGATTTACCATGCTTATCTCGGCCTCAGCCCGCACCAAGTCAACGTTTACTTCGGTTACGCCGTCAATTTTAGAAAGCACATTTTCAACATGATTTCGACAACCGTAGCAGGTCATTCCTTGTATTTTATAGGTGTGTGTCATTATTTATTCAATTCTTAAATTTGTTTGCCTGTGCCCCAATAATTATAGCTTGCCGGCTTCCAACCCGGAATGTACATTTCGTTTAGAATATCAAGTTTAAAACCATTCTCGCTAATGATTTTTGGTATTTCTCTATTCAAATGACACCCACCTCCCAGGCGACTCCAAACAGGATCTAATCTATTTTGCCATTTAGCAATATTGGCGTCGGGTGCTTTACCATGTTCGCAAAAAATCAAAGTGCCACCGGGTTTTAAAACACGCCGGATCTCCTCAAACGTTTTGCTAAGATCTGAAATAGAACATAAAGTGTAAGTAATGACAACAGAATCGAAAGTATCATTATCTTCCGGAATATTTTCGGCGGAAGCCTTAATAAAATCGAAACTGAAATTTAAAGTCTTAGTATCACTTCTATGAATATCCCAGATTTCTTGGGATGTGTCTATCCCCAGAAGATGCTTGACTTTGCCAGTATCATAAAAGGGTAAATTTAAACCGGATCCAATACCAATTTCCAAGACATTTCCAAAGGCTAAAGGCACTACTTTTTCCCTTTGACGTTTATTGGGTTTTTGTTTACAAGCCCAGTCAATAACCTTGGGTAATATATATGTATTGTAAAGCCCCATATTTACAGCTGTATTTAATCAAATTACAGGCGTATGTCAAATGGCGTTAGTCACTCTCTAAGATAATAAAATCAGAGCAATTACCAGAGTATTTCAGGTACTTTTTAAAAAGAACTACAGGTTAATTTTATGGTGATGAAAACAACTCAGCAAGTTTTTCAGCCAGTTCCTTGCCATGAAGATCTTTGGCAATGATGATACCATTGGCATCTACTAAAAAGTTTTTGGGTAAGGCGGTGATATCATAATTAGCACAAATATCATTTGAATACCAATCCTGAGTAGAAACATTTATCCAGGTACGTTGATCTTGTTTAATGGCATTTTCCCAACGGGTCTTATCACGTTCCACAGCAAATGCAAAAATATTGAATCCCTCCGGTTTGTATTGGTCAAAAAGAGACACCAATTGCCCGGCTTCAGAGCGACACGGACCACACCAGCTTCCCCAGAAATCGATCAAGGTATACTTGCCCAGATTTTGATATAATGAATTTTCAACACCTGAAGTATCCGGAGCCACAATATTAGGCACTTTGCCCCCAAGGCTTATTTGTTTCATGACTTTAACTTTTTCCAGAATACGCTGCGTTATTTCCAATCCAGAATGCACTTTAGAAAACTGTGTAGCTAATGAATCGTAGAATTTTAGGTTGGTATCACCATTCCAACGCACGGTGGTAGGATAAATAGCTAAGGAAGTTCCAAGAGGCTTCACGGCATTAATTAAGGTGTCTCGATAGGCAGCTTCAGCCTGCTCAACACGTTTGCCGATCTCGGCGATCTTTTCCGCATCTTCAGGGTTCTTTTTCCCTAGTAATTGATATAATTGTCCACGCAAAGGGTAAACTTTGGTTTGAAGAACCTGAGATCGAAATGCTTCATATTCTTCAAATAATCTTGTGTCAGGCGAACCGGCGATATCATAGCCTTTCGTCTCTCTAGGCAAAATTTTGATGTCTTGGAGTGAGTCAGCTAAAAAAGCCACATTTGTTGAGTCATTGATCCGTAAATTATAATAATGCGGTTGTAGATTATAGGTCTCGTAAAAACTTCCATCAGGGTTTAATTTGAGTGTATCTACGGCATCAAACTGCTTTTGTGATAGGTTTGTAGCTTGTAATAGAACAACACCATCCGGTGAAGGATTTAATAATTGGCCACTAAGTGAAAAAACATAGTCTTGTTTTTCTTCTTTACAGGAAAATAAAACAATTAGAACAAGGGCTATAAACGGGATATTTTTATGGTACATAATTTCTGGTTTTTTATTTCAATATTAATCAAGTAAATATATTATGAGAATAAATTTTCAAGTAACAAATTATGATGTTGCCAAGACGATTTAAAAGTGTTTAGGGCTTCTGGTAAATGCCAGTTATTGGTAGTTTTGTTTTCCATAAAAAAATTATTCTGGCATACCCTGCGATACCCAATCTTTCATTAATTGAATTTCCGCTACGGTTAGTGGTTCTTTTTTACTTTTAAATGGCATAAAATCTTCTTCAGTTGCCGCAAGTTGTACCCGATGTATAATATCATCAATATTATTTTTTGTTGCCCTGTAAGTGTCTAGCAACTTTTTTTTCCCGCGCTCGGGATAATGACAGGGTGTACACTTTTGTTCCATTATTGGAGAAATATCCTTGTTATAGGTTACAGGATTTTCGAAGGTTTTCGCCTCAAACGTCGTAGAGGCTGTTTGTTTGGATTTACAATATTGCAGGAATACCATTAAAAGTAAAAGACCCAATAGATATAAGTGTTTTGTAGCCGACTTTAGTTTGTTCATAAATGATTTTTTAATCCGGGTCCAGTTAAAAAACACTATATAATTTCTAAGTAGATAATGAAAAAATAGCAGTTTCAATCTGAACTTAATGTCTCTAAGATACTAAAAGTCAATATATTTTGTAAAAAAAGCCTTTAAATTTTCTATAAAACAAATACATATTATTAAAACAGTAAGAAAGTTTCGTTTAAAAGCTTATTGCCATGGCTCTAACTGATCAATATCATTTTGTATGAGTTTGATAACCCTTAGCTTCAAAGGTCAACAAATTGATGTCTAATGTATAAAACTAGAATATTATGAAAACATTTCTAACAATTTTATCAATGATAGGCTTATTTCTTTTTGTTAGTTGCAATCAAAATACTAATGCAAACAGGCTTCTCGAAAATGAGAAAACAAGGGAGGAAATCTTTAATACCATAGGAAACAATCATGATTATATGATGGATTTTATGGAAAGTGTGCAAACCAATGATCACGCTATGAACATGATGCAAGGGCATCCTATGATGATGAGACATATGATGAATACGCAAATGCAAAACATGATGAATAATAGGGATATGATGGATTCGGTGATGATGAATATGTTGAACGATGAGAATACGATGTCCAGAATGATGCAAATGATGCATGATAATCATATGATAAGCCAGGATTGTATGCAGTCAACGATGAACATGATGCATTCGGGAAGTATGAAAAATTCGAAATAATTAATACCATTTAAAACACATTGTAATGTATCAGTATAATCATCATTTCGGAGGTATGCATTTTTGGTGGTGGCTCATTGGGGCGATTGTAATTATTGGGTTTATTATATTTTTTGTAGTTGTTTACTTTATGAAACCAAATAAAGAAACGCCATTGGAGATTTTAAAACGGCGCTATGCCAGAGGGGAAATAGGCAAAGACGAATTCGAGTCAGCAAAAAAGGCCCTTAAGGAAGGGAATTAAAAGTAGAGCTTGAATTACTGTAAATGGACTTTCAGGCGATTAGATTGATTTCATCCATCCTGTTAAACTTAAGCGCTGGATATTACTGGTTACTACCTCATGTGGAAGGTCGCTCCGGAAAAACACCATACGTCCTGGAATGGGTTGAATTGTGGTTGTCATATCATCGGAATATAACAATAATTCGCCGCCATCACCGGGGTTCCATGCTTCAGATAGATAAAACACTAATGAAAACTGTCGCTTATTATCATTCATAAATCGATCTACATGCTTTTTGTAAAAAGATCCTTTTTCATAAACGGCATATTGAAATTCAAAGTTGTGAATACCGGCAAAACAAGTTTGGTTCAAATGATTCACAAAACCCTGAACTTTTTGAAGAAACTCTTTTTCACACGGATTTGCTATGGCAGCATCTAACCAATAGATGTGGTCATTTCTTATTTTTTTGATCATCTGAAGATTATCCTTGTTACCAATACCTGCAGAGTGAAAAAGATCATCATTATAACGCAGAAGTAACGATTTTCGGAGACCTACCAACTCTTCAGAACTCAGCCAATGGTCTACGGAGCCAAAGCCTTTTTCCAAAAGGCCATGAATCAAAGTTTCGTATGTTTCGAACACAACTTAGGCCTTTGTAAATCACATCATTACAAGGCATGCGAAAGTAGTTATTTTTTAAATAGGTTTGTTTTTTTCAAGAAAAAATATTCAGACCATCTAACTTGATGGAAATCAGAGACAAAGTTCGAGTTTCAGTAGTGATTTATACTTATGCTGTGGGCTTTTTTAGTGTTGTAGATGTATGAAGCCTCATAGGTTGCCATTTCAAATGAGTGCCGCTTCGCCAAAGCCATTCCAGTGGCCCGTATTTAAACCGTTTGAACCACCAAACACTAAAAGCTGTTTGTATGATGAAAATAAGGATGCCTAAACCTATGGCAAGCGTAGCAGATAGCTTTAAGAACATTCCTAGACCATAACCGTAAAAAATAATAATACCAAAACCTGACTGCATCACATAGGTGCTAAGCCCCATTCTGCCTACAGGCACTAATTTTTTTACAAGACCCTGAGTTGGTTTCCTATTGTAAAGCCAAAAGACCAGACCAATATAAAAGAGGGGTATGAAAATATTAGAGGTTTCCTTAGCAACAAAGGCTATAAATTGTACAAATTGGGAATGATCTGCCGTGTAAAAATTATAATGAATTAAAACCAAAGGCACTCCAATTAACGCGGAAATTGCCATAAGCTTTTTTAGGGGTAATCGTTCCAACTGTTCATGATATTGTTGTCTTCCAATCCAAAGGCCTAATAAAAATAATCCGGGAAGCACCCAAACGCGTCCACTTTGAAACATGAAATTGTACTTATTAATGAAACCAATGGTACTATTAGAATCCAGGACACTTTTAAGGTCACCGTGAAGAATAAGATCAACATAGGTGTTTGTAGCCTCAGCCGGGCTAGGCCCCATAGGAATGTAGGGATCGAATGGTGGCGTATATCCGAATAATGACAATAATTTTAGTATCATAGTGGGACCATTTATCGTTAGGAACAAACCTAAAACCAAAATATACTTTGAAGGCAAGTGTCTGGCAAGAAGTAATACAAACCCGAATACAGCATACACGGTTAAAAAGTCACCACGATAAAAAATGTGATTAATGCAACCAATGAGAAAAAGGAGAACCAAGCGCCAGGCGAATTTACTTGGACTGGAATTTTGTTTTCGATCCAGGATCAAATAAAAGCTTAAACCGAACAACATGGAAAAAATAGCATAAAATTTACCAGAAAATAAATTACGAACTATCCATCTGGTCGTATCATCAATAGGATAGACGAGGTTATAACCGTAATATTCGGGAGGGACGGGACTGGCCAGATAGCCTTGATACATGTGCGTCAGGATGATGCCAAATAAGGCGAAGCCTCGCAATGCATCAATTTCTTGAATGCGTTTCATTAATTGCTGATTGTTTTACACATTTCAAAATAGGTCAACTTAAAGTTTTTAATAAGGTTCAGTTTAAAAAAAATAACAGGATCGATAAGCGTAAATATATAAATTATGTTTTTCTCCCTAAGGATCATTATTTTGAAGCGGACTTGATAAAGCGGTGTTATTCATTATTCAAGTGACTGTTAACTTGATCTTTAATTTGTCTCATGCCTTTTATGGAAGGATGCCCTGCTATTTTATCGATTTCCTTTAAAACAATGCAATCCACTTGATAATATTTGCATATGGTCTTTACCGACTCATTAATAGCCTCGTTAAGATCAGTGTTCAGAATAAAATACAGTTTAGCTTTTGGGTATTGTTTAAGCATATAATCGAGCATAAAAGCCATGGCAGGTCTAAATTGGTATAAGGAGATTTTGGTCCAATCAGAATATTGAAAATCGCCAAGAGGTGCTTGAGCCCAAACATCATTTGTAGCACCAAAAATAAAAATGATATCGGGGTTGCCCAGGTTATTCATGCGCGCTAGGAATGAGCAACACGAAGCATCCATATTATTGTACCCGGTATTGCAAATTGTAGATCCTGAAAAAGAATTATTCACCTCCAATTGATAGCGCTTATCCTCCATTAATTGGTGCCACCATAATTGGTTAACCGAGGATACATCGGTGCCATATCTGGGAATCTTAAAATACCACAGCGCGTTGGATTCAGGAAACACATGGCCTTCAAAAGTGGAGTAGGAGTCACCTAAAATGGAAACTTTCTTAGGGTCTTGGCAGTGGGTTAATAACGTGAATAGAAGAAGTAAAAGAAAACCTTGTTGCAATCGTTTCATAATTAATTTCCATTTAAATTAAACCACGTAATTCTTGAAACAGCTCGAGCCTCATTCCAGTTGTTTATTTGTAAGGCGATCAAGATCCCGATCACAACTAGAATAATTTCGCCAATGGCGTACAGGAAATAATTTCTGAATTTACTTTCAGAAAGTAAGCGTTTACGAATATTACGAAAAAATTTAAGCATAATTTATTGGTTGGTTTTGAAGTAGAGAAGACTATTCGGTTTATTGGGTAAGATCTTGTTAAGAAATTTTTTTATTGAAATCATGTACCTCACTTGTTTTTATTTTACAAAATTCAAGACTTTATTTGTTCATTGATGAGATTTATAATTCTTGAATTTATTTTTTCGAGGTTTCTATTTTGTTGCAACAGATCGGTTAAAATAGTTAATTTTAGGGTAATGATATTTCTGAATTTTCGATCTTTCAAAACCTGCAATATCTTGTCTTCTTCAATAGCAGGTGGTATATTATAATCATCAACACGCAAAAGGGTAACCGCCTGGAAATCTAAATTGTCAATGATATAGGGTTGAAAGGAATTTACAAGTTCTAATTCATGCGTATTTTGAACCAATTTTATGAGATCCACAGCTTTGTAATAATTCCCGATTTCATTTTTTAATCCGGTATTGGAAATTAATTTGAAGTCACCCGACCCAATCAAATTGTTATAAACTCTATCCGTACTATTGTACGAAGGCATATCATTAATCAATGTAAATGAAGAATTTAAGGAATCGACTGACATGGTTGGAGACTCCAAAGCCGATTGTTCCAAAAGACTGGTGAGATTTGGTATAATTTGCTGGATTTTAGTAATATTTCGATCAGATCGCTCTAAATTAAATTCAAAATCCTTTAACAGATCACTTAAATAAGCATACTCAGAAGCTTCATTCTGCCTGTTCTGATTCCAATTGTTTATACTTAAAGCGATCAAGATACCGATCACTACCAGAATGATTTCGCCTATAGCGTATAGGAAATAATTCCTGAATTTACTTTCAGAAAGTAAGCGTTTACGAATGTTACGAAAAAATTTAAGCATGCATTAATGGGTGGTTTTAATGGTTGAGATTCGTCTGGTTAACTCAAACAATATAGCAAATGTTTGGTGTTTTAGACTAGTAATCTTGCCATATAACAACTCAAACAATATTTCTATGAATCTGTGTTGTCCTTTTTTAAAGCATGCACCTTTAAATAACTCAAGTTTCTCCAAAGCCATTCCAAAGGTCCAAAACGGTAATATTTTAACCAGATCGGACTTACGATCAATTGGAAGATCCAAATACTGAAAACCACGTACATAAGTTCATGTCGCTGCAATTTTCCAAACATGGCAAAACCGGCTCCCGTAAAAATAAATAAGGCAATTACCGAATGCATGATGTAATTGGTTAGGGCCATCTTGCCTACCGCAGCCAGACTCTTTTTAAGCCAATTTAGAAGTGGTAATTTGCAGAAAAGCATGATTAATCCAATATGACCTATGGCCACTGGAACACGTCCTAATTGATAGGTGGCAAACGATTGCGAGAAGCCCATAAATGAAAACTGGCTGTCTAAAATTGTTTTTATCTCATAATAATTAATAGAAATTCCAATGGCATAACCTATAAGAGCTATAAGACCATAGAACTTATATGATTTTTCCGCAGAAAGAATATTTAATTTAAATAATGCAATACCCAATAGCATCATACTAAGAACGTCCCAAAGATCGTAGCGATACGGGAAATGTTCATTATCACTGGTGAAATGCGGGGCGTTAAAGGCTACTACCTTAAAGTAACTCTGACGCATATTTTCATTATAATCGTTTATAGCTTCGGGTGATCTTTCTTCTTGCATGTCATCCCATTTTCTCAGGGCAGCTGTTTGCTCTTTTGTTAAATCTTTACCAGCGTTTTTGTTTGTTCGTGCCAGCTCAATCTGCTCCATAAAGGTCACATCCTTACGGTAATCACTGTAATCCCAGAGGGCTCCTGCGGCTATTAAAAATATAAATAATCCTATGAGTTTTTTAGGTGACAACGATCGAAACGGAAAAACGAGAAACCCGAAAAGCGCATAATCAAAAAGGATATCACCACTCCACAATATGAGGTAGCCATGAATAAGACCAAATATTAAGAGCCAAATAATTCTCCTAAAATAAATATTAGCACCTTCCATGCCAGCACCTTTCTTTTCAAGACGATCCAAAAGTATAAAGACGCCAACGCCGAAAAGCAGGGAAAACAAGGCGCGCATGGTGCCCTCAAATAATAGGCTGGAGGTGATCCAGGTGGTGAGGTCCCAGCCAGTTGCGCCGCCGGCAACCGTGGGGTCCATGTAGGCACCTGCCAGTCCCATACCATTAATATTCATAATTAAAATACCGAAAAGCACAATGCCGCGCATTACATCGAGGGATTGAATACGGTCTGAAGCTTTTAAAGGGGCAAAGGGATTTCCTACCTGAGTCATAGTGGTTGTTGATTGGTTAGTTTTTGCTTTTTACTTATTCAGACAATCAGGGATTGAATAAATATGTAAACTAATTATCAGGTCTTAGGGATATAATACTAATGACTAATATAGTAAATGTTTGGAATAAAAGTCGAAAATATAGGATTGGGAAGTGTTGAAAATTAAAAGAGCTTAGGGAAACTTGATGTTTTTCACTCTCAGTTTATGGTTGTCATCCAGAACGTGTTTCAGGGTCTAACAAGAGAACCAAGGAGATGCTGAAACAAGTTCGACATGACAACAACAATGATTTGTCACCCTGAACTCGTTTCTGGGTCTAAACCCAAAGGCCTCCATAAACTTTCCCAATTTGGATTACAACTTTCAATTAAATTAATTTTCCATTGTCTATGCCAATTCTTTAACTGCTTTTCCCGCTTTATGGCATCCTCTATAAATTGAAATTCCTCGAAATAAACCAAAATTTTCAGCTTGTACTTAGATGTAAAATAACTGCCTTTGCCTTGAGTATGTCTTTCCATTCTATCGTCTATACCACCTGTGACTCCGATATATAAGGTTCCGTTTGGTTTGTTTGTCAATATATAAACCCAATAGTTATGATAGGCTCTTTTTGGCATTTTTAGGGTAGATCTTAGATTAAAAATAGTGAATTTTGGTGATGCTGAAACAAACTTAACATAAAAGCAGATAGTTTGATTTGTCACCCTGAATTCATTTCAGGGTCTCTGGAATAGGAGGTTAGATGCTGAAACAAGTTCAGCATGACAGAAACAAACGGGATTGGTCACCCTGAACTCCAACCTGTCACCCTGAATCTCATGATTGTAACCCTGAACTGGTTTCAGGGTCTTTTGCTATTGTATACCAGATGCTGAAACAAGTTCAGCATGACAAACATCCACCAAACAAAAAAGCGCTCAAATAAACTTGGCGCTTTTCCTTATTGCACTATGCATTCGTGGAGTCGGAGGGATTTGCTAGCGCACATCCCAAAGCGTCCCGCTTTGAACATAGTCTCAACAAAAAAATGCTCAATCAAGATTGGCATTTTTTTGTCTTCAACTATGCATTCGTGGAGTCGGAGGGATTCGAACCCTCGTCCAAACAAGTAACAAAAGAGCTTTCTACACGCTTAGTTTTCGCTTAGGTTGTCGGCTGCAAGCTGGCGGAAAACAACCTACTTACAACGTAGCTTCTAAATCTCGATGCTGCGTCGAAGCGCCACAACACCTTGGTTAATTTTTACGATGCCTCTAAAGGGAACGCCACTAACCAGGGCTTTCCGGAGACATTTAGCTTTTCCGTCTTACGGAACTAGGCCAATCCTACTATAATTCGGATTAGGCAGCTAAAGCGTAGTTATTCTCGCCGTTTAAAAGTTTGGTCTAGCCTTTTACGTGTCTCAAAACCATTACACGGCGTGCTTACCATTTCATTAATCTCGCTGTCAAAACCAGTCGACCCCAAAATTATTTCTATGATAAGGGCGTTACGTCCGCGCTTTTAGGCGCGGCCGTCGGGCTATCCGCTACAAGTCCTCGCGCAAAGCGCTGTGGGCTTTTCACTACTATCCCTAACGCGGGCAGCAAAGGTATCAAAAATATCTCGATTTTCATCTTCACCAACGGCTATTAAAGAGCAAAAAGCATACCGCTTGTCAGTATGTCAGTAAGAAATTAAAATACTTTCACATATCAACCAAAATTCATCACTTTAGAATATCTTTAAGTACGTATCTTTGCCAAAATCAATCTTAAAAATTTAAAGGTATATAGAATGAGCATCACTTTTGGTATCATCAGAGAACGCAAAAATCCACCAGATCGCCGTGTGGTTTTCTCACCCGAAAAACTGGTCGAAGCCCAAAAGCAGTTTCCTGAAGCCCGGTTTAAAGTAGAGTCTTCTGATATCCGTGTGTTTTCTGATTCCGAATACCGCGAACAAGGCTTTGAAGTTACCACCGATATGTCCGATTGCGATGTGTTGCTCGGAGTGAAAGAAGTTCCTATGGATGCGCTCATTCCAAATAAACAGTATTTTTTCTTTTCGCATACCATAAAAAAACAACCCTATAACCGCGATCTTCTTCGAGCTGTTTTAAACAAGAATATCGTGCTTTACGATCACGAAACCATCACCGATTATAAAGGCTATCGCCTTATTGGTTTTGGGCGCTATGCCGGAATCGTTGGGGCTTATAATGGTTTTCGTGCCTGGGGTTTACGCTACAAATCCTGGGATTTACCAAAAGCAGGAACACTAGCAAATCAGGCAGAACTTATGGCACAACTCCACAAACTCGATGTTCCTAATATCAAGATCTTACTCACCGGAAGCGGTAAAGTAGCCAAGGGTGCCATGGAAATGCTCGACGCCATGAACATTAAAAAAGTAAGTGTAGACGAGTATCTTAATAAATCCTTTAACGAGCCGGTGTATTGCAATGCCGATGTTCTTGATTATAACAAACGTATCGATCATCAGGAACTGGATAATAAAGATTTCTTTGTGCATCCAGAGGCCTATGTATCCGATTTCATGCGCTTTGCCAAGGTTGCTGATTTCTATATTGCCGGTCATTTTTATGGCGATGGAGCGCCCTATTTATATACCCGCGATGATGTGAAATCACCCGATTTTAATATTAAAGTTGTTGCTGATATCAGTTGCGATATCGACGGTCCGGTAGCCACAACCATACGCCCGTCAACCATTGCCGATCCCATTTACGGTTACGACCCACAAACTGAATCTGAAACCGATTTTACCAATGAGAATGCGATAGCTGTGATGGCGGTTGATAATTTACCCTGCGAATTACCACAAGATGCCAGCGAAGGTTTCGGTGAGCAGTTTTTAGAACATGTGTTACCGGCTTTTTTCAATAATGACAAGGATGGTATTTTACAGCGCGCCAAAGTCACTGAAAACGGGATGCTCACACCACGATTCACCTATTTACAGGATTATGTAGATGGGAAGGAGTAGTATTCGAGGATACGACCAAGTTACCGAAAGAGGGGAAATTTTTAAAAACAATCATACATTTTTGGGTATTCCAACCTTAAAAGAATAGTTTAGTAGCATATTACTAAAACACCTCATGACAAAAACCGCATTAATAACCGGAGCAGCCTCAGGCTTGGGGTATGAATTTTCAAAATTACTTGCCAGTGATGGGCATAATTTGATCTTGATCGATATTGATGAAGCTAACCTGAAAAAGGTTAAATCGGACCTGGAAAAATCCTTTAATATTCTGGTGAAGCTATTGGTGAAAGATCTGAGTCAGCCAAACATTGCTGCTGAGGTCAAGGAGGCATTGGAAGGTGAGGTTATTGATGTTCTAATAAATAACGCCGGTTTTGGACTCTTTGGATCGTTCCACAATACTGATTGGAAACGTGAACTCGATATGCTTCATTTACATATTATCACCTCAACACATCTTACAAAATTGATCCTGGACGATATGGTTTGTCGTAATTCAGGAAAAATTTTAAATATATCTTCTTTAGCAGCGTTTCAGCCAGGACCTTTAATGGCCATTTACTACGCTTCAAAATCTTATTTATTATCATTTTCAGAGGCTATTTCCAACGAACTTAAAGGAACCGGTATTACTGTCACTGTGCTTTGTCCGGGGCCAACAAAAACTTCATTTCAGCAAGTTGTGTCAGAGCAAGCCTCAAATGATGATTCAAAAAATAAAATTGAATTTAACATGGCTTCATCTGCAGAAGTAGCCGCCTATGGTTACAATGCCATGAAAAAAGGTAAAACTGTTGCGATTCCGGGAATTTTAAATAAGTTTTTAGCCTCTCTTCATCGGTTTGTGACTCGTGGTGCAGCTGCTAATATCGTACGGAATATTCAAGAAAAAAATAGACCGGAATAAGGTAAGATTCAAGGAATTAAAAAAGTATTTTGAATTAATAATAATTGGTTGTAACTGTTTTATTTTCAATAAAATATAGTACCTTAGGGTGTTATTAACAAATCAAACTAAACCAATATGAAAATTTTTTATTCCACCCTTATGCTGGGGCTATTATTGATAGCCTGCCAGCCTAAACCCGACACTTCTGCAGACGACTTGTTTAAAAAAAATGCGGAGACCGTAATGAAATCAATTCAAAACTGGCAGGATGAAAAACCAGACTATTCTCTTTATGCCGATTCGGCGATGGCGGTTAATACCTCCTTTGGTGCTCAAGAGGATATGATCATGATTTTAAGTGAGGAGTCTAAAAGCAATGATAAGATGATGATGGAGATGTATGACTTTGAACTATTAAACAGCCCGCCTTCTTTTTTACCAGGGGTTAATCCGGATACCAAAAAACCGGATGGATCTGTGCGTTACTATGGGGCCTGGAAGGTAACTTTACCGGCTACCGACTCGACCGAAGCCAAATCAGGAATTCTTAAAATTTACGAGTCCTATGATTTTAATGAAGATGGTAAAATTATTTACCAACAGGGCTATGGTGATTTTTCGGGTTTAATGATGTACCTGAGTAACTAAACTCAACACTAAAAATAAAAAAACCCATCAAATATTTGATGGGTTTTTTTTATTGAAATATTTTTCAGTATTAGAAAGTATTTATTGTATTTCTAATAGCCGTTAAGTGGGTTAAAAGTGCTTCCAAATTATCCAAATGCAGCATATTGGCTCCATCACTTTTGGCATTGGCAGGATCAAAATGGGTTTCAATAAATAAACCGTCCACATTATTTACCACTCCGGCACGCGCTATTGTCTCGATCATGTCCGGGCGACCACCGGTAACGCCAGCTTTTTGATTAGGTTGTTGTAAAGAGTGTGTTACGTCCAGAACTACTGGGGCGTATTGTTTCATCGTTGGGATACCTCTGAAATCCACAATCATATCCTGATAACCAAACATTGTTCCGCGATCAGTAATCCAAACTTTATCGTTACCAGAATCTTTTACTTTTTGAACGGCGTGTTTCATCGCCTCCGGACTCATAAACTGTCCTTTTTTGAGATTCACCACTTTTCCGGTTTCAGCTGCTGCAACTACCAAATCTGTTTGACGTACAAGAAAGGCAGGGATTTGCAATACATCAACATATTCAGCGGCCATGGCAGCATCAGAAATTTCATGGATGTCTGTAACCGTTGGGATATCGAAAGTTTCGGAAACTTTGTTTAAAATTTTCAAAGCTTTTTCATCACCAATCCCCGTAAAACTATCGATCCGACTGCGATTTGCCTTTTTAAAACTTCCTTTAAATACATAAGGGATTTTTAGGTTATTTGTAATTGAAACTACTTTTTCGGCAATACGAAGGGCCATATCTTCGCCTTCGATGGCGCAGGGACCACATAATAAAAAGAAATTATTGCTTTCGGTGTGTTTTAACTTCGGTACGTCTTTAAGCGTCATTACTGTGTTATGTTAATTTAGACCACAAAGATACTATTTCTAATAATGTAATTAGCAACTTTTTGCTTGAGTCTTAGGATGATTATAATCAATGTGGTACTGATTTAACAAGGTTAGTATGTTTATTTTATTTTTAATTAACACATTGTTAATCATTAACTTAAAGGCTTAAGTAATCCTGGCTTTCAATAAAAAATGAAATAAATAATTTGTATTAATTATCCGTTATTTATAACTACCTTTGCACGCTTAAAATAAGGCAGCAATTATGGCTTCAATAAAAAACATTGCGATTATCGCCCACGTAGACCACGGTAAAACAACTTTGGTAGATAAAATTATGTACCACTGTCAGTTGTTTCGTGATAATGAAAATACTGGTGATCTCATTTTGGATAATAATGATTTAGAACGTGAACGCGGTATTACAATTACTTCGAAAAACGTTTCAGTAGTTTATAAAGGCACTAAAATTAATATCATTGATACCCCGGGTCACGCCGATTTTGGTGGTGAAGTTGAGCGTGTTTTAAACATGGCCGATGGCGTTTTATTGTTGGTTGATGCCTTTGAAGGACCTATGCCGCAAACCCGATTTGTACTTCAAAAAGCGATCGATCTTGGTTTGAAACCTTGTGTGGTTATCAATAAGGTTGATAAAGAAAATTGCACACCAGATGAGGTACATGAAAAGGTATTCGACCTGATGTTTGAATTGGGTGCCGAAGAATGGCAATTAGATTTCCCTACGGTTTATGGTTCTGCCAAGAACAATTGGATGAGTGACGATTGGCAAAATGAAACAAATAATATTGAGCCCTTGCTTGATATGGTTATAGAACACATTCCTGAAGCTAAAATTCCGGAGGGAAATACACAAATGCTCATCACTTCTCTAGATTTTTCATCGTTCACGGGACGTATAGCTATTGGACGTTTAACTCGTGGTTCGTTAAAAGCAAATCAAAATATTTCATTAGTAAAACGTGACGGAAGTATTGTTAAATCGCGAATCAAAGAATTGCATGTATTTGAAGGTTTAGGTCGTAAAAAAGTAGATGGTGTTCAGGTAGGTGATATTTGTGCCATTGTAGGTTTGGAGGGCTTTGAAATTGGTGATACTGTGGCGGATTTTGAAAATCCTGAAGCTTTAAAAACCATAGCTATTGATGAGCCTACGATGAGTATGTTGTTTACCATCAATGATTCACCTTTCTTTGGTAAAGATGGTAAATATGTAACCTCGCGCCATATTAAAGACCGTCTTACAAGAGAATTAGAGAAAAACTTGGCCCTTCGTGTTGAAGAGACCAATAGTGCTGATAAATTTATGGTATTTGGTCGTGGTGTATTACACTTATCTGTCCTCATAGAAACCATGCGTCGTGAAGGTTACGAATTACAAATTGGCCAACCACAGGTGATCATTAAAGAAATCGATGGTGTTAAATGCGAACCGGTTGAAGAAATGACCATTGATTTGCCGGAAACAGTTTCCGGAAAAGCTATTGAAATGGTGACGATGCGAAAAGGGGAGATGCTCAGTATGGAAGCCAAAGGGGATCGTATGGTATGTGAATTCATTATTCCATCACGTGGGATTATAGGGTTACGAAATCAATTACTTACTGCCACGGCTGGTGAAGCTATTATGGCGCACCGTTACAAGGAATATCAACCCTTAAAAGGGGGCATACCGGAACGCCAGAATGGAAGTTTGGTATCTATGGAAAAAGGTCAGGCGATTCCATATTCTATTGATAAATTACAGGATCGAGGTAAGTTCTTTATCGATCCGGGTGAAGATATTTACGAAGGTCAGGTGATTGGTGAAAACTCGAGAGGAGATGATATGACTGTGAACGTGACTAAAACCAAAAAATTGAGTAACGTGCGTTCTTCAGGAGCCGATGATAAAGCCAAAATTGTACCGGCCATAAAGTTTTCTTTGGAAGAGGCTTTGGAATATATTCAAAAGGACGAATATGTTGAGGTTACTCCGAACCATTTGAGAATTCGTAAAATATTCTTAACTGAGGTGGAGCGCAAACGGAATAAAACAATTTAGAAATGGATGTGATGGGTATTTCTCCAGTAGACTGGCTCGGCTATGCCGCAATGGCTACAGTACTCATTTCATTCTTAATGCCTTCCGAACAAAAATTGCGATTTGTGAATGCTTTTGGGTGTCTGCTCTTCGTGGCATACGGGGCGTTACTTTCTCCGGTTTCAAATCCTATCATCATTACCAATGTTGCAATTTTACTCATAAACGTGTATTACCTACTCAAGAGGAATAAAATATTTTTTTAGTCAGGACGTTTGTAAATAAGTAGCATAGATTAAATGATTTTGTATCTTTGGATGCTTTACATTGCATTTAATGTGATGAAGGTAAAGTAATCCCTCGTAACGAAGTATTGAGATATCTCTAAATACAAGTCCATTTATACTTGAAAAAATTAATAGATTATATAAATAAACAGGTATTAGTTAAAATTACTTCGCTGCAAACAGCTTCAGTACTCACTAAAATTATTGCCGGTATTTTAACCTCGAAAGCTCTTGCTATTTTTGTTGGACCTGTGGGATTGGCATTAGTAGGAAACCTAAGAAATTTTGTGAGTGCTTTTCAAAGTATTTCCATTTTAGGTTTTTATGACGGTTTTGTAAAATACGTGGCCCGATTTAAGAATGATGTTAAGGGGTTAACCAAAACCATTTCTACCGTTTTTTATTTTGGTTTTTTCGCTACTATTATCACATCCCTTTTTTGTTATTATAATGCCGAGAGTATCAATAAATCTATATTTCCGGAGTATAATGATTATGCTTATGTAATTCGTGTTTTTGCCATTGTCTTACCGTTTTACGCCCTAAATATGTTCTCATTTGGGATTATGAATGGCTTTTCAAAATATAAGATCCTTATTGTTATTAATATTATTGGGCAGGTCTTAAGCGTCTCAATTGCTTTACTTTTAATTTATCAAAACAAAATTGATGGGGCGTTAATCTCTGTAGTTATCGCAGAATCCCTTATTTTCTTGATCACTCTTGTTGGTATTACAAACCGAAAAAGTTTAATGAGTCATATTCAAGCTTCAGCAGTGAGTTTTCGGTTTTTAAAGCAAATGTTACCGTACTCATTAATGGCATTATCTACAGCTATTATACTGCCATTAATTGCATTGGTTATTCGCTCCTATATTATCGAGAATATTGGCTATAAGTATGCCGGTTTCTGGGAGGCTATGAATAGGATATCAAAGTATTATTTAATGTATATCACTTCCTTATTGGCCCTCTATATTTTGCCGCGTTTTTCAAAAATCACCTCATTGGATTTTTTAAGGAAGGAAGCCCTGTCTATATATAAGACCCTTATTCCAGTGCTTACGGTTGGATTCATTCTCATATTTATTTTTAAACAATATATTGTTTCTTTTATTTTTTCCGATGAATTTGCACCGGTGGAGGAACTATTTGGGTGGCAGCTTTTAGGAGACTTTGTTAAAATACTATCTATAGTAATCGCCTATCAGTTCTTAGCCAAAAAAATGTTTTGGCATTTCATTATTACAGAGGCTTTTTTGGCGATTACCCTGTATTTATCCAGTATTTATTTTATTGATTATTTTCATGGCATTAAAGGCGCTGTTGTGGGTCATTTTGTGAGTCACCTATTATATTTTACCATCGTCGTTATGGTATTTTACAGTCCGTTTTTTAAAGTTTATGATGTTGAAGAGTAAATAGGTTTTTAATTTTTAATTAACCATCCAACTATTTTGAAAATATCCATTAGGCATATTTTATCCAATCACATAATTAAAACCGGATTTTTTAATTCGGCCTCTGTAGGGGTGAAAATAGTTGCAAGTATTTTGTCATCCAAAGTTCTGGCGCATCTACTTGGGCCTTCAGGAATGGGACTGTTAGGAATTTTCAAAGAGTTTTTCAATATGAGCGTTAATGTAGGTTCTATGGGATTTACCAAAGGCATTATTTCATATGCTTCAGCTCTTAAAAATGACAAAAAGTCCTTTACAAGTTTTTCGAATACCCTTGGGTTATTGGGTCTAATTTTTAGCTCGATATTCGGTATTTTGATATTTGCTTTCGCAAAAGAATTAAACTATTATTTATTTAGCTCAGATACCTTTGTATTGGTATTCAAAATACTGGGATTTGCAATGCCATTTAGTGTTTTAAGTATTTTTTTATTGGCTTTATTAACCGGATTAGGATATGACAGGAAAGTCATTAAAATGAATATTCTAGTTTATATTTTAAATATGTTTTCATTAGTGATTTTGGCCTATTTGTATGGAGTCAAAGGCGCTTTGATTGGGATTTCATTAGTGTACGTATTTCAATTGATTTCTATTATTGTCTTCAAGCCGAAGACTTTTGACTGGAATATTTTAAAAGCCTTTAAAATATCAAAAATTTATACAAAAAAGATATTTGGATATTCTGTCATGACCTTGATTTCGTTAATCCTATTTCCTTTTATTTCAATTTTAATTCGGGAAACCATCATTAACGTTTTGGATCAAGAATCTGCCGGATATTGGGAGGCTATGAAGCGCATTTCGGAAAATTATCTTCTTTTTGCAAGCTCACTGGTTTTACTTACTGTTTTGCCAAAACTTTCAGAAAAGAATGCCTTATTAAAAAAGGTGGTTTGGGATTTCTACAAGTCTGTTTTGCCATTTTTTATTTTATTCCTGATCATCATTTTTAGTTTTAAAAAATTTATTGTCTTATTATTTTTTTCGGATGAATTTTTACCGATGTTAACCTTATTTAAATGGTATTTATTGGGTGACATTTTTAGGATCCTTGGCGTAGTTTTGGCAGCTAATTTTTTTGCAAAACGAAATATTTTAGGATATATTTTAACGGATATGTTTCTGGCGGCCATTATGTATTTTTCAACGATAGCACTTATAAAGTACTATGGTTTGGATGGCGGTGGTTTTGCCTATCTTATAAGTTATGCAGCCTATTTCATTGTATTACTTTTTGTGTTCTATAAATCTTTATTTTTAACACCTGTGGATAATAGCATTGATGATTAAATACAAACATAATAGAGGTCACCTCAAATTATTTATGGAGTTTTTGGTTCCTGTGGGCGTGTATTTCTGTTTTGAATCGTTGATAAGGTTCGGAGGATTGCCAAGGCTGCTTAATCTTTTTGAGAACCTATTATTTGCGTTTTCACTTACCATACTGATGTTTGTATGGCCCCAAAAATTCAGATATTTATATTGCAAAGTAGCCTTTTGTATTCTTGTATTTTCACTTTTTCTAGAAACATTGTATTATTTATATTTTGGAACTATTTTAAGTTCTTCCGCTATTTATATATTTATTGAAACAAATCTACCGGAGATTGAAGAGTTTTTGGCGTCTCATATGAATTTAACCACGTACGTGGCCTTAATTTTTTTAGCAACTACTCTTTTTTATGGTTTAAAGCGTTTGCCTAAGTTTGAAAATTTAATTGAAACTTATCGGATACAAAAACTTTACGTGCTCCTTAGCCTTCTACTTATATTTGCTTTTTTGAAATTCTCCACCCTCATCATTTACAATGTTCCTTATTTATTGGTGAAGGCGCCAATAAACTATTTTCAGGATATGAAATCCTTTGAATACTATGGTAAGACCCACGCTGTAGGGAATTTTTCTAATGTTTCCCTTAAAAATCCGAATCCCAATAAAAAGCTATACGTTATTGTTATTGGTGAATCCACCTCCAAAACACATTTTGGTTTGTATGATTATTATCGGGAAACGTCACCTCAATTAAGAGCTATTTCAGATCAGCTAACTATTTGTGAGGATGTTATAAGTCCCCATTCATATACCATTGCAACTTTAACCAAGGCGCTTACTTTGGGAAATACAGAGAAACCTGAAAAAATTTCATCAGGATCTATTATTCAGCTTTTAAATCAAGCTGGTTTTGATACGTATTGGGTGTCTAATCAAAGGCCTTTGGGCATTTCTGAAACACAAGTCACTAAAATAGCTCTGGGGGCTTCAAAAACATCATTTTTAAATACAAAGCATACCGATGAAATTACGCCATATGATCAGGTATTGGTGAAGGCTTTAAAAGAAATTGTTGCTTCGGACGGAAATAGTAAAGTGGTGTTCTTACATATGATAGGAACACATATTAAATACAAGAACAGGTTTCCTAAAGAATTCAAATATTTTAAGGACAGACCCCAAGGAAGGTTTGTTGAAAAAAACAATGAACACATTATTAATCAATACGATGATGCCATTCGCTACAATGATTTTATCATTCGTCAAATTATTGATACAGTAAATGATGAAAATCTTGAAAGCTTTGTGCTTTATACATCCGATCATGGTGAGGAGGTTTTTGATGACTCAAAGTTTTTTGGTCATGTTGATGGTATGATTACTAAAAGTTTATTCGAAATTCCCATGCTTCTCTGGCAATCAAAACAGCACAAAGCTCTAAAACCTTTACCTCAAAGTTTGCCTTATAAATATGTGATTGATGATCTATTTCACAGCATTGCTGATTTATGTCTGGTAGAAAGTGATGAAGTTGATACAACACGAAGTATTTTCAACAAGGGTTTCAATGAAAAAAAGCGCCTGATCAATGATAACATTGAATACGACTCAATAATTAATACACTTCAATATTGATGAAAAAGGTATGCATAGTGGCCAGTTCGTTAACGCATGGTGGGGCTGAAAAAGCTGCTGCAAATCAATCGTTGATATTTTTTGATTTAGGATATGAGGTGCACATTGTTACAGTATCTTCTGGAATTTCTTACCACTGTAAGGGTCAGGTTTATGATCTTGGCCAATTTAAATCAACTTCGGATTCTCATTTAGACAGATTGTCAAGACTCTTAAAATTCCGTTCTTTTCTAAAAGCACAAAATTTTGATCTTATTATAGACAATAGACCTAGGAATCAGGCATATCGAGAATTTATTATTACTAAGTTTATCTACAAGGTTCCGGTAATTTATATGCTTCATTCCTATGAAGTTTCATTAGCCTTTACAAAGTATTCCTGGCTAAATACTTGGCTTTACAAGAATAAAATGATGGTAGCTGTTTCAAAATTGGGGGCTAAAAAGTTCAAGAAATTATTTGATTTGCAAAATGTAAACACCATATATAATGCTTTAGATTTTGAAGCTATTAAGGAGCAGTCTGAAATGCCTTTAGATCTTCCGTTTGAAGGCTCCTATATCATGTTTTATGGGAGAATACAAAATTCGTCAAAAAATCTAACATTATTGTTGGAGGCCTATATGGCGTCAAAATTAATAGAGCATCAAATTAAATTAATTGTTATTGGAGATGGCGAAGATTTAGCTCAATTGAAAGCGTATTGTGAAGAACTTAAAATTTCAAATAATGTTCTATTTACAGGATTTAAAACCAATCCATTTCCTTATCTTAAAAAGGCTCTTTTTACGGTATTAACAAGTCGCTCGGAAGGTTTTGGTTTGGTAATTCCAGAATCTTTAAGTTTGGGCGTACCGGTAGTTTCGGTGGATTGTGAAGCTGGTCCTAAGGAGTTAATTACACCCAACATCAATGGTATTTTAGTTGATAATTATAGTGTTAAGGCCTTGGCTGAGGCGATGAATAAAATGACATTAAATAAAAATTTTAGAAGGGTTTGCAGCCAAAAGGCAAAACAAAGCGTCTCCCAATTCTCATTGGAAACGGTTCGAAATTCATGGAAAAATTATTTAGACAGTCAGGGTTTATAGCTTACTTAAAGGCTGTGATATAAATATTTTTCGTGATAAGAAATTTTTGTAATGTTTTCAATTTCCTAATTAAAAAAGGAGGTGAGTTAAGAAGGAAACGTTGCTTTAAATTTAGGTTTTGGCTATCGATTTCTGATTTTAAAATCCTGTATATTTCTTTTTCTCCATTTAATTTACTTCGAAGTGCCACTGCATAACGATTGATGTCTAGGTATAATTTCAAAGAATCGTTTTGAAGTTCTTCATTCTTAAATTTTGAAATAAATTGGTGTCTGATTGTATTTAGTTCACGTTTAGAGAGACTGTCATCTACATGGAGTCTGTATGACATTGTAATTTCCGGATTAAAAGAAACTTTGTATTCTAAAGCGATCCTGATCCAAAGATCTAAATCCTGTGCGGTTATTAATTCAGTATTAAATTTTCCAATGGTATTGAATACGGTTTTCGGAAAGGCCACACCAGACGTCCATGCAACAGGGTTAGCAATGCTAGCTTTAAAAAAATCTGGTATTAATAAACAATCCTTACCAAAGGAAAAATTCAAATGGGCGGGGCGTTTTACATTTTCATTATAAAATATTTCATAATTATTGCAATACAACCCTGCTTGTGGAAAAAGTTCGATTTGTTTCCTGAATTCTTTTAAATGATTTAAATACCATAAATCGTCAGCATCCAATAGGGCAATAAAGTCTGATTTAGCCTCTGTAATACCACGGTTCCTTGCAACGGAAACGCCTTGTTTTTTTTGATTAATTATCCGCAGTCGTTTATCTGAAAATTTTTTTATCATTACCAGACTATTATCAGTACTACCGTCATTAACAATAATGACTTCAAAATCCTGAAAACTCTGATTCAAAACGGAATTTAGGGTTTCAGTAATATATTTTTCTTTATTGAAAAGTGGGATGACGACTGAAAAATAGGGCATGAGTCAAATTATTTTAATGTACAAAAATAACCTATTCTGTAAAGGTCGTAGGCAAATAGGAAAGGGCTGTTAGATTGGAGGTTCTTCAATAAAATATTTTTAAAAAGCTTAAATTTAAATGCTATGATTGGTTTTAATCCAAATGTATTCAACCATTTAAAATATTTGAGTATTTGAGAATCTTTTGCGTCAAGAATATGGCGCGTAGCTAATGCCTTCAAATTTTGTAAAGCTGATTCTGTTTTATTCAGAAACGTGTCTGTATCATCATCAGATGCATGGATTACCGGGTTATCGGTACAAGTTACAGAAATGTTTTTTCTTTTTAGATTTGAAAAAAACAGAACGTCTTCATAGCCATAAGTCGTGATTGATTCTTCAAAAGGGTTCGCCAAGAATAGTTTTTTATGAATTAGAAAGTTGGAAGAACATAGCTTGTTTGATTCTCTTTTTTTTGTATACAGCCAGCGCAATTTAAATGGCTTTTCAGGCTTTTTTAATGAGGCTATCATACCTCCTGAAACAACTTCTGCTGATAATTGATCGACATAGTTCTTGATGAACGATGAAGTAGATGGAAAGGTCCCGGTGTCCACAAAAAGTAAGCTATTGTATTTGGCTTCTATTCCTAATAAATTTCTAATGGCACTGCGGCCAATATTTTTTTTAAGTACTTTGTATTTTGCGAACTTAAGGTCGTTAATATCGCTATTCGTTTTAAAGTTCACGGTAGATGCATCGTTATAAACTAAAATTTCAAACGGTACCTTAGTATTAAGCGCTTGTTGATGCAGCTCGCTTGCAAGAGGAAAGGCGTCAAAATTATATGTTGGTATTAAAATAGAGAGCACTGCAATATTTTTGAGTAAAGGCTAATGTAGCCTTTTATTTTTGATAAATACCATAAATAAAATCACTCGGATTATTTTTTAAATAGTCGTCTTCAAATTCAAATAGTGTATTCAATATTTTTTTCTTTTCCTCATCTAAATCAATAAAATGATGAGAAATATCTTTAAGGGTAATAGCCAGAATATTTCCTCCATAAGTGGCCTGGTAAATGGTTTTAAAATATTTATTAATGGTGGGTAGTATTTTCTGAGATTCAATGCATTCGGAAGGATCTGCAATTATCATCCTAATTATTCCCGAACCGTAAACTTTATTCTTGTAAAGGTTCACTTTATAACGTTTTCTGAATTTTTTAGGAACTATTTTTAATGATTTATTGATCGCCTTTATTTGATGATTTGGGAATTGAAGTCTGTTCGGACCTATGTACTCATCAATAATTAAGATGCCATTCTCTTTAAGTGCTTTTTTTATCGATTCACCGATGAGTTGTTCAATGTTTTTAAAGTGATGCAGTGAAGCTCTGAAAAAAATAATGTCATAAGTGTTTGGGGCAAAGGAATATTTATTTACATCTTGGACTTTGAAGTTAATATTATTTAAATTTTTTTCTTGGGCACGAGCTTTAGCCTTCTCTAATGAAATATCAGAAATATCGCAACATAAGATATCTTGAAAATTGTCATATTCCGCGTATTTTAACTCCGTGGCACAATTTCCACTCCCTAGTGATAACATTTTTAAATTTTTACGATTTTTCAGATAGTTATTCATTGTAAAGGCAACAAAATCCAGAGTCTTTTCTCCGGTAACTTTAAGATTCCATCGCTCTTTAATCGTTGGTATATTCCACCAATTTCCTAGCTGTATATTTTTTGACTCAAAGGCAGATTTTGATCTTTTTATAGGATTAAAATGAAATTTTGACTTGATGAAATTAAGGCCTCTCTGATTTAATTTAACGTAGATATCAATTATGTCGTCTAATGTTATTAACCTCATGATTTAATTCCTATTAAGATGGTTTCAGGTGATAAAAAGCCTTTGTAATCATCGGATTCATCATACTTAAATATAGTTACATCTACTTTAAATCCAACCGCTTCCAGGCGCTTTTTTAATCCGCTAATAGAATATATTCTCACGTGATCCTCTTGACCAAAGTGTTTAAGCCTTTCCAAAGACGTTTTTATGGCAGAGTCCTCATAGATCTCACCAGGTTTAAATGGTGTCTGAATAAAGACTCTTCCATTAGGTTTTAAAACTCGGAATAACTCTGTCATGGCTTTTTTATCATCAGATATATGTTCTAAAATATGGTAGGCTATAATGGTGTCAAAAGTGTTGTCGTCTTGGTTTATATTGGTGATATCGAAGGTGTAATCCGCGATAAATTCATCAGCAAAATCGGAACTATAATACACAATTGACGACATTTTTGATAGTTTTCTATACAAACTTCTTGAGGGTGAGAAATGCAGAATTCGACCTGTAAGCGCGTCCTTTTTATTTAAAAATTCCCAAAGTCTTCTATGTCGCGAAACACTACCGCAAGCCGGACACAATAGATCATTTTTATTTAAAGAAACAAACCTTTTTAGGTTTTTATTGCAAATATTACACTGGTGGTTGTTTCCCGAATATAACAAGGCATAAAATCGTCTGAAGAACAGTTCGTTTTTAAACAATAAATGCTTAGGAATTACTGATCTTAATATGGTTTTAAGATGCTGATACATGCTTACCCTTTCCGTTGTACCACTTCATAAACCTCATTGTCGTCGCACTTCAGCGTTTTACTGGGGTATTTAAGAAGTAAGGCATAATCATGTGTGGCCATCAAAATGGTATTTCCATTTTTATTAATATCCTGAAGCACTTCCATAACCTCGATACTGGTTTGCGGATCTAAATTACCGGTAGGCTCATCAGCTAAAATAAGTTCAGGGTTATTTAACAAGGCTCTGGCAATGGCGACTCGTTGTTGTTCGCCTCCCGAAAGCTCATGTGGAAATTTAAAACCCTTGGTTTTCATATCGACCTTGGCTAAAACCGCTTCAATACGTTGGTCCATTTCGGATCTGTCTTTCCAGCCTGTTGCTTTTAGAACGAATAATAAATTATCATTAATGGTTCTATCTATCAGTAGTTTAAAATCCTGAAAAACCACACCAAGTTTCCGTCTCAGAAAAGGGATGTCTTTTTCTTTAAGGGTTTTAAGATCAAAATCCACAATATGACCCTCGCCTTCCTTCAAGGGAAGATCGGCATAAAGTGTTTTCATAAAACTACTCTTACCGGTTCCCGTTTTTCCAATAAGGTAAACAAATTCACCTTTGTTGATTTCGATATTAATATTCTTAAGGATCAGGCTTTCACCTTGAAATATAGAAGCGTCTTTAAGTTTTAGTATGGGTTTCGACATAAACTAGGCATCGGTTTTGTATGTGTAAATGTATTATTAAAATGTGATATCGAAAAAATAACGTCTCAGTTTATACTTTATTTTTTAAAAATTAAACATTTTAAATCGCCCGGCATAATTAAGGTCCGATTCTTGCGTTATATTTTTAATTAAGCTTAAGGTTTTTAAATATGCCAATTGCTTTAATTATCTTTGATTTTAAACTTCAAAAAAACAATTAATGATTAAAAACCACACGTTTTTATTTGTCCTGGGTCTCTTATTTACACTTCACATTACCGCTCAGGAAACTGCGGCCTACACCAGTGATTTAGTTGATTATCAAAAGGCTTTGGCGCTATATAATAATCAACAATATTTAGCTGCTCAATCCATGTTCAGGCATGTTAAGGAAGAAACAGATGAACCTGTTTTAAATTCGGATTGTGCCTATTACATTGCTAATTGTGCGGTGCGTTTGAATCAGCAAAATGCAGATGGATTAATTGAAGATTTTGTGGAAGACTACCCAACAAGCACCAAGCGCAACACAGCTTTTTTAGATGTAGCCGATTATTATTTTGAAAATTCTAAATATTCTCATGCTCTTAAATGGTACAATAAGGTGGATGAGGATGCTTTAAGCAGAAATGAAAAGGAGGCCTACTATTTTCATTATGGTTACACAGCCTTCTCGGCCAAGAAATTCCGCGATGCAAAAAAATATTTAACAAAAGTTGAAAACTCTAAAGAATACGGTTCTCAAGCCAAATATTACATTGGTTTTATGGCTTATGAAGGAGACGATTATGATGAGGCCAACACCTATTTTGAACAAGTAAATGATCAGGATCGTTACAAGGAAAAATTAGCATATTATCAAGCTGATCTTCATTTTAAACTTGGGAAATTTGAAAAGGCTATTGCCTTGGCTCAAGAGCGGTTAGCTCAAACAGAAGACCCAAATGAAATTTCAGAATTATCGAAGATTATTGGGGAAAGCTATTTTAATTTAGAACAATACAAGGCAGCCATTCCTTACCTTAAAGATTATAAGGGTAAAAAAGGAGATCGCGATCGGCAGGCGAAATGGAACAACACCGATTATTATCAATTAGGCTATGCTTACTATAAACAAGGCGATTATGAAAATGCTATTTCAGAGTTCAATAAAATTGTGGGTGGTAAAAATACGGTAGCGCAAAATGCCTATTACCACCTTGGAGAGAGTTATATCAAGCTGGATAAAAAACAGGAGGCTTTAAATGCCTTTCGAAATGCTTCCCAAATGACCTTCGATCTGAAAATTCAGGAAGATGCCTGGTTGAATTATGCCAAAATAAGTTATGATATTGGAAATCCGTATCAATCGACACCGCAAGTGTTGTTGGGGTATTTGGAAGCTTACCCGAAAAGTGCCTATCAGGAGGAAATAGAATCGTTATTGATCGATTCATATATTACTTCAAAAAATTATAAGGATGCTTTGGAGTTGTTGCAGGGTAATCGAAAACGTTACGATAACAAAGAGGCCTATCAAAAAGTAGCTTTTTACAGGGGTATAGAACTTTATAATGAAAACGTTTTTAATGAAGCTAAAACACTTTTTGACGCCTCCCTAAGTGAAGGGCTTGACCCAAGTTTTACGGCCAGAGCAACATTTTGGAAAGCAGAGACCGATTATAGCTTGTCTAATTTTGAAGCTGCCTTGATTGGATTTAAGCAATTTAAACAACTCCCCGGAGCGAATGTGACGCCCGAAATGAACAATATCGATTACAATATCGCCTATGCGTATTTCAAACAAAAGAATTATGCTCAGGCGACTGATTTTTTCAAATCTTTTATAGCTAAGGGTTCAAATGATCGATTACGTCTTAACGATGCCTATTTACGTTTGGGAGATGGCTATTTTGTATTGAGTCAATATACCGATGCAATTAAGGCTTACGATAAAGCCATTGCGATAAATGAGATCGAATCGGATTATGCTTTTTTCCAAAAGGCTATAAGTACCGGTTATGTTTCCCAGATATCCGCCAAGATCAAAGATTTGGAGCAGTTTATAACCAAATATCCAAAATCTAAATTAAGGGATGATGCGCTTTATGAATTAGGTAATTCTTATGTAAAAGCAGGAGAGAATAATAAAGCAGTAAGAACCTACAAGCAACTTTCTCAGGAATATAGCATGAGTTCCTTTGTTCCTAAAGCCATGCTTCGTGAAGGTTTGGTTTATTATAATAGCAGTGATAACATTAAAGCTTTAAATAAATTTAAGGAAGTAGCGAGGAATTATCCAGGAACACCGGAAGCCGTTCAAGCGGTAGCCACAGCACGATTGATTTACATTGACCTTGGTCAGGTGGACGAATATGCACGATGGGTAAGGCAATTGGATTATGTTGAAGTTACTGATGCCGATCTGGATAATACAACTTACGAATCTGCAGAAAAGCAATATCTGGATAATAACACAGATAAAGCAATCACCCAGTTTAATGGATATTTAAATAGTTTTCCAAATGGTATTCATGCTTTAAATGCGCATTTCTATCTGGCTCAGATGTATGATAAAAAGGGTCTGATGGAAAATGCTGCACCGCACTATAAATACGTTACAGAAAAGCCTCAAAGCGAGTTCACTGAAGAAGCCTTAACGCAACTGTCGGAATATTATTTAGGAGTTAAAAACTGGGATCTTGCGATTCCGATGCTAAAACGATTAGAGGCGGAGGCAAACTTCCCGAATCACGTGATTTTTGCTCAATCGAATTTGATGAAGGCGTATTATCAATTAGAGGATTTTGTTCAGGCTGAAGCCTATGCTGACAAGGTGTTGAGAAGTTCAAAAATTGATAACAAAATTAAAAGTGATGCTCAGGTGATCATTGCCCGCTCGGCGATACAAACAAATAATGAAGGCAAAGCGAAAGCAGCCTATGCCGAAGTGGAAAAAGTAGCCACCGGAGAAACAGCTGCTGAGGCTCTTTATTACAGAGCTTATTTTGAAAATAAAGAAGGGAACTATAAAACATCTAACGCCTCGGTTCAAAAATTGGCTAAGGATTTTTCAGGCTATAAATATTATAGTGCGAAAGGCTTGGTATTGATGGCTAAGAATTATTATGCCCTTAAAGATGCTTTTCAGGCGACTTATATTTTGGAAAGTGTCATTGAGAATTTCAAAAATTTTGAAGATGTTCTTAAAGAAGCTAAAACCGAGTTAGCCAAAATAAAAACCGAAGAAGCGAAGACGAATGCTTCTATACAAACCGAAAATTAAAAAGCTGTTCATGGAAAAATTCGTTCTCATAAAAAATACATCAATCTTAATAATCGCGTTTAAAAATCACCCTATGCGGAAGCACATTAATCACACTAGCATATTTTTATTTACCCTGTTAACGCTTAACAGTTTTGCTCAGGAAAAGAAAAGCGATACCATTAATACGGGTGTTATTGATATTATAAAACCCTATACACCATCAATATCAGATGCTTTTAAAGTCAAGGAGAACCCTACCATAAATGATACAACTACTAACGCAAAGAAAACGATCAAATACAATATTTTTTCGTTTCCGGTAGCGTCAACTTTTACACCGGCTAAAGGAAAAGCAGCCGTTGTTGAAAAGGCGGAGCCATTAAAACTATTCGACAATTATGCGACTGTTGGCGTGGGTTCGTATACAACATTTTTAGGTGAAGTTTATCTGAATCATGCTTTGAGTAGGAATGAGAGTGTTGGAGGTTATTTTAGTCATCATTCTTCAGCCGGAGGTATTGAGGATGTGCTCTTCGATAACAATTTTTCAGACTCGAAATTAAGTGCCAATTACTCAAGCCGATTAAAAGATCTGGCATGGAATCTGGAAGCTGCTTTTCAACATCAAACCTATAATTGGTATGGTTTTCCTGAATCTCAGGTGGCCTTGGCGCTAACTGATAATATAGCCATTGATCATTCTTTTTATAGTGGTGAATTTGGAGCCGACATTGCCTTTGAGGACACTTATATTAATTCGGCTAAATTTAAATTCAGACGTTTCGGTGATAACCAAAGCTCGGGAGAAAATCATTTTTCTGCCGGAACACTCATAGATATTCCGGTGAATAGCGAATTGGTCTCAACAGAAATAAATTTTGATTATTTGAAAGGAAGCTTTAAAAATGATTATCAAAATACCGGTTCAGAAATTAACTATGGAAATTTTATAGTTTCCGCTTCGCCGTCGTTTGAATTAAGACAAGACGATCTTACGGTTAGTTTAGGAGCCTCAATAGCGTACATTAGTGATATAGAGACTGGCGATGGTGATATTCATATTTACCCAAATGTGTCTGCCACGTATCGTTTGGTGAACGATGTTTTAATCGCTTACGGTAGTATCAAAGGTAGTTTGATACAAAATACGTATTTCGATTTTGCTTCTGATAATCCGTTCGTTTCTCCAACACTTTTTATACTTCCTACGGATCAACAATATAATGCCCACGTTGGTTTAAAGGGTAAATTATCCAGTAATATGAGCTACAATATCAAAGGAAGTTATTTGGCTGATAATAATAAAGCCTTATTTAAAAGCAATGAAATTAGCCGATCCGGGGCATCCTATACTTATGGAAATTCCTTCGGAATCGTTTACGACGACATGGATACCGTGATTTTAGGTGGCGAAATAGATGTAGATGTGAATCGGAATTTTACGTTGAGCATTCAGGCGAATTATTATACCTACGACATGACCAATCAGGAGGAACCCTGGAATTTACCTGATATTACAGGAAACTTATTTTTAGATTATCAGATCGATGAACACTGGTTTGCCGGAGCTAATTTGTATTATACCGGTCAGCGCAAGGATCAAATAGTCTATAACGACGGATTTACGGCAACACCGCCTGAAACGGTACTTTTAGATAGTTATTTTGATGCTAATGCTCATGTTGGGTATCACATTAATGAAAAGATATCTGTTTTTGCAAAAGGCAATAATTTAGCGAATAACGCCTACCAACGTTGGGTAAATTATCCGGTTCAGGGTCTGCAATTACTGGCGGGAGCAACCTTTAAGTTTGATTTTTAAATAGTTATCATATACTCATTCAAAAAAGTGTCTTTTAGAGGCACTTTTTTTATTTTTACAAGAACTAAAAGCATCTTTATGAAGACCATATTCCAATTATCTATATTATTTTTAATAGTATCCTGTAGCACTAAAAAACCTGCAGACCTAATTGTTGTCAATGCAAATATTTATACCGTAAACTCACAATTTGAAAAAGCCGAGGCCTTTGCTGTTAAAGATGGAAAATTTATTGGTATTGGGACAACCGAAGAAATCAGCAATACTTATGAGACTGATTCTATGATTGACGTTAACGGAAAAACCATTGTGCCCGGGTTTATCGATGCGCATTGCCATTTTTATCGTATGGGACTTGGAGAACAGCAAGTAAAACTGGAAGGGACGAAAAGTTATGATGAGGTGATTGCAAGGATCGTTGCTTTCAACAATGAGAAACATCCTGATTTTATTACGGGTAGAGGCTGGGACCAAAACGACTGGCCGGAAAAAGAATTCCCTACAAAAGATAAATTAGATTCGGTATTCCCGGATATTCCAGTAGCCATAACGCGTATTGACAATCATGCCATGTTGGTAAATCAGGTAGCTCTTGATCTAGGTTCTGTTGATCATACCACAAAGGTTGAAGGAGGAGAGATCATCAAAGAAAATGGAAACTTAACAGGTGTTTTATTAGATAGAGCCATGGACTTGATCAAGGCGATTATCCCTAAACCATCTAAAGCCACTTCGGCGCAAGCCTTAAAAGATGCGGAACGTATTTGTTTAGATTACGGATTAACTACAGTAGATGAAGCCGGATTGTATATTCCGGATATCGAGATAATTGATAGTTTACAACAAGCTGGAGAAATGCATATCCGTATTTATGCCATGCCTTATACCACCGATGAAAATTTAGATTTTTATTTAAAACAAGGACCTACAAAAACAGATCGTTTGCATATTAAAGGATTTAAATATGTAGCTGATGGTGCCCTGGGATCGCGTGGTGCTACCCTGCGTGAACCGTATAGTGATCGTGAGGGGCATTATGGTATTTTGAAAGATAGTTATGCGCGTTTACAAAAAGTAGCTAAGCGTATTGCTGCATCGGAATTTCAGATGAATTCTCATGCCATAGGCGATTCGGCGAATCACATCGTATTGAATACCTATAAACGTGTTTTAAATGGAGAAAAGGGTAGACGCTGGCGGGTGGAACATGCCCAAATTCTATCTCCTGAAGATTTTAAATTGTTCGATGATATTATACCGTCTGTACAACCTACACATGCGACCAGTGATATGTATTGGGCAGGTGACCGTGTTGGAACAGAACGAATCAAAAATGCTTACGCTTATAAAGAACTATTAAATACCTACGGCCAGGTTGCTTTAGGTACTGATTTTCCTGTGGAGCAGGTGAGTCCGTTTTTAACCTTCTACGCCGCAGTAGCACGTCAGGATACAATGGGTTATCCTGAAGGAGGCTTTCAAACGGAAAATGCATTAACCCGTGAAGAAACCTTAAAAGGTATGACCATTTGGGCGGCCTATTCAAATTTTGAGGAGAACGAAAAAGGCAGTATTGAGCCTGGTAAACTTGCTGATTTTATTGTTCTGGACCAGGATATTATGACCGTTGATATTGATGAAGTTCCAAACATCAAAGTTCTCCAAACTTTTATTGATGGCATTGCACGATAATTCAATTCGAATTAAAAACCAATGAAAACCTTAATTTCAACAGTTATTGCCTCAGTAATTACACTTCTTTGTGGTGCTCAAAATTTAGAGTGCTGTCATAGTATCTCGGAAGTAAAAAAAGTATTAGAAGGGGATTGGCTTTTAAAAAAAGACTCCAGAAATAGAGTGTATCGTATTCATTTTCAGGACAGTGCAGGAAAAATTGAAGTTCTGGAAGAATTAAATTTACCGCCAAAGGCGGAACACACCGCTGTAGAAGATGCCTATGATATCTCCGAATCCATTGTGAATATCAGTGCTAAAAAGGATGGTTATTATATCGAGTTAGTTTATACTTTTGGAAGTGTGACCGAACGAATCAGGGTATTAACCGAAAATAGCCTGGTGTATGGTACCGGTAAATCGGAACATATTTTTATCAGAGACAAACGTTAAGGTTGTCTCACTGTGATGCGAGCCAGATAATCAAACGCCTCTCCGGTTTGTAATAAATCGCATTGCAGTCCCAGGGTTTCGCAGGCCATGTTCAAGGTGTCGAAGTCCAGATACAACCAGGTCATAGGTTCTTCTGATTCACCTTTATAGCTCACGTAATAATCGAGTTCACCGTAATAACCAGCATTCGTGTCAATCCAAATGCCTCCATCATCATCTTCGTACATGTATTTTATATCTGTAGAATCAATAAGAATTTGACCATTGGGTTTCAATAAACTTTTTAAATGCTTCAGGTATTTGGAGACCTGAATGATTTCCTGAAAAATTCCGGTTCCATTCATCAATAGCAAAATAGTATCAAAAGTGTCGGTTTCGTCCAGAACAGAACGTTTTTCAACATGGATAACACCCCGTTGTTTGGCAACTGTAACGGATCCTTCTGAAATGTCAATAGCTTTCACCTTTAAAACTTTTTTTTGTAAATACAAACTATGACTTCCGGCACCGCACCCAACGTCCAAAACACTGCCACGACTTCGTTGTAAAGCGGTTTGCTCAATTTTAGGCATGTCTGAATAGTCACGAAATAAATAAGGTAATGGTAAAACATCGTCATCAGAAATACTCGTTGAGGTTATAATGTCCTCCGTGTAATTTCCGTTCTGATAATCTAACAAAGCTTTTCCAAAAAGGTCTTTCATTGTATTATATATTTTAGGTACCTTCTAAATCAGGTTTTTATGCTAGCTCTTAACATCATGCTTTTTACAGTCAAATATAGTATTTTTACAGCATGCAGGAATTCATAGATAAGCTGCCTGAACTGGCCAAAGATAAGCATAACGAAAACAAAAAATTCTTTTCCAAATTAAAAAAGAAGCCGCCTAAAAATTTGGACTACATCATGCAAGAGCTTCATGATCAGGAATTTGAACGAACGGATTGCCTGGAATGCGCTAATTGCTGTAAAACGACCGGCCCCTTGTTTACGGATAAGGATATTGAACGGATTTCGAAACACTTCAAAATGAAACCCCAGCAATTTGTTGACACCTATTTACGTATTGATGAGGATAATGATTATGTTCTTCAATCCGTTCCATGTACGTTTTTAGGAGCCGATAATTATTGTTCGATCTATGAGGTTCGCCCTAAAGCATGTCGGGAGTTTCCGCACACCGACAGGAAAAAATTTCAGCAGATCTCAAATTTAACTATGAAAAATGTAGCCATTTGCCCGGCAGCTTTCAATATTGTTGAGACTATGAAACAAGCCATAAAATAATTATATTTAAGCAAAAAAACTGTGGAAGCTATACTAAACTATTTCGAACACATTCCATCACTGCATCGTGCGCTTATTATTGTTGGTGGTTTAACAATATTTTGGATCATTGAGGGGATCGTTCCTTTATTCGGCTTTAAATACCATAAATGGAAACACGCTGTTCCCAATATATTTTTTACCCTGACCACTATCTTGGTTAATCTGCCTCTAGCCTTTTTATTTTTAAAATCTTCGGATTGGGTAATGGCCAATAATTTCGGAATTTTAAATTGGTTACCAACTATGCCACTTTGGTTGTATACCTTAATAGGAGTTTTTCTGATTGATTTTATCGGTGCTTATTTACCGCATTTAATAGAACATAAAGTAAAGCCCTTATGGATGATCCATTTGGTGCATCATTCTGATCATAAGGTGGATACAACCACCGCGAATCGACATCACCCTTTAGAAAGTATTATACGCTATATATTTACGCTTATGGGGATTTTTATTATCGGAACTCCAATTGCTTTGGTCATCCTATATCAATCCTTATCAGTCGTTTTCACTCAGTTCAACCACGCTAATATTAAATTACCTAAAAAACTGGATAAGGCCCTGAGCTATGTGATCGTATCTCCAGATATGCATAAGGTACATCATCACTACCGTTTGCCTTATACCGATTCTAATTATGGGAATATTTTTTCGGTTTGGGATCGATTGCTCGGAACCTATAAGTATTTAGATACCGAAAAGATTATTTACGGTGTGGATGTATTTCCTGATGAGAAGGCAAATAGTAATATTGGCGAGCTATTAAAACAACCCTTTCAAAAATATAAACGACCTACGATGACAGATCAATCGTAAAGCAAATATTTTTCCCGAATTACTTTAAATGCCTCGATATCCTTTTGCCAGCTGGCTCGAATAGAATCTTCTGGAATTCCTGATTCAATTTGTTCTTGCAGTTTAGTATTTCCGGCGTGAGCCGTAAAAGTGGGCCCAAAAAAGGTCACCTCTTTAGGCGTTTTAGAATAGGCATCCATTAAATATTTGAGATTGAATTTATGCAAGCGTGGTTCATTCCGAAGATCGACCCCATAACACAATTGATTTTCAAAGCGAGGATATTTTGCGCCTTCGTTTGAAACGGGTGTAAAACTAAAATCACTTTTCGGGAAGAAGGGCGCACCATAGATCTGCATCTGTAAATCCGTACCTCGCCCAACATTAATAACGGTACCGCGAAAAATATCCAGACTTGGATACAGATTTATCGCTTTGCCATTCGGTAAATTAGGTGAGGGTTTTACAGTTAAACTATAGGGCGTTTGATGGGTGTAATTTTTCAGAGGAATTACGATGAGATCACAAACCAAAGAATCCGCCAACCAACGCTCGCCGTTAATCATTTTCGCATATTCACCTATGGTCATACCGTAAACTAAGGGCACAGGATGCAATCCCAAAAAACTTTTGTGTTCCAGTTCTAAAACTGGTCCGTCAATATAATGCCCGTTAGGGTTAGGACGGTCTAAAACAATGGTTGGAATACCCGCTTCTGCACAGGCTTCCATCACATAATGCATGGTGGAAAGATAGGTGTAGAAACGTACCCCAACATCCTGAATATCAAAAATCACTATATCAATATCTCTCAGGTCTTCCTGAGTTGGCTTTCGATGTTTACCATGAAGTGATATAATTGGTAAGCCCGTTTTTTTATCGGTACTGTTATCGATGAGTTCTCCGGCATCACCAATTCCCCTAAAACCGTGTTCCGGCGCAAACACTTTTTTTATCGCAATGTTTAAGTCCCGAAGTGAATCTATTAAATGGGTGTAGGTGGTTACGTTTTCATCCTTAAAAATCACCGTACCTTGATTAGCCACCACAGCAACCCGCTTTCCTTGCAGTAAGGGGAGATAAAGGTCCAGCCTGTTGGCGCCAACCACCACAGGTTCCTCTTTAGGCTGGGGTTCTAAAACATCATCAGTTTTAGAGTGCTTCGAGTTTGCACAGGAAATTAATACTAAAAGACATAATAAAACAGTATTTTTGAAAATCTTAAAGCCCATTAAATAAATTGAATTACGAGTATTTTTTAGCAAAACGCATTATTGGTAGTAAAGGGTATAAAAGTAGTATATCGGCACCAATAATAAAAATAGGCATCGCAGCCATCGCTATCGGTATTGTGGTCATGATGATTACTATTGCTACAGGAGTCGGATTGCAGCAAAAAATTCGTGATAAGGTAGTGGCTTTTAACGGCGATATTTCAATTTCCAATTTTAATAGTAATAATTCCGAAGAAAGCTTATTTCCCATTTCAACCGAACAGGATTTTTACCCGGAATTCAAAGCTGTTCCCGAGGTAAGTCATATTCAGGCGGTAGCCAATAAATTTGGAGTCATTCGCACCGAAACCGATTTTGAGGGTGCCATTCTCAAGGGTGTTGGTCAAGACTACAACTGGTCCTACTTTAAAAGTTTTCTGGTTGATGGTCGCACACCAAATTTCGATAAAAAATGGAGTACCGAAGCACTGATCTCACAGTATCTGGCTGACAGATTGCAATTCAAGGTAGGCGATGATTTTCAAATGATTTTCGCCAAGAACGATCCTGAGAAATTACCAAATATCATAAAATTTCAGGTGGTTGGTATTTATAATTCCGGCTTCCAAGATCTCGATAAACAATTCCTTTTGGGTAACATCCGGCATATCCAGCGGATCAATCGTTGGGAAGATTACGAAATTGGGCATTTTGAAGTGTTTGTAAACGATTATTCTGAACTCGATCGCCTGGGAGTAGAGGTTTATAGAAATACGCCAAGCACTTTTAACACACAAACAGTGACCGAAAAGTACGCTTCTATTTTTGAGTGGATCGGTATTTTCGATACCAATATTTACGGAATTATCGGCATCATGATACTCGTTGCAGGCATCAATATGATCACTGCACTGCTGGTACTAATCCTGGAACGCACCCAAATGATCGGGATCCTTAAAGCCTTGGGAAGTACCAACTGGAGTATCCGGAAACTCTTTTTGTACAACGCGTCCTACCTCATTATACGTGGGCTGTTTTGGGGTAATATCATAGGTCTCGCGCTGCTTTACGCACAGAAAATATTCGAATTATTCCCGCTCGATCCCAGCGTGTACTATGTTAGTAAAGCCCCGGTTTATATCAGCTTTGGCTATATTGCCGCATTAAACATTGGTACCCTAATCCTCTGTTTGCTCATGCTTCTTATTCCATCATATCTCATTACCAAGATCTCTCCGGTCAAGGCCATCCGTTTCGATTAATTTTTTTGGGCGTTCCTTTTCCCCATAAAGGGCAAAAGGGCAGGCTTTCGGCAGTCGCGCTCTGCGAGGCGCTTCAACAAATGCCTCAATCCTTAACGCGAAAGCTTCACCAATATTTAACCTTTAATCTGCTATAATTATGCTAAATTTGTAATGAAAATAAAATCATGGAATACGCAGAAAATATATTAGGAACAATAGGAAACACCCCTTTGGTAAAGCTTAATGTTTTAACTAAAGACTTACCCTGTTTGGTCCTTGCCAAATACGAAACTTTTAATCCGGGAAACTCAGTGAAAGATCGTATGGCTGTTAAAATGATCGAAGATGCGGAGGCCGATGGTCGTTTAAAGCCCGGAGGAACTATTATTGAGGGTACTTCAGGAAATACCGGAATGGGACTCGCTTTAGCAGCAATTGTAAAAGGCTATAAAATGATCTGCGTGATCAGTGATAAACAATCCAAGGAAAAAATGGATATTCTGCGAGCCGTGGGAAGTAAAGTCGTTGTGTGTCCCACCAACGTAGAACCTGATGATCCCAGATCCTATTATTCTACCTCAAAGCGTTTGGCTGAAGAAACACCGAATTCCTGGTATGTCAATCAGTACGATAATTTGAGTAATACTGTGGCACACTACGAAAGTACTGGTCCCGAGATCTGGAAACAAACCGATGGTAAGGTTACCCATTTTGTAGTAGGAGTTGGCACCGGTGGTACCATTTCAGGCGTAGGGAAATACCTAAAAGAACAAAACCCGAATGTAAAGGTTTGGGGTATTGATACCTATGGTTCGGTATTTAAAAAATATCACGAAACAGGTGTTTTCGATGAGAATGAGATTTATCCCTATATCACCGAAGGTATTGGAGAAGATATTTTACCGAAAAACGTAAATTTTGATATCATCGATGGCTTTACCAAAGTAACAGATAAAGATGCTGCGATTTACACTCAAAAATTAGCAAAAGAAGAAGGTATGTTCTTGGGTAATTCCGCAGGAGCGGCCATAAAAGGCTTATTGCAATTAAAAGATAAATTCACTGAAAACGATGTTGTGGTGGTGCTGTTTCATGATCATGGTAGTCGTTATGTGGGTAAAATGTATAATGACGAATGGATGCGCGAAAGAGGCTTTATTGAAGATTCTATGAAATCTGCAGCCGATCTTGTGCGTCCGTCCGAAGACAGACCTTTAGTAACGGTAAAAACTGAAGAATTAGTTTGGCATGCGATTGAACGCATGAAAACTTATAACATTTCACAAATTCCGGTGGAAGATAACACGGGTTTTGTGGGGGCTATTGATGAGGCCGATCTGTTACGAAAATTTCTGGAGGATAAAAATATTTCAGACCTACCTATAAAGGAGGTCATGAACAAACCCTTCCCTGTAGTGCCGAAGCATACAACCATCGATGCGATTTCAAAACTATTTACCAGAGAAAATAATGCGGTTCTAGTAGCCTTAGGCAATGGAAAACATCAGATCGTAACGAAATCTGACATCATCAGCTCGCTTTAGAATTTTACTCGAGATCGATACTCGAAATTTCTAACCGGAATGACTCTGCTTTTTTATTTCCAATAAGAAAGGCGATCATTTCCATACTCAAACCGGCAAAATTCGGTTTTCTCAATTTTCGCCCGCGAAATACCGGATACATTTCTTCAAAAAGAATTTCAATAGTTTGCCAGCTTCCATTGGTTTCAAATGGTTTAACATAAGAGAAGTAATCCTTACTACTTGATTTGACACGAAATTGATAGCTTTTACCATCACCCTTTAGTCGGATTAGAACTTTGGAGTAATCCTTGACTTCGATCTTTGGGAAAAAGTGTTGGATCATAGAAAATCCACCATTATTCTCCAGTGAGATATCACCTTCAAAAACAGCGATTTCAGCTTCGCTTAATTTCAAGTTACCGCAGGACGATCCACCCATTACGATGTCGTCAACTACTAGCCAGTCATTTAGCGAATTTTCAGATTTAAATTGATATAGGTTCATAGTTGGTAAAATGATCATGGGGCTTTTTTCATTAAGATACGTTCACAAGGAGCTATTTGGTTTTTTAGATAGCCGAAAATTCTAGTTTGTAGGTAGGTTTAATGTTAGTTAAGGCGTAATATACCAGAAAAACAATACAAATTCAATTTTTTTCGATATCGCTAATGTGATGTTCTAAAGCTTTAACAGAAATCTGTATTTCAACGATCAAAAGGCCAAGAGATATGATCAAAAGGAGTAGGGCCAGACCAAAAATCCAAACGGCTACAGTTTGCTGCTGAATATAAATTAAAAACATTGTTAAAACACAAAGTAGTAAGCTGGAAATTCCAAATATTTGCATGGCTCGCGTAAGGTAAAGTCGCTGCTTTATATTTTTTATTTGCGCAATTAAAACAGAATCTTTTTGCTTCATATATTTATCGTGCAAATCCCGAATCACATTGGCATAGGCAAGAAAGCGATTGGTATAAGCTAGCATTATTAAAGAGATAGCAGAAAATAAGAGGGCGGGTGTTGTTAAAGTTAATTGTTCCATTTAACGATTAAATTTATTCAAAGGTATTGATTTATTGCAGAATATCATTCCATTGTTTGGTGCTAGCTTTTGTGCCGGCTATCTTTAATTTATGCGAGAAGATTTTTTACATTATTTATGGAAATTTAAAAAATTTCAAGCCACCAACATAAGAACAGATAGCGGGGATAATATTCAAATTTTGGCACTTGGGGAACACAACCACAACGCCGGTCCCGATTTTTTTAATGCCCGAATTAAAATTGGGGATCAGCTTTGGGCAGGAAACGTTGAGCTTCATATAAAATCCTCTGATTGGTTTTTACATGGACATGAAACAGATAAAGCTTATGATAATGTCATTTTACATGTGGTTTGGGAGCACGACACGCTTGTGTTTCGAAAAAGCAATACAGCAATTCCAACATTGGTACTTAAAAATTATGTGAAAAATGAGCTGTTATTGAACTTCCATAATCTATTTCAAGGTAGAAATACCTGGATCAATTGTGAGAATGATTTTCCTTATGTCGATAATTTTAAAATGAGCCACTGGATGGAACGGCTTTATTTTGAGCGCCTGGAGGACAAGGCAAAACCTATTTTATTGTTATTGGATCAAAGTAAAAATGATTGGGAAGCCGTATTATTTAAAATGCTGTGCAGGAGTTTTGGTTCGAAAATTAATGGGGATGCTTTTTTTAGTTTAGCAAACAGCATCAATTTTTCTGTCATTCGAAAAACACAATCTAATTTACTGGAATTAGAGGCTTTATTTATGGGACAGGCCGGACTTTTAGAAAACGATTCTCAAACGGCCTACCATCAAGGATTAAAACAAGGGTATCATTTTTTAAAGCAAAAATTTAATTTAAATCGAGATCAGGTCCTTCCGATTCAGTTTTTCAGATTACGACCTTTAAATTTTCCCTCGATTCGTTTAGTACAATTAGCGTCATTATACCATCAGCACTCGAATCTATTCTCAAAAATCTTAGATTTAAAATCCAAAGAAGACTTTTACGATTTGTTTCATGTTTCAGCCTCAGAATTTTGGGATACACATTATACTTTTGATGCCAGTTCCAGGCATTCAAAGAAAACCACTTCTAAGCCTTTTATCGATTTATTACTTATAAACACTATCATTCCTATGGTGTTTTGTTTTCAACAAAAACAAGGCCGACAAGGTGAAGCTTTTATTTTGGAGCTTGCAAAAACTATAGGGTCTGAATCGAACAGCATTATATCGGGCTATAAACATCTTAATTACAAAGCGCAATCGGCATTAGAGTCACAAGCACTTATACAATTAAACACCCAATATTGTAACAAAAATCGCTGTTTACATTGTGCTATTGGGAATTCACTTTTAAGTCGCTAAATTTTTAAAAATTTAAAACTTAATAGTAACTTGCGGCTATGAATCTATTTTATAAATTACTACTTTTTTTCCAAAAGCATGGCTACTATGTTTGTCAGCGGATTGCCGACAGACTTGGGATAAGGGCCAAGGTAGTGCGAACTTCGTTTATGTATCTTACATTTGTAACTTTGGGGTTTGGATTTGCACTTTACTTATTTTTAGCCTTTTGGATGCGTATTAAAGATTTAGTTTATACCAAACGCTCCTCGGTATTTGATTTATAACTATGACAAACCAGATTATTCGTTTCTTCAGAACTAAAATATATGTAGCCTTATTTTTATTAGGGTTTATTTTATGTGTAGGTGTTTTAGGATACAAAATGATTTCTGATTACAATTGGGTCGATGCCTTGTATATGACGGTTATTACGATGACCACCGTTGGTTTTGGAGAAGTAAAGCCTTTAGATCCAGCCTCTAAAATTTTCACCGTATTTTTAATTATTGGAAGTGTCGTAATTGTTGGTTATGCCTTATCGATAATTACAGAGTATATTTTGAGTAAGAACAACATAGAAGATTTAAAATATAAAAAGATGCAAAAACAGATTGATAAATTAAAAAATCACGTTGTAATCTGTGGTTACGGTCGAAATGGTAAACAAGCAGTAAAAAAACTGTTGGCCTATAAAAAAGCTTTTGTGGTTATTGAAAAAAACAAGGAAATGGAATCGCGGTTGCAAGCGGATAATGTTCCCTATGTTATTGGAAATGCGAATGAAGATGAAATTTTACTGCAGGCAGGAATCGACCGTGCATCTAATTTTATTTCAGCCTTGCCAAATGATGCAGATAATTTGTTTGTGGTTCTTTCAACCCGGCAGATTAATAGTCGGATTAATATTATCAGTCGGGCTTCCAACGAATCCTCATATGACAAGTTAAAATTTGCCGGAGCTAATAATGTGATCTTACCAGATAAAATAGGAGGCGATCACATGGCCTCATTGGTGGTTATACCCGGCCTCATGGAATTTGTTGATAATTTATCCATTGTTGGGAAATCTAATATCAACATTGAAGAGGTTGATGTTGTAAAATTATATGATTCGGAAGTTGTTCGAACGATCAAGGATTTAGATCTTAGACGCAGAACAGGTTGTAATGTTATTGGTTATAAGAATGAAAACGGAGAATACATTGTAAACCCTGAAGCCGACCAAAAATTACACCCTAAATCAAAAATTATTGTTTTAGGACGTCCGGAACAAATCGAGGCTCTGAACTCCGAGTTCGATATCAATTAACTGCAATTCATTTTAACAGGCATTTTTTTATTTAACCATTTTTTTTTATCATCTTGCTGCTTTTAATTTTAAAACCTAAGAAAAACAACTAAAAAAACTAGTATGAAGAAGTATTATCTTTCACTGATAACCTTAATAACACCATTTCTAATTTTTGCTCAAAAAACAACCTCTGAAAAGATCGACGAGACCTTTAAAGATTATACAGGGTGGTTTGTGGATGGTATTTTTTATGAAATACCATTTTCGGAGTATTATCAAATTCCTTGGGTATTAATTGTCCTTATAGGAGGTGCTTTATTCTTTACTATTTATTTTAGATTTATTAATATAACAGGCTTTAGAACGGCTATCCGCGTTGTTCAAGGAAAGTATGAGGATATTGAGAAGCACGGCGCCAATACATTGTATGGTGATGTTACCCCAAATGAAGATGAGAATGTTATTGAAACTTTAAGAGACGATAGCGCTCATGGTGAGGTATCGCATTTTCAGGCTTTAACAGCAGCCTTGTCAGCAACAGTAGGTCTGGGAAATATTGCAGGTGTAGCTGTAGCTTTATCCATTGGGGGTCCAGGTGCAACATTCTGGATGATCTTAGCCGGACTTTTAGGTATGGCCTCAAAATTTGCTGAATGTACCCTTGGTGTAAAATATAGAGATGTAGGAGAAGATGGAACCATTTATGGTGGTCCAATGTACTATTTAACAAAGGGTTTAAAAGAAAAAGGTTTGAAAGGTTTTGGTAAGGTACTTGCTATCCTTTTTTCCATATTCGTTATTGGAGGTTCTTTTGGTGGCGGAAATATGTTCCAGGCCAATCAGGCAGCAGCGCAATTTGTAAAACTATTTGGATTAGAAGGTGGTAACGCCGGACTTTATTTTGGTATAGTAATGGCGTTTCTTGTGGCCATTGTTATTATTGGTGGAATTAAAAGAATTGCCAAGGTTACTGAAAAGGTAGTTCCTTTCATGGCTGGTATTTACGTGTTAGCAGCACTTATTATTTTGGGTGCAAATTTCACGCTGATTGATGATGCTTTCGCATTGATTTATGAGGGTGCATTTTCGGGCTTAGGAATTGCCGGAGGTCTCGTTGGTGTTATGATCCAAGGTATCCGAAGAGGAGCTTTCTCTAATGAGGCTGGTGTAGGTAGTGCCGCTATCGCTCACTCTGCTGTAAGAACAAAATATCCTGCTAGTGAAGGAATTGTAGCACTTTTAGAACCTTTTGTAGATACGGTAGTCATTTGTACCATGACGGCGCTTGTAATCGTAATAACCAATTTTGATGGGTCTTTTATGCAATATGGTGTTGAAATAAAAGAAGGTGTAGAAATTACTGCTCAAGCATTTGATACTGTGATTCCACACTTCTCCGTGATTTTAACAATAGCAGTAATCTTGTTTGCATTCTCAACAATGATTTCTTGGTCGTACTATGGTATGCAAGGATGGGTATTCCTTTTTGGTAAAGGCAAAATATCTGATCTGGCTTATAAAATTTTATTCCTATTCTTTGTAGTAGTTGGAGCTTCTATCAGTTTGGGTGCTGTAATTAATTTTTCAGATGCGATGATTTTCGCCATGGTAGTTCCTAATATTATTGGTGTTATTTTACTTTCACCAGTTATTAAAAAGGAATTAAATAAATACATGAAAGCCATTAATGTTAAGGAAGAAGCCCTTGATGAAGGTGCAGAAGACCTAACAAAACATATGTAATTAATACACGATAATAAAAATGAAATCTCATGTTACGTTCTCAAAACAACAACGGCATGGGATTTTTTTATTAATAACAATTATAGTGGTATTGCAGGCGGTGTATTTTTATCTGCGTTTTTCTGAACCGGAAATTCCTGTTGATTCTGAAGTTTTGGTAGCTCTTGAAAGGGAGATGGATTCTTTAAAACAGATTGAAATGGCCAGCCGAATTCCTAAACGTTATCCTGTAAACCCCAATTATATAGACGATTATCGAGGCGCGTTATTTGGTATGAGCAACGAAGAAATTGACCGCCTTTTAGCATTCAGGAAAACAGGAAAATGGATCAATTCAGTGGCCGAGTTTCAGGTCGTTACAAAAGTCTCAGATTCACTTTTAGAAACCATAAAACCTTATTTAAAATTTCCAGAGTGGACCAAGAATAAAAAAACGGTATTCTCTTCACCAGAAAAAAATAAAACCTATGCTCAAAAGGCCGATCTTAATACGGCTACGGCTGAAGCCTTACAACGTGTCAATGGTATTGGACCCGTATTCTCAGAGCGCATCATAAAATATAGAAATAGTTTTGTAGGTGGTTTTATAGCTGATATTCAGCTTACAGATGTTTACGGACTTACGCCGGAATCCATTAGTAATATCAATAAAATGTTTACCGTAAAAACGCCAAGGGCTGTTACAAAACTGAATATCAATACGGCAAGTCTCGAACAGTTGGTAACCGCACAACATATTGATTATGATTTGGCTCACCGTATTATTGAGCAACGTATACTTAGGGAAGGATTCAAAACCTGGGAAGAGATAAAAAAAGTTAAAGGATTTCCTGCAGATAAAATCGAGATAATTCAATTATATTTGCAAATCGAATAAAAAAAGAACACTAGAAAAAGAAAATTAATGAATAGTATGTACTTCACTGAAGAACATCATCTTTTTAGAAAAAGTCTGCAGGATTTTTTAAAAAAAGAAGTGGTTCCGCATATTGAGACTTGGGAAAACACAGGAACGATCGATCGTGATATCTGGACTAAATTTGGAGAAATGGGCTTTTTTGGAATTGCCTATCCTGAAGCCTATGGTGGTTTAAATTTAGATTTATTTTATACCATTATTTTGTTGGAGGAACTTCAAAAAATTAATTCTGGAGGTTTCGCAGCAGCAATTTGGGCTCATGCCTATTTAGCGATGACCCATTTAAATGCCGAAGGGAACGATGATATAAAAGAACGTTATTTAGCACCAAGTATCACCGGAGAAAAAATAGGTTGTTTGTGTATCACTGAGCCTTTTGGTGGGAGTGATGTGGCAGGCATGCGTTCCACAGCAGTGAAAAAAGATGATCACTACGTTTTGAATGGTTCAAAAACATTTATTACCAATGGGGTGTATAGCGACTATTTAATTGTAGCTGCCAAAACAACTCCCGAACTTGGAAATAAAGGGGTTAGTATTTTTGTAGTGGACCGGGAAACTACAGGTGTTTCAGCAACAAAACTCAATAAATTAGGTTGGCGTGCATCTGATACCGGAGAAATCGCCTTTGATAATGTAAAAGTTCCTGTAAAGAATTTGTTGGGTGATGAGAACAAAGGTTTTAGTTACATTATGCAGCATTTTGCTTTGGAGCGTTTAATTATGGGTGTGAACGCCCATGCTCGTGCAGAGTATGCTTTAGAGTACGCCTTACAATACATGAGCGAACGACAGGCTTTCGGAAAATCTATTGACCAGTTTCAGGCCTTGCGTCATAAAATAGCAGATTTGTATACGGATGTAGAGATATGTAAGGAATTCAATTACTCGGTAACGCATCGTTTGAATAGAGGAGAATACGTTGTGAAGGAGGCCACGATGTCGAAATTAAAAACGACTAAAGTAGCTGATGAAGTGATTTATGAGTGTCTACAGTTTTTAGGTGGTTACGGTTATATGGAAGATTATCCGATGGCTAGATTACTTCGTGACAGTAGGTTAGGGCCTATTGGAGGGGGAACTTCAGAAATCTTGAGAGAGATTTTGGCTAAAATCATCATTGATAAGAAAGAGTATAAACCCGCAACAAAAAATAAATAAAATTAACTGTTTTAATATTCAAAATAGTTTCTATCTTTGCACCCACAAATTCTAAAAGAGAGGAGGTTAGGGCCTATGTTAATTATACCTATAAAAGAAGGAGAAAATATAGACAGAGCGTTGAAGCGTTTCAAAAGAAAGTTCGATAGAACGGGAACAAAACGTCAATTACAAACGCGAAAGCAGTTTACAAAACCTTCCGTAAAGCGTAGAGCGCAAGTTCAAAAAGCGCAATATATTCAGTCATTACGAGACGCAGAAGATATTTAATATCATATATAATTAAGGATCCCGCAATTTGCGGGATTTTTTTTGTTCTAATGTTTAGAAATCTTTGTACTTTTAAATTGTTATGGCAATACAATCTTTCATTGATTACCTTCTTCTGGAAAAAAATTACGCGACCTTAACAGCCAATGCGTACAGAACGGACCTAGAAGCCTTTTCAGAATTCTTAAAAATAGAAGATGATGAAGTAGGACTGGAATCCGTTCAATATTCGCATGTTAGGCAGTGGATCGTTTCTTTGGTAGAAGAGGGGCTAACCAACAGAAGTATCAACCGAAAGATATCAGCCTTAAACAGTTACTACAAATTTCTACAGAAATCGGGGGCTATTCAAATCAACCCCTTGCAGAAGCATCGCGCTTTAAAAACCAAAAAAAAAGTACAAGTGCCATTTTCAGAAAAAGAAGTTAGTCAAGCACTAGGCGCACTTCATTTTAAACCTGATTTCGAAGGTACTAGGAATAAGCTCATGATTGAATTGTTTTATACCACCGGCATGCGACGTATAGAATTGATCAATCTGGAACTGAATAGTTTTGATTCCGATTTTAAAACGCTTAAGGTTTTAGGGAAGCGCAATAAGGAACGCATCATTCCATTACTACCATCCATTAAAAAAAGTATTTCCGACTATTTAGAACAGCGATCTGCTCTAGATCATTTAAGCGATAAAGACGCGTTTTTTTTAACTAAAAAGGGCGTTAAAATTTATGAAACGCTTGTCTACAGAATTATAAATGATTACTTTAGTAAGGCATCCTCGAAAGTAAAAAAGAGTCCGCATATCCTGCGTCATTCTTTTGCAACACATATGCTTAATCAGGGTGCAGATTTAAATGCGGTAAAGGAATTGCTTGGACATTCCAGCTTAGCGGCCACTCAGGTTTATACTCATAATAGTATAGACAAATTAAAACAAGTGCATGTTAAAGCTCATCCGAGGAGTAAAAAATAAAGCATTTAAAATTGTCTAACCTAAAACAGAGATGTAGTATGAAAGTAAACACGCAATCGGTGAATTTCAATGCCGATCAAAAACTTATCGATTTCATTCAAAAACGTATGGACAAGTTAGAATTATTCTACGACAAGATTATCAAATCTGATGTTTTTCTGAAGGTTGAGAATACCAGCTCGAAAGAAAATAAAATTTTTGAGGCTAAATTAAGTGTTCCCGGAGATAGTTTTATAGTAAAAAAACAGTGTAAAACTTTTGAGGAAGGAGCCGATATGGCGGCTTCATCACTAGAACGCCAAATAAAAAAGCGTAAAGAAAAATTAAGAGCTCATTCCTGAATAAAAATTCTTAAAAAATGTTTTGAATCAAAATAAAAATATATACATTTGCAGTCCGTTAGAAATAACGGGCTTTTTTTGTGTGAAAAAGCATGAAAAAAAGCCGATGTAGCTCAGCTGGCTAGAGCAGCTGATTTGTAATCAGCAGGTCGTGGGTTCGAGTCCCTCCATCGGCTCAAGTTCTTTAAAAAGAGTGCATAAAATTAAGATTGGGGAGATACTCAAGCGGCCAACGAGGACAGACTGTAAATCTGTTGTTTTTTAACTTCGCAGGTTCGAATCCTGCTCTCCCCACTTTTTTAACATAATCATAATAATGATTGTGTTTTAAAGGCTTTAATTTTGGGCATTAAATAATTGCGGGAGTAGCTCAGTTGGTAGAGCGTCAGCCTTCCAAGCTGAATGTCGCCGGTTCGAACCCGGTCTCCCGCTCTAATATTTAAGCCGGTGTAGCTCAGGGGTAGAGCGTTTCCTTGGTAAGGAAGAGGTCACGGGTTCAAATCCCGTCATTGGCTCTATATTTTTAAAGAATGACATAAAGTACACTAATATATTATATAACTAAGATTAAATTTTTTAAAAAACATGGCAAAGGCAACTTTCGATCGTTCAAAACCACACTTAAACATTGGTACTATTGGACACGTAGATCACGGTAAAACAACTTTAACTGCTGCTATTACTAAAGTATTAGCTGATGCAGGTTTATCAGAAGCGAGATCATTTGATCAAATTGATAACGCACCAGAAGAAAAAGAAAGAGGTATCACAATTAATACTTCTCACGTAGAATATGCAACAGCAAATCGTCACTACGCACACGTTGACTGTCCAGGTCACGCGGATTACGTAAAGAACATGGTTACTGGTGCTGCTCAAATGGATGGTGCTATCTTAGTGGTAGCTGCAACTGATGGGCCAATGCCACAAACTCGTGAGCACATCCTTTTAGGACGTCAGGTAGGTATTCCTCGTATCGTTGTATTCATGAACAAAGTGGATATGGTTGATGATGAAGAATTATTAGAATTGGTAGAAATGGAAATCAGAGATCTATTATCATTCTATGAATATGATGGTGATAATGGTCCTGTAATTGCAGGTTCCGCTTTAGGTGCCTTAAACGGTGAGCAAAAGTGGGTTGATACAGTAATGGAATTAATGGAAGCTTGTGACACTTGGATTGAAGAGCCTGTTCGTGATATGGATAAGCCATTCTTAATGCCTATCGAAGATGTATTCTCGATTACTGGTCGTGGTACTGTAGCAACTGGTCGTATTGAAACTGGTATTGCTAAAACTGGTGACCCTGTAGAGATCATTGGAATGGGAGCAGAGAAATTAACTTCAACTATTACAGGAATCGAAATGTTCCGTCAAATATTAGATAGAGGTGAAGCTGGTGATAACGCCGGTATCTTATTAAGAGGTATCGAGAAAAGCCAAATCTCAAGAGGTATGGTAATCACTAAACCAGGTTCTGTAACACCTCACGCTAAATTTAAGGCAGAGGTTTATATCTTGAAAAAAGAAGAAGGTGGGCGTCACACACCTTTCCACAATAACTATCGTCCTCAGTTCTACGTACGTACAACTGACGTAACAGGAAACATTGCACTTCCTGATGGCGTAGAAATGGTTATGCCTGGAGATAACTTAACTATCACTGTTGAATTAATTCAACCAATTGCAATGAACGTAGGTTTACGTTTCGCAATCCGTGAAGGTGGTAGAACTGTAGGTGCTGGTCAGGTAACTGAGATTTTAGACTAAACAGTTAAACATAGTATAAGTTAAGGTATTCCGAATACGGAATACCTTCACTTGTATTTACGGGTTTAGCTCAGTTGGTAGAGCACTGGTCTCCAAAACCAGGTGTCGGGAGTTCGAGTCTCTCAACCCGTGCTAAGTTGAGGATGGTGAGAACAAGTTTAACGAAAATCAGGTTAGAAGTCTCCCAAACCACACAAAAAATAACTAAGATGCCCTATAATTATAGTAGCGTCTTTTAAAATTTATTGACACATCGAATCTGAAGAGGATTTGAACAGTAGTTGATGCAAAAACGACATAAAATGGCTGGAGTTGTAAATTACGTAAAGGAATCATTTGGCGAACTAAAAAATAATGTATCATGGCCCACATGGCCTGAAGCTCAGAATTTAACAATTCTTGTTGCTTTATTTTCTATTATTTTCTCGTTACTAATCTGGGGTATAGATTCAGTGTTTAGCGAAGTTATTGCCTATTACTTTCAATGGATTAATGGTTAAAACGAAGATTTATGTCTGAAGTAAGTGAAAAAAAATGGTATGTTGTTAGAGCTGTAAGTGGTCAGGAAAACAAAATTAAGACCTATATCGAAAACGAAATTGCTCGTTTAGGTCTTCAAGATTATGTTGATCAGGTATTAGTTCCAACAGAAAAAGTGATCCAAATACGTAACGGAAAAAAAATCAACAAAGAAAAAGTTTATTTTCCGGGTTATATCATGATCCAGGCCAATTTAACAGGTGAGGTGCCTCATATTATAAGATCGGTTACTAATGTGATTGGTTTTTTAGGTGAAACAAAAGGCGGTGACCCAGTGCCATTAAGACAGTCTGAAGTTAATAGGATGTTGGGTAAAGTAGATGAGTTAGCTGTTGATGAAAGTGTTAATGTGGCGATTCCTTTTACAAAAGGAGAAACGGTAAAAGTTATAGATGGACCATTCAACGGATTTGATGGTACGATTGAAAAAATTAATGAAGAAAAGCGTAAGCTGGAAGTGATGGTGAAGATTTTCGGAAGAAAAACACCATTAGAGCTCAGTTATATGCAGGTTGAAAAAGTATAATAATTGTTACACTAAATAGATAGATACGATCTTTAGCTTCCAATTAAAGTATTGTATCGAAGTAAATTTTTAAACATGGCAAAAGAATTAGGTAAAGTAGTTAAGTTACAAGTTCGGGGAGGTGCTGCGAATCCGTCGCCACCGGTTGGACCCGCTTTAGGTGCTGCTGGAGTAAACATCATGGAGTTCTGTAAGCAATTTAATGCTAGAACTCAGGATAAACCTGGTAAAGTATTACCGGTGGTTATCTCTGTTTACAAGGACAAGTCTTTCGACTTCGTTATTAAAACGCCTCCAGCTGCAGTACAATTATTAGAAGCGGCCAAGTTGAAGAAGGGTTCAGGAGAACCAAACCGAAAAAAAGTAGCTAAAGTGTCTTGGGACCAGATTAAAGCCATCGCTGAAGACAAAATGGTAGATTTAAATGCATTTACTGTGGAATCTGCAATGCGAATGGTTGCTGGAACAGCAAGATCCATGGGTATAACCGTAACTGGGAAATTCCCATCTTAATCGATTAAAGACATTATAAAATGGCAAGATTAACAAAAAAGCAAAAAGAGGCTTTAGCGAAAATAGAAAAAGGTAAATTATATTCTATTGATGAAGCATCTGCATTAATCAAAGAAATTACCAATACCAAGTTTGATGCATCAGTTGATTTAGCAGTGCGTTTGGGTGTAGATCCACGTAAAGCTAATCAAATGGTACGAGGCGTTGTATCGCTTCCTCACGGTACTGGTAAAGACATGAAAGTATTAGCATTAGTAACACCTGATAAAGAAGCCGAGGCTAAAGAAGCCGGAGCAGATTACGTTGGGTTAGACGAATACCTTGATAAAATTAAAGGTGGTTGGACTGACGTAGACGTTATCATAACCATGCCAAGTGTGATGGGTAAATTAGGTCCTTTAGGACGTGTATTAGGTCCTCGTGGCTTAATGCCAAACCCAAAAACTGGTACTGTAACTATGGATGTCGCTAAAGCTGTAAGTGAAGTAAAAGCTGGTAAAATCGACTTTAAAGTTGATAAATTCGGTATCGTTCACGCGGCAATTGGTAAAGCATCTTTTAGTGCTGATAAAATTGCGGGTAACGCAAATGAATTAATACAAACATTAATTAAATTAAAACCAACGGCTGCAAAAGGGGTATATGTGAAAAGTATTCACATGTCTAGTACCATGAGTCCTAGTGTAGCAGTTAATCCTAAGATTGGTTAATAAGTTAAACTTTTATTATGACAAGAGAAGAAAAATCACGAGTAATTGAGGAGTTAACTGCCGAATTAACCAATAATGTAAATATCTATTTAGCTGATATTTCTGGATTAAACGCAGGTAGTACCTCAGATTTACGTCGCGCTGCATTTAAAGCGAACGTAAAGATGGCTGTTGTTAAAAACACATTACTTAGCAAAGCTATGGAAGCCTCTGATAAAGAATTCGGAGACCTTCCTACAGTACTTAAAGGTAATACATCTGTGATGTATGCCGAGGCAGGTAATGCACCGGCAAAATTAATTAAAAACTTCCGTAAAAAATCAGAGAAGCCTTTATTGAAAGGAGCTTTTATTGATGAAGCGATCTATATTGGTGACGACCAGTTAGACATGTTAGTGGATATCAAATCTAAAGAAGAATTGATAGGAGAGATTATTACAATATTACAATCTCCTGCTAAAAATGTTGTTTCAGCGCTTCAATCTGGAGGTGGTAAATTAGCTGGAATTATTAAAACACTATCTGAAAGAGAAGGATAGTATCAAGCAAGTACGCACTTTTATTACAATTATATTAAAATTTAAAATTTATTAAAACGATAGAAAAATGGCAGATTTAAAAGATTTCGCAGAACAATTAGTTAACTTAACAGTAAAAGAAGTTAATGAATTAGCTACTATATTAAAAGATGAATATGGTATCGAACCTGCTGCAGCTGCGGCAGTTGCTGTAGCTGGTCCAGCTGCAGGTGGTGGTGATGCTGAGGAAGCTCAAACTGAGTTTGACGTAATCCTTAAGGCCGCTGGTGCTTCTAAGTTAGCAGTTGTTAAATTAGTTAAAGAATTAACTGGTTTAGGACTTAAAGAAGCAAAAGGTCTAGTTGATGAGGCTCCAAGCCCAATCAAAGAAGGTATTGCTAAAGATGAAGCTGAAGCTCTAAAAGCTCAATTAGAAGAAGCTGGAGCTGAGGTTGAGCTTAAGTAGGCTTAACTTACTAAGAACTTAAAGGTTTAGGTCCGGAGCAGAGGCTCCGAGACCTAGACCATTTTGCGTATATAGAACTGAGATACGCTTTTTTATATTTTTTTTAATCAAAACTCCGTCCATTGATGTTGTCAACACAAGCTGAAAGATTAAATTTCTCGTCTATTGTTAATAGAACAGAATATCCCGACTTCCTGGATATTCAAATTAAATCCTTCCAGGATTTTTTCCAACTAGAGACCAAATCAGAAGAAAGAGGAGATGAAGGGCTATATAATACCTTCATGGAAAACTTTCCTATTACCGACTCCCGTAATCAATTCGTTTTAGAATTTTTGGATTACTTCGTCGATCCACCAAGATATACTATTGAGGAGTGTATTGAAAGAGGACTAACATACAGTGTGCCGCTAAAAGCGCGTTTAAAATTGTACTGTACAGATCCTGAACATGAGGATTTCGAGACTATTGTTCAAGATGTGTATTTAGGAACAATTCCTTATATGACACCAAGTGGTACGTTTGTTATCAATGGTGCCGAGCGTGTTGTGGTATCGCAGTTACACCGTTCTCCGGGCGTATTCTTCGGACAATCATTCCATGCGAACGGAACAAAATTATATTCTGCCCGTGTCATCCCATTCAAAGGGTCATGGATAGAATTTGCCACAGATATCAATCAGGTGATGTATGCCTACATTGATAGAAAGAAAAAATTACCGGTTACGACGTTATTCCGTGCTATCGGTTTTGAACGTGACAAAGACATCCTTGAAATTTTCGACCTTGCGGAAGAAGTAAAAGTGTCTAAATCCGGATTGAAAAAATATTTAGGTAGAAAATTAGCTGCTCGTGTACTTAATACATGGCATGAAGATTTTGTTGACGAGGATACAGGAGAAGTAGTATCTATTGAGCGTAACGAAATTGTGCTTGATCGAGATACTGAATTAGATAAAGATAATATCGAAGAAATTCTTGAAGCCGAAGTTAAAACCATTCTACTTCACAAAGAATCTACTGAGCAGGGAGATTATGCCATCATACATAATACCCTTCAAAAAGACCCTACCAACTCTGAAAAAGAAGCGGTAGAACATATTTACCGTCAATTACGTAATGCTGAACCGCCAGATGAAGAAACAGCGCGTGGTATTATCGATAAATTATTCTTCTCAGATCAACGTTACTCTTTAGGTGAAGTTGGTCGTTACAGAATGAACAAAAAATTAGGTCTTGATATCGGCATGGATAAGCAGGTGCTTACCAAAGAAGATATCATTACCATCATTAAATATTTAATCGAGCTTATTAACTCCAAAGCTGAGATTGATGATATTGACCACTTATCTAACCGTCGTGTACGTACAGTTGGTGAGCAATTATCACAGCAGTTTGGTGTTGGTTTAGCCCGTATGGCCCGAACAATTCGTGAGCGTATGAACGTTCGTGATAATGAGGTGTTTACGCCAATCGATTTGATCAACGCGAAAACTTTATCCTCTGTGATCAACTCGTTCTTTGGTACCAACCAGTTATCACAATTCATGGATCAAACTAACCCTCTTGCGGAAATTACGCATAAGCGTCGTTTATCTGCATTAGGACCAGGTGGTTTATCTCGTGAGCGTGCAGGTTTTGAGGTGCGTGACGTACACTATACACATTACGGTCGTTTATGTCCGATTGAAACTCCTGAAGGTCCGAACATTGGATTGATATCATCGCTTTCTGTATTTGCAAAAGTGAATTCTATGGGATTCATTGAAACACCTTACAGAACTGTTAAAGATGGTGTAGTTGATATTAAAGGAGAGCCAGTTTATTTGAGTGCCGAAGAAGAAGAAGAGAAAATGATTGCCCAGGCTACTGTAAAAGTCGATGATAAGGGCAAAATTTTACATGATAAGGTTATTGCTCGAATGGAAGGTGATTTCCCGGTTATTGAACCAGGAGATTTACATTATACAGATGTAGCTCCAAACCAGATCTCATCTATTTCTGCATCCTTAATTCCATTCTTGGAGCATGATGATGCGAACCGTGCATTAATGGGCTCGAACATGATGCGTCAGGCAGTACCATTATTATTACCTCAGGCACCAATTGTTGGAACCGGATTAGAGCGCCAAGTGGCTTCTGATTCTCGTGTTTTAATTAATGCTGAAGGAAACGGAGAAGTATTGTATGTGGATGCAAAACAGATTCAAATCCGATACGAGCGTACCGAGGATGAGGCTAAGGTAAGTTTTGATAGCGATATTAAAACTTATGAATTAGTAAAATTCAGAAAAACGAATCAGGGTACTTCGATCAACTTGAAACCTATTGTGGTTAAAGGTGATAAAGTAACTAAAGGTCAGGTGTTATGCGAAGGTTATGCGACTCAAAAAGGAGAGTTGGCACTTGGTAGAAACATGAAAGTGGCCTTCATGCCTTGGAAAGGTTACAACTTTGAGGATGCGATCGTGATCTCAGAGAAAGTGGTTCGTGAAGATATATTTACCTCAATACATATCGATGAATACTCGTTAGAGGTTCGTGATACAAAATTAGGTAACGAGGAGCTTACAAACGATATTCCTAACGTTTCTGAAGAGGCGACTAAAGACCTTGATGAAAACGGTATGATCCGTGTAGGTGCCGAAGTTAAACCTGGTGATATTCTTATTGGTAAGATCACACCAAAAGGGGAATCTGATCCAACACCTGAAGAAAAATTATTACGTGCCATTTTCGGTGATAAAGCTGGAGATGTTAAAGACGCCTCTTTGAAAGCATCACCATCATTAAACGGTGTTGTAATTGAGAAAAAACTATTCTCAAGAGCCGTAAAAGATAAGCGTAAGCGTGCTCAAGATAAAGATGATATCGCACAGTTAGAAGCTGAATACGATGTAAAATTTGATGAGTTGAAAGCTGTTCTGGTTGAAAAATTATTCGCTATAGTTAACGGAAAAACAGCTCAGGGTATTTATAATGATTTAGGTGAAGAGGTATTACCAAAAGGTAAGAAGTTCACTCTAAAAATGTTAAATGCCGTTGATGATTACGCACATTTAGTTTCAGGAAAATGGACAACAGACGACTATACCAACCAATTGGTAGCCGACTTAATCCACAACTATAAAATTAAAGAAAACGATTTACAAGGGTCACTTCGTCGTGAGAAATTCACCATTTCCGTGGGTGACGAATTACCTGCAGGAATTATCAAACTAGCTAAAGTTTACATTGCTAAGAAACGTAAACTTAAAGTAGGTGATAAGATGGCAGGTCGTCATGGTAACAAAGGTATTGTGGCGCGTATCGTTCGTCAGGAGGATATGCCATTCTTGGAAGACGGAACACCAGTAGATATCGTATTGAATCCACTAGGGGTACCTTCTCGTATGAACATTGGTCAGATTTATGAAACTGTTCTTGGTTGGGCTGGTCAAAAATTAGGACGCAATTATGCGACGCCTATTTTTGATGGCGCATCGATTGATCAGATTAATGAATTCACTGATGAAGCCGGTATTCCACGTTACGGACACACCTATTTATATGACGGAGGAACAGGTCAGCGTTTCGATCAGCCTGCAACGGTTGGTGTGATCTACATGTTGAAATTAGGACACATGGTAGATGATAAAATGCACGCCCGTTCAATCGGACCTTACTCATTAATTACACAGCAACCTCTTGGTGGTAAAGCCCAGTTCGGTGGTCAGCGTTTTGGTGAGATGGAAGTTTGGGCTCTTGAGGCATATGGTGCTTCAAGTACCCTAAGAGAGATATTGACTGTAAAATCTGATGACGTAATTGGTAGAGCCAAAACTTACGAAAGTATTGTAAAAGGTGAACCAATGCCAGATCCGGGATTACCAGAATCATTCAATGTATTAATGCATGAATTGAAAGGTCTAGGATTAGACATCAGATTAGAGGAGTAATTAATATAAAATTTATTTCAACCATTTATTATGGCAAGAAAACAAGATAAGAATACAGTAAAGAGATTTAACAAAATCTCCATTGGTTTAGCGTCGCCGGAATCTATTTTAGCGGAATCTCGTGGTGAGGTTTTAAAACCTGAAACTATCAATTATCGAACGCACAAGCCGGAACGTGATGGCTTGTTCTGTGAGCGAATTTTTGGTCCTGTAAAAGACTACGAATGTGCTTGTGGTAAATACAAAAGAATTCGTTATAAAGGTATCGTATGCGACCGTTGTGGTGTTGAAGTTACTGAGAAGAAGGTACGTCGTGATCGTGTAGGTCATATCAATCTTGTGGTACCCGTAGCACATATCTGGTATTTCCGTTCACTTCCAAATAAAATTGGTTATTTACTTGGGTTACCGTCTAAGAAATTAGATATGATCATTTATTACGAACGTTACGTGGTCATTCAACCGGGTAATGCTAAAAATGAAGAAGGTGAGCCTTTAGAAAAAATGGATTTCCTTACGGAAGAAGAATATTTGAATGTATTAGATTCACTTCCGCAGGAAAATCAATATTTAGATGATTCAGATCCTAATAAGTTCTTGGCTAAAATGGGAGCTGAGTGTTTAATTGAATTATTAGCACGTATCGATCTGGAATCATTGTCTTATGAATTACGTCATAAAGCCAATACTGAAACCTCTAAACAACGTAAAACTGAAGCATTAAAGCGTCTTCAGGTTGTAGAATCGTTGAGAGAAGCAAATCAGAACAGAGAAAACCGTCCAGAATGGATGATTATGAAAGTGATTCCTGTAATTCCGCCGGAATTACGTCCGTTGGTACCTCTTGATGGTGGTCGTTTTGCAACTTCTGATTTAAATGATCTGTACCGTCGTGTTATTATTAGAAATAACCGTTTGAAGCGTTTGGTTGAGATCAAAGCGCCAGAAGTGATTTTACGAAATGAAAAGCGTATGTTACAAGAATCTGTAGATTCGTTATTTGATAACACACGTAAATCTTCTGCTGTAAAAACAGATTCTAATAGACCTTTAAAATCGTTATCTGATTCCTTAAAAGGTAAGCAAGGACGTTTCCGTCAAAACTTACTAGGTAAACGTGTTGATTATTCTGCACGTTCGGTAATTGTTGTTGGACCAGAATTAAAATTATTCGAATGCGGATTGCCTAAGAACATGGCAGCTGAGCTTTACAAGCCTTTCGTGATCAGAAAATTGATCGAGCGTGGTATTGTGAAAACAGTAAAGTCTGCAAAGAAAATTATAGATAAAAGAGAACCAGTGGTTTGGGATATTTTGGAAAATGTGCTGAAAGGCCATCCGGTATTACTGAACCGTGCTCCTACATTACACCGTTTGGGTATTCAAGCTTTCCAACCTAAATTAATTGAAGGTAAAGCGATACAATTGCACCCATTAGTATGTACCGCTTTTAACGCGGATTTCGATGGTGACCAAATGGCGGTTCACTTGCCATTGGGTCCTGAGGCTATTTTGGAATGTCAGTTGTTAATGTTGGCATCTCATAATATCCTGAATCCAGCTAATGGTTCACCGGTAACTGTACCTTCACAGGATATGGTGCTTGGTTTGTATTACATGACCAAGGAGCGTAAATCAACACCTGATAACCCTATCAAAGGAGAAGGCTTAATATTCTACTCTCCTGAAGAAGTGGAAATTGCTTTCAACGAAAGACGTGTTGAACTTAATGCTATAATTAAAGTAAGAACTATTGATATCAACGAAGATGGTAAATTAGACAAAATGATTGTTGAAACAACGGTAGGTCGTGTGTTATTTAATCAACACGTACCACAAGCTGCAGGTTTCATCAATGAGGTATTGACTAAGAAAACCCTTCGAGATATTATCGGAAATATATTGAAGGTAACTTCTGTGCCTGAAACCGCTGACTTCTTAGATGCTATTAGAACTCTAGGATTCCAGTTTGCATTTCAGGGTGGATTATCGTTCAGTTTAGGTGATATTATTATTCCACCGGAAAAACAAAGTATGATTGATAAAGCCAATGGTCAGGTAGACGTTATTACCGCTAACTATAACATGGGTCTTATCACAAACAACGAGCGTTATAATCAGGTTATTGATATCTGGACCTCTACGAATGCTGAATTGACAGAATTGTCTATGAAACGTATCCGTGAAGATCAGCAAGGATTTAACTCTGTATATATGATGCTTGATTCCGGAGCGCGTGGTTCAAAAGAACAAATCCGACAGTTAACCGGTATGCGTGGCTTGATGGCAAAACCTAAAAAATCGAATGCTGGAGGTGGTGAGATTATTGAAAACCCGATTCTTTCTAACTTTAAAGAAGGACTTTCAATTTTAGAATACTTTATCTCAACTCACGGTGCTCGTAAGGGTCTTGCGGATACTGCTCTTAAAACAGCCGATGCGGGTTACTTAACACGTCGTTTGGTAGATGTGTCTCAGGATGTTATTGTTAATTCTGTAGATTGTGGTACGTTACGTGGTGTTGAAGTAGAACCATTGAAGAAAAATGATGAAGTGGTTGAAACACTAGAAGAACGTATCGTTGGACGTGTTTCTTTAAATGATGTTTACGATCCACAAACAGACGAATTGTTAGTAGCTTCAGGACAATTAATTGAAGATGACATCGCCAAAGCTATCGAAGATTCTCCAATTGATAGTGTAGAGGTTAGGTCTCCGTTAACATGTGAGGCTTTACAGGGTATCTGTTCAAAATGTTACGGTCGAAACCTTGCTACCGGTAAAATGGTACAGCGCGGTGAGGCTGTAGGTGTTGTAGCAGCGCAGTCTATTGGTGAGCCTGGTACCCAGTTAACCTTGCGTACATTCCACGTTGGTGGTATTGCAGGTAACATTTCTGAGGATAACAAATTGGTTGTGAAGTTTGATGGTATTGCTGAAATTGAAGATCTTAAAACCGTAAAAGGTAAAGATAATGAAGGCAATGATGCGGATATTGTTATCTCGAGAACTAGTGAACTTAAATTAGTGGATAAGAAAACAGGAATAACCTTAAGTACGAATAACATTCCTTATGGTTCAACCCTTTTAATTAAAAGTGGTGATGACCTTAAGAAAGGTGATGTTGTATGTACCTGGGATCCATATAACGGTGTGATTATTTCTGAGTTTGCAGGTAAGATCAAATATGAAAATATCGAGCAAGGCGTAACTTATCAGGTAGAGATCGATGAACAAACCGGTTTCCAAGAAAAAGTTATTTCAGAATCTAGAAACAAAAAATTAATTCCAACACTTCATATTGAAGACGGAAAAGGAAACACGATTCGATCGTATAATCTACCGGTAGGATCGCACTTAATGATCAATGACGGAGAGAAAATTAATGTTGGTAAGATTTTAGTTAAGATTCCTCGGAAATCGGCAAAAGCCGGAGATATTACAGGTGGTTTACCGCGTGTAACCGAGTTGTTCGAAGCACGTAACCCATCGAATCCTGCTGTAGTTAGTGAGATTGATGGTGTGGTTTCTTTCGGTAAAATTAAACGTGGTAATCGCGAAATTATCGTGGAGTCCAAGTTAGGTGAAATTAAAAAATATCTTGTTAAATTATCAAATCAAATCCTTGTACAGGAAAATGATTTTGTAAAAGCGGGAATGCCTCTTTCTGATGGTTCTATTACACCGAACGACATTCTGAATATTAAGGGCCCATCTGCGGTACAGCAATATTTAGTAAATGAAGTACAGGAAGTATACCGTTTGCAAGGTGTGAAAATAAACGATAAGCATTTCGAAGTTGTTGTAAGACAAATGATGCGTAAAGTTAGAATTATTGATTCTGGTGATACCATTTTCTTGGAAGATCAATTAGCTCACAAAGATGATTTTATTAAAGAAAATGACGAAATCTACGGAATGAAAGTTGTTGAAGATTCAGGGGATTCAGAGAATCTTAAAAACGGTCAGATTATCACCGCTCGTGAATTGCGAGATGAAAATTCGATTTTACGTCGTGAAGATAAAGAGCTTGTGGTAGCGAGAGAAGCGAAACCGGCAACGGCGACGCCAATCTTACAAGGTATTACAAGAGCGTCGTTACAAACAAAATCGTTTATCTCGGCGGCATCGTTCCAGGAAACTACAAAAGTACTTAACGAAGCAGCTGTGGCTGGTAAAGTAGATACTTTAGAAGGCTTGAAGGAAAATGTAATTGTTGGACATAGAATTCCTGCAGGTACAGGTATGCGAAGCTATAGAGACATCATTGTTGGTTCTAAAGAAGAATTTGACGAAATGATGCAGGTGAAGCAAGAATTAAATTATAATTAATAAAAAAAATAGTCCCGCCTCGTGTGGGACTATTTATTTATAAAAGCTAGTGTTATGGCAGACGAAAATAACAAACCAAAACAAGGACAGATCAATATTGAATTGGATGAAAATGTGGCTGAAGGAACCTATGCAAACTTGGCGATCATTAACCATTCGGTTTCTGAGTTTGTAGTAGATTTTGTAAATATTATGCCGGGCGTTCCAAAAAGCAAGGTCAAATCAAGAATTATATTAACGCCTCAACATGCCAAGCGGTTGCTAAAAGCATTAGGTGATAATGTGGCGCGTTTTGAAAATTCCCATGGTGAAATTAAGGATTACGAACAACCTCCGATTCCATTGAATTTTGGTCCAACCGGACAGGCCTAAGAAATAAATTTTTCTATGAATTTTGGAAAGAGGTTTTCGAAATGAATTTTACGAACAACCTCCGATTCCATTGAATTTTGGCCCAACTGGACAATCTTAAGAAAATAAAAAAGCCACGTGAAAAACGGGGCTTTTTTATTTTTAACTCGCTTGGGTCTTAATATTTAATCGGTATTGAAGTGCTCCTGAAGGACAGCGTTTTATTTGTTTAATAACAGCCTCTTTATTGGCGTTATCAAGATTTATCCAAGGTATGATATTATTACTGAAAACATCGGATAATTCTTTGGCACATCTGCCGGATTGCATGCAGGTTGATGGATCATAACTTACAGTTAAGTCGTTATTACTGAATTCGTTCTTTAAGGTAGACATAGGTGAAATAAATTTGAGGGTTTAGCATTACTAAAATAATAAAAAAATCGATAAAATGTATAAAAAACACGATAAAAAATTATACTGAAGGATAAATATTACATTTAAATAAATTCAGATGTAAAATGGAATTTGATATTTGGATATTTTTGTTGCGTCATTTGTAACGAAAATGGCGAATCTGCCAAAAACACTAATTGCCCCTGTTTATCTTTAGCCAAATACCGCTGCTTCACTCGAATAAATTCTTTAAACTCGTCGCTTTTCTCGTCTGCTGCTTCCACCCAACAAGCCTTGTGCACATTCAAGTTTTCATAACTGCATTTTGCTCCGTACTCATGTTCTAGCCGGTATTGTATTACTTCGTATTGAAGTGCTCCAACCGTTCCAATCACTTTTCGGCCGTTTAGTTCCAAAGTAAATAATTGGGCAACACCTTCATCCATTAACTGGTCTATACCTTTAAAAAGTTGTTTGGATTTCAAGGGGTCCGAATTATTAATATATCTAAAATGTTCTGGTGAAAAGCTTGGTATTCCACGATAATTCAACGCTTCTCCTTCCGTGAGTGTATCACCAATCTTAAAGTTTCCTGTATCATGTAAGCCTACAATATCGCCGGGATAGGACACATCTACAATTTCTTTTTTCTCAGCAAAGAAAGCATTCGGACTCGAAAATTTTAATTTTTTGTTGTGTCGAACATGTAAATAGGGTTTGTTCCTTTCAAATGTACCTGAAACTATTTTTATGAAGGCCAAACGATCCCGGTGATTTGGATCCATGTTAGCATGAATTTTAAACACAAATCCCGTAAAAGCTCTTTCGTCAGGTTTTACCTCACGCTCTTCACTTTGTTTTGGGCGAGGTTTAGGCGCGATTTCCACAAAACAATCCAAAAGTTCACGGACACCAAAATTATTCAACGCCGATCCAAAAAATACGGGCTGTAATTTACCATCAAGATAAGATTGCTTATCAAAATCAGGATAAATTCCTTCTACCAATTCGACTTCTTCTCTTAGTGTGTTTGCAGCTTTTTCACCTACTAAAGTATCTAATTCTTTATCTGCAAGATCTGATATTTCGATGGTGTCTTCAATATCCTTACGGCTATCTCCGGTAAATAAATTGATATTGTTTTCCCAGAGGTTATAAATGCCTTTAAAATCGTAACCCATTCCAATAGGAAAACTGAGTGGTGTTACCGTTAGTCCTAGTTTTTGTTCTATTTCATCCAATAAATCAAATGCATCTTTTCCTTCACGGTCCATTTTATTAATGAAAACGATCATGGGGATGTTACGCATACGGCATACTTCAACGAGTTTTTCCGTTTGCTCTTCAACGCCTTTAGCGACATCTATCACAACAATTACGCTGTCAACAGCCGTAAGGGTTCTAAAAGTATCTTCAGCAAAATCTTTATGCCCGGGCGTATCTAAAATATTAATTTTGGTTCCCTCGTATTCAAAAGCCAGAACTGAAGTTGCTACCGAAATGCCACGTTGACGCTCAATTTCCATAAAGTCACTGGTAGCTCCTTTTTTTATTTTATTACTTTTAACGGCACCAGCTTCTTGTATTGCACCACCAAATAGTAATAATTTTTCGGTTAAGGTAGTTTTACCTGCATCCGGATGGGAAATAATTCCAAAGGTTCTGCGGCGTTGTATTTCTTTTAAAAAACTCATAAAATTTGTCCAAATGGGATGCAAATATACGATATCAGAGCACAATAAAAATTATTGATTGATCCTCTTTTTAATTTTATCATAAAATAATTCAAGTTCCACTTTAAGTTGGTATTTTTGTTAAACTATGAAAGAAGAAAAAGTTATTTTGGTTAATGAAAAAGATGAGCCAATCGGGCTCATGCCAAAAATGGAAGCACATGAAAAAGCCTTATTACATCGGGCCTTTTCTGTTTTTGTATTTAATGATAAAAATGAATTAATGCTGCAACAGCGCGCTTTGGGTAAATACCATTCTCCAGGGCTTTGGACTAATACGTGTTGCAGTCATCAGCGTGAAGGTGAAACGAATATTGAAGCCGGAATGCGACGTTTGCAAGAGGAAATGGGCTTTTCTGTGCCTTTAGAAGAATCAATTTCATTTATTTATAAAGCCCCTTTCGACAATGGTTTAACAGAGCATGAATACGATCATATTCTAATTGGAAAATACAATGGTATTCCTGAAATTAATAGGGAGGAAGTTGCCAGCTGGAAATGGATGCCATTGGAAGTTGTTAAAAAAGATATCGAACGACACCCGGAAATATACACGGCCTGGTTTAAAGTTATTTTTGATAAATTTTACGAACATATTAATATAAGCTCATGAAAGTAACGGTTAGTAGAAAAGCCCACTTTAATGCGGCACACCGCTTGTATCGTAAAGATTGGGATGCTGATAAAAATGATGCCGTTTTTGGCAAATGTAATAATCCTAATTTCCACGGTCATAATTATGAATTGGTAGCGAGTGTAACCGGTTCTATTGACCCAGAAACTGGTTTTGTTATTGATATGAAAGTATTAAAGGACATTATTAAAAATGAAGTTGAGGATGCTTTTGATCACAAGAATTTGAATATTGAGGTTCCAGAGTTTAAGGATTTAAACCCTACCGCTGAAAATATTGCTGTGGTGATCTATAATAAGATGAAAGTTAAATTAGATCCGGATTTAGATCTTGAAATAATACTTTACGAAACCCCTCGTAATTTTGTAAAATACTCAGGAAGTTAAAGTTTTATCTAACGTTTTTCCGAAATTATATAATTTCTTCTTCTAAAATTTATTCACTTTAAAAAAGTGAAATATATCATTCTATATCATTAATTTTGTTTAAAATTTAAAAACACACACATGGCAAACGTAAGAGACTTGAAAAAAGATATCAATTATGTATTAGGCGATATTATTGAGGAAGTTTATGTATGGGAATACGAGAACACAGATAAAGACACAAAAAAAAGTGAAGCTATTATTGATGAAGCAATTACCACTTTTGATGAACTGATAGCAAAAGTTAATGCTAAAACTGATAATCCGAAAGCTCATTATAAAGCGATTAAAAAAGAGCTGGAGGATAAGGGAAATGCACTTTTGGATAAACTCAAAAAATTAGGATAAATTTTTTAACGGGACTATTGTGAAATTAATTTTTGCGATTATATTTGCATCCGTTAAATAAGCCGATATAGCTCAGCTGGCTAGAGCAGCTGATTTGTAATCAGCAGGTCGTGGGTTCGAGTCCCTCTATCGGCTCCTTTCGAAGGTTTGCAGTGGCAAACCTTTTTTTATACTTTTTATTTCAAAGCTGAAAATCAATATTCTTATTCTTTTTTCTCATTGCCAAAAAGCCATGAAAAAATACCTTTTTTCTTTTTCTTTTTGAATTCAGTCTTATCTGGTGAAGGTTCGAAAAGGCGTTGTAAAAAGTTTTCTTTTTTTATTAGCGGACAGCTTAAATCTGCAATTACCTGATCTGATGGCGTTTCAAATGTGCTCTTTGTGATCTTATCGTATTTCGCATCTTTGTTTAAGGCTCTTAAATAATTGGCGAAAATAGGTAGGGCTGAATTGGCACCCTGACCAATAGCCGTGTTGCTAAAACCAATTTGTTGATGATCGTTACCCACCCAAATTACGGTGACTAATTGGGGTAAAATACCAACAAACCAACCATCTTTGTTATCTTGCGTTGTCCCTGTTTTTCCTGCAATGTCATTATTGAATTGATATGTTGATCGTAATCGTTGGGCCGTACCCTCATTCACCGTAGCCTTTAAAAACTCAAGCATAACCTGTCTGGTGTAATCGCTGTAAACTTTCTCGACAGTACGTTCCGGATTTAGGTCCTCGTAGGACGCAAGAAGTTTTCCGTCTTTTGTTTCAATTTTTCGAATGAAAATAGGCTGTGAAGGTTTACTGTCATTAACGAAAGAGGTATAAGCCTCACCTAACTCGATCACCCTTAAATTAGAAGACCCAAGAGCTATGGATGGTACTTCCTCTATATTACTTTGAACCCCCATGGCATGAGCTTGATCGATGACCTTGTTAATTCCTGTTTCATGTAATACTTTCACAGCTACCGTATTGATAGAATGGCTTAAAGCGTATTTTAAAGAATAATTTAGATTGTTCAAAGAATCGGCATCAGAAGCATTGGTGGGTTTCCAATTCTCGTAATCTGTATAAGTTATTGCTTTTGGCGAGAAATAGCTACAAGGCTTCATCCCTGATTCCAGAGCGGCGGTATACACAAAGGGCTTGAAGGTTGAACCTACCTGCCGCTTGCTTTGCGATACGTGATCATATTGAAAATAGCGATAATCAATACCGCCAACGTAAGCCCTAACAGCACCGGTAGAAGGTTCTATAGAAATTAAGCCGGTATTTAAAAATTTCAAATAATAGGATAAACTATCAAGTGTAGAAATTGATTTTTTAATGCTTCCATTCCAGGAGAATAGTTCTTGTTCGACAGGTTTACTTAAAGAATCTAGAATTTCTTCTTCGGAAAATTTTAGTGCTTTTAGTCGTTTATAAATTTCTAATCGTTTCAGTACCGATTGAAAACCAGATTTATTTTTTAACCATGGTTTATTTTTACCATAGGCATTTTCATACTCTTTTTGCAACTTGGCCATTCGGTCTTTCATAGCTTTTTCCGCATATTGTTGCAGGGTATTGTCTAGAGTAGTGTATACCTTTAAACCGTCTTGGTAAAGATTATAGTGCTCGCCATTCTCTTTTTTGTATTTATTTTGACGAAGTATACGATCGAGTTGTTTTTTTACTTCTTCTCTGAAATAAGGGGCTAATCCCTGGTTAGGAGCAAAATGTTGATAGTTCAGGACGATGGGTTCATCCATAGATCTTGAGGCCATGTCAGGCTCCAAATACCCGTATTTTACCATTTGTTGTATGACAACATTTCTTCTCGACCTCGATTTTTCAGGGTATATTCTGGGATTAAAGCTATGGTTCGCTTTTAAAGTTCCAATAAGAGTTGTAGCTTGAGGAATACTTAACTGTTTTGTATTTACATTAAAAAATTTAAGCGCAGCACTTTCGATACCAAATGTGTTATCAGAAAACGGGACGGTGTTCAAATAAAAGGTCAGGATCTCCTTTTTTGAGTAAAGAGATTCAATCCTCCTAGCTACAATACTTTCTTTAATTTTATTTACAGGCAAGGTTAGTGGACCATAATTATGACGGCCATATAAATTTTTAGCCAACTGCAAGGTTATGGTGCTTCCACCACCTGAAGATTCATCACCGGTTAAAATAGTTTTGAAAAATACGCGAAAAAGACTTTTATAATCGATGCCGTTGTGCTCATAAAATCGAACGTCTTCTGTGGCTATTAAGGCATCAATAAGGTGTTTCGGAAAATTCTCGTGAGATATCGATTGACGATCATAAATATAATATTTTCCAATCAATTGATTATTAACATCTAAAATGCTGGTCGCTTGGCTTTGCTTAAGATCTTTTAACGCATTCAGCGATGGAATTTTCCCCCATATACCAAAATAAATACTGAGGTAAAAAAGTATTAGAATCCCTGCAAATAATCCCGCCCCTTTTAAAAGGTATGTTTTCCAGTTTTTTTTTATCCGTGATTTAATTTTCATGAATTCACAAGGTAATTAATATGTTTTTGGCTATTCATTATAAATGAATTTTATATTAAAAACGAATAAATACCTTTAAGAATTATGTTTTGGGATTTTTTATTTTAAGTATTTTACTTAATCCCCATCGCTTGGTTGTTCGTTTTTGCGAATATCTTCTAAAAACTTGTCTAGCGCTTTCCCATATTTAGAAGCTTTAACCTTTGGGGTTAACGATTTATTTATGGTATCCAATAACTTATAGCGGGCATCATAAATATCGGCAAGAGCAATGTAAGGCGCGACCTCACTATCGTTATGGTTTATGGCAAAGTTTACAGCATATAGATAACGACGCTTTATTAAATTGTCGCGCCTAGCGGACAAAGAATCCAAAAGCTGTGAATTTCCTTCTCTTTGAGCGTTTAGCTGCGCTTCGATCAAAGTTAAATTTTCATTATTTAGTTTCAAGATTACCTCTTGATATTCGGCGTAAGTGTCTTGCTGTACCGATCCTTTAATTTTAGCCCCAAATACAAAATTCTTCAAGGAGGTATGTATCTCGGTAATACCCTTATCTGCAAAAAAAGCAATTCGATCATCTTCCTTACTATTTTTGTCTAAGTATAGATAGAATATTTGTGGTGACTCTAAAGCGCTACCCAATTCGAAATTTGAGTTCCCATTAATAGCAGCAGAATCCACACTAACCAAGGCGGAATCGTTCATTTTTTTTAAATAGATGGTCCCCTTTCTCAAACCTTCCACGTGGCCTTTAACAATTAAATCCTGTTCTTTTTTACCACATGCCATCATTAGAAGGGCACATAAAACTATTAGGGTTTTATTTATCATATCATATTTATTAATGGTACAAATATCATATTAATATCAAATAAATACTAATGGGATTCATATAATTTTATAGATGTTAAATAAAACTTAATATTATATTATTTTGAGATTTGGCACGTTAGTTGTTTTATAATTAGTACTATTTTATTTCAGTAAACCTGTTTTACATTAATGTTTAAAATAGTTATTCATATTTTGGTTGGTTAGTTAGAAAAAAGCATCCCTAAAACGGATGCTTTTTTATTTTTACTCTTCAACCGTTATGCTTTTTATCGATGAAATGCATATTTTTGTCGGAAATTGTTAAAATTATGCGTATTTCGTCGATTTATAATGCTTTTAATCGTTTTAGTGTTAGTAATAATTATATATTTGATGTGTACTAAATAACATACTTTTTAGTTCAATGGATTAATTAATTAATATTTGCATTATGTTGTTGATATGGAAACCCCAAATCTAGCTTCATAATATAAAAAGCAAATTGAAAGAAAACCGGGTTTGAGGGAACCCGGTTTTTTTATTGTATAATTCTGAAGGTTAAATTAATCCGTTTTCCAACAGGTTTCCTTGTCTTGGGAATCTGATGTAACCAGAAGTGTTGCGTTTTTCCTTTCATAACTAACAAACTACCGTGTTCCAAGATCAGAGTTTCTTTTAAACTGCTATTATTTCGATGTTTAAAATTAAATTTCCTTTCGTCACCGAAGCTTACAGAAGCTATTACAGGGTTTTCACCTAAACTTTTTTCGTCATCAGCATGCCAACCGTTACTATCTTGTCCATCCCGATATAAATTGGCTAAACAGCTCGTAAATTCTATGCCCAAAATACTTTCAAGTCTTTCTTTAATTTGTTTTAAATTACCTTTAAAGGGATGTGGAGACATCGTAATATTGCTATACTTATAAACCTTATCGTTATCTGCAAAAAAGGCAGTTAATCTGGGTTGTAGATGTGTTTTACCAAAAACGGTGATCGTATCTTGTTGCCAAGGTGTCATGTTCAGTAAATCTTGAAATAAAAGGTCGGACTGACTGGGACTAAAAAACTGTGGGTAATAGATAACCTCGGCATCAGGCATTTTTAATTCTTGCCATTCCGGTAAGCTCATAACTTTTTATTTTCTAAATTAGTGCAATTAACATTTATAATGAAGTACTACATTATATTTTTATTTCTTTTACTTGGTTCCAGGTCATTTGCACAGTTACCAATTGGTTTTGTTTATGTTAAAGAACAGATTCCTGATCTGGTGGTTGAACTGCGTTATTATGGCAATTATAATTTCGTAGGAAGGCACGTTGATGGGTATTACGAAAATAAATTGGTATTAACTGAAGAAGCTACCCGTGCCTTAAAAGCAGTTCAAAAAGAACTTCAAAATAAAGGCTTGTTACTTAAGGTATATGATGGTTATCGTCCACAACGTGCCGTAAATCATTTTGTTAGATGGGCAAATAACTTTAATGACACAATTAATAAGGGTATATTTTATCCCGAAGTTCGGAAAAAAAATTTGTTTAAAGAAGGGTATATTGCTACACGCTCTGGCCACAGCCGTGGTAGTACAGTAGACTTAACAATAATAAATGCTAAAACGAAGGTTCCACTGGATATGGGTAGTAAATATGACTTTTTTGGAAAAAAGTCTTGGGTTAACTACAATAATATTTCAAATGAGCAAAAGGCTAATCGGCGCTTATTACAAGTAATAATGATGAAACATGGCTTTCGGAATTACCCCAAAGAGTGGTGGCATTTCACCTTAAAAAACGAACCTTTTCCAAATGATTACTTCGATTTCCCAATAAGATAAAAGTAACTGCTTTTCTCGTCCAAATCAATCATTTTAAAAATTTCTTAAGGCTCATTCTTTTTTGCGGAGGTACGGCCTCGTTTTTAATAGCTTTTTTTAAATGTTCTATATTTTTAGATTTATCGTACAGTAGGCTGAAAAATTGGGTTGTCGTGATACTATTTTCAGCCTGTTCAATCAAATGGAATACATCACCAGGTGCTATTTTTCCTTCTTGTAAAACGCGAGCATAAGTTCCGGGATTACCATGCGTTACAAATTGTTCTATAACATTTTGATTACCAAACTTCACGCCTAGTTTGTAGCAAGGTTCTCGAGGTGTGGTTATTTGTATTTGGGCGTCGCCTACCGCGTAAATACTACCAATATAAAGTTGGGAATCATCCATGTCAACCACTGTTAAATTTTCACCAAACATTCCATATTGCCAGTCAAGGTCAGGATAAAGGCTCTTCCAATAAACGTAATGATTCTCCGAAAATAAGTAACACGCTTTATAAGTACCCCCATGGTGTTTTCTATCTGTTACTTCATCATTTTTTACATCTTCTAAACCTAAAAAAATACCGCTTTCAGATGGGCTTTTAAAAATACCCGTTGTTTCTGTTTTCCCTCGGAAGATTATTTGTTTTGGTGTTGCAATGTTGGTTGAAATAATTTTCAAAATAAATTTATTTTTATGGATGCTGTAATATCTAAAAAATATCTCAATTAGGCCATAAAAAAAGCCACTATGCGATACATAGTGGCTCCTTATTTATTAGTTTGTTTTGGCGGATGAGCTTACTTGATCATATCGTAACTGCGTTTTACAAAATTTGTAAGTTCTTCACCTTTCAATAAACCTTGCGATAATCTCGCCAAATCTAAACTTTGATTAATTAAGCGCTCTTGTTTTTTTCTGGTTTTGGCATTCAAAATCTGAGATACCAACTCGTGATTTGTATTCACTACCAGATTGTACATTTCAGGCATATTTCCCATTCCAAACATTCCGCCACCTCCGGTTTGTTGCATTTCTTTCATACGTCGCATGAACTCTGGTTGGGTAATAATAAATGGCGCTGCATGGCTATCCATGGCCTCCAGTTGTACTGTGAATTTTTCAGATGGTATAACTTCTTTCAGTAATTCGTCTAAAGATTTTTTCTGATCGTCATCCAACTTAGAAAGCGTATTGTCATCTTTCTTGATCAAGTTATCAATATGATCACTGTCTACACGTACAAAAGATATATTATCTTTTGAGGTTTCTAATTTCTGGATCAAATGCGAAACAATGGGTGAGTCCAGGAGCAAAACTTCATAATTCTTGGCTTTAGCTGCTTCTATATAACTGTGTTGCGCATCTTTGTTAGAGGCGTATAGAATGACGAGTTTATCATCCTTATCCGTTTGTTTTGCTTTAATTTTATTGTAAAGCTCCTCGTAGGTGAAGTAGGAGCCGTCTACTGTTGGGTATAAAGCGAAGGCCTCTGATTTTTCAAAGAATTTCTCCTCTGATAGCATACCGTATTCGATCACAATTTTTATATCGTCCCATTTTTTCTCAAAATCTTCACGATCATCTTTGAATAACGATTTTAGTTTGTCCGCTACTTTTCTAGTAATGTAGGATGAGATCTTTTTAACAGCACCATCCGCTTGCAAATAAGATCGTGAAACGTTTAAGGGGATATCTGGAGAATCAATTACACCGCGTAACATGGTTAAAAACTCAGGTACAATACCTTCCACATTATCGGTTACATACACCTGATTTTGATATAATTGAATTTTATCCTTTTGAATTTGCATATCGTTCGATAACCTTGGGAAATACAAAATTCCGGTGAGGTTGAAAGGGTAATCTACATTGAGATGGATGTGGAATAAGGGTTCCTCAAATTGCATGGGATATAATTCCCGGTAAAAATTCTTGTAATCCTCATCTTTAAGATCCGTTGGTTGTTTTGTCCAGGCCGGATTAGGATTGTTTAAAATGTTATTTACCGTTATTTTTCTTTGAGGTTCCTTAGTTTCCTTACCGTCTTTATCCGTGATGGTTTTAGGTTCATGCTCCGGATCATTTATTTCTTTTGTTCCAAATTTAATTGGGATGGGCATGAACTTGTTGTACTTCAATAATAACTCTCGAATACGTGACTCTTCCAGAAACTCCGAAGAATCTTTATCGATATGAAGAATGATCTCCGTACCACGTTCTTTTTTATCTGACTCTTCTAATGAAAACTCAGGAGAACCGTCGCAGGTCCAGTGTGCAGCAGGTTCATCTTTATATGATTTTGTGATGATCTCTACCTTTTCAGCGACCATAAAAGCGGAGTAAAAACCTAATCCGAAATGTCCTATGATTCCAGAATCTTTAGCAGCATCCTTATACTTATCTAAAAATTCTTCCGCACCGGAAAAAGCAACTTCATTAATATATTTCTTAACTTCTTCAGCGGTCATACCGATACCCTGATCAATAATATGTAGTTTCTTAGTTTTTTTATCAACTTTCACCTCTATAAGCGGGTTTCCGTATTCAACTTTAGCTTCACCTACATTTGTAAGATGTTTTAGTTTAAGGGTGGCATCAGTGGCATTACTAATAAGTTCACGCAGAAAAATCTCGTGATCACTGTATAAGAATTTTTTAATGAGTGGGAAGATATTTTCTACCGATACATTAATGTTTCCTTTTGTCATAATATATAATGTTTTGTTATTGCTTAATTACGTTAAAACAATAGGCAACAAAAATGCCAATTGCTATTAGGTGACAAACTGACATTAAAAAAGGCCATTCTGAACAAGAATGACCTTTGAATATTATACCTTAAATATATTATTAATCTTTAATAGTTTCTTTAGGTGTTACTATGTCTTCAGAAGGTTTTAAGTATTTATTTAACCATTGGTCTTGCTCCCAAAGCATATGCATGATAGATTCTTTAGCCCTATAACCATGGCTCTCTTTTGGAAGCATCACTAAACGAGCGGTTGCTCCTAAACCTTTAAGTGCGTTAAAATAACGTTCACTTTGAAGCGGATAAGTACCTGAGTTATTATCAGCAACACCATGAATTAAAAGTAAAGGTGTTTTCATTTTATCAGCATGCATAAATGGCGACATGTTATAATAAATTTCAGGAGCTTCCCAATAGCTACGTTCTTCACTTTGGAAACCAAATGGTGTAAGCGTTCTATTATATGCCCCACTTCTTGCAATACCAGCAGCAAATAAATTAGAATGCGATAATAAGTTGGCCGTCATAAAAGCACCGTAACTATGACCGCCAACTGCAACTTTTTCTCTATCTATATAACCTAAATCGTCAACGGCATCAATTGCAGCTTTTCCATTACCAACTAACTGGGTTATGAATGTATCATTTGGTTCTTCATCACCTTCTCCAACAATTGGAAAAGCGGCATCATCTAAAACTACATACCCTTTAGTTACCCAATAAATTGGCGAACCCCAATTTGGATAAACAAATTCATTTGGATTGGAAGTACTTTGTGATGCACTAGATTTATCTTTAAATTCTCTAGGATATGCCCATAAAATCATAGGATATTTTTTGCCGTCTTTATAATTTAATGGTAAATATAAAGTACCTTCCAAATCAAGTCCATCATCACGTTTGTAACTAATTACTCTTTTATTAATAGACTCTAACGTTTTAAATGGGTTTTCAAAAGTAGTTATTGGTTTAAGTGTATTCTTTTTTATATTTCTAATATAATAATTCGGATATTCTGTTTGAGACTCTATCCTAACTAAGATATCACCCTTTTTCATATCAATAGCTGAGTTAAGACTTTCCAATTTATCCTTGTATCCAGATTTATAAATACGTTTTGTTTTATTTGTTTTTATATCGTATTCATCTATGAAAGGAAATTGACCTTCTTTGGAGTAACCATCACCCATTAAATAAAGTTTATCTCCATTCATAGTTAAGGTATAGCGACCAAATTCATTTTTACTTCTTACAAAGTTTCCAGGGTCACTGTAAACATCCTGATAATTTCTATCTGAAATTATTTTTGGTGATTTATTACCATTTGAAGGGTTGAAAATGTAGGTTTTGGTATTTCTGGTATTCCACCAACGGTCATAAGCAACGGCAGTATTGTCATCTCCCCAACTAATACCTGCAAAACGCTGTTTCGTTTTTAATATTAATTTTGATTTACCATCAAAAGGAGCTTCTAATTGGTAGACGGCATCTCTGTTTTCAACTTCAATCTCAGGATCACCATTATCTAAAGCTTCAGCCCAAACTAACGTAGCAGGTTTATCGCCTCTCCAAGACATATTTCTTTTTCCTATGCGCGTTGCCATAAATCCTTTAGGACGAACTTCATCTAAAGGTACATCATTTACTGTTTGTACAAGTTTTCCATTTAAATCATAAATACTGCTTTCACTTGGAAAACGTGAGTACGTAACTAAATATGAAAACGGACGTTTTATTTTACTTATCATTATAAAATTACCATCTGGAGAAAAATCTATATCGTCATACATATCAGCTGGTAAATATGATTCGCTTTTACCATTAATAGATACTTTTTTTAATTCTGAAAGGGCTAATTGTTCAAAATTAAATTCGTCATTAGGTGTTTTTAATAAATCTTGGTAGGTTCTATTTTGTGCTTTTGAACCATCACTAACAGATACTGTTGGTCCAGTTGGGACAGCAACTTTAGTATTGATTAAAGGTTTTCTATTTTTTGCTAATGTTTTAACTAAAAGATGTTCATTGTCATTAAACCAACTTAAAGCACTACCCATATTTGCATTAATATTAGCATCAGTTATTTTATTAACTGAGCCTTCTACTAAATTTAGAATCCAAACTTCAACACCATTATCAGTTGTATTTAAACAAGCAATTTTGCTTTCGTCTGGAGACCAACGAAAACCCGATAGTCTTGCATTTTGTGGAAGACCAGTAACTTGTTTAGCGTCCTTATCTGAAGTTTTTTTAACTTTTAAATTGGTATAATATGTTGTTCGACTTCCAATATTAGTTAGAGGATTTATACGCAAGCCTGCTAAACGAAGTTCTTCCTCAGATAATTCGGCAATAGATTTATATTGGTCTCTGTAAACAAGTACCATGTTTTCTCCTTTGCTGTCAATTTGAACACCTGGAGCCAATGATACATCAGCTAAATCTAAAATTTCTTTAGATGGTTTTTGATAGGTTGAGTTTTCTTGTGAATAAAGATAAGTTCCTATTAAAAGTAAAGAAATAAGAAAGAATTTTTTCATTTTGTTGGTTTTTTTAGTTTCTGTTAAAATTAGGTAATCTATTTTCTTACTATTATTAAAATAAAGTTAAAAGTTTGTAATGTATTGATTTCATTAAAAGTTGATTTAGGAATCTTTGGTAGTTTTGAAATGAATAGCAATTTAACTGCTAATTATGTTTATATTGTACTAAGATTTAAAAAAAGAATAACACCAACTATGTATAATTCCAAAATAATTGGTTTAGGTAAATATCTTCCGGACCATGTTGTTACCAATGATGATTTAGCAAAAATCATGGATACTAATGATGAATGGATCCAGGAACGCACGGGTATTAAAGAGCGGCGGTGGATTGAAGAAGGAAGCGAAGACACATCGGCCGTTATGGGGGCCAAGGCCGCACGAATTGCTATAGAACGTTCCGGCTTAACTAATGATGATATCGATTTTATTGTGTTTGCCACTTTAAGTCCGGATTATTATTTTCCTGGTTGTGGTGTGCAAATTCAGGATATGTTGGATATGCCAACGGTTGGAGCTCTGGATGTTCGAAATCAATGTTCTGGTTTTGTTTACGCTATTTCGGTGGCCGATCAATTTATTAAGACCGGTATGTACAAGAACATATTGGTTATTGGTGCTGAATATCACAGTAATGGTTTAGATAAAACAACACGCGGACGCGGTGTTACTGTAATTTTTGGAGATGGCGCAGGGGCTTGTGTGCTAAGTAGATCCGAAGATAATGAAAAAGGCATCTTATCAACTCACCTTCACAGTGAGGGAAAATATGCTGATAAACTCATTGTAAAATCTCCAAGTATTGCACATTGGGTTCCTGAAATTATGGAAAATGAAGGTGATGTATCATATTTTCCATATATGGATGGGCAATTTGTTTTTAAAAATGCTGTCGTGCGATTTAGTGAAGTTATTATGGAAGGCCTAAAAGCTAATAATTTGGAAAAGGATGATATAGATATGCTTATTCCGCATCAAGCGAACCTTAGGATTGCACAGTTCATACAGAAAAAGTTCGGTATGTCCGATGATAAGGTCTATAACAACATCATGCGTTACGGTAATACAACGGCTGCATCTGTAATAATTGCCTTGACTGAAGCTTGGGAAGAAGGTAAAATTAATTCTGATGATATCGTGGTCCTAGCCGCTTTTGGTAGCGGTTTTACATGGGCAAGTGCCATAATCAGATGGTAATCGTCTTAAATTTCCTATTATAGAAAAAACCCGAGTCCAAAAGGATCGGGTTTTTCCAGCTATTAATCAACTTCAACTAACACTTATTGATGTGAAGAATCTATATATATAGACGTACAAAACATCATATTATTGCATTGATTATGAATATTTAACGAACTTTAACAGTTGTGTAAGAAAAAAACTCGAAATACTATTTCGAGTTTTTAAAGTAACAATCGTTATTTACGAATTTTTTGAAGACGACTAACTCTTTAAAATAATTATTTTTCGTGTTTGGTTAGATTGAACTTTAATACTAAACGTAATTTATAAAACTTTATTGTCTGATTTTAAAAAAAATAAATAACCAAAAGCCCAAAGATGAACTCTTTGGGCTTTTTATTTAATAACCTAGCATAGCACTAACCATCAACTAATATGTTGTAGGTTACTAAATATATTTTTCATTATAGTCCGCCTTGAGCTTCTTTAATAAAATCATCCCGTCGTTTTCTGGACTTAGCTCGGTACTTACTGTCGCCGAAACGATAGGATAAAGTACCTGAAACTGTTGTAAACTCTGGATAAAAGTTGGCAGTTTGTAAAAATGGACGTTCACTAACAATAGAAATTTTTTGAGTTTCGAAGACATTATTAAAATTCAAGCTGAATGTTGCTTTATTATTTTCAAGAAAAGAATAACGTGCTCCAAGGTTTACAAAATACATCGGATCCATTGTAAAGTTTAAGCCGGTATCCTTTCCGCGATACATAGCAAAAGCAGTAAAAGTTAGTTTTTGACTTGCCTTAAAATTATTGAATACTCTGAAGTTCCAAATTAAATTATCAATTTTTACAGTTTCTAAAACAATATCGGCTTCAGTCGGGTTAACGATATTTGGATCGAGACGTTCAGAAATACCTTTTTGGATTCTAGAGTACATATCGAAACTGGCATTTAAACTCCACCATTTAGTAGGGCGATAATTGCTTGATAATTCAAACCCGTAAGCTGTGGTATTTCCAAAGTTTTCAAAGGTTAACAATATTCTGTTCGAATCAAGATTTGAGCGGTCCACTAATACTGCTCTATTGATCTCATCTTCTATAATTCTGTAAAATACACCACCAGTAATACTTCCTTTTTTTAAATTTCGGGTGTAATTGGCTTCTAATGAATTGGTGAACTGAGGCACTAATTCCTGGTTTCCTAAATCTGAAATCAAGGGTGTGTTCCAGCGTGGAAGTGGATTTACCTGCCCAATACCGGGACGATCAACACGTCGACTGTAGCTTAATTGATAGCCGTTTTTCTCAGAAGGATTATAGGTTAGGAATAAGGAAGGGTATACTTGGAAATAGTCATTTTCAAAAGGAAATGGCGTAGTTTCATCTGTTGAAAGATCGATTTGAAATGCGTTAACATCTACCATTACATTTTCAGCACGTAAACCTACTTGATAGGTCCATTTTTCAAATTTTTTAGAATAACTTAAATACGCAGAATAAATATCTCGGGTATAATCAAATTCGTTTTGAGTTGGAATATAATCTCCGCTTTCATTTCGAATTCTGGCATCAGAGTTATAATCAATATTATTTTCAAAAAGTCTGGCCTGTAATCCTAATTCTAGTCTAGAACTTTCAGATAGTGGGTTAACATAATCCAGATTTATGGTGGTGCGGTTTCTGTCGGTACGTGTAAATTCATCGAAGTCAGGGCGGGTTGAAGCACCGGTCACGTCATTACTTGTTTCTATGAATTCATCAAAATTGTTATGATCTACCTCTAATTCGATATTATGACCCTCTTTATCAAATTTTAATTTATAGTCAAAATTATATTGTCTGGAATTATTCTCATTATAAACATCATTAAACTGGTATTGATTCAGACTCATGTTGTTCGTAAAAATATAATCCGAATTTACCAAGCTATTTCCATTAAAGGTGTTGTAGTTGGTGAAAGCAGAGATCGTGTTTTTTTCATTTAGATAATAATCAACTCCAAACTTATAAACATAGGATTTATTATTGTCTAGCATGTTCAGGTTTTGAAAGGAATTCTGTTCAATCTGGGAAATGTTTCCGAAATTTCTGTTCTTGGCTATATTGTTGCTATAATTACCGTAAACATTGACTTTGCCATTGCGATAATTTGTGCTTAGAGCACTGTTAAACTTTGCTTCGCGCATGTAACGCAGGCCAACATTCAAATTACCATTAAAGCCTATTTGGGTATTTTTATGCAGTACAATATTGATGATACCACTCATGCCTTCAGGATTGTACTTAGCCGAGGGGTTTGTGATAAGTTCGATCGATTTAATAGATGTTGAAGGTAATTGTCTTAGCAGTTGAGCTGTTGGTATATTGGTAAACTTACCATCTACCATCACCCGAACGTTCTGGTTACCTCGCAAAGTGATATCTCCGGTTTGAGCGTCTACAGAAATTGAGGGTACAGCAGTCATTAAATCAGAAGCTGTTCCCAGTGCTGCTAAATCTTTACCTACAGTTATTACTTTTCGGTCTACCTTTTGTTGAATAGTAGAAACTTCGGCAACAACAGTTACCTCATTTAAGCTCTCTAAATTTTCTTCTAGAAAAATTTGACCTAGGTCTACTTTATTATTTTTTCTATCGAGCCTAAGTACTTTCGAGTACGTTTTATAACCAATGTATTGTATGCTTACCTGGATATTTCCAAGTTCAATTTTTTCTATTTCAAAAAAGCCATCGTCCCTTGTTATACCGCCTGTGAGTATCTCGCCCTGATCGTTTTTAATAATAACGTTAACATACGGTAAGGGTTGTTTTAAATTCGCGTCTAAAACGCGACCGGTAATTTCACCTGATTTTAAAGGATTGGGATCTGGATCTGGATCGGAATTGGTGGCTAGTGCTTTTGTTGATAGAGTTAATAGAAAAATAAAGCACAAAAAGATAAGTCTTTTCATTTGATTTGTTTTTTGATTGATTGATTTATGTACTTTAAAGACGTCGAAGGATTAATTTCGTTACTTTATTAATTAATATTAACGTTTTGTTAACACTATGAAAAAGAAAACTCTGGTTATGGGAGCCTCTTTAAATCCGGGGCGTTATTCTAATTTTGCCATCCAAAAACTTGTCGGTCAAAATATTGAAACAGTTGCCTTTGGTTCTCGTGAAGGTCGTGTGGCAGGTGTTGAAATTGAGGAATCTTTAAAGCCCTTTAAAGACATTCACACAGTTACATTGTATCTAAATCCGGATAATCAGAAACCGTTTTATGATTATATAATTGGATTAAAACCGAAACGGGTTATTTTTAATCCGGGTACAGAAAATCCAGAGTTTTATGTCTTGTTAAAAAAAGAGGGAATTAATTTTGAAGTAGCCTGTTCTTTGGTGTTACTTTCTTCGAATCAGTATTAATCCAATAAAGGTTAACATTCCGTTTAATGGTAATATTTCCCATTGAAACTGGTATGCTCCGATAATACTTGGCGGAAGTATCGTAATACAATAGGTAAGGATAATAGAAATCAAACCAACAACCCAGGTGTATTTATCTTTTATTTGATACCTGGTTAAAATTCCGAAGGAAAACAATCCTAACAATGGCCCGTAGGTAAAGGTTGCGAATTTAAAAAGATTGCTTACAACATTTCCTTCCAGATTGTTAAAAATAATCACTACAATTATTAGAACTAAAGACACCGCGATATGAACCTTTTTGCGCAAAGCCTTTCTTTGACTTTCCGGACGCTTTTCAATTCCTAAAAAATCTACTGAAAAGGAGGTGGTTAAAGAGGTTAATGCACTATCTGCGCTGGAATATGCTGCCGCAATCAATCCAATGATAAATGTGATGGCAAGTGCAGTTCCCAATCCTTGGTTCATGGCAATCTCCGGGAATAATAAATCGGTTCTGGTAATACCATCAACCACCGGAATTTGAAGTCCCATTTTTTCAGCATAAATAAATAGTAAGGCACCGAGGGATAGAAAGAAAAAATTTACAACGACCAAAAGGGTGGCCATGGTTAACATATTTTTTTTGGCTTCTCCAGGTGTTTTGCACGTAAGATTCTTTTGCATCATATCCTGATCAAGACCGGTCATGGCGATGGCAATAAAAATACCTCCAATAAAGTATTTCCAAAAATAGGTAGCCGAATTTGGGTCCTCAAAGTAGAATATTTGACTTCTTGAGGCAAATTCAGACGACTCAATCAGTGTAGAGAAATTCCAGCCCAAACGCTCATTTATTAAATAAATGGCAACACCAACGGCAGTCAGCATAGCCATAGTTTGTAACGTGTCTGTCCAAATAATGGTTTTTATACCACCCCTGTTAGTGTATAACCAAATAAGCATAATGGAAATAACCACGGTAGCCCAAAAGGGTACGCCAATATTTTCGAAAACAATATATTGCATGGCTAAGGCCACTAAAAATAATCTAAAGGAAGCTCCGGTAACTCTGGAAAGCAAAAAGAAAAATGCACCGGTTTTATAGCTAGTTGTACCGAAGCGTTGCTCAAGATATTGATAAATTGAAGTTACATTCAATCTATAGTAAAGCGGTAATAACACTGTTAAAATAAAAATATAACCCACAAAAAAACCGAAAACGCCCTGCATATATGCAAATTGTTGACCGCCAATCATGCCAGGAACAGAAATAAAAGTAACTCCGGAAAGGGATGCGCCAATCATTCCGAAGGCCACCAAATACCAAGGCGCAGATCTATTGGCTTTGAAAAAAGCCTCGTTTGAGTCCTCTTTACCGGTGAAATAAGAGATTAAAATAAGCACCCCAAAATAAGCGGCGATGAGCAATAAAATCTGAGTTGAGGTCATAACACGTATTCCGTTTTTGGTTGAGCAATATTAAGTAATTTTAATGAAAACCTATATTTTTCTATTTTAAAGCGATGAAGTATTTACTTTTTTAGCAAGTTCATATTCGGAATATATTGTAATTTCGCCACCATGGAATTTTCATCAAAAATATTAGAAAAAGCAGTCGACGAAATGTCCCAGCTCCCTGGTATTGGCAAGCGCACAGCGCTCCGCTTGGTTTTGCATTTGATGCGTCAACCCAAAACGCAAACAAAAAACCTGTCGGAGGCTCTCATGCAAATGCGAAATGATGTAAAATTTTGCCAGTCATGTAATAATTTAAGCGATTCGGAGTTTTGTTATATATGTTCCAATCCAAAACGGGATGCAAAGACCATTTGCGTGGTTGAGGATGTAAGAGATGTCATGGCGATAGAAAACACAAGTTCATATCAAGGGTTATACCATGTGCTAGGCGGGAAAATATCACCAATGGATGGTATTGGACCTCATGATTTAAGTATTGAGCCTTTGGTAAATAAAGTAAAAGATGGTCAGGTGGATGAGCTTATTTTTGCTCTAAGTTCTACCATGGAAGGGGACACAACTAATTTTTATATATATAAACAAATTCAAGCGTATAACATTAAAACTTCAACAATAGCCCGAGGAATTTCTGTGGGCGACGAGTTGGAGTATGCTGATGAAATTACCCTTGGCAGAAGTATTGTTAACCGAATACCCTTTGAAAACTCCTTAAGATCCTAACTAATTAACCAACTAACTAATCCAAAAAAACCTCTCAAACCATTCTTGAAGCTCTCTATAATTATATTAAATTATAATGTACGATACTTTTTGGAATTATGTCTAAAAAGTGTTCGTGCTGCAACGCAAAATCTCGATGCCGAGATCATTGTTGTAGATAACCATTCGCAAGATGATAGCTGTGAAATGGTAAAAGCATTGTTTCCTGAGGTCACCTTAATTGAAAATTCAGAAAATTTCGGGTTTTCAAAAGGGAATAACATAGGAGTGGCCCAAGCCACTGGTGATTATTTGTGCTTTTTAAATCCTGATACGGTTGTTGCTGAGGATACTTTTGAATTATTACTTCAATTTGCTAATTCAAAAAAAAATCTAGGAATTGTTGGTTGTAAGTTAATCAATGGTTCCGGAAAATTCCTTCCTGAAAGTAAAAGAAACCTGCCCGATATTAAAGTAGCTGTTAAAAAATTTATGGGGATCAATAAGCCATATTACGCTGCGCACATCCAAGAGGAAAGTATTCAAAAGGTTGATGTTTTAGTTGGCGCATTTATGTTGATGGAACAGAGTGTATTTCATCAGATCGGTAGTTTTGATGAGCGTTACTTCATGTACGGTGAAGATATTGATCTTTCATATTGCGCCTTAAAAGCAGGTTTTGAAAATTATTATTTTGGTAAAACAACTGTTATCCATTTTAAAGGGGAAAGCACCTTAAAAGATAAAAATTACGCTCTGCAATTTTTTAATGCTATGCAATTATTCTACAAAAAACATTTCAAGCGAAACAGGTTGTTTGATATGTTTGTGTATTTGGGAATTAAAACGCTTCATGTTTTTAGAAAAAGTCCTAAGATTACGAATATAAAACCAAAATATTATGTGCTTGTTTCAAACAATATGATTCAAAAACTACAAAATGCACTCGATAAAAAGTTGATATTGTTTTCTGAAGAAGTTGCAATAGATCGTGAGGCTCAAGTTATTTTTGATGCCAATGTTTTGAGTTACAAAGAAATCATACAGGAGATCGAATTAAATAAATACAACACTTCTTTTAAAATCTTACCAGATAAAGCCCATTTCATTTTGGGTAGTGATAATGGTGTAAGCCGTGGTGAAGTCCTGGAATTCGATAAAATTAAGTATAATTTAAAAAAACCGATGATTTTTAGTTAATTTTGCAACGTCTAATTAAAAACCGACTACAACGTTATAGATATGGCAAAGTTCGAGCTGAAATTACCGAAGATGGGAGAGAGTGTTGCAGAGGCAACTATAACCTCCTGGCTTAAAGATGTTGGCGATACCATTGAAATGGATGAAGCTGTTTTAGAAATTGCAACCGATAAAGTAGATAGTGAGGTGCCTAGTGAAGTAGAAGGTGTTTTAGTAGAAAAATTTTTTAATGTAGATGATGTTGTTCAGGTAGGCGAAGTAATGGCCATAATTGAAACGGAAGGGGAAGACTCGAACGTTATAGAACCTGAAGGGTTTCAAGAAGATCAAGGAGACACAGCTTCAGAAACTCCTGAAAATCCTGAAACTACAACAACTCAGGCAAATTCGGTTTCGGAAGTTGATCAAACGGTTAAAAAAGCAAAAGAAATAGTTTCGCCAGCAGTGTCAAGTGATACGCGTTTTTACTCACCACTGGTTCGCAATATAGCTAAAGAAGAAAATATAACTCAGGAAGAATTAGATGGTATCCCCGGTTCAGGATTAGAAGGTCGTGTGACAAAAGATGATATCCTGAATTATATCAAAAATCGTGGTGCCGTTAAGGAGCCAATAACTCCAGCACCAAGTCTGAAACAGGATATTAAAGCCCCTGAAACTCCGCCTAAGACACCGTCTAAACCAGCTCCAAAACCAGTGGTTACTAACGATGGTGATGAAATTATTGAAATGACACGAATGGGTAAAATGATTGCCCATCACATGGTCGAGTCCACACAAACTTCGGCTCATGTTCAGAGTTTTATTGAGGCAGATGTAACCAATATTTGGAATTGGCGAAAGCGGATGAAAAACGCTTTTATGGAAAGAGAAGGCGAAAACCTCACTTTTACACCAATATTTATGGAGGCCATTGCAAAAGCGCTTCGAGATTTTCCAATGATAAACATTCAGGTGAAAGGTGATTCTATCATCAAAAAGAAGCAAATTAATATAGGAATGGCGGCGGCTTTACCAGATGGTAATTTGATCGTTCCTGTTATAAAAAATGCGGATCAGTTGAACTTGGTTGGGATGACAAAACAGGTAAATGATTTGGCTAATCGCGCACGATTGAATCAATTAAAACCTGACGAAATTCAAGGCGGAACTTATACGGTAACCAATGTTGGAACCTTCGGAAGCATAATGGGAACGCCAATAATTAATCAACCTCAAGTTGGAATTTTGGCCTTAGGGGCTATCCGAAAAGTACCTGCTGTCATTGAAACGCCTGAAGGGGATTTCATCGGGATTCGTTATAGAATGTTCCTGTCTCATTCCTATGATCATCGTGTGGTTAATGGAGCTTTAGGCGGACAATTTGTACAGGCTGTAAAAAACTATTTGGAAGCTTGGGATACCAATCGGGAGATTTAACAATACTGCCAAAACTTAAGAACAAACAGTATATTTGAGGATTGTTTTAGCAAGCTCAAAAACTAAAACATTCATAAAAAATTGACATGCATTTAAATTTAAGTAAACCCATCTGTTTTTTCGATCTGGAAACAACTGGCATCAATATTTCAAAAGATCGCATTGTTGAAATGGCCATACTCAAAGTACACCCTAATGGGGATGAAGAGCGAAAGACGTGGTTAATAAATCCAGAAATGCCGATACCTAAGGAAGTTTCAGATATTCATGGAATTACAGACGATATGGTTGCTGATGCTCCGACCTTTAAAGAGGTTGCGAAGGATGTTTACAATGTCATTAAAGACTCAGATTTAGGAGGGTTCAACTCTAACCGTTTTGATATTCCGCTATTAGCGGAAGAAATGCTTCGATCTGACATCGATTTCGATATGAAAAACCGACGTGCCATAGATGTACAAACCATTTTTCACAAAATGGAACAACGCACTTTAAGTGCCGCATATAAATTTTATTGCGATAAGAACTTAGAGGAGGCCCACAGTGCCGGCGCTGATACTGATGCTACATATGAGGTTCTTAAAGCGCAATTAGAAAAATATCAGGATTTGGAAAATGACATGAATTTCCTGTCTGAATTTAGTTCGCGTAAGAAGTTTGCAGATTTTGCCGGTTTTATTGGGTACAATAAAAAAGGAGAAGAATGTTTTGCGTTTGGTAAACACAAAGGAAAATTAGTGACTGAAGTATTAGAAGCTGAGCCCGGTTATTTTGGCTGGCTTTTAAATGCAGATTTTCCCCTGTACACCAAAAAGGTTTTAACAGCTATTAAATTGCGCAATTTTAATAACAAGATATAATCATTCAATCTCAAAATAACTTAAAGTGAAATTAATTTGCATTGGTAGAAACTATACGGAGCACATTGCAGAATTGGAGAACGAAAAACCCAAAGATCCCGTAGTATTTTTAAAACCTGATACGGCTATTTTGCTGAAAAAGCAGCCTTTTTTTATTCCTGACTTTTCGAATGATGTACATCATGAGGTCGAGATTTTAGTAAAAATCAACCGACTTGGAAAACATATCGATAAACAGTTCGCTCATAAATATTATGATGAAATTGGCTTGGGAATCGATTTTACAGCTCGTGATTTACAAGGTGATTTAAAGGCTAAAGGGCTTCCGTGGGAAAAGGCTAAAGCTTTTGATGGCGCAGCAGTAATAGGGGATTGGTTGCCTAAAAAAAAGTTTGCTGATGTAAATTCGATTACATTTTCTTTAAAAAAGAATGATAAAATTGTGCAAAACGGAAATACCAGCCTTATGCTTTGGAAAATTGATGAAATTATAGAATATGTCTCAAAATATTTTACTTTAAAGATAGGAGATATTATATTTACAGGAACACCTGCCGGTGTTTCTAAAGTAGAACCCAATGATACTTTAAAAGGATATATTGAAGACCACGAAATGTTTTCAATAAAAATAAAATGATATGGAAAAATATTATAAGCTTGATCGTGTTAAAGAGTTAGCAGATAACGACGAAAATTTTATTCAGGCCTTGGCCGAAACCTTTTTGGATGAAGTTGCTGTAGATGTAGAACGTTTAAAAAATGCTGTAGCTAACAAAGACTACAAGGAGGCCTATCAGGCTGCTCATAAAATGAAACCTACTATAGATTTATTTGAATTAGGTGTTCTTGACGACTTAATTGAAGTGCAGGATTGGGGAAAATTCACCAAAACCGACTTAGATATTACTGACAAACTTAATAATGTTACCACGGCTGTCGATAATGCCTTGGCAGAAATCAAGTCCGACTTTAATCTCTAATGCTTGCTGAAATAATCACCATAGGCGATGAACTTTTAATTGGTCAAGTTATTGACACCAATTCCGCGTTCATGGCTAAGCAACTCAATAAAATTGGGGTTTCAGTATTTCAAATAACATCGATACAAGACGATAAAGATCACATTCTTCAAGCCTTACATGACGCCAAAAGCCGCGTGGATATTGTAATACTTACGGGCGGTTTAGGGCCCACCAAAGACGATATCACTAAAAAAACAATTGCTCAATTTTTTAATGATACGCTCGAACTAGATTCCGAAGTTTTAGATAATATCGAAAACCTTTGGAAAAATCATGTGAGAGGAAAGTTACTCCAGGTTAATAAAGATCAGGCTTTAGTACCTACCAAAGCAACGGTTTTAATGAATAAGCTGGGAACCGCACCCGGCATGTGGTTCGAAGAGGGAGAGAAGGTATTTGTTTCGCTTCCGGGTGTGCCTTACGAAATGAAGGCTCTGATGGAGCACCAAGTAATTCCAAAGTTAAAAGCAAAATATAATTGTCCATATATTCTTCATAAAACCTTACTGGTTTATGGTTTGGGTGAAAGCGCTCTTGCCGAAAAGATCGAAGTCTGGGAAGACGCGTTACCAGCACACATCAAACTGGCTTATTTACCAAGTCTGGGAAAAATGCGGCTGCGCATATCTACGAAAGGTTTCGACGTAAAAGCAGTAAAACTTGAAGTGCAGAACCAGATCGACGCGCTTTTACCTTTAATAAAAGATGAGTTCGCGGGCTTCGAGGAAGAAGAAGGTTCTGTGGAGATCGTAATAGCCAAACAACTTATAAAACTAGGAAAAACACTAGCTATCGCCGAGAGTTGCACAGGTGGTGCTGTTGCAGAACGTTTTACATTGCATTCCGGAGCCTCTAACTTCTTTAATGGAGGTGTTGTAACCTATGCTACGGCTTCAAAAACCGATGTGCTTGCGGTTCCAAAAGAGATCATAGATACCTATTCGGTAGTGAGTTCTCAGGTTGCCGAAGCTATGGCTGCAAATGCACGCCATTTATTCAAATCTGATTTTGCCTTGGCAACAACAGGAAATGCGGGTCCAACTAAAGGCGATTCAGAAGCCGAAATAGGTACCGTATATATTGCTATTGCTACAAAGGATACTATATATTCCGAAAAATTCAACTTCGGAAATCACCGGGTAAAAGTGATCAATAAAGCGGTAAATAAAGCACTCGAAATGTTGCTTAAAGAAATTTTTAAAAATAGATAAAAATTAGGTTGTCATAATACAAAGAATTTGTATATTTGCACCTCGATTTTAGGTAACACCAATTAAAGTTATATAACAATGTCAAGAGTTTGTGAACTTACAGGAAAGAGAGCTATGGTTGGAAACAACGTGTCTCATGCGTTAAACAGAACAAAACGTAAATTCAATGCCAATTTGGTTAAAAAACGTTTTTATATCCCTGAAGAGGATAAGTGGATAACTTTAAAAGTGTCAACTTCTGCTTTAAAAACAATTAACAAGATAGGTATTTCTGCAGCACTTAAAGAAGCAAAATCTAAAGGCTTCTTAAAGTAATCGCTGGAAAAAAATAATATAGAGATGGCAAAAAAAGGAAACAGAATACAAGTAATTTTAGAGTGTACCGAGCACAAAGAGTCTGGAAAACCAGGAACTTCTCGTTACATAAGTACTAAAAATAAAAAGAACACACCGGGAAGAATGGAGATTAAAAAATTCAATCCTATTCTTAATCGCATGACTGTTCATAAAGAAATCAAGTAAAAAACATAGATCATGGCAAAGAAATCAGTAGCAACATTACAAACAGGATCTAAACGATTAACAAAGGCAATAAAAATGGTTAAGTCGCCGAAAACAGGCGCTTACATGTTTGTTGAATCTATCATGGCTCCGGAAGAAGTAAACGACTTTTTAGCTAAAAAGTAAGTTACAATCAAGCATATATTATAAGCTGCTTTCTGTTCGGAAAGCAGCTTTTTTTATTTTATATTTGACCTAATAAACCATACGTTAATTTGGGCGTTACCCTTCGGGTCGGGCTTTCCGCGCTACATGGTAGCTAGCTACAATCCCTAACGCAAACAACTTAATTACAAAATGAGCTTCATAAAAAAAATATTCTCATCCGAAAAAAAAGAAACCTTAGATAAAGGTCTCGAGAAATCCAAAACCAGCTTTTTCGGAAAACTAGGAAAAGCCGTAGCCGGAAAATCAAAAGTAGACGATGAGGTTTTAGATAATCTGGAGGAAGTACTCGTAACCAGTGATGTAGGCGTAAATACCACACTTAAGATCATCGAGCGCATTGAAGAGCGTGTGGCTAAAGATAAATATCTGGGCACTGATGAACTTAATCTCATATTACGTGAAGAAATTGCAGGATTATTAAGTGAAACAAATACCGGAGAAGAAACCGAATTTACCATTCCTGAGTTACCGCCTCAAGGCAACGGACAAAAAACACCTTACGTGCTCATGGTTGTAGGAGTTAATGGTGTAGGTAAAACCACGACCATTGGAAAGCTCGCCTATCAATTTAAAAAGAATGGTTTTAAAGTGGTTCTTGGTGCTGCAGATACGTTTCGTGCCGCGGCCATCGACCAACTTCAGGTTTGGGCTGATAGGGTAGACGTGCCTATGGTGCGACAGAATATGGGCTCCGATCCGGCATCTGTAGCCTTCGATGCTTTGCAATCCGGAGTAAAACAAGACGCTGATGTTATTATTATAGACACCGCTGGTCGTTTGCATAATAAGGTAAATTTGATGAACGAGCTAACCAAAGTAAAGCGCGTGATGCAAAAAGTAATTCCTGAAGCCCCTCACGATGTGTTGTTGGTTTTAGATGGCTCTACCGGCCAGAACGCCTTCGAACAGGCGAAACAATTTACAGCGGCCACTGAAGTAACCACTTTGTGTGTTACAAAACTAGATGGAACTGCAAAAGGTGGGGTTGTTATTGGTATCTCCGACCAATTTAAAATTCCTGTAAAATACATTGGTGTGGGCGAAGGTATTGAACATTTACAAGTGTTTAATAAATACGAGTTTGTAGATTCATTTTTCAAATAACACCAAATCCCTGATTCCAAAAACTCTGCGATTTTTAAAATTTGTTCCCAGATTCGTAGGAAAATTATTGCACACAAAAACTTTAACAGCCTTTTAACAGGATAGTTTTTATAACACTAACTATTTAAACACCTGTTAGTCAACACGTTGTATTTATAGAGTTGTTCTATATATTTTTACGACCATTTTCAACCCCTTATATAAAGGTGAATTTTTAGTAATTTTAATAAAAAATTAACTATGAAACACCTTCTACTCGCATTTCTTTTGGTGTCATTTTTATCTTGTAAAAATGATACTAAAACCCCTTTGGATATGGAACAAACAGCCACCGACTCATCAGCTGTTGCTTCAAAGGATTTCAGAGAATTTAAAGTCCTCGATTCCAAATATATCAACAACGACATACTTTGGGAGCCTATCAACAATGATCTTGAAGATTTTACTGAACAGGATTATCAGGCCTTAAAACCACTTGTTTTAGAGCAAAACATTAAAACACTTCAAAAAAGTATCAATTCGGATAACTTATCATACGAACAACTTACGAAGTTTTATTTGTACCGTATCCGTAAATTCGACCGAGATAATGATATTTCCTTGAATTCCGTTATATCTATTAATCCTAATGCGATCGCAGAAGCTAAACAAAAGGATCGGGAACTATTAAATCGGAAATTAAAGCATCCCATTTTCGGAATGCCTATTCTTCTTAAAGATAATATTAATACTGCTGAGGTGCCTACAACAGCTGGTGCTTCTGCCTTGATTAATAATCGTACCGATGATGCCTTTATTGTTAAGCAGCTTAAAAAGCATGGTGCTATTATATTGGGTAAAGCCAATTTGAGTGAATGGGCGTATTTTTTCTGTGGTGATTGCCCAAGCGGATATAGTGCGGTTGGCGGACAAACTTTAAATCCCTACGGCCGACGAATATTGGATACCGGTGGGTCGAGTTCAGGCAGTGGCGTGGCCGTGGCAGCTAATTTTTCTGTAGCTGCTGTTGGAAGTGAAACCTCCGGTTCTATTTTATCGCCTTCTAGTCAAAATTCTAACGTGGGATTAAAACCCACTATTGGTTTGTTAAGTCGGTCGGGAATTGTTCCGATCTCATCAACCTTGGACACACCCGGCCCTATGACGAAAAATGTGCTCGATAATGCGATCATGTTGGACGCTATGTTGGGATATGACCCTCAGGATGCTAAGTCGATGAAACCTTATAATAAAAAGCCAATGTATGAAGGGTTTAGTTCTAACGCGTTGGAAGGTAAGCGCTTTGGAGCCTTTAAGCGCCTTTTGGAAGATAGTTTATATGTGAATGCTATTGCTGATCTTAAATCGAGTGGAGCAACCGTAGTAGAGATTGAAGAAGAGGATGTAAATTTACCTAACTTCAGGAGACTCCTTAATCTAGATATGCAGAAGGATTTACCGGATTACCTTGCCAATTTTGGTGGGGAAGACCTTACTGTAAGCTCTATGCAAGATGTTATTGTATTCAATAAAAAGGATTCTATAATGGCCATGCCATATGGCCAATCTCTATTTTTAAGTGCCGTTGCGGATCAGGCTACACCAGAAGACTTTAAAAAGATAAAAGATACATTGAAAACGAATGGCAGATTGTTTTTCAATAAGCCCATGACCACTCATGAACTTGATGGATTTTTAAGTATCAATAATTACCATGCTGGTTTTGCGGCCGTTGCAGAATACCCGGCAATTACGGTACCCATGGGTTACGATGAAAAAGGCGCTCCAAAAGGTTTAACCTTTATCAGTCTGCCACTATCAGAAAAACGTTTGCTCGACTGGGCCTATAGTTATGAACAAACCTCCGGAAAAAGAATTTCTCCTAAAAATTATAATTAACTAATAGCAAAAACAATGAAAAAAGTATAGTCTTATTCTTTCTGTTGAATATATAGGGCGAAATTCTTGGTAATTTAAAAGCATCAAATATTGTAGATTTTCACAGTTTGTATTTCGAAAATGTTAATGTTGCATTGTCATTGAATTTATTGTTCGAAAATATTTTTAGAAGAAATGGAATAAATAAAACTTCTTATAACTCTTAAGCCTAACCTTGGGAGTTTTTTTATTCCGTTTAGAAAATACCCCTGTTTATGAAATTTTAGTTTCTGATCATAGCTATAAAAAATCCTTAAGGATTCCGTATCTTTGCGCCCTGATTTGTAAAAGAATATGCGCACAAAAACGCTTAAAAAAAATAAAATTAACGTGGTAACCCTCGGCTGTAGTAAAAATGTTTACGATAGCGAGGTACTTATGGGACAGCTTAAAGCCAATGGGAAGGAAGTAGCTCATGAGGAGGAAGGTAATATTGTAGTAATTAATACCTGTGGATTTATCAATAACGCCAAGGAAGAAAGCGTGAACACCATTTTGGAATATGTGCAGCAAAAAGAAGCGGGTGTTGTAGATAAGGTATTTGTTACCGGTTGTTTGAGTGAGCGATACAAACCTGATCTGCAAAAGGAAATTCCGGATGTAGATGCTTATTTTGGAACCACTGAGTTACCCGGTTTATTAAAAGCTTTAGGGGCTGATTATAAACATGAGTTGATTGGTGAACGTTTAACAACGACACCTAAGAACTATGCTTATTTAAAAATTGCTGAGGGTTGTGACAGACCTTGCTCGTTTTGTGCTATTCCTTTAATGCGTGGAAAGCACCGTAGTACACCGATTGAAGATCTGGTAAAAGAAGCTGAAAATTTAGCAGCAAAAGGTGTTAAGGAGCTTATTTTGATCGCTCAGGATCTAACCTATTACGGACTTGATCTTTATAAAAAACGTAATTTAGCAGAATTGCTGGAAGCTCTTGTAAAAGTTGATGGTATCGAATGGATCCGTTTACATTATGCCTTTCCAACCGGTTTTCCAATGGATGTTTTGGATGTTATGAAAACCGAATCCAAAATCTGCAATTATATAGATATTCCACTTCAGCATATTTCCGATCATATCCTGAAAAGTATGCGTCGTGGTACGACCAAAGAAAAAACAACGAAACTACTTCAGACATTTAGAAATAAAGTTCCCGAAATGGCTATTAGAACAACCTTGATTGTTGGTTATCCCGGGGAAACTGAAGAAGATTTTGAAGAATTAAAACAATGGGTTCAGGACATGCGTTTTGAACGCTTGGGTTGCTTCACTTATAGTCACGAAGAAAATACGCATGCCTTTAATTTAGAGGATGATGTGCCTGACGATGTGAAAATAGATCGAGCCAACCAGATCATGGAAATTCAGTCACAAATATCATGGGAACTCAATCAAACCAAAATTGGGGAAATCTATAGGATTGTGATCGATAGAAAAGAAGGAAATTATTTCGTTGGTAGAACGGAGTTTGATTCTCCCGATGTGGACAATGAGGTATTAATTGATGCATCATCCACCTACCTAAAAACAGGGGAATATGCTACAGTTAAAATTATCGAGGCTGAAGATTTTGATCTCTACGGAGAGGTTATAAATTAATTGAACGATAGCATAAAATAAAAAAGCATGAACGTAAAAATTCATGCTTTTTTATTGGCCTCAATTATTTAAACTTTTTTAGTTTTAAAACACTTTGAAATGGCTTTTTAGACTAGTTCTGTCCCTTTTTAAAACCATAAAGGTTTTGATGTATAAAGTCTTTCGGGAATTTATCATCTCCTTTAAAACCAATCTCTATTTTACCACTGTCCTCAGGAATGTAATTCGTTTTAAAAATATAATCCCATAAACTTAAACTGATCCCGTAATTAACCCCATATTTTCCTTCAGGTAATTCATAGGCATGATGATATAAGTGCATAACCGGGTTATTAAATATATATTTTAAAGGACCCCATGTAATTTTAATATTAGAGTGATTAAGGTGTCCTATTGTAATAGCGATAAAATGAACTATGTAAGCTTGTTCCGGTTCAAAACCACCAATAATCATAACCCCAAAAGTTTTCAGGGGTTTATATAAAATATTTTCCATCCAATGGTATCTTAAATGAGCGGCAAAACCCATTTCTTTCACACTGTGATGAACTTTATGAAACTTCCATAAAAAGGGGTATTTGTGTAATAATACATGCGTAAACCATTGTACAAAGTCTAAAATAATAAAGAATACTGCTAATTGTGCCCAAGGCGTCCAATTTGAGATATCTATAAGGGCTAAACTTTTTGCTGTTAAATTTACTTCAGAAAATAGCAAGCCTAAAATTTTATAAACCCCGCTAATGACTATTGAGAAAATAAAGAAGTTAAAAAACATATAAAATGCATCCAACCAAAAATCACGTCTAAATATAGACTGTTCTTTTCTCCAAGGAAATAAAATTTCTAATATCCACACAAAAAGTGAAATTGCGATAAGTCCCCAAAAGAAGTTTGTATACCAAGGCACTTCAAAAATTATAGATTTCCAGGTCCAATTCACCGTACCTGTGAAGGCATTAAAAAATGCGTCTAAATACTTTTCCATTTTAATTTTTAATTTACAGTTGTACTCTCTCCTTCAAAGGTTACCACCTTAAAATTATTCTATTTTGTTCTTGAGCCATCAAAATTTTTGATTTTACAATGATTTTATTCTTCTTTTCCTATTGTAAAATATGGCTTCTGTAGAATCTAAACAGTTAATCCATCACATTTTGAACTACAGAAAAACAGAAATCATTAAAACGACACTAAATCCTACTAAGGATAAAATGGTAGTCATTATGGTCCAGCTTTTAAAAGTCTGTTTTTCTGTGAGTCCTAAATATTTACTTACTAACCAAAAGCCACTATCATTTACATGCGACATGATGGATGCTCCTGAGGCGATAGCGATTACTAATATAGCAGTGTACAAAGGTCCCGTCTCCGGCATTAATAATGGTGCTGTTAAACCGGCAGAAGTAATCATGGCTACTGTAGAGGATCCCTGTAATATCCGAACCAGTACTGCTGCTAAAAAAGCAAATAATAAAATACTAACGCCTTTATCCGCAAAATAATTCGCCAGCATTTCTCCTGTTTTTGTATTGATTAGCATTTGTTTAAATACGCCACCGGCACCTGTCAGTAATATGATAACCCCGGCGGGTCCCATGGAAGCTGTACTTATTTTAAGTAAAACCGCTTTACTGGTTTTTCGTCTGATACCTAGCACATACCAAGCCATTAAATTAGCTATGATTAGAGCAGTAAAAGGATGGCCAATCATTTTTAACCAGGACTTTACACTTTCTGAGATATTTAAGTGATTTAATAACGGACTATTAAGAAGGGTATTGCCAATAATTAAAACAATAGGAATTCCAATAATTGAAACCACTAGCCAAACGGCTGGATAGGAATTTGTTGACTTCTTTTCAGCTTGTAATTCTGGTGCATTAATATGAATTTTTTTGGCAATATATTTTCCGAAAAGTGGACCACTAATCATAGCCGTTGGGACTCCTACAATAAAGCCAAATAATATGACCCAGCCTAAATCCGCTTTTAAAATATCAGCTACAGCTACAGGACCTGGTGTAGGCGGTATAAAAGCATGAGTTATGGCCAAACCGGCTAGCAAAGGAATAGCATAAAGTAAAAGTGATTTTTTTGTTTGGCGTTGAATAGAGTAAATTAGAGGAACCAGCAGTATAAAAGCGACATCAAAAAACACTGGAATAGCCACTAAAAAACCAGTGAGCATTAAAGCCCATGAGGCACGTTTGTCTCCAAATTTATGCAGTAAATAATGCGCCAAAGCTTCTGCGCCACCTGAATGTTCTAGGATAGCTCCGAATATAGCACCCAAACCTACAACCAGCGCCACAAAACCTAGCGTATTGCCCATGCCTTCCTGCATAGTTTTGATAATGGTACTTGGTGCCATCCCGGCAATAATTCCAACAGAAATACTTGCTATGAGTAGTGCTATAAAAGCCTGAATTTTAAATTTTAATACGAGTATCAATAACACGGCTATACCGATAATTACTGCGGAAATAAGCGTGAAGTCGATCATGAGTCTAGCCAGTTGGTGTGATAGAATTTTGAATTTTGTGTGTCATTTCGTTGATATAAATGAGCACCAAAATAATCCCTTTGCGCCTGAATGAGATTTGCCGATAGGTTTTCAGTGGTTATTGCGATCCAGAAATGATAGGCCTGATAAAAACAGTCTACAGGGACCCTGTTCGCCAGTCCGTTTTGAATCAAATCTAAAACTGCCGGTTCATTGGATTTAAGATGTTCAAAAACAGTATCATTTTTAATCAGGTCATCTCCCGACTGAAACCAGATGGCTATTTTTGACATCAGTTCTGATTGAATAATGCAACCCCTTGTCCAGCTCCTGGCTAATTCGGCAAGATTGATATTCCAACCGTAAAGCTTTGCGGCTTCCTTGATCAATTCAAAACCTTGATAATGATTAATGAGTCGCGCAAAATAATAAGCTTTCTCTAAGCTTTGTAAGTCAGGTTCTTGGGTACTTTCCGTTTGATTATTGAAGCGCTTTCTAAGATCAACACGTTTTTCTTTTAAAGCGGAAATATAACGAGAGAAAACAGCTGAGGTCATCATTGTAGAAGGTTGCCCGAGGTCTAAGGCAGTCTCACTAGACCAGCTTCCGGTACCTTTATTTCCGGCCTTGTCCAAAATGCGATCTAATATATATGTGTTGCCTTCTTTTGTTATCAGGATTTTAGAGCTGATATCCAATAAAAAACTTCCTGATCTGGTTTGCTGCCATTGGGAAAACAGATCTGAAATAGCTTGATTGTTGTAAAAGGGTCGGAGCAATGCATACAATTCTGCTAGCAGTTGCATTTCAGCATATTCGATGCCATTATGGATCATTTTTACAAAATGACCTGCTGCCCCTGAACCGATATGTGTGCAGCAAGGTTGCTGCTGTGCATCTTTAGCTGCAATGGCTTCTAAAATAGTTTTTACTTTAGAGTAAGCTTCAGCCGATCCACCGGGCATTAAAGATGGTCCTGTTCGTGCGCCTTCTTCTCCACCTGAAATGCCACAGCCGATAAAATTAAAACCTTCTTTTTTCAAGGCTTCATAACGTTCTTGAGTATCTTTAAAATAGGAGTTCCCTCCGTCTATAATAATATCACCGGGATCTAGTAGGGGTTTTAATTGGCTGATAACAGCATCTACCGGCGGTCCGGACTTTACCATGATCAATATTTTCCTCGGACTTTCCAGAGAGCGAATAAAATCTTCCATATTTTTGAAACCGGAGATAGAATCAAAGGTCTCCGTATCATTTATAAAATCATCTACCACATGGGCCTCGTCGCCCTCAGTACGATTGTAAACTGAAAGGGTAAATCCTTTTTCAGCAATGTTCAAGCTGAGACTTTTTCCCATAACACCTAAACCAATAAGACCAAATGCTGATACGTTCATTTCAATGAAAAATATGTGATGATATGTTTTACAATGTCTTCAAGAGTTTCCTCAGTAGAGAGATGTAAACCATATTCAGGTGGTTCTAAGGTCTCAAACTGAGATCGTAATAAATCAGATTTCATATAATGTTCCGGGCGATCTTCAAGCCGCGATTGGATTACTTCGAAAGGCGCATACAAATAAACCCAATGAATTTGCTTTAGTTTCGATCCTAGTATTTTCCGATACGATTCTTTTAAGGCAGAGCACGCTAAAATAGATCCGCCTTCTTTTTCCCAGGTTACCATGTTATCAGCCAAGGAATCCAACCAAGGTTTACGATCATAATCATTCAAGGGAATATTGTGTTTCATTTTTTCAATATTCTTTTGCGGATGAAAATCATCAGCATCAAAAAAAGGGATATTAGTTTTCCTAGATAGGGCTTTGCCTACTGTCGTTTTTCCGCAACCGCTAACGCCCATAATGATGATCATTCCATAAAAATAATAGTGAAACGTCTTTAAATGTAATAAAAAAAATCCCGATAGGGTATCGGGATTTTTAATTTATTGGCAACCAGTAAAATGTATTTTTCGGTTATGTATGAGTTATAATAAACTATGCCTCGTCAACCAAAACCCAATCTCCTTTATTGATTAGGGGTTCTGCTTGTTTATATTTCAAGGTTTTATTTTCACCATTTAACACGTGCTTGATGGTCACCCTATCGTTTCTTCCAATTTTCGGACGATCTCTTACAATGGTTTCTACAACCTCGTGCTGACGCTGTCTGTTTCCCGCAGCACGATTTTGTGCAGAACGCTCATCTAGATTTGGTATTTCGTCTTTTTGAGTTTTTAGGTTTTCCTTTCTTCGAGTTTGTCGGGCCTCCTGAATGGTGTTTTGCGTTTCTTGAGGTAATTCACCTTTAAATAAGAATGAAATTACATCTTTATTTACGGCATCCATCATTGATTTGAACAATTCAAAAGCTTCAAATTTATAGATCAATAAAGGGTCTTTTTGCTCGTGAACGGCTAGCTGTACTGATTGTTTCAGTTCATCCATTTTTCTTAAATGCGTCTTCCAGGCGTCATCAATTATGGCAAGCGTTATATTCTTTTCAAAATCTGTGATCAATTGTTTACCGTTGGTTTCATAAGCTTTTTGTAGGTCGGTAACCACATTTAAAGTCTTCACACCATCTGTAAAAGGAACTACGATTCGTTTGAATTTATCACTTTGATTTTCAAATACATTTTTGATCACAGGGAAGGCCAGATCAGCATTACGCTTCATTTTATCCTTGTAGTGTGTAAAGGCAGCCTTGTAAACCTTGGCTGCTAATTCTTGCTCGGATAGTTTATTGAATTCTTCCTCTGTAACCGGAGCACTCATTGAAAAATAACGGATCAACTCGAATTCGAAATTCTTATAATCGCCTGCGGCTTTATTCGTTTCAGAAATATTCTCGGATGTATCGAAGATCATGTTCGCCAGATCCACGCTTAATCGTTCTCCGTGCAAGGCGTGACGACGACGTTTATACACAACCTCACGTTGGGCGTTCATCACATCGTCATATTCTAACAATCGCTTACGAACCCCAAAGTTATTTTCTTCAACTTTTTTCTGAGCCCGTTCTATAGATTTGGAAATCATAGAATGTTGGATCACTTCACCTTCTTTTAAGCCCATTCGGTCCATCATTTTAGCAATACGCTCGCTACCAAATAAACGCATCAGATTATCTTCTAAAGATACGTAGAACTGTGAACTTCCAGGGTCACCCTGACGTCCGGCACGACCTCGTAACTGACGGTCTACACGACGTGAGTCATGACGCTCTGTACCTACAATGGCCAAACCACCGGCTTTTTTAACTTCATCAGATAATTTAATATCTGTACCACGACCGGCCATGTTAGTCGCAATTGTTACCTGTCCGGGATGTCCGGCTTCAGCAACGATATTCGCCTCGCGTTTATGTTGTTTCGCATTCAAAACGTTATGATTGATCTTACGAATGTTCAACATCTTACTTAATAACTCGGAGATCTCAACAGAAGTTGTTCCGATCAATACAGGTCGACCGGCTTGAGATAATGTCGTTACCTCGTCTATAACGGCGTTATATTTTTCACGTTTGGTTTTGTATACCAGATCATCTCGGTCATCACGGGCAATAGGACGATTGGTTGGAATTTCCACAACATCCAGTTCATAGATCTCCCAGAACTCTCCAGCCTCAGTAACCGCAGTACCGGTCATACCGGATAGTTTACGGTACATTCTGAAGTAATTCTGTAATGTTACCGTTGCAAATGTTTGCGTAGCATCTTCGATCTTTACATTTTCTTTCGCCTCGATGGCTTGATGCAAACCGTCACTATAACGGCGACCTTCCATAATACGACCGGTTTGTTCATCCACGATCATAACCTTATTTTCCATCACCACATACTGGGTATCCTTTTCAAATAAGGCGTAGGCTTTTAGTAACTGGTTCAGGGTGTGGATACGTTCCGATTTTACACCGAATTCCTTAAATAGTTCTTCTTTCAGATTAGCCTCTTCCTCTGACGATAAATTTTTCTCCTCGATCTTGGCAATTTCAACTCCAATTTCAGGCATGATAAAAAAGTCAGGATTGTCCTTACCAGATAAATACTCTACACCTTTATCCGTTAATTCGATCTGATTATTTTTTTCATCAATGACATAGTAAAGATCAGCATCAACTCTCGGCATTTCACGATTATTGTCCTGCATGTAAAAGTTCTCAGTTTTCTGTAATAACAGTTTTACACCTTCTTCGGATAAAAACTTGATCAGAGCTTTGTTTTTCGGAATACCACGGAATACCTGTAAAAGTTTAAAACCACCTTCTTTGCTATCGCCTTCGGTAATTAATTTTTTAGCCTCGGCTAAAACCCCTGTAAGGTATTTACGTTGCACTGCAACGATATCCTCTACTTTGGGCTTTAATTCATTAAACTCATGGTGATCTCCTTTTGGTATTGGTCCAGAAATGATTAAGGGTGTACGTGCGTCATCAATTAACACCGAGTCTACCTCATCCACGATCGCGTAGTGGTGCGGACGTTGAACCAGATCATCTGGTGCATGCGCCATATTATCCCTTAGATAATCGAAACCAAATTCATTATTGGTACCATAGGTAATATCAGCATTATACGCTTTTTTACGAGCCGCCGAGTTTGGTTGGTGGTAATCAATACAATCTACGCTTAGGCCGTGAAACTCAAATAATGGTGCCATCCAAGCACTGTCACGTTTAGCTAGGTAATCGTTAACCGTTACTAGGTGCACGCCTTTGCCAGAAAGGGCGTTCAAATAAACAGGTAGTGTAGCCACTAATGTTTTACCCTCACCAGTTTGCATTTCAGCAATTTTTCCCTGATGCATGGCAATACCGCCAATAAGTTGCACATCATAGTGTACCATATCCCAGGTAACCGGTTTTCCGGCAGCATCCCACGAATTAGCCCAAACGGCTTTTTCACCATCTAGAGTGATATACTCTTTCTCCCCAGATAAACTACGATCAAATTCATTGGCCGTAACAGGTATCGAGGTGTTATTTACAAAACGTTTAGCCGTTTCTTTCATTACCGCAAAGGCTTCCGGTAAAATATCATTCAAAACGCCTTCTGTTATGTCGTAAGCGTCATCTTTCAGTTTATCAATTTCCTCGTAAAACTCTTCCCGTTCATCAATATCTTCCGTGTCATCGGCACGCTTTAAAAGATCAGTTATTTTAGCATCTATTTCCGCATTAGCTTCTTTAATCTTCTCTTTAAATTCAGCCGTTTTCGCTCGTAATTCGTCATGTGACAGGGCTTCAAGCCTAGCTTCAAAAGCTTTAATATCTTCAACTATAGGGGTTATAGCTTTTACATCTTGTTTAGATTTATCTCCAACAAATACTTTTAGTACAGAATTTAAAAAACTCATGTGTTTTTATTTTACAAGGTTTGTTTGTAAGTCGTAGAACAAACCTATTATTTATGGTTTATTTTTTATGCAGTGTTAAGTGATATCAAAGATACATTATGAAAAGTGTTATTTAAAGATTAAGACAAAAAAAAAGCCTCTAACCGAGACTTTTTAACTATTCTTTATGCTTTTCTAATATTCATCTTCATTCCAAAGATAATCCTCGTCAGTTGGATAGTCAGACCAGATTTCTTCGATAGAATCGTAAGAATCACCTTCATCCTCAATCGACTGTAAATTTTCAACAACCTCTAAAGGCGCTCCAGTTCTAATCGCATAATCTATCAATTCATCCTTCGTCGCTGGCCAGGGCGCATCACTCAAATACGATGCTAATTCTAACGTCCAATACATAACTTATAGGTTTTAAATTTTGTGCAAAAATATATTTTTCAGCTTAACATCCAAGAAAAAAATGAAATATTTATCAATAATACCAAGAACCTGCGTATTTTTTATACTAAACCTCTGAAATCAAGCAAACTCCATCTTTATAATTTGGGCGTTTCCCTGCGGGTCGGGCTTTCCGCGCTACACGGTAGCTAGCTTCAATCCCTAACGCAAATTTAAGTGCTTCCCTTCATCTTATTTTTTCTCCGGAATCCACTTAACTTCATCAGCTTGCAAGTCATGAGACAACTTCCGTGCCAACACAAAAAGATAGTCAGAAAGGCGGTTTAAGTACTTCAAAGCATTCGCTTCAAAAGGTTCCAAATCATATAAAGCCACTGCCAAGCGCTCGGCCCGGCGGCAAACGCAACGGGCAATGTGACAGAATGACACCGTTTGGTGCCCTCCAGGAAGCACAAAATGTGTCATCTCCGGAAGTTCAGTGTTCATGCTGTCCATTTCAGCTTCCAAACGCTCAATATCTGCAGTTGAAATTTTTTCGATATTCAAACGTTCTTTTCCGCTCTTTAAAATGGCTTTTTCAGGGTCGGTAGCCATAATGGCACCAATAGTGAATAACTTATTCTGAATATCAATAAGCACGTCCTTATAATCAGAATTAATTTCCTGATCACGTAATAAGCCCAAATGCGAGTTCAACTCGTCAAGGGTACCATAGCTTTCAATTCTTATATGATGTTTCGATACACGCGTACCACCAAATAAAGCCGTGGTTCCTGCATCTCCAGTTTTTGTGTAAATTTTCATGCGTTTTTAATTCTTTTTTTAGCGATAAGTCAGTTATACTGCAAGGTAACGGTTTTTTGGAAGACTTTAAAAGGTTTCTCGCGTTGTCATTCATGGAATATAGTCATTGCGAGCAAAGCGAAGCAATCTATTCAAAGGAATTCTTTTGTCATTCAGAGCGAAAGCGAAGAATCTCAATAGAATGACCACATAGATTCTTCAGTCACGTCGTTCCTTCTGAATGACACCCCTGTATTTAATTTTGTAATGAGAAAGGATTCGTCATTGCGAGCAAAGCAAAGTAATCTCATCAATCACACCCGAATTCTAAAATGCTCCTTAGCCTGCTCCCTCCTGAAAAACACCATACCCCAGAAAAACAGGTCGATGGTCATCCTAACGCTCTTGTGGCGTTTTATGGTTTTCCAAACCTCGGAAAAGTCTTCGCTTCTATGAATGTTGTTAAAGATCCATACAGTGTCTTTGGTTGTGGTTTCCAGTAAATACACTAAAGCCTTTAAATAATCAGCTTTGTCAGCACTATTAAAATATACAATGTCAAAGGGTTTAACTACCTCGTAGTCCGGCCAATCATCCTCATTCATAATTTTGGCCTCAGGCTTAGCCAGTAAAATTGTATTGTTTATAGCGTCCTTTTTTTTACCAAACACCACTACCGAGTTAGGTTTAAAGTATTTAACGACACGATACAACAACCTACTTTTTTTCTTTGAGAGATTATCCTTTCGGATTATTTCTAATTCTTTGTAATCTCCGTACCAGGCCTTATCATAAAAGCATTTCGTAACCAGGTCATAGACAAAAGGGGAGTGCACACCATGTTGATTGGTGGCCTTCAAAAGAAATTTTATGTACTTCCAACCTTTAAAACTCATGTATCATTCTTCCAGTTTTGTCGATAATTCGAACCAACGTGACTCTTTCGCTTCTATGGTATCAAGAATATCCTGTAATTTCTGTGAGAGTTCGTTAATTTGATCTTGCGTTAGCTCCGGATCATTAAATTTTTCTTCCAAAGTCTTCTTATCAAAAGCTAAGGAATTTAATTTACTTTCAATATTTCTGAGTTCCTTTTCTTCATTATAGGAGAGTTTTGAAGCTTCATTTTCAACCACAGAATCTGGTGTTTTTTCAAAGTTTTCTTTGGATGACTCTTGAGGTATACTATCTTCATAAACCCTATAATCTGTATAATTTCCGGGAAAATCCTCTACAACGCCTTCACCTTTAAATACAAAAAGATGATCAACAACTTTATCCATAAAATAACGGTCGTGGGATACTACGATGATACAACCGGGAAAATCCAGCAAAAAGCTTTCCAATACATTTAAGGTCACAATATCCAGATCGTTGGTAGGCTCATCCAGAATCAAAAAATTCGGGTTTTGTATCAATACGGTACACAGATAAAGGCGTTTACGTTCCCCGCCACTTAGTTTTTCAACATAATCGTATTGTTTTTTTCGACTGAATAAAAAGCGTTCCAGTAATTGCTGCGCACTGATCTGACGTCCTTTTTTCAAAGGAATATAGTCGCCAAATTCCCGAATCACATCAATTACTTTCTGACCGGGTTTTACCGCAATGCCGCTCTGGGTATAATAACCGAATTTAACTGTTTCTCCAACTACCACTTTTCCGCTATCGGGGGTTATGGCTGTTGTTAGTATATTTAAAAATGAGGTTTTTCCGGTGCCGTTCTTGCCTATTATACCAATGCGTTCCCCTTTTTTAAACGTGTAATCAAAGTGTTCTAAAATAGGTTTGTCCCCGAAGGATTTAGAAATGTTATGACATTCAACGATCTTACTACCCAAGCGTTCCATGTTCAGCTCAAGCTCAACTTGGTGGTCTTTTCGTCGCTGATGGGCCCGATGCTTGATGTCTGCAAAATCATCAATACGCGATTTCGATTTCGTAGTTCGTGCCTTTGGCTGGCGCCGCATCCAATCCAATTCTTTTTTAAACAATTGTTTTGCTTTTCCGGTCTCTACCGCTTCACGTTCTATCCGGGCATCACGTTGCTCCAAATAGTAAGCATAATTTCCTTTGTAAGTATACAATTCACCACCATCCAATTCTATGATCTCGTTACAAACGCGTTCCAGAAAATAACGGTCGTGTGTTACCATAAAAAGCGTTAAGTTTTCTTTAGCAAAAAAGTCTTCAAGCCATTCGATCATCTCCAGATCCAAATGGTTTGTAGGCTCATCTAAAATCAATAAATCAGGTTTCGTGATCAAGGCATTAGCAAGGGCTAAACGCTTTTTCTGACCTCCGGAAAGAGTGCCCACCAATTGGTCTAAATCATCGAGTTTGAGTTTAAACAGAATCTGCTTATATAAGGTCTCAAAGTCCCAGGCCTGATGGCGTTCCATAGCTTCGAACGCTTTTTGATACCCTGCTGTGTCTTCGGGGTTTTCAAGCGCCTTTTCGTAGGTTTGAATAACCTTTAAAATCGGATTATCACTCGCAAAAATAGCTTCTTCAACCGTGAGGTCCGAATCAAATTTAGGGTCTTGTGATAAAAATGATACTTTAATGCCCTTACGGTAAATAACATTACCGGCGTCTGGTTGATCATCACCCGATAAAATATTCAAAATGGACGTTTTACCCGTACCGTTCTTAGCTACAAAGGCGATCTTTTGATCCTTATGGATGCTAAACGACAGGTTTTCGAATAAAACCAGTTCCCCGTAGGATTTTGTGATATTTTCAACCGTTAAATAATTCAAACGAAATTTTTTTACAAATATGAGACAAAAAGTGCTAAATAACGAAGTACTAACAAAGGCTTTCCTAACAAATTAATTGTTTATTAAGTGAGCTATCGTGGTGATTTTAAATGGCGAACCAAATATATATAACGTACAAATAATGCCACTAATAAAGGTATAAGACCAACCGCAAATACTTGTACGCCAATAAGCCAATGCAAAATTAACAAGCAAAGTATGATAATTAAAAACTTCACGTAGCTTCGAAACCAGGGCTTTATTTTTTCACGAAGGATCACACTCAACATCAAAATATTCAGTGCAAAACCCCACAATAAATTATAATTTTGATGTGTTGCAGAATGATCAGTGGCAAACCAAAGTAATAGAATTCCAATACCTACTAGGCCTGTTAGTGCAAACAAAATAAAATCGAGCCACTTTGATCTATTTCCGGTTTTTGAATCCTGATAGGTGATAAAAAGAACGAACGAACCTAGAAGACCAAAAATAAATAGTGGACTCGTAAAAAAAGTATTGGCTGCTTTCACCTTTTTTTCCTGAAAAATAACCTCACTACTAGTTACCAAAGGTTGATCGCCCGGTATGGTTGCCTCAGTAAAAAATCTATAAATATAACTTGGTAAGAACATATGTTGTACGGGCGTGGCCTTAATATCGATAACACTTCCTAAAGCGATATCAATCCCCAGACTACCCCAGGTATTCAGTCCGACTTTATCATGGATCAACGCCCGAAAGGTTTTCGGTTCAAAATCATCGGGCTCATGATATTTTACCTGGTAAGGAAACGTATTATTAACCAGATCTTTAATTTTTGTAGCACAATTATTATAGAAAAAATCATAAAGATATTCCCTGTTCTCAGGTTTATTGTTAATAACCAGATCGTTATATAATCGCTGTTTATTGGTCTGCGATAAATTTAAAACCTGTTCACGTACCGTCCGATTTGTTCGAATATAATAGCTTAGGAAGGTGTTGTAATCTTCTTTGCCAATGGAGTAATTCAATTTTCCACGGGCAAAATTCAAATAGAAATTAGGCGCATCAAAATCATAACGCCCAAAATCATAGGTAACATCCAAAAAATTAACAGGATCCTTAACCCGGAAAGCGTTGTGTCCGAAAGCATCATTTAGGGATGATCCCGGAGCAATGGTTAAGACACTGATTTTCGCCTGATTGGATAATGTTATTTCTTGTGCAGTTCCTACTTGAATGAGGGTGAATAAAAGTAGAAAAAAAAGTGATTTTTTCATAAAAAATTAATTACCGAAAGATACTAAAATCAAGCTTTAAAGAAAACACGTTCGAGTATAAAGCCACACTTTGGTCGCCAATATCTGTAAAAGCGTAATCAATGGCGATGCCTTGATATTGGAAGCCTACTCCAAAACTGGGTTGAAAGGTTAGTTGTTGACTATTGTCAAATTGTAGTTCATTTTGGAAATTACCCAAACCGGCACGTAAATGAATCATTTCCAGATAACCGAATTCAAAGCCTAAAGCCGGACTGATACTTGCGAAAGAAGAAGAAATAACATCGTTTGTTTGCTCGAATCGCATATTTAAATTCGTGGCTAATAATAAGTTATAATCAGGGTTGAATGCAATTAGTTTTGAAACCCCTATTTGTAATTTAGGAATCGTTATTTCCGTGGTTTCCGGTAACTCCTGATTTTGACCTGCCACTGCATTACTGATGGTGGAAAACTGGGTTTCGTCGATAGCCCAAGAATTATAGGTTGTGGTGATATCGCGCGCCATAATCCCAAACTTCCAGTTGCTTTGTGTTTCAAACTGAATACCTGCATCCAAACCAAAACCCCAGGAAGAGGCGAAATCACCAATTATTCTGCGGATCACTTTAGCATTAACACCGTAATTAAGGCCCTCAATGGGTAGTTTACGTGCATAGGAAAAGGTGATGCCATAATCTGCTGTGGAAAATAAACTGATTCTGTCGTAATTAATATTCCCCTGTGCATCTATAAGCTGTGTGGTATTTAGGATGTCATCAACCCCAAACCGAATAAGAGAAATACCAATAGCACTTTCATTATCTAAAGGCATGGCGAATGCGACATAGTCGTAATTAGCGATGTTAGCGAAATAACTGGAATGCATCAAAGCTAATTGGTTATCTTCTATATTTACGAGCCCGGCAGGATTCCAGTAGCCCGCATTTACATCTGCCGTATTCGCAGTAACAGCACTGCTCATGCCCAGAGCTCTTGCGCCCACACCAATATCCATAAATGCATTTGAATATTTTCTGGTAGTCTGACTAGCTCCCAGAAAAAAACAAAGTAGAAATAATGCCGTAATGTAAGATTTCAATCGCTTGGTTTTTTTTACAAAGATGCATATAATTTACTAGCTTTAAAACTGCAAAATCGTATAGATATTGCGGTGGAGAAAAATTGTTTCTTATTTTTACAAGATGAAATTCCTTTTTATGAAAAAATATATCCCCAGTGGTCTAACACTTTTAAATTTACTATGTGGAAGCATTGCTGTATTATACGTTGTAAATAATAATTATGTTGGTGCCGCTCAATTTGTGTTTTTGGGTATTCTTCTCGACTTTTTTGATGGTTTTGCAGCTCGAAAATTGAAGGTTACTAGCGAATTTGGACTGCAGTTGGATTCCTTGGCTGATATGGTTACCAGTGGTATAGTTCCTGGTTTGGTTATGTATAAAATGCTGGCCTTAACTACAAATAATTCCTTCTTTCAGGATGTTTTTCCGCAATGGGGATCCAATGTGAAACTGTCAGGTTTTGAAGTAGAATGGTTGCCACTTTTAGGTTTTTCCATAACATTGGCATCCGCTGTTAGGTTGGCACGCTTTAATCTCGACGACGAGCAACAAAATTTTTTCAAGGGGCTCCCTACACCTGCAAATAATTTGCTTATTATATCATTACCTTTGATATTGGAATTTCAGGAAAACGATAACATTAATGCCATTATTTTGAATAAAGGTTTTTTAATTGTAATCACCTTATTGAGTAGTTTTTTACTTAATGCGAACATGAAATTATTCGCTTTAAAATTTAAAAACTATGCTTTTAAAGGGAACGAAGTGCGATACATCTTTTTAATTCTAAGTTTAATTATGATCATTGTATTGCAATTTGCTGCTATTCCGGTAATCATCTTTATGTATCTTGGTTTATCGGCTTTAGATCAAAAGAAAATTTCATAGATTTTACATGGCTTCAGGATTTTTTGCTTTACTTGATGATATTGCCACCTTGATGGACGATGTGGTAGTGATGAGTAAAATTAGTACTAAAAAAACCGCTGCTATCTTAGGGGATGATCTCGCGGTAAATGCTGAGAAAGCCACGGGATTTGTGGCGTCTAGAGAGTTGCCTGTTTTATGGGCGATAACTAAAGGCTCCTTCAAGAACAAGGTAATTATTTTGCCTATTGCTTTTTTATTGAGTGCTTTTGCGAGTAGTGCGATTAAAGTGATACTCGTACTTGGTGCTTTGTATTTGGCTTACGAAGCTGCTGAAAAAATATTTGAGTTCTTCTTTCCACATGAAATAGCTTCTGTACCAATAGTAGAAGCTTTGCCTAAAGAGGAGCGATTATTACTCGAGAAGGAAAAAATAAGATCGGCAGTAATAACCGATTTTATCTTATCAATTGAGATCGTAATCATTGCTTTAGGCACTGTAATTGAAGAGCCATTACTGTTTCAAATTCTTGTGGTGTCTGTGGTAGCTTTAATAGCAACGGTTGGTGTTTATGGTATTGTGGCTTTAATTGTTAGAATGGATGACCTAGGCTACAAGCTTGTTCGACTCAGCAATGGTTCTAAAGGTTTTTTAAACTTTTTTGGGAACTTTTTGATTCGTGCGTTGCCCAAGTTAATTAAGAGTTTATCCGTAATCGGAACTATTGCCTTGGTGCTCGTATCAGGAGGAATTTTTAGTCACAACATCGATTTATTACATCATACCCTAGAAAGCATTCCAGAGTTTTTACGCGATGCCATTTTTGGTCTAACTATCGGAATTTGTTGTTTTGGTTTAGTCAGTGGGTTCAAGAAAATTATAGGTAAATTTTCCAAAAAAAAGTAAGAACGACCTGTTAATCCCTAATTTTCTTTTTTCGTAATTCGAAATTCTGCCCGAGGTAAACCTTTCGTACCATTTCATCGTTGGCCAGTTCTTCAGGTTCACCTGCTTTCAGAATATTTCCCTCAAACATAAGGTAGGTTCTATCAGTAATCGCCAAAGTTTCCTGAACATTGTGATCTGTAATCAGTATCCCGATGTTCTTTTTGGTAAGCTGTGCTACGATACGTTGAATATCCTCAACTGCAACAGGGTCTACACCGGCAAAGGGTTCATCTAATAGAATAAAATTCGGATCTGTAGCCAAAGCTCTGGCAATTTCAGTTCTTCGACGCTCACCACCAGATAAAAGGTCGCCACGGTTTTTTCGGATGTGTCCAAGACCAAATTCTTCAATCAAGGACTCCATTTTCATGCGTTGCTCTTTTTTACTGAGTTTGGTCATTTGAAGTACACTTAGAATATTATCTTCGATGCTTAATTTTCGAAATACGGATGCTTCTTGAGCTAAATAACCAATGCCGTTTTGAGCCCGTTTGTACATTGGGTACTTTGTGATATTCGTTTGGTCCAGATATATATTTCCGCCGTTAGGCTTTATAAGACCTACGATCATGTAAAAAGAAGTTGTTTTACCGGCACCATTGGGCCCTAAAAGACCAACAATTTCACCTTGTTCCACTTTAAGTGAAACATCTTTAACCACTTTACGCCCGCTGTAGGACTTCATTAAATTTTTGGCTTCTAAAATCATAATCTAGTATCTGAACGCTAAAAATAGTAAAATCATATGCGATTCAAGGATGAAACACATAATTTGTGTTTTTTATTCCTGATTTTCCAGAGCATCCCAGAATTCATATGCACGACGTAAATGTGGGATAACAATAGTGCCACCTACTAAAGTAGCAATACTGAGGGCTTCAACAACTTCAGCTTTGCTTAAACCAGCTTTATAGCTGGACTCTAAATGATATTTCACGCAATCATCGCATCGGAGAACGGTTGAGGCTACCAAACCCAATAACTCTTTGGTTTTAACATCCAAAGCACCCGGTGCATAAGCATTAGTATCTAAATTAAAAATGCGCTTGATAATTTTATTGTTATCAGCCATAATTTCCGCGTTCATTTTAGAGCGGTAGGCATTAAATTCGTTTATGATGTCTGACATATTATTTTGCTTTTCTTTTTTGATTTCGAACCACAATTCTGGAAATATAGATACTTACTTGGTATAAAATTAAGATTGGAATAGCTACAATAACCTGACTGGCGATATCCGGAGGGGTAATGATGGCAGAAAGTACCAATACCAGAACTAAAGCATATTTTCGATATTTTTTCAATATTTGAGGAGTAATCAAACCAACTTTGGTTAAAAAGTAGATAATGATCGGGAGCTCGAAAACCAAACCTGCAGCCAACACAGAAGATCGCACTAAACCAATAAATGAGGAAATATCAATTTGGTTCTCAACGAGATCAGATATACTATAATTAGCTAAAAAGTTAATAGATAACGGTGTAATCACATAATAACCAAAAAGAACACCCACGAAAAATAACAGAGATGAAATGATAATGAACCCTCGTGAATGCTTTCGTTCGTTCTCATGTAATCCCGGACTTATAAATTTCCAAAGCTCATAAATGATGTAAGGGAAGGAGATCAGGAAACCACCTAGAATAGCAGTCCAAATATCGGCTGAGAATTGCCCTGCCATGGTTCTGTTTTGTATGATAAGCGGCATTTCCTCATTACAAAATGTAGAGTCTATTTTCAATAATTGTGCTATTTCGCACAAATAGTGATAGGTTGGGAAATCCATATAGATCGGAGCGAAAACAATATCCTGAAAGATGAAACGGCTAAAAATAAAGGCAAATGTAGCTACAATTACCACGGCCATTACAATTCTGATCAAATGCCAACGTAAATCCTCGAGATGATCCAGAAATGACATCTCATTCACATTCTTTTTTGCCATTAGATTATTCCTTCTTTTATTAGATCATGTAAATGTACCACTCCGGCATATTTTCCATTTTTTTCAACTAGGAGTTGAGAAATATCGTGGGACTCCATAGTTTCCAGAGCATCAACAGCCATAGCTTGCGTGTCAATTCGTTTGGGATTGGCACTCATTATGTCTTTGGCTGTTAATTTTGAAAAGTCATCGACCTTAGAAAGCATACGACGTAGGTCCCCATCCGTAATGATACCAACAATTTTTTGATCATCCACAACAGCCGTAACCCCCAACATTTTTTCGGTGATTTCAATAATAACGTCTTTAATGGAGGTGGAGGCAACCACCTGAGGTTTTTGATTTACTGATGATATATCTTCTACACGTAAATACAATTTTTTACCTAAAGCTCCGCCTGGATGATATTTGGCAAAATCCCGACTTGAAAATCCTCGAAGATCTAGTAAGCAAATAGCCAAAGCATCTCCGATTACTAATTGTGCCGTGGTACTTGTTGTTGGGGCTAAATTATTTGGGCAAGCTTCTTTTTCAACATAGGCATCTAAAATAAAATCGGCTTGTTCACCTAAATAAGATCCTTTATTACCGGTGATAGCAATAATTTTATTATGTGCACTTTTTATTAAAGGAATCAGGACTTTTATTTCCGGGGTATTACCGCTTTTTGAGATGCAAATAACCACATCATCTTCCAAGATCAATCCCAGATCACCGTGAATGGCATCAGCAGCATGCATAAATATGGCTGGAGTGCCTGTTGAGTTAAGGGTGGCCACTATTTTGTTGGCGATAATGGCACTTTTTCCAATGCCCGTTATGATCACGCGACCTTTTGAATTATATATAAGTTCAACAGCCTCGGCAAAATCGGCATCAACGCGATGGGTTAAATTAAAAATAGCCTCACTCTGCAAGGCAATGGTTTGTTTGGCCTTCTCAATAATTGAATTATTACTATTCAAAATGTCCTTTATTTTTAATTTGATGCTTCTAAAGAATTTTTTATCTTTAGAGATAATGAAATTAAATTTTTGTTGTAATTTGAATTTCGTTACAAAACTAACGAAAAAAAAGATGAGGGATATCTTATTGTACTATTTAAATTTAATCTTTAGATAGCTACCTCAAAATGTAAAAAAGAATTAATCTTGATAGCTAAAAGTGACTTACAAACTGCACTGAAGAAATATTTTGGATTCGATAAATTCAAAGGTCTTCAGGAATCTGTTATAGAAAGTATTTTAAATAAACATCATACCTTCGTTATCATGCCTACCGGCGGAGGCAAATCTCTTTGTTATCAGTTACCGGCGCTCATGCAGGAAGGAACCGCAATTGTGGTATCTCCGCTCATAGCACTAATGAAAAATCAGGTTGATGCCATTCGAGGCCTTTCGAATGAGGAAGGTGTTGCTCACGTACTAAATTCATCCTTAAATAAAACAGAGGTCAAACGTGTTAAAGAGGATATTAAGAACGGAGTTACCAAATTGCTTTATGTGGCTCCTGAATCCTTAACCAAAGAGGAGAATGTTGAATTTTTACGCTCTGTAAAAATTTCGTTTATGGCCATCGACGAGGCGCATTGTATAAGTGAATGGGGTCATGACTTCCGGCCCGAATACCGAAACCTTAGGCATATCATTGGTCGTATAGGTGATGACATTCCAATTATCGGATTAACGGCAACCGCAACCCCAAAAGTTCAGGAAGATATTATAAAAAACCTTGGTATTACAGGAGCTAATACCTTTAAGGCCTCGTTTAACAGGCCTAATTTGTATTATGAAATTCGTCCGAAAACCAAAAACGTCGATGCTGATATTATTCGGTTCATTAAACAGAACGAAGGGAAATCAGGAATTGTTTATTGCCTGAGCCGAAAGCGTGTTGAAGAATTGGCGCAGGTACTTCAAGTGAATGGAATTAAAGCGGTACCCTACCATGCGGGATTGGATGCCAAATCAAGATCGAGTTATCAAGATATGTTCCTTATGGAAGATGTTGATGTTGTTGTTGCTACCATCGCCTTTGGTATGGGAATCGATAAACCTGATGTTCGTTTTGTCATTCATCATGATATTCCAAAAAGTATTGAAAGTTATTATCAGGAAACCGGTAGAGCTGGTCGTGATGGTGGAGAAGGACATTGTTTGGCTTTTTACGCATATAAAGACATCGAAAAACTAGAGAAATTCATGTCCGGTAAACCTGTTGCAGAGCAAGAGATCGGGCACGCTTTATTACAGGAAGTGGTCGCTTTCGCGGAAACATCGATATCACGAAGAAAGTTTATTCTTCATTATTTTGGTGAGGAATTTGATAATGAAACCGGTGAGGGTGGGGCCATGGATGATAATGTGCGTCATCCAAAAAAGAAACACGAAGCCAAGGATGATGTTATAGTTGTCCTAGATACCATTGCCAAAACGAATGAAAAATACAAAGCCAAGGATCTTGTGAATGTTATTATCGGGAAAGAAAATGCCATGATCAATTCACATAAAACCAATGAGCAACCTTTTTTTGGCCGTGGTAAAGACAAAGAAAAAACCTATTGGATGGCCTTGGTTAGACAAGCTTTAGTGGCCGGATTGCTTAAAAAAGATATTGAAACCTACGGTGTTATTAAATTAAAATCTGCCGGAAAAGCATTCTTAAAGAGTCCAAGTTCTTTTATGATGACTGAAGATCATGTGTACGACGAACTAAATGATGATGCCGTAATAACTGCAGCTAAAGGAGGTGGCGCTGTTGTGGATGAAACCTTAATGGGTATGCTGAAGGATTTGCGTAAAAAGAATGCTAAAAAGCTGGGTGTCCCCCCCTTCGTTATATTTCAGGATCCTTCTTTGGAAGATATGGCCTTAAAATATCCAACAAATATATCCGAATTAGCCAATGTTCATGGTGTTGGAGACGGAAAAGCCAAAAAATACGGGAAAGATTTTGTGAATCTGATAAGTCAATATGTGGCCGATAATGACATTATAAGACCGGATGATCTGGTAGTCAAATCTACAGGTAGTAATTCTGCGAATAAATTATTTATCATTCAAAACGTCGACAGAAAATTGCCATTAGATGATATTGCTTCGTCAAAAGGTATGAGCATGGACGAGTTTATTAAAGAAATGGAAGCTATTGTATACTCCGGTACCAAACTGAATATAAATTATTGGATCGATGAAATTTTAGATGAAGATCAGCAGGAAGAAATTCATGATTATTTTATGGAATCCCAGTCCGATAGTATTGAAGCTGCAATGGAAGAATTTGATGGCGATTACGACGATGAGGAACTACGCTTGTACCGCATCAAATTTATAAGTGAAGTTGCTAATTAGCATACTTTCGAATCTTCAATATCTTAGCTTATTAAATTTTTTATTTTTCCTTTTATTTTAAGAAATCCTTAATATTAGAAAGCGTAATCTTAAAACTTTGTTTTCTATATTTGCAGGGCTTAAAAAAAATAGAATTATGGCAGACGGATTATACGCAAAATTCAATACTTCAAAAGGAGAGATCCTTGTAAATCTGGAATTTGAAAAAACACCAGGCACAGTTGGAAACTTTGTAGCTTTGGCTGAAGGTAATTTAGAGAACTCGGCTAAACCTCAGGGAAAACCCTATTATGATGGTTTAAAATTTCATAGGGTAATTCCTGATTTTATGATTCAGGGAGGATGTCCACAAGGTACGGGCACCGGAAATCCTGGGTATCAGTTTGATGATGAATTCCATTCGGAATTAAAACATGATGGTCCTGGAGTTTTATCAATGGCCAATGCCGGCCCTGGAACAAATGGAAGTCAGTTTTTCATCACTCATATTGAAACGCCTTGGCTAGATAATAAGCATACTGTTTTTGGTAAGGTAGTAGAAGGTCAGGAGGTCGTGGATGCGATCGCACAAGGTGATATTATAGAAAGTCTTGAGATCATTCGAAATGGTGCTCAGGCTGAAAAATTCAATGCTATTGAAGCGTTCAGAACCTTTGAAGGCTCACGTGAAAAACGTTTGGAAGAGGCTAAAAAAGCAGCCGAAGCCGAATTAGATAAATTAGCATCGGGATTTGATTCCACTGATAGTGGCTTGCGATATAAGATCATTCAAAAAGGAAATGGTCCAAAAGCAGAAAAGGGTAAAACGGTTTCTGTTCACTATAAGGGGCAATTAGCTGACGGAACGGTATTCGATTCATCCTATAAACGCAACCAGCCTATCGATTTTCCTTTGGGTGTGGGACAAGTTATTCCAGGTTGGGATGAAGGTATCAGTTTACTGTCTGTAGGTGATAAAGCCCGACTAGTCATTCCAAGTCATTTAGGATACGGAAGTCGTGGCGCGGGAGGGGTTATTCCACCCGATGCCAATTTAGTATTCGATGTAGAATTAATGAATGTGAAATAATATAATTTTCAAAAAATAACAATAATGGAAACACCTCTTTTGGAGGTGTTTTTTTTATATTTGATTATGGAAGCACAGGACTTACAAAAATTGAAATATCCAATAGGACAATTTGAATGTCCTGATCCCATTACCGCCGCTAATTTAAAAGCTTGGGTAGAAGTCCTGGAATTTTTTCCGGCGCGATTAGAAGCTTTAGTAAAACCTTTGACTGAGGAGCAACTGGATACGCCCTACAGGCCAGAAGGTTGGACTATTAGGCAGGTGATTCATCATCTAGCAGACAGCCATCACCACAGTTATACCAGATTTAAATGGGCCTTAACTGAAATCACCCCTTTGATTAAAGCATATAATGAGGCTGATTGGGCAGAATTGTTCGATTCTAAAACAGCTCCAATTGAGATATCCTTGCAGTATCTTAGGGCTCTACATGCGAAATTAGTGCACCTGATAAAGGGACTTCCCATGGACAGTTTGGAAGCAGGCTTTATTCATCCTGAAACGAATAAAAAAATTAATTTGAAGACGTTAACAGGAATTTATGCCTGGCACAGTAAGCATCATTATGCACATATTGAATCGCTTTTAAAACGACGTAATTGGTAATATTTATATGATCAGACCTTTTGAACCGAAAGACATTCCGGAGTTGTTGGAGATGTATAATTATTTTGTATTAAATTCAACAGCTACTTTTGATATTGAGCCCTTATCACTTGAAACCTTCACAGAAAAGCTTACCAAGATCTATCAGGATTTTCCTTTCATAGTTTTCGAGGAGGATGGTGAAATTTTAGGCTATGCTTACGGCAGTAAATTTCGGCCGAAACCCGCTTATAATACTACGGTAGAATCCACGGTTTATGTAAAACACAACACCCAACGTAAAAAGATTGGTAGTTTACTTTACGAAGAACTCATAAAACAACTCAAAGCGGCTAATTTTCATATTGTTCTCGGCGTGCTAACCTTGCCTAATGACGCCAGTGTGGGACTTCACGAAAAATTTGGATTTAAACAAGTGGCCTTCTTAAAACAAGTTGGTTATAAATTTGAGACCTGGTTGGACGTAGGATTCTGGCAATTGGATTTGTATTAGTTTTTCCACTTTATATTACAGCCAATACTGGGCTTTTGCGGCATTTGGTTCTCTTTATTATTCAATAAACAATCCAATGCATGTTTCAAATCTTTCCCTGTCACAGGAATCCCGTTACCGGGGCGAGAATCGTCTAGTTGACCTCTGTAAATCAGAGTGTCTTCATTGTCGAATACATAAATATCAGGCGTACACGCAGCATCATAAGCCTTAGCGATCTCCTGACTTTCATCGTAAAGGTAAGGGAATGGATAACCTACCCTTTTGGCGTGTTTGGTCATTTTTTCAGGACCATCTTGCGGGTAATTTTCAACATCATTACTCGAAATAGCTACAAAGCCAATGTGTTTATCTTGATAGGTCTTCCCGATTGATACCAAGGCATCATTCACATGCAGCACGAAAGGGCAGTGGTTGCAAATAAACATCACAACAGTACCATGCTTTCCTTTTATAGATTCGAAATTTAACATGGTATTCGAAATCGTATCTCTTAAGGTGAATTTCGGTGCCTTTGTTCCTAGTGGAAGCATATTTGATGGAGTATTTGCCATAATAAAAAGTTTATTCAAAGTTCGGTATAATTTGTATTTTTAGAAAATGAATAAGAGCCTATCTTTTGATGATTTTTCTAAAGTTGACCTCAGGGTTGGTACTATAATAGAAGTAAATGATTTTCCTGAAGCGCGAAAACCAGCTTATCAGCTTACCATAGATTTTGGACCTTTAGGGATTAAAAAATCCTCTGCTCAGATCACAGACTTGTATAGTAAAGGTGATTTACTTAACCGACAGATTGTTGCTGTTGTAAATTTTGAAAAAAAACAGATCGCTAATTTTATGAGTGAATGCCTGGTATTAGGTGCAGTTAATAACAAGGAGGTAATCCTGCTTCACCCTGAAAGCAAAATAAAAAATGGAAGTATCGTTTCCTAAGCTTATGATGGACCTCGATGCTGTTAAAATTAATTTTGATTCCGGTGCGCTTTTAGGCTTAAACATGGCGTTGGCGATTGTCATGTTTGGCGTAGCTTTGAACATTACGACCACCGATTTTAAGATTTTGATGCGACAACCTAAATTGGTTTTGGTAGGTCTATTATCTCAGTTTATTTTACTGCCCTTTTTCACCTTTCTTTTAGTAAGCTTGGTGAATCCCCAACCAAGTATTGCTTTAGGTATGATCATGGTAGCAGCTTGCCCCGGAGGAAATATTTCAAATTTTATGACTCATCTAGCTAAAGGTAATATGGCACTTTCCGTAAGTTTAACGGCATTTGCCACGGCACTGGCAGTAATCATGACACCTTTTAATTTTGAGTTTTACGGACAGTTATACCAACCTACGGCCCTTATTTTAAAAGAAGTGGAATTAAATCCTTGGGAATTATTAAAGGTGGTTTCGCTTATTTTAGGAATACCCCTGATATTGGGTATGTTGATTCGGTATAAAAGGCCAGAATTTGCCATGAGATGGTCGAGGTATTTAAAACCAGTGTCCATTCTTATTTTTATTGCAATTGTAGTTATTGCTTTTCTCAATAATCTGGATGTATTTAACAATTATGTTCAACATGTTTTGGTTTTGGGTATTAGCCATAATATTTTGGCAATTTGTCTTGGATTAGCTGTAGCCTATTTATTCAAGTTAAATTTAAAGGATAAGAAAACGATCACCATTGAAACTGGAATTCAAAATTCCGGATTGGGCTTATTGCTAATATTCACCTTTTTTCAAGGTCTTGGCGGTATGGCCATACTAGCGGCATTTTGGGGAATTTGGCATATTATTTCAGGCCTGGTTTTAGCGTCATATTGGTCTAAAAAAGAATAAATTTTGAAACGATTGTGGTTGTATAGTGTTCGGTTGTATTTAAGGATAGCTTTATGGTTCTACTATAAAAAAATTGTGGTTGTTAAAAAAGCAGAGATTCCAGAACAGCAGCCTGTAATGTTCCTGGGAAATCATCAAAATGCCTTATTAGATGCCTTGCTTATTGCTATGAGCACCGATCGGTTTTGTTATTTTTTAACTCGTGCCGGCGTTTTTCAAAATAAAATTCTCTCAAGAGTGCTTAAAAGTCTTCGGATGATCCCTGTTTACCGAATTCGAGATGGCTGGTCTAACTTATCAAATAACTCCGCTATTTTCGAAAACTGTACTGAATTGTTGCATCGGAATGAGGCTTTAGCTCTTTTTCCCGAAGGAAATCATAATTTGATGCGTACAGTAAGACCTTTGAGTAAAGGGTTTACACGAATTATTTTTGAAACTTTAGATCGTTATCCTGATATAGATTTGAAATTGATTCCTGTAGGTGTTAATTATCAAAATGCAATCGCTTTTGGTGATTCTGCTTCCATATATTTTGGAGAACCTTTAGGTGCTAAATCTGTAATTTCAGAGTATAAAAATAAATCGGTTCAAGATTTGAAAGCTAAAGTTCGTGGTGAACTAAAAAATTTAACCACACATATCCCTCATGATTCTTACGATGCTACTTTTAAAATATTAGAGAAGCACAGAATCTCTTATTTAGATCCCGAACATGTTAACAAAGTGATTTCAAACAAAAAAATCAATTTGAAAATACAAAAATATAAGAAATCTTCTCAACTAAAACCGATATTTAAATCGCTTTTAGCTGTTTTACTTCTTGGACCCTATCTGAGTTGGCGTTTGGTCGTTAAACCTAGAGTAGCCTCGCCGGAATTTATAGGCACTTTTCGTTTCGCCGTCGGAATCAGTTTAGTGCCACTTTGGATAATATTAATATCCCTTATTTTAGTTCTAAACTTTGGATGGCTACTTGGAGGTTTATATTTTTTACTGGTTTTATTTGTGTCAATTTTATGTGTAAAACTATAATTCTTCCCGAAAGAATATGGCATTCATTAATAGTTTATTTGTGCCATACCAAAAGGCTCTAAAGTTTGTATTATCCGTAAATACCACAACCTTACCTTTACCGAGACGGTTTACTTGAAATGGAACAGTTTCGGATAAGCTTTCCAGATTTGGCTTCGAAATATAGCCGCTTAATAATGGATTTTTAGTGTACTTTATTGGGTTATTATAACTTAGCGAATCAGGTTCAATAAATACAGTTGTATTTCTGAATAAAGCTAATTCATCGTTCTTATATCCAAAATTTATAGGATGAGATCGATCTAATTTTGCCTGAAAAATGGCACCACCAATTTGCTGTGCTCCTGTAAAATTCCTTTTTTGTTCAAAGCTTATGTTGTTTGCAGGAATCTCCTTTTCCTCTTTCAGTTTTATATCAATAAACTCCTTTTTTTGTAGCCATTTCACTGTATTTCTGTAGCCAATAAGCTCGCCGCCATCTTTTACCCATTCCATGAGTTTATCTGTGTCAGTCTTATTTAAAGACCTGGAGTTTGGGATTATTATGGTGGTATATCTGCTTAAATCGGTATCTTCTATATTTTTGGTGTCTAATTTAGTAACCGTTATATCGTAGCGGGTATCAAGTAAATGCCAAATTTCTCCGGCATCGTAAGAAGTGATCTTTTCACCAACCAAAAGGGCAATTTCCGGTTTCTTTAATGTTTTAAAATTACTGCTTCCCAAGTCAATTCCTTCAGTTAATCCCGTGTTTACAGCATCAATTTTAATATGAGAGTCCTTGGATAATTCACTTAAAAAAGCATGTAACTCCGTTTTGTTTAATTCTTGATTTTGTATGGGAATCATGATCGTACCATAATCATAATTCTTTCCATTCATACTAAATTGATTTAAAGCGACTTTCGCTCTAATGTTCTTACTTAGTATTTTATTAAGAATTTTTGGAGCATAGTATTCGTGCCATTCCATGAGGTAGGCGTAATCACTTACTCCGGAAACTTGCCCTTCCTGTAAATTTAAATTTGTGACTTCGTCCCCCAGATTGTTAGTAGAAACATTTTCAGCATAATCAAGGTTAAAAGCTAAAGGAAATGTCCATGCTGAGATATCATAAAATAAACTGTCCTGAAACGTAGTGCGCTTTTGAAACATAGCCTTAATTAAGCGTGCATTTTTTTGATCTTTAGGCACCACATAGCTATATCCTTTTTTGAAATTTTTTCCATTTAAAGAGAGATCCTCCTTAAGCTCATGAATTTTAATTTTTTGTCTTTTTAAAATCTCTGCCAAATGATAGGTTTTCGCAGCATCTTTTTCATCACCAAAAATGATGGCTTTATTTGATTCTTTTGAAGCTTCTGCTCGCGCGTTTTGATAGAAACTTTGCTGATAATTTAATAGTTCAACACGCATTTCTAAAGCCGCGTTCAATGTAGAAAGGGCTGTTGTAAACTGATTTCGTATAGTAAATGGAAATGTTATGATCCCATTATCACTCTCTTGTAAATGGCCCCGAGAACTGGCTTGTTCAAATAGAATACCAATACTTCCATTAATGTCTGGAAATGTAGACCCTTTCCCATAATAAAAGTCGTCATATCGTTCTTCTGTAAAATAAAGAGATCCAATTTTGTCTAAGGCCTTGGCATGAAATTCCCCTATTTTTTTTGTTAAAGTCTGGTTTAACGGAGGTGTTAGCGGATTTGTTCGAGAAGGTATTCCAGGTTGGAAGAAGAATGTAGAATTAGTTCCCATTTCATGATGGTCTGTGACTATATTGGGTAACCATTCGTGAAATGTTTTTATACGCACTTGAGATTCAGGTAATTGTACTGGTAACCAATCACGATTTAGATCGAACCAGTAATGATTTGTTCTACCTCCTGGCCATACTTCGTGATATTCTCTATCGTTTGGATCCGGGTTTAAATTTTCGTTTTTATTGGTGTTCGCCCAATAGGCAAAGCGCTGCAAACCATCAGGGTTGTAGACCGGGTCGAATAAAATAATCGTGTTATCCAGTAACTTATTTATATAGTCGCCTTCAGCTGCTGCTAAATAATAGGCCACTAATAAACTGGCGTTTGCTCCACTTGGTTCGTTTCCATGAATAGAAAAACCTTGATAAACCACAATGGGCGTATTTTCCGAGATATTTGAACTATTTGTATCGGTGGCCTGTATGTGTTTTTGACGAATAACCTCAATATTTTGGTGATTTTTAGGTGAGGTTATTGTAAGAAGTATAAGCGGTCTGCCTTCAAATGTTTCTCCTCTGTTTTCCAGCGTGATCCGGTCAGAAGAATTAGCAATCACTTTCATGTATTCAAGGAGCTTATCGTGTGTTACGTGCCATTCTCCTACCTGGTGGCCAATAATGTTTTCTGGTGTAGGAATGTCTGGATTGTAATTAATATTCTGGGGTAAATAATAGGATAGGTCTGTTTTTTCTTGAGCATACAGCGTTAGTGATACCAAGAAAAAAAATAGCATTAATTTTTTCATAGGAAGTTAGTCTTTTGGTTAAAGGTAAAAAAAAACCGCTGCATGAAATGCAACGGTTAGGTTAAAATTCGTTAAAATTTAAAACTTTTAAATGTCATCAAAGTCGATATCTGTAAAACTTTCTGCAGATTTGTTTACATCTGCTTCAGCAACTTGTGGGGTGTCCTCAAGTTCTTTTTTGAAGTCCTTTTGGTGACGTTCGCTAATCACCTCCTGACCTTTTTCTTGGATTATGAAATCAGTCATTTCAGCAAGAATTTCCTTAAATTCTTCGAAATCTTCCTTGTAGATGTAAATTTTGTGTTTTTTGTAGTGAAATGAACCATCGTCGTTTGTAAATTTTTTACTTTCTGTAATGGTTAAATAATAGTCATCTGCTTTTGTCGCTCGTACATCAAAAAAATAGGTCCGTCTTCCGGCTCTTAATACTTTCGAAAATATCTCCTCTTTCTCCATCATATCAATATATCATTAATTATGCGTTAGTGTTTCAAGTGTTGTACCAAAAATCTAAAAAAAAGTGAAATTAACCAACATTTTATTAATATTCTTTTTTCTAAGGTATTTCGTTGGAATAATTACGTTGTATTTCTTTCTAATGTTTTGATCGAATTGTTTATTCAGATTTGCTCAATTGTTTTAGGTAAAGTTCCTTATAATGTCCTTCGGCATTAACCAGTGATTCATGCGTACCCTCTTGAAGAATTTTACCATCTTCCAACACAATAATCTTATCTGCATTTTTGGCAGACGACACGCGGTGACTCACAATAATAGCCGTTTTTCCAATAAGGATCTTTTTCAGATTATTTAGGATTTTTTCTTCCGTTTCCGTGTCAACGGCCGATAAGCAATCGTCGAACAGTAAGATTTTAGGTGATTTAATAATTGCTCGTGCAATAGACACGCGCTGTTTTTGGCCACCCGAAAGTGTAATACCTCGTTCTCCGAGAACAGTATCGTAGCCTTTACTAAATTTCACTATATTCTTGTGGACATGAGCATTTTTTGCAGCTTCAATAACCTCCTCATCAGTAGCGTCACCTTTACCAAATTTTATATTATTTTTAATGGTGTCTGAAAATAAGAAGGCATCCTGAGGTACGTACCCAATATGACTTCTCAAGGTGTTCAGATTGTGCTTATCAACAGGAATATCATTTATTGTGATAGTCCCCTGATCGATGTCGTAGAGTCGCCCAATAAGATCTAGGATCGTCGATTTTCCTGAACCGGTTTTACCCAAGATCGCCAAGGTTTCTCCTTCTTTTAAAGTGAAACTTATGTCGTTCAAGGCTTGAATATTAGTGTCGTCGTAAGTAAAGGAAACGTTCTTAAAAACAATATCACCATGGATATCGGTTTCCTCGTTCACGGTATTTTTAATTTCAGGTTCTATTTTTAAAAACTCATTGATACGTTTTTGCGAAGCTTCTGCCTGTTGTACAATCGAAGTAACCCATCCTACGGTAGCCACAGGCCAGGTGAGCATATTTACATATATAATGAATTCGGCAATCGTTCCTAAACTCGTAATTGTTCCATTAATATACTGCATCCCACCGACGTAAATAACCAAAAGGTTACTGGCGCCAATCAAAAGGACCATCATTGGGAAGAACCAGGCTTGAACACGTGCTAAACTAACTTGTTTATGTTTACCATCTTCTGCTAGATCAATAAAATCGTTAGCCGTTTTAATTTCAATTCCATAGGCCTTAACGACTGAGATACCGCTAAAGGATTCCTGAGTGTAAGCAGATAAGTTTGATAAAAATTCCTGAACGATGGTGCTGCGCCGGTGAATTTCCCGACTTAATTTATAAATGATAACAGATAATATGGGCAATGGAATGATTGTATAGAACGCGAGGGTAGGTGCATCTCTAAACATGTAAATTAGCGCAATAACAAAAAGCGTTATCGTGTTAATACTATACATTATCGCAGGGCCAAAATACATGCGCACATTGCTCACATCTTCACTTATCCGATTCATTAGATCACCGGTTCGGTTCTTTTTATAAAAATTTAAGGATAGCTTTTGATATTGTTGATAGACTTCATTTTTAAGATCAAACTCTACATATCTGGAAACGATGATAATAGTTTGCCTCATAAAAAAGGTGAGAAAAGCTCCAACTAGTGCTGCACCAATTATTATAAGAATGGCATATAACAATTCATCGCGAAAGCCCTCTTTTGAAATTTCTCCGGCGCTATAGGTTTCGATAGTGGTAAAAATATCCTTTACATACCGCGGGGTGAACAGCAAAAAGATTCGTGCCACAATAGTAATAATAATTCCAGCTATCAGATGGGTTTTGTATTTAAAAAGGTACTTATTTAAGTGCTGTAGTTCTTTCATTCACCAGTTTAAAATCGATGAGCAAAGATACGTATTAAAACGAACTATATAGAAAACTTAAACGTTTAGAATGTTAAATATACTTTAAAATATGCCTTATAATTACATCGAAAAGACCGCTTTATTTTTAAAATAATGTTATTTTTGCGCAGGAAAAAATAAGACCAATACTTTTAATACCGTTCTTTTTCATTATGCTAAACAGAAGACATATTCGTATCAAGGTTATGCAAACGCTTTACGCTTTTAAAGGTAGTGAAAGCGATGATTTCTCAAGGGACCAGAAATTTTTACTGTTTAGTATTGAAAACATGTATAAGCTATATCTACTGCTTATGGCGTTAACGATCGAAATTCAAAAACGCGCAGAATCGGATCTTCAAAAAAAGTTGAACAAACACCTCGCTACCTCTGAAGATAAAAATCCAAATCGCAAGTTTGTAAATAACCAGGTCTTGCAATATTTGGCCGAAAATATCCAGCTGAAAAATCAGATTAAATCTGAAAAAATTAATAATTGGGAATTAGATAACGAATATGTTGATATTTTATTCAAAGCCATTATTTCCAGCGATATATATGCCGATTATATGCAAACGCGTACTTCGGATTTTAAAGAAGATAAGAGCTTTATTATAGATATATATAAAGAAATTATTGCCCCTAACGAGAAGTTGTACGATTATTTGGAAGACAAGAATTTAACCTGGCTGGATGACCTGCCAACAGTAAATACAACTATTCTCAAGCAGCTTCGGAAATTAAAGACCTCGAGTAATGACGAATTATTCGTTCCTAAATTATATAAAGATGCGGATGACAAACAATTTGCAATAGACCTATTCAAGAAAACACTTTTAAATCGTTCCGCATTGAATCACACGATCGAAGAAAAGACCCAAAATTGGGAAGCTGATAGGATTGCTAATGTTGATAATGTATTGTTGCAAATGGCGATATGTGAGTTAAAAAACTTTCCAACCATACCCGTGAAAGTGACCATTAATGAATATCTGGAAATCGCAAAAGAATATTCAACTCCAAAGAGCAGCATTTTTATTAATGGTATTCTGGATAAACTTGTTAAGGAATACAGCGAAAATGGTACATTGAATAAAATCGGGCGTGGATTGCTTTAATATTATGTTAAGGGTTTAACAAAAGTTTTTAATAGATTAAATTATTACTATTTTTACCTCGATAACAAAAAACCACATTGTAAAATGAAAAAAATACTTTTAGTATTAAGCGCAATCTGCTTAGTCTCATTTACTTCTTGTAAAGAAAATGCAGCAAAAAAAATTGATGCTGCCAAGCTAAGCGCTGCTGCAGAGCGTGATGCGGCTGCAACTAAATTTCCTGTTATGCAATTTGACAAAACCGATCATGATTTCGGTGAAATTGAAAAAGGGAAATCTGTTGAAACAACATTCTCCTACACCAATGTTGGAGATGCCCCTTTGGTGATTACCGATATCAAATCCTCTTGCGGTTGTACGGTACCTCAAAATTGGAGTAGAGACCCATTAGCACCCGGAGAAACAGGTGAATTTACGGTGCAATACAACGGAAGTGGTATGAATAAAATCACGAAAACAATTACCGTAACGGCGAACACCGAAAAAGGCAAAGAAGTAGTAAAAATATCGGCTTTTGTAAAGCCTACAGAAACTAACAGTTAAAAATATATCAAATGGAAGGAGGAATTGGCCAATTTTTACCGTTTATCTTAATGTTTGTGGTGATCTATTTTTTTATGATCGCTCCTCAAATGAAACGTGCTAAAAAAGAAAAAAAGTTCAATGCGGAACTCAAGCGCGGTGATAAAGTAATTACCAAAAGCGGTATGCATGGTAAAATCATTGAGCTAAATGATGATAGTTGTGTGATCGAAACAATGTCTGGGAAGATTAAGTTCGAGCGTTCATCTATATCCATGGAAATGAGTGGTAAACTCAATGCTCCAAAAAAATAATTTAAATTATAGACATAAAAAAAGCTTCCAGATTCTGGAAGCTTTTTTTATGTCTTTTAGTTGGTCTTGATTATTGTTCAGCTGTTAACTCAGCAATCTTACAGATCACTTCAGTAGCTTTAATCATACTTTCTACAGGAACGTATTCATAACGCCCGTGGAAATTATGGCCACCTGCAAAAATGTTAGGGCAGGGTAGGCCCATATAACTTAATTGAGATCCATCGGTTCCACCTCTAATGGCTTTAATAAGTGGTTTTATCTTTAATTCTTTCATGGCCTTTTCGGCAATGTCTACAATGTGCATAACGGGTTCAATTTTTTCCCGCATGTTGTAATACTGATCTTTTATTTCAGTGAATACCACATCATGATCGTAACGTGAATTGATGTCTTCGGTTAGTCTAATCATGACTTCCTTTCGAGCTTCAAAATGTTTTCGATCATGGTCGCGAATAATATATTCTAGTTTGCTCTCATCGACATCACCTTCAATTTGAGTTAAATGGAAGAATCCTTGATAGCCTTCTGTATGCTCAGGTGTTTCCATACGGGGTAATGAATTGATGAATTCCATGGCAATATACATGGAGTTGATCATTTTACCTTTGGCATAACCCGGATGCACGATTTTTCCTTTTATTGTGATCTCTACACCGGCAGCATTAAAGTTTTCGTATTCCAATTCTCCAACCTGACTACCATCCATGGTGTAAGCCCAATCGGCATTAAATTTTTTCACATCAAATTTATGGGCACCCCGACCAATTTCTTCATCCGGGGTAAATCCTACACGAATTTCACCGTGCTTTATTTCCGGATGCTGAATTAAATATTCCATGGCCGTTACAATTTCACAAACCCCTGCTTTATCATCAGCACCTAAAAGTGTGGTGCCATCAGTAGTAATTAAGGTCTGACCTGCATATTGTTTTAAATCCTCAAAATAATCCGGAGATAAAACAATGTTTTCTTTTTTATTTAAAAGGAGATCACCTCCCAGATAATTTTCATGAATTTGTGGTTTTACATTGGTTCCGGTAAAATCGGGTGACGTGTCAAAATGAGCAATAAAACCTATGGTCGGAACCTTTTTATCAACATTGCTGGGTAAAGTGGCCATGATATAAGAATTATCATCAATACTTACATCCTCCATCCCAATATACTTAAGCTCTTTAGCTAGTTTTTTAGCTAAATCCCATTGTTTTTCAGTACTTGGAGTGGTCTCCGATTTAGGGTCTGATTGCGTGTCGACGGTTACATAACTGATAAAGCGTTTTATAAGGTGGTCTTTCGAAATCATTCTAGTTATTTTAATAGCTTATTTGCTGCTAAAGTTACAACTATTGAGATTTTTTTCATTTGAATTGCGCAATTTTTTATTTCGGAGTACTTTTGCACAAATCAAACAGATGTACAAATCACTTCTTCGTCCAATATTCTTTTTGTTCGACCCTGAAAAGATCCATCATTTTACCTTTTCATTAATTAAAATAACGTATCGGATCCCAGGATTTAAAGACCTATTTAAAGCAATATATGCTGTAGAAGATAAACGTTTAGAACGAAAACTATTCGGATTAACCTTTAAGAATCCGGTAGGATTAGCAGCCGGATTTGATAAAAATGCCGTCTTGTACAACGAACTGGCCAACTTTGGTTTTGGTTTTATTGAAATAGGAACGGTAACACCCAAAGCGCAACAGGGAAACCCTAAAAAACGCTTGTTCCGACTCAAAGACGATCAGGGTATTATCAATAGAATGGGTTTCAATAATGAAGGTGTTGAAGCAGCCATTGAACAATTGAAGAAAAACCGAGGACAGGTGATCATCGGTGGTAATATTGGCAAAAATACGCAAACATCGCCCGAAGAGTATACAAACGATTATTTAACTTGTTTTAATGCTTTACATCCTTATGTGGATTATTTTGTTCTGAATGTAAGTTGTCCCAACGTAAATAGTCATGCCAAATTAAACGATAAGGATTATTTGGAAGAATTGATCTCAGTGGTACAAAAAGCAAACAAAACTTTCGATAAACAAAAACCTATCTTATTAAAAATTGCGCCGGATCTCAACAAAGGTCAGTTGGATGAGATCATAGACCTTGTAAAAAACACCAAATTAGATGGTGTTATAGCGAGTAATACCTCCGTTTTTCGTGAAGGATTAAAAGCCTCCGATGCACAACTAAAGGCTATTGGTAATGGCGGTTTAAGTGGGCAGCCCATTAAAGCTAGAAGCACTCGGGTTATAAAATACTTGTCGGAAAAAAGCGAAAGAGCCTTTCCTATTATTGGTGTTGGAGGAATCCATTCCGCCGAAGATGCACTTGAAAAATTAGAGGCAGGAGCTGATCTCGTTCAAATTTACACGGGGTTTATTTATGAGGGCCCCGGACTCATAAAAGCTATTAACAAGGCTATTTTGGACCGTGCTAAATAAGGCTTAGATTTCAATTAAATTACAATTCCTAGTTACGGTGCTTACAAAAATTAATAGTATTTTTAGTGCTAAATAAAGCGATGTCAAAACCAGTAAAAATCATTGAATGTCCACGCGATGCCATGCAAGGTATCAAGACCTTTATTCCTACGGATAAAAAGGTACAGTACATCCAATCGTTATTACGCGTTGGTTTTGATACCATCGATTTTGGGAGTTTTGTGTCGCCAAAAGCGATCCCACAAATGGTGGATACGGCCGAGGTTTTATCAAAACTGGATTTAAGTAAGACCCGTAGTAAATTGTTGGCTATTATTGCCAATATCCGTGGGGCGGAGGATGCTTGTAAGCATCCCGAAATTGATTATTTGGGATATCCTTTTTCTATTTCAGAAAACTTTCAAATGCGTAATACGCACAAAACGATAGCGGAGTCTGTCGAAACGTTGTCAGAGATTTTGAACATCGCCGATAAATCAGGTAAAGAAGTTGTGGTTTACATATCTATGGGTTTCGGTAATCCATACGGTGATCCATGGAATGTGGAAATTGTTGGGGAGTGGACCGAAAAATTAGCTAAAATGGGCGTCAAGATCCTTTCACTTAGCGATACCGTAGGAACCTCAAACTCTGAGAATATTACGTATCTATTTTCACATTTAATACCCGCTTATCCCAATATTGAATTTGGAGCCCATTTACATACTACAAAATCAAGTTGGTTCGAAAAGATCGATGCGGCTTACAAGGCTGGTTGTTCTAGGTTCGATGGCGCCATTCAGGGTTTTGGAGGTTGTCCTATGGCCAAAGATGAACTGATTGGTAATATGCCCACAGAAAAACTTTTGTCTTACTTCACGACGCACCAGGTAAATACACTAAATGCCCTCAGTTTTGAGAGTGCTTATAATGAGGCTTCTAAAATTTTTAATCATTTCTATTAACAAAAAAGAGCCATTATTTCAAATAATGACTCTTGTGAGAATTATCTTTTATTTTAAAATTGAAATTCTAAACCAGCGTAAGCCCCAAAAGGATGCCCTGGTCTTAATCCTGCAGGAACCCTAGAAACAGCATAAGTTTTATCTAAAAGATTAATAATGTTTCCAGTCACACTTAAATTTTTAGAAAAGTGATATTTTCCAGAAAAATCGATAATAAAGTTTGAAGTAACTCCATTATCAGCTGTAATAGTTTCTGTGCCAGCTAAAGTTCTAAATGCGCCATTTAACCGGCCATTAAGATTTAGTTCAAATCTGTTATGCTCTAATGATATTGAAGTGTTAAACTGATGTTTTGCGATATAAGGTAGTTCATCACCTGCAGTAACTTCTCCCCATAATGAATCATCACTTCCAAAACTATTTAAAAATTCAGTATCTGTAAATGTATATCCAAAAGTAATTGGTAAAGAAAATTTAATGTTGTTTTGAAGTAGATCATAATTTAAAAGTAACTCGATACCTTTAACGGCGACCTCACCAGCATTAAATTGATCCAAAGAACCGGTGCCGCCAGTTGCTGCTAAATCACTACCTAGTAAGTTACTATAGTCGTTGTAAAAAATAACTGCTTCACCTCTAAGGCCTTGAAGATTGAAACGAGAACCCAATTCGTAATTTATACTTTCTTCTGCTTTTTGTCCTATTTCATTACCCGGAGGAGAAAACCCTTTGTGTACACCACCATAAACAGATGTGTTTCGATTTATTTTGTAATTGAATCCTATTCCTGGTATAAAAATATCAACTTTATTTTCTCTTGTGGATAATTCATTACCAATTCTGTTAGGATCACTAGTTCCATAATTATCTCTATTTAAAACTATATTTTCATAACGCAAACCTGGGGTTAAAGTTAAATTTTTATAAGTTAGCTTGTACAAAATAGAAGCTGCAAAAGCTTTAGCACTGCTAATTCTATTGGCATCGCTACCTGGAGTACCGTTGGATGTTAAATTCATTTCACCATCTAATATACTGTACCCGTCTTTCAATTGAAAACGATCTTCTTCGTCGTAATGGTAGCGTACACCAATTTCTAAATCATTAAACACATTTGCAGTAGACCAATGGTAATCAAATTTTGTTTGAATTCCTTTTGCAATATAATTTCTATTATTCGTTTTAAGAATAAGGGCATCATTATCAGAATTTGTTGACCCATCTATAATATTCATGTGATTTGGATAATCTTGGGGATTACTAATAATAGAAGCTATACCAACTTTATTACCATTATAAACCACATCATTTAATTTATACCAGTTTCTTGAAAAACCGTTATAATAGGCATTGGAAGTAATTCTGAATTGTTTAGAAAAATTTATTTTATGTGTTGCCATAAATTGAATATGGTCGTTTGTCATTTTATCTTCTTGAGAACTAGCATATCTGTTAAACGGGTTGTTATTAAAATCATTTTGGGTAAGTCCTAAATATGTTTCATTTGAAACTTCGTCAGAATATTGGAACTTAAAAGATACAGACTGATTAAAAGTAGCATCAGGATTTGAATTTAATCTAAATTTTGCAACAAAATCATTTTTGTCAAACCCAGTGTTACTGCCATCAGGTAAATTTTTAAAACCATCAGAGTTTAAATTTAAATACTCAACAGAATAGCCGAAGTTTGTTTTGCTATCTCCAATTTTAACATGGGTTTGCATTGTATTAAAACTACCAAAACTTGTTTTTAATGCACCATTAAAGCTATTTGGAATTTTGGTGCTAACCAAGTTAATAGCCCCACCAGTTGTAAATGGACCATATTGAATTTGGCTACTTCCTTTTAATATCTCCACGGCTTGCATTCTGGCAACTGATGGAAAATAATAGGCTGCAGGCGCACTATATGGTGCAGGTGCAATTAAAACACCATCTTCCATTATTGATATTTTGGCACTTCGCTCGGGAGATGTACCACGTAAACTAATATTTGGACGTAATCCAAAACCATCTTCTTCATAAATATTTACACCTGGTACAGCTCTTAAAACACGATTAATATCTGTATAGTTAAATTTTTCTAATTCATTTGGAGAAATGTAATAAGAAGAACCGGTTCTGTTCTTAGCTTCATATTTACTCCCAAAAATAACTTGTGCATTTATTAAAACCTGATCTAGTTTTTGAATAGAATCTTTTTGGGTTTCTTGAGCATAGGTAGCTCCTAAAATTAACAGGAAAAATAGGGTAATCTTGACTCTCATTTTATTTAGACTTATTAAAAATAACACTTTTATTTCGGTGCAAATTTAATCATGAATTTTGCATTCTCAAAGTTTATTTAGAATAAATAAAAATAAATTTTATAAAGCTTTGTAGCTCAAATAATTAAAATTAAAAAAAATAAGTATCATACTTAATGAAAATATACTAAGACATTATTACTCCTCATGTTAACCTATTAAAATTACAGTATATCTTAACACATTTAATGCGAATCTTATATTATGTTTTAAAAATTATTTGTCTAAAAATTAAATTTTTAATTGAACTTAAAGGTGATTTTAAACGGATAATAATTTTAAAATTAAGAGGTTCTTTTAAATTTGAGAATTAAGCATAATATCGAGTTTTATTTTCCTAACTAATACTTATCTACGTTTATTTTTTTCAAAAAAGTAGTAGTAAGATTCGATGATATGCGATATTAATATTAATATTAGAACTTAGAATATTAGTTGTATATTTGCACGCAATTATAACTGTAATTGCACTATGACTGCACATCAAAACAAAATTCTGGGTGAAGGGCTAACCTACGACGACGTTCTCTTAGTTCCTGCTTACTCCGAAGTACTTCCAAGGGAGGTAAATATTCAAACAAAATTCACACGAAATATAACCATAAACGTGCCCATAATTTCGGCCGCTATGGATACTGTTACCGAAAGTAAAATGGCTATTGCTATGGCCCAGGAAGGTGGCATTGGGGTTTTACATAAAAACATGACCATTGAAGAACAGGCCCTGAAAGTAAGGCGTGTAAAACGTGCAGAAAGTGGGATGATTATCGATCCGGTAACTTTACCTATGAATGCAACCGTATTGGATGCCAAACAGAATATGGCTGAACACAGTATTGGTGGGATTCCAATAATAGATGATACCGGGACTTTAAAAGGGATCGTAACAAATCGAGATCTACGTTTCGAACATCAAAATTCTAAACCCATTGTGGAGGTCATGACCAAAGATAATTTGGTAACAGCCGGTGTTGGGACTTCCCTTCAGGATGCTGAAAAGATTCTTCAGGAACATAAAATTGAAAAACTTCTTATTGTCGACGATAATTACAAATTATCTGGTTTAATTACCTTTAGAGACATCACAAAATTAAGTCTTAAACCCTTTGCCAATAAGGACGAATATGGCCGTCTTCGTGTAGCAGCTGCTCTTGGCGTTACTCCTGATGCTGTTGATCGTGCTGAAGCCCTTGTGAATGCAGGTGTTGATGCCGTGGTTATCGATACAGCTCATGGTCATACAAAGGGCGTTGTAAAAGTACTTAAGGAAGTGAAAGCTAAATTTCCTGATCTGGATGTTATTGTGGGGAATATTGCGACTGCCGAAGCTGCTAAATATTTAGTTGAAGCTGGTGCTGATGCAGTAAAAGTTGGTATTGGTCCCGGTTCTATTTGTACCACACGTGTGATCGCTGGTGTGGGGTTTCCACAGTTCTCTGCAGTATTGGAAGTTTCTGCGGCGATTAAAGGAACAGGTGTTCCCGTAATTGCAGATGGTGGTATTCGTTACACTGGAGATATTCCAAAAGCTATTGCAGCCGGTGCGGATTCAGTCATGCTAGGTTCATTATTGGCGGGAACGAAAGAATCTCCGGGAGAAACCATTATTTATGAAGGACGAAAGTTTAAAACCTATCGTGGTATGGGTTCTGTTGAAGCTATGAAACAAGGGAGTAAAGACCGTTATTTTCAGGATGTGGAAGACGATATCAAAAAGCTGGTTCCCGAAGGGATCGTTGGTCGTGTACCGTATAAAGGTGACCTTTATGAAAGTATCCACCAGTTTGTCGGAGGACTTCGTGCCGGAATGGGCTATTGCGGCGCAAAAGACATTGAGACCTTAAAAAATAAGGGGCAGTTCGTAAAAATAACGTCTAGTGGTATTCACGAAAGTCATCCACATAATGTTACTATTACGAAGGAATCACCTAATTATTCGCGTTAATCAAAGGATTAACCTTTTACAAAGGTTTCAAAAAACGCTTGGATAGCTTCTGATTTTCCAAGAGGTTCTAAAAATAAGATATAAACATTGACACCCACACCTAATAAGGTTGCTGGGTGTTTAAGTTTATTATATTTCCAGGCAGCTAACAGAAGTAATACTATAATAAATGCGACGGCCAGGTATAAGGGGAACATAATATCTACATTTGGCCAATCCGAGGCATTCATCCCGATATACACGTTTTGAATACCGCGGCCAACAGCGGGGAACATGATTAAAAATACCGTAGAGATCAACCACCAAGCATGATTTTCAATTTCTTTTCTATGGATGATGCTTTTTATCACTGCAAATCCAAAGGCTATCATCATAGGGATTTCAATAGCAGCCACACCGTAAAAGAACCACGGTCCTAAAGGCCCAAAGCGCTCAGTATTTTCCATGGCCAAATGCGCAGTATTTACATCGCGATACATCATACTTAAAGCCGTAAGGCAAACCCCTCCGGCTAAGAACATTCCAATAATACCATTGGTTCTGTGAAGGTCTAGCTTGTTATGGGTAGCAAAATAAGGTTGAATAATAAGGTATAAATACCAAATGGAACCGGTCCAGTAGTGGACATGAACCGACCAGGCGTTATCTGTGAAATCTCCCCAATAGTCTCTGAAAATTCCCAATTGCATGAATACCATGGGTACGAGCATCCATAGGTATAGTGTTTTATATTTTTTCATTGGTTGGTGGTGTAATTTACTCTAAACTAATATTTTAAGTTTAAAATTACAAATATATAACACCAATAAAACCATATTTTATTCGTCATGGAATAAACCCCTATGTGGTTTAAGGGCATCTCTTACTGAGATCATTTTGTCTTCGCCAATGACCAAAAACGCAATGGTATGCAATTTACTTAGGGTTTCAACGCCGGTGGGTAGATCGCCCAGTTTTTCCATCACGATATATTCTTTTAAATGAATTTCATGATGTTCGGCAATTTTTTGGGCATCCGGACCTCTAAAGTCCCAGATCAGTTTAATTTTTCGCATGGTACAGCCATTAAATCGGCCTGAAAGATACAGGAATTTTAAGGTATTTCACGTAATATTGATTATAATTAAACGTTTGTTAAACCAACTTGCATTGTATGTTTATATTAGTATTTTTGTTCAGTTTCCTAAAAAAAAAATAATGAGCTTCAAGTTTTTTTTATTAATGTTTTGTAGTTTCTTATCTTTCAGCGCCTTAGCTCAAGATATAGATGATTCGGTACTTTTTACTATCGATTCAACTTCTGTAAAAGTTTCAGAATTTATTAGGGTTTATAAAAAGAATTTAAATCTTGTTCAGGATGATTCCCAAAAAGATGTAGATAATTATTTAGAATTATTTGTCGATTACAAATTAAAGATTCAAGAAGCCAAGGCAGAAGGTTTAGATCAGAAACCCGGATACCTTAGAGAGTTGGGGACATACACTGAACAGCTTGCAAAAAATTATATTACAGATTCTAAAGTAACCGATCCTTTGGTTGAAGAAGCTTATATCAGGGCTACTCAGGAAGTAAATGCAGATCATATTTTAGTCCGTCTTTCTGAAGATGCAAGTCCGCAGGACACTCTAGCAGCCTACAATAAAATAAATGCCTTTAGAGATAGAGCAGTAAAAGAAGGCTTTGAAACGGTCCGTGAAGCTGTTCACGACGGGAAAACGATCTTTGGTGAGAAATTGGGATATTTTTCTGGGTTTAAAATGGTTTATCCTTTTGAAACAGCAGCTTATAACACTGATTCAGGCACTATTTCTCAACCCTTCCGCACACAGTTTGGGTACCATATTGTAAGGGTTCTTGATAAGCGTCCTGCCCGCGGTAAAGCGACTGTGGCCCACATCATGTTACTTTCCAATGAAAATGATTCCTTGGCTGCTTCGCAAGAATTAAAGATCAATGATATTTACATAAAACTTAAAAATGGTGCATCTTTTGAAGATTTGGCAAAACAATATTCTGAGGATCGGAATACCGCAGCCAACGGTGGGGAATTATCGCCTTTCTCAAGCGGACAGCTGAATGTTCCGGTATTTGAAGATGCTGCTTTCGCACTCCAGGATCCGGGTGATTTCTCAGAGCCTGTCAAATCAAGATTTGGCTGGCATATTATAAAATTAATTCAAAAAGAACCTGTTCAATCTTTTGATAAAATGAAACCTGAACTCATCGAAAAAATTAAACGAGATGGGCGATCTAAACGTATTGATGAGGCTTTACATGCGAAGCTTCGAAAAATGTATGGAGTGTCTAATAATGAGGTAGCTGTAAATTATTTTTCAGGATTAATAACGCCCTCCAACAGCAAAAAGATCAAACTTCCGGAATCTTACGAAACTTCAAAGCCATTGTTTACTCTTGGTGATAGAACTTACACCTATCGGGATTTTGGGATGTATTTAGAAACTTATGGCCTTATTTCTGAAAATAATCCGAACGTCAAGCCTGTAGTACAAGAACTCTACAACAAATTTCTGAATACCACATTAGTGAGCTATCACAAATCGAATTTAGTAAATATTAATCCTGAATATGCCAATATATTACAGGAATATAAGGATGGTTTGTTATTGTTCGATTTAATGGATTCAAAAATTTGGAAGCTTTCAAAGTCTGATTCAACCGAAATGAAAGCCTATTATAAAAATCATTTAGACAAGTATAAAACACCGGAACAGATTGATGCCGTTGTGGCGCTATCATCAGATCAAAAAACGCTTAAAAAAGCAGGAAAATTATTAGGTTCCGGTATGGACCTCGAAGATATAAAAGCTTTGGTGAAAAATCCAAATACTCCAGATGTTGAATTCAAATCGGGTTTATTTACTTTGAATGATTCAGTATTACCTAAAAACTTGAAGATTAAAATTGGTATATCAAAAGTTTTTAAACAAAACGATTCTTTTATTTTAGTACAAATAAAAGAAGTGATACCGGAAACGCAAAAACCGCTTGAAAGTATTCGGGGTCTGGTTCAAAGTGATTACCAAGCCTTGAAGGAAAAACAATGGTTGGAAGCCTTGGATAAAAAGTATAAAGTAACTATTAATAAGGATGTTTTAGAAGCTATTAAAACTCAATTACAAGCACAATAAATGCGTTATCAATCAATCATTTTAGGCTGTTCTGTTTTGCTTATGGTATCCTCTTGTCAGTTCTTTAGAAAGGATATAGATGAGAAACCAATTGCTCGGGTAAATGATTCCTATTTATATGAAAGTGATATCAAAGATTTGGTATCTGATGCTATTTCAAAAGACGATAGTACCTTAAGAGTGCAGAATTTTATTACCAAGTGGGCTACAAAACGTTTATTATTGGATGGTGCTTTAATTAATCTGAGCGAGGATACGCAGGAAAGTTTTAATAAACTTGTAGAACAATACAAAACCGATTTATATACGAAGGCCTACATAGAGGCTTTGGTTAAAAAAAATATTGATACCACCATTGCCTCGGAGGCTATGATGGATTACTATGAAACCAATAAGGAGGCTTTCAAATTAAATGAACCTTTAATAAAATTCAGATATGTTCATGTTAATGAAGAAATGAATAATTACACGGCGATTGAAAAGATGTTCAAACGCTTCAATTCTGAAGATAAAAGCACTTTGGATTCGCTCTCGATTCAATTCAAATCATATTCACTAAATGATTCCATTTGGATCAAGGTCAGTCAGGCTATTGAAAAAATTCCTGCGATCACAATTGAAAACAAAGATCAACTGTTAAAAAAATCTAATTTTATACAGCTCAAAGATTCATTAGGAGTATATTTGATGCAAATTAATGATGTTTTATTGAGGAACGATACGGCGCCGCTGGAATACGTTAAACCCACCATCAGGCAGATCGTAATAAACAAACGAAAACTAGAATTGATAAAACAATTAGAAAAGGATATTACTAAGGATGCAATTAAAAACAAACAATTTGAAATTTATTATTAAACTTAAATACTTGACATTATTTGGTCTTATGGTTGCAGGCGTGCAATTAGGCTTGGCTCAAGAGATTATTGAGGAAAACCCTACTACTGTGGCTGATTCTATGGCTACAGAAGTGACCAAGGTAAAAGACTCTACAGAAGTTTTTAAACCTGAAAAAGTAGATGGTGTCGCTGCAGTTGTTGGAGATTATATTGTATTGGATTCTGATGTTCAAAGGACCTTTAGGCAATTGGAAGCTCAGGGTGTAAATACGAAGGATATTACTCGCTGTCAGTTATTCGGTAAGTTATTGGAAGACAAGTTGTATGCGCATCAAGCCGTTCAGGATAGTATTATTGTGTCTGATGCTGAAATTCGTAGTAAGATTAATTATCAAATTGAACAATTCTTGCAACAAGTTGATGGTTCGATGGAGCGTCTTTTAAAGCTATATGGAAAATCGGATGAACAATCATTGCGAGATGAAATGTTCGAGATCAATAAAAGTAATGAACTATCCGCCAAGGAGCAGGAAAAGATTATACAAGATCTTGAGATCACACCAGAGGAAGTTCGTATATTCTTTAATAAAATCCCGGAAGATGAACGCCCTACCTTTGGTACGGAGTTAAAAGTGGCTCAAATTGTGACTATCCCTAAAGTTTCTGAAGAAGAGAAACAGCGTGTTATTAATCGGTTAAAAACATTCAGAGAAGATATTATCGAAAATGGATCAAGTTTCCGATCAAAAGCCGTTCTATATTCGGAAGATCCTGGATCTGCCAGTAGAGGCGGACGGTATACACTGGATAAGAAAATACCGCGAATGGCCAAGGAATTCCGTCAGGTTGCTTTTTCCTTGCAGGAAGGTGAGGTCTCAGATCCTTTTGAAACAGAGTTTGGCCATCACATTTTAACCGTGGATAAAATTAGAGGTCAGGAATACGATGTTAGTCATATTTTGCTTATCCCAAAAGTATCTCAGGAAGCCACTGATGAGGCTAAAGAGCGTTTGGAGAAAATCAGAAAGCGTATTGTAGATCGTGATATTTCATTTGCCGATGCTGCCAAAGAAGCTAGCGATGAAAAAGAAACGCGCGCTGATGGAGGTCAACTTATTAACCCCCAAACTCAGGATTACAATTTTGAATTAACCCGAATGGACACAGAATTGTATTCTCAGATCCAGGGATTGAAGGACGGTGAAGTAAGTTTGATCCAAAAAGAAGAAGACCGTACCGGTAAGGTGAAATTTAAAATTTTGATGGTTACTGATAGGATTGATGAGCATAAAGCAGACTTTGCCCGCGATTATCTTAAAATAAAGGATTTAGCACTTGAAGAGAAAAAACTTAAAGCCATTGAGGAGTGGCAAAAAGAAAAAATTCAGGATACTTATATTAAGATCAATGGAGAGTATCGTGATTGCCAATTCTCCAGTAACTGGTTAAAAAAATAAGCATGTCGGACGTTGCAGCCATTAAACAACTCGTAAATCAATATCAGGATTTAAAAAAAGAAATAGCCAAAGTCATTATTGGTCAGGATGAGGTGGTAAATCAAATTCTGATATCCATATTTTCGGGAGGCCATTCCTTATTGATTGGAGTTCCTGGACTAGCCAAAACTTTAATGGTAAATACTATTGCACAGGCCTTGGGACTGGATTTTAAAAGGATCCAATTCACCCCCGATCTCATGCCAAGCGATATTTTAGGGAGTGAAGTTTTAGATGAGAACCGCCACTTCAAATTTATCAAGGGGCCAATCTTCGCTAATATCATTTTAGCTGATGAGATCAATAGAACACCTCCAAAAACTCAAGCTGCCTTATTAGAGGCGATGCAGGAACGTGCCGTTACTGTAGCCGGACACCACTATAAATTAAATTTACCCTATTTTGTGTTAGCTACCCAAAATCCCATTGAGCAGGAAGGGACTTATCCTTTACCTGAAGCTCAATTAGACCGTTTTATGTTCGCGATAAATCTGGAATACCCATCTTTTGAAGAAGAAGTTGAAGTTGTGAAAGCCACTACAAACGATATTCAGACCAAAGTTAATCCGCTATTTACATCGCAACAGATCATCGATTTTCAACATCTGATCAGACGTATTCCTGTGCCTGATAATGTGGTGGAATATGCGGTGTCTATTGTTGGTAAAACACGACCTGACAGTCAGGCTGCCAGTGATCTGGTAAAAACCTATGTCGATTGGGGTGCAGGCCCGAGGGCTTCTCAAAATCTTATTTTAGCAGCCAAGACTTACGCTGCAACTCGCGGAAAATTTTCACCGGATATAGAAGATGTCCAGGCGGTAGCTCAGAGTATTTTGAGACATCGAATTATCAAAAACTACAAAGCTGAGGCGGAAGGCATTACTGAGAATCAGATCATTCAAAGTCTATTTTAATTTTTTCAAATTTTCAGCTCATTTTAAAGTATTTCTTTAAGTATATTGAAAGCTAATACCGATATAATAAATTAATATCTTTTCTAGGGATATTATGGGTATTAATTTTACATCTTTGTTTATATTTCGTAATTTTGCGAAACCTTTGAATAACCTTTAAAATCAAACTATATGGCATTTGACATCGACATGATAAAGGATGTTTATTCCAAAATGGCGGAGCGTGTAGACAAGGCTCGTGATATTGTGGGTAAACCCCTTACTCTTTCAGAAAAAATATTATACTCACACTTATGGGATGGAAATCCAACGACGGCTTTTGAACGTGGGAAGGACTATGTGGAATTTGCACCCGACCGTATTGCTTGTCAGGATGCAACAGCACAAATGGCTTTATTGCAGTTTATGCAGGCCGGTAAGCCTAAGGTGGCGGTACCAACAACGGTACATTGTGACCACTTAATTCAAGCCAAAGATGGTGCAGCAAACGATTTAAAACATGCCAACGACGTAAGTAGTGAAGTTTTTGATTTCCTGGAGTCTGTTTCAAATAAATATGGTATTGGTTTCTGGAAACCGGGAGCTGGAATTATACATCAGGTGGTTTTAGAAAATTATGCTTTCCCGGGTGGGATGATGATTGGTACCGATTCGCATACGGTAAATGCCGGTGGACTAGGAATGGTCGCTATTGGTGTTGGTGGTGCGGATGCCGTTGACGTGATGGCCGGTATGGCTTGGGAATTAAAGTTCCCAAAGTTAATTGGTGTACGGTTAACCGGGAAATTATCAGGCTGGACGGCACCGAAAGATGTTATTCTAAAAGTTGCTGAGATACTTACAGTTAAAGGAGGAACAGGGGCTATAGTAGAATATTTTGGACCTGGTGCTTTATCGATGTCCTGTACCGGTAAAGGCACCATTTGTAACATGGGCGCAGAGATCGGTGCGACAACATCTACGTTTGGTTACGATGATTCTATGGAACGTTATTTGCGAGCTACGGAGCGTGAAGAAGTAGCTGATGAAGCAAATGAGATTCGTTCGTATTTAACAGCTGATGATGAGGTTTATGCGAATCCGGAAGCTTATTTTGATCAAGTTATTGACATTAATTTATCTGAATTGAAACCGATGTTGAATGGGCCGTTTACACCTGACTTGTCAACAGAAGTTGGATCGGATATGACTGAAAAGGCAAACAAAAATGATTGGCCTATAAAAGTAGAATGGGGATTGATAGGATCTTGTACAAACTCTTCGTATGAGGATTTGTCGCGAGCTGCTTCTATTGCACAACAGGCTCTAGATAAAAATTTAAAAACGAAATCTGAGTTCGGTATCAACCCGGGATCGGAAAAAGTACGTTACACCACGGAGCGTGATGGTATTTTAGAAGTCTTTGAAAAACTGGATGCTAAAATATTCACAAACGCTTGTGGACCTTGTATCGGGCAGTGGGCACGTTATAGCGATCCTAAAAACGCTCCGAAGAACAGTATCGTGCATTCGTTTAACCGAAATTTCGCAAAACGTGCTGATGGAAACCCAAATACGCACGCCTTTGTAGCTTCTCCCGAGATCGTTGCGGCAATCGCAATCGCGGGTCGTTTAGATTTCAATCCGATGACGGATACATTAATTAATGAAGACGGTCAGGAAGTGCGGTTGGAAGAACCAACAGGATGGGAATTACCGCCTAAAGGATTTGAAGTTAAAGATAATGGATATATAGAACCTAGAGAAGATGGGAGTAGTGTAGAAGTAAAAGTGGCTAAAGATTCTGAACGTTTACAATTGCTCACTCCCTTTGAACCCATTGGTGATACCATTGAAGGCGCTAAATTATTGATTAAAGCCTTTGGAAAATGTACTACAGATCACATCTCTATGGCGGGACCGTGGTTACGCTTCAGAGGGCATTTAGATAACATAGCCAACAACACCTTGATTGGCGCTGTGAATGCCTATAATAAAAAGACAAACTTTGTGAAAAACCAGCTTACTGGCGATTATGGTGGTGTTCCGGATGTACAACGTGAATACAAAGAGGCCGGTATAAAAACGGTTGTTGTTGGGGATCATAACTATGGAGAAGGGTCTTCTCGTGAGCATGCTGCTATGCAGCCAAGACACCTTGGTGTTGCTGCTGTGATCGTAAAATCATTTGCCCGTATTCATGAAACGAATCTGAAGAAACAAGGTATGTTAGCCTTAACTTTTGCCAATGAAAATGATTACGATCTTATTCAGGAAGATGATACATTTAACTTTTTAGATTTAAATGAATTCGCACCTGATAAACCTTTGACCGTAGAAGTGGTTCATAGTGATGGTTCTAAAGATGTTATTAAATTAGACCATACTTATAACAATGCACAAATTAATTGGTACAATGAGGGATCTGCCCTTAATTTAATTAAGATACAAAACGCCTAATTTTAGGAGAGAATGATATCAAAAAATCCAGCTTGTTTGCTGGATTTTTTGTTTCCATTCGGCACAACATTTTAAGTAATAATTGTACATTTAACAAAACACCACAATATGAATTCCAGACAAGATCAATTAAAAGCATTCGATCGGTTGTTAACCATTATGGATGAGCTAAGAGCTCAATGTCCTTGGGATAAGAAGCAAACCATGGAATCTTTACGCCATTTAACCATTGAAGAGACCTATGAACTAGGAGACGCTATTCTCGATAATGATCTGGAAGAGGTTAAAAAAGAACTGGGAGATGTTCTCTTACATATTGTATTCTATTCAAAAATCGGGAGTGAGACCAATGATTTTGATATCGCCGATGTTTGTCATAGTATTTGCGATAAGCTAGTTGCCAGACATCCACATATATATAGTGATGTAAAGGTTGAAAACGAAGAGGACGTAAAGCGAAATTGGGAAAACTTGAAGCTTAAAGAAGGTAAAAAAAGTGTTTTGGAGGGAGTACCTCGAAGCTTACCTGCGCTCGTTAAAGCTAATCGTATACAGGAAAAAGTAGCCGGAGTGGGTTTTGACTGGGAAGCTCCAAATCAGGTTTGGGAAAAAGTAGAGGAGGAGTTACACGAATTTAAATCTGAAGTAGATTCATTAGATCAGGACGCTATCGAAAATGAATTTGGTGATGTCCTTTTTTCTTTGATCAATTATGCCAGGTTTTTAAATATTAATCCAGAGAACGCGCTGGAACGCACCAACAAAAAATTCTCAAAACGATTTCAATATCTAGAGGCGAAAGCACAAAGTTTGAACAAGCCTTTAAAGGATATGACTCTGGCAGAAATGGACGTGTTTTGGGAAGAAGCCAAAAAAATATAAGGGTTTTCCTATACGATTTTGTAATTATCTTAACATCTGTAACTTGCGATTAGCGGTTTCTTTCTGTACCTTTGCAAAATGGAAACGAACTCGGGTGTGATCCAAAATCATAGAATCTTCAGCTTTAATTTTTTAGTATTTAGAAACCAATCTAAAAAATTCATACCACCTTCAGTATAAAATTGTTCTCTATTCCCATTTCTCTTAGTGCCTTATATTTTTTCGAGATATAAGGACTTCAATAGAAACTGTTGATTTTAGCTAAATTCTATTTGTAAGAAATTACATATTAAAATTAATATTAACCCACCACATGACGATTAAAACATTTGATGCTTTTACCAGATTATCCATGATGGATATAAGCCGGGTCACCAACTTTTTACATGCCAATATGGGCGAGTTTAAAGATAATAAAAGTGCGATTCGAAAATCCATCTTGTATGCAGCCAAAGAAATGCCCGGTCTTGGCGGTTACGTATTTGTAATGGAAGATAAAGCAGAGATCGTTGGAGCTGTAGTAGTAAATAGAACAGGTATGAACGAATACCTCTCGGAGAATATCTTAGTCTATCTCGCAGTGAAAAAAAGTTTTAGGCAAAAGGGAATAGCGAAAAAATTAATAAAACATACCGTACGATATTGCAAGGGTGATATTGCTATACATATAAGTATAAAAGATCCGGTTATAAAATTATTTGAAAAGCAAGGATTCAAATCCAGAAATATCGAAATGCGCTTAGAACGATAACCAAATCAATAAATTAAATTAATTAAAAACATCAAGATACCATGAAACTGATTTCAGTAAGACGAAAAACTATAGTAGAAAAAAGACACACCATTCGTATGGGCGAATTAACGACTAAGGTAACGTACATAAAAAAATACCTTTTTGGAATGCCTTATAAAACACTTCACAAATATCGTGAAACGTACTATGGTGAGATTAAAGACAGTAAAGACTGTATGTTATTTGTTTAATGTCGAAAACCGACAGAACTTCATTAATCTATAAAAACCAATAAATGAAAGTATTAGTAATAGGTGCCGGTAATATGGGCCTTACATACGCTGAAGGCATGTCTAAATCAAAACTCCTTAAAAAAAGGAATATTATGGTTTTGGACAAATCTGAAGAAAAACTAGAAGAACTAAATCAATTATCTCATTTTGATGCTTACAAAGAGCTTGATGAGTGTGTACCACAGGCCGATATTATTTTTGTAGCCGTAAAACCTTACCACGCCGAGGGTGTTTTTAAAGCCATTAGAACATTGGTTAAGCCGGAGCAAATTATCATCTCGATTATGGCTGGTATAACCATTGCCAGTATTAGAGACATTACCGGATTAAAGAAAGTGGTACGTGCCATGCCTAATTTACCAGCCCAGATTGGTAAAGGACTAACCTCATATGTGACATCTGCTGAAGTGTCCCGAGTTGAAATGCTTACTGTGGAAAGTCTTTTAGACACTACAGGTAAATCAGTACGCGTTTCTAATGAGAAATTAATTGATGCCTCAACCGGAATTTCCGGAAGTGGTCCGGCTTACGTATTTTACTTTATGCAAAGTATGATGGAAGCCGCGCTACAAATGGGCTTTTCAAAAAATGATTCTACCGTTTTGGTAAGTCAGACCTTTACAGGTGCTGTAGAATTGTTCAATCAAAATAATCTATCCCCAGATTCCTGGATGGATAAGGTGGCCTCTAAAGGAGGGACTACGCGAGCTGCGCTCGATTCTATGCAGGATAATAATGTAAACGAATTAATAAAAGATGCTGCTTTTGCTGCCTTTAATCGGGCAGTGGAATTAGGAAAAGAATACTAAAAATGTCAAAACAAAGAATAGTTATCAAGGTTGGTACCAATGTAATGACCAACAAAGATAACCGCATAGTGCGACCGGTTTTAAGAAGATTGGTGAAACAAATTGCAGAATTGTATGAACGTGATATCATCACTATTTTGGTGTCATCAGGTTCCGTAATCGCAGGAAAAGAAGTCCTCGGAAAATCAAAGATAAAAGATAGAACACAACGCCGCCAGGTGTATTCGGCTATTGGTCAACCTCGTATGATGCGTTTGTACTACAATATTTTCCATGATTATGGAATGAAATGTGCGCAGGTGTTACCCACTAAACGGGATTTTAGCCCGGGATTGCACCGACAAAATATGATTAATTGTTGTGAAGGTTTATTATCAGAAGGCGTGATACCTATTGCGAATGAAGATGATGCTGTTTCAGTAACCATGTCTATGTTTTCGGATAATGATGAGCTAGCGAGTTTAATAGCGCAATTATTGGATGCAGATAAATTGATTATTCTAACGGATATTGATGGAGTATATACCGGTCACCCGGAAGATGCGGGTAGTAATCTGATCAAAAATGTTAGTCCTGGAGACGATCTGGATAAATTTATTAAAGATAATAATAAGGCCGAAGAAGAAGGTCGTGGTGGAATGGGATCAAAATTAGATTATGCGCAACAGGCTGCTGCTCAAAATATCCCGACGTTTATTGCTAATGGAAAGAAGGATAACACGATTATTGATATTATAGATGGTAAAGCTACAGGAACTAAAGTATCACTTTAAAACTAAGAAGAAACATGAAATTATTACCAGAAGATAAAAAGAATACCGTATTAGAATCTATGATTAGCCTTATTCAAACAAATGAAAAGGATATTCTAGACGCTAATAAAAAAGATATAGAAGCTTTTAACCGTGATGATCAAGCCATGTATGACCGCTTAATTCTAAACGAAAAAAAGGTTAAAGGTATGATTAAAGCCATTGAGGATGTTAGGGTTCAGGACGATCCCGTGAACAAAGTCATTAGTCAAAATGAATTGAGCAGTGGCTTGAAGGTAGTCAATAAAACAGCGCCTTTCGGAACTATTATGATCATTTATGAATCTAGACCTGATGTTACCGTTGAAGCTACGGTATTGGCTTTTAAAGCCAATAATAAAATCCTATTAAAGGGAGGAAAAGAGGCTGTACACAGCAATAAGGCCATTGTAAAATTATGGCACAAGGCACTTGAGGAAAATGGATTGAGTACCGAGTATATCCAAATGCTTGAAATGAATCGTACTGAAACACAAGAATTTCTTAAGAACCCTACCGAACAACTTGATTTAATTGTTCCGCGTGGTGGTGAACGGCTTATTAAATTTGTAAAAGATCACGCCGAATGTGCTGTTCTCGTTAGTGGTCGGGGTAACAATTTCCTGTATATAGATGAAAATACCGATTGGAAAAAAACCATCGATGTTATTTTAAATGCTAAAACTGATAAAATTTCAGCATGCAATGCATTGGATAAAATCTTGATCAACAAAAATATTCCGGATTATGTTTCGAAACTTCAGGATCTAAATAAGGTTCTGAAAACAAACGGTGTAAAGGTTCTTGTTGATAAAACGACTCACGAAACTCTTGAAGCTGAAGAATTGATTAAAGATCGTTCTATTTGGTTTGAAGAGTTCCTGGAAATGAAATGTTGTATTGGTACTGTTGATTCGATGGATGTGGCTGTAGAAATGATCAATACTTTTTCTGGAGGACACTCGGCAACGATTATGACCTCAAATAACGAACACGCGGGAATCTTTATGGACCAGGTGGATTGTGCTGCTGTGTATCACAACGCATCAACACGCTTTACAGATGGTGGACAAATTGGTGCTGGAGCCGAATTGGCTATAAGTACAGATAAATTGCACCATAGAGGTCCTTTGGGCTTAAAACAATTAGTGACTAATAAATATTATGTTTATGGTGATGGTCACGTAAGAGTGTGATCGCCAAATTAAAATGATAATATTAAAAAACGCCTTGTGATTAGCAAGGCGTTTTTTATTCTTTAATACGTCGATTAATAAAGTTCTTTTATTTTTTGAAATTTCTCCTTCCAAAGTTTTAATGCATCCTTATGTTCTTTAATGTTTGTATGAACCTCTTGAACTAAAGGATTGTCGTCATCAACATTGGTAAAAAACTGTAAGTTGTTTTCCAGCTGATTAATCTTTCCTTTTAACTCATCAATTTTCTTTCTAATAAAGGTGCGTTCATTATCGAGATTCGCTGAATTATCGGAAGAGGTAATAGTATCAAGTTTATTTTCAAATTTGATCATTTCTACCTCGTTCTTTTCCATGTCAAGGTTGCTTAACTTGGCATCAACTGCTTTTTGGAATTTACCTTCTATATAGCGTTTGTTGTGTGGTACACGACCAAGGTCTTTCCATTTATTAATGAAATCTTTAACTTCCTCTATACCTTTTTCCTTGTCCTTAGAAGGTTTAAAATCTTTGAGTTCATCTAAAAGCGACTCTTTCTCTTTGAAGGCGTCAAAATATTTCTTTTGGGTTTCATCACGTTTGGTGTGGATTCTGTCAAAATAGTGGTTACAAGCTGCTTTAAAACGTTTCCAGATCTTGTCACTGTCTTTTCTTGGTACATGACCGATTTTTTTCCAATCGCTTTGGATTTTCTTCATTAGGGGCGTGGTGGCTGCAAAATCATCACTATCCTTATTATCCTCAGCAATCTTAATAAGCTCCATTTTTTTCTCCAGGTTTTTATACTGCTCTTTTTTTAGACCTTTGTAAAATGCGTTTTTCTTTCTGTTGAAGTTTCTAACAGCCTCTTTAAATTTTGCCCAGGTACTTTCGTTAACTTTTAAAGGTACTTTACCGGCATTAAAAAAACGTGTTCTCAAGGCTTCAACAGCTTTAATTTGTTTTTGCCAATCACCGTGCGTCTTAGCGCCTTGTTCAGTAATCGCATCGATATCTGTAATGATCTCTAGCTTCTTTTCTAAATTTTTCTCATAGATCTTATCAATTTCCTGATAATAAACCTGCCGCTTATCATTAATTGTTTTTGTGGCAGCCTTAAAGCGTTCCCATATTTCTTCGCGGTGTTCCTTTCCTACAGGACCTAATTCTTCTTTCCACATTTTGTGAAGTTCCTGAAGCTCTCTGAAAGCACGAAGAACGTTATCATCTGCGGCTAACTCTTCGGCGCGTTCAATGATAAGTAATTTTTTCTCAAGATTGTGTTTAAAATCTAAGTCACGCAAGTCTCTATTGAGATGTAAAAAATCATAAAAACGCTCTACGTGGTGATGATAACTATTCCATGCATTATTATATTTATCTCTAGGAATAGGCCCGGTATTTCTCCAACGCTCCTGTAATTCTTTAAAATGTTTGTAAGTGGTATTTATATTTTCCTCAACATTTATCAAACCTTTTAGCTCCTCAATAATTTCCAATTTATCAGCTAGATTTTGCTCTAAATTTTTTTGTAGGCTTTTGAAATGATCGTTAAGTTTTTTTCGATATTCACGATATGCCGTTTTGTAACGTTTGTAAATGGGGGAGCTGTAGTAAAAATCTATTTCGTTTCCACCGTCACTTAAGAACTCTTCTTTTTTCTCTTCTAAAAGGGATTGGTATTTCGATTTAAATTCGGCATTAAGGCTATTAACATGATTTTTAATGGCTTGTACCTTTTCGTTTTTCAACAATCGTTCAAGCTCAATAGTCAATGACTCCAGGGACATCGACTCATAATCTTTAAGCTCAATTTTATGCCTGTCTTTATTACCCTCGTCTTCCGCATCTTCAGCATTCGAGGCTTCTATTTCATTAATAACCTCATCATTGTCAGTAACAGAATCATCTGAATTTGTGTCTTTTGCTTTATCTTTAGAAGTCACTGTAGCTTCCTCTGCTTCTGCAGAATCAACTTGAGATACTTCGGTATTGGATGTTTCATTTTGTTCTGAAACCTGTTCTTCTACCTTGTTTTCTAATTCAGCTTTTTGGTTATTATTTACGTCAGACATCTTAAAAATGTTTAGGTTCGATTACATACTTGAGATATTAAAGATACTAACTAGTCTACTATTTACAAAGACCTAGCAGATTTTTAGTTCCTAAATTGAAATATTTTGAACTAGCTGTTCCAAATTTCCCAGGCCTTTTCTGCTTGTAATTTAAGCATATTCAGGCCATTTATCGTAGTAGCGCCCTGAGCTTTACCTTGTTTAAGAAATTTAGTTTCTTCAGGATTATAAACTAGGTCGAATAAAATATGTTTTGAACCTAAAGCTTCGTAAGGGATTTCAGGGCAATTATCGATATTAGGGAAGGTTCCTAAAGGAGTACAATTAATAATGATTTGATGCTCTTGTATGATGGAATCTGTAAGCATGCTATATGTAAACTTCACGTCACTTTTTAGTTTTCTGGATACGTAACTGTAAGCTATTCCCAGTTCTTTTAAACTAAAGGATATGGCCTTACTGGCTCCCCCTGTTCCTAGGATTAATGCATTCTTGTGATGGTGTTTCAAGGCTGGTTTTAAAGAGTTCTTAAACCCATAACAATCCGTATTATAGCCGGTAAGCGTCTTGTCTTTAGATATTTTTATGGTATTCACAGCGCCAATTTCTCGAGCTTTTTGGTCCAATTTATCCAAATAAGGAATAACAACCTCTTTGTAGGGAATGGTAACATTCATACCGATCAATTCAGGGTTGTTTTTTAGTATGTCAGGAAACATTGTAATGGAATCTATATCGAAATTTTTATAACTAAATCCGCTCAGATTTTCCTTTTCAAATTTGCCATTAAAATAGCTTCGTGAGAAGGAGTAGGAAATATGCCGACCTAAAAGTCCTAATTTTTTCATAGTTATTAGCTTTTAACGCGTCGTGTTCGTTGCCCATACCACTCTAATATAAGCACGATCACAACGCCCAAAATAATAAAGAATATAGCGTAGAGTGTTTCAACATTTAATTGAGGCAGGTAGCGTTGATAATTTTCAACAACTTTTTCGCCAGCAGAATCAAAAATATATTGTCCTGACGGATCCAGCTTAAAAATGGTTTTTTTCCAAGGCCATACAACACCTAAAGATCCAATAATAAACCCAATGATGGCTGAAATAGTAATGTCTTTGTAGTGCTTTAAAATAAAGCTTAAAAGGTGCGAAAAAGTTACTAAACCTGTCACGGAACCCAGCGTGAACATAGCAAGAACCTGAAGCATTCGCAAGCGTTCATCATTATAAATGAAACTAAAATCACCAACAATGATATTTAGGAAGGTATCATAAAGCGCATTAACTGAATCTACTAAAAGGAGTACGTAATTCCCCATTAGAATTAAAATAAATGAGCCGGAAAAGCCAGGAAGGGTCATGCCCGAAACGCTGATTATACCACAGAAAAAAACGAACCACAAATTATCATTTTGAGTGGCGGGATTTAAAAAACTTATACTCAATCCGGTTAGAATACCGAGTGCCAGAGTAATGTAGGTTTTATAATTCCAAACCTTAAAGTCCTTGTTGATGTAGTATATAGAACCGATAATCATCCCAAAAAACACACTCCATACATACAGTTCGTAATGTTTTATGAGGTAATCCAATAATTTAGAAACACTAAAATAGCTTATGATCATTCCCGAAAATAACAAGCTCAGAAAGCGCCCGTTTATATAGTGGTAAAAACTTCGAAAACGCCCATTAATTAATAGTTTAAAAGCCTTTCTATTGATCTTTTTTAAGGAATATATAAACTCTTCGTAAAAACCAGCAACAAAAGCCACAACACCACCGGAAACACCCGGTACCTTATTTGCGGCACCCATGCCCAGACCTTTGAGGACTAAAAACACTTTATCTTTTAATGTTCTGGTACTTTCCATTATTCTTTTTTCGAGCCTACTTTTTCAAGAATAAAAATAATTAAAAAACCAATAAGCATTAAAACTAAAGCCCAAACAAGGTGATTATCTCCTTGAAAACTAAGTGGTGATACGCTTTTTTGTAATAATGGCTCTTTAATTCCTTTAGAATTCAAATTCCATGTCAGGGTTTTTTTCCAAGGCCAGACCTTGTTTAGAGATCCAAAAATAAACCCGGTTAGAATAGCAAGAGTCAGATTATGATAATGTTTAAAAAGCCATTTTAAAAAATGACTGAAGCTAAGAAGGCCAATTAAGGCTCCTGAGGCAAAAATAGTAATACGAGTAAAATCGAAATCATGAAGGGCGTCACTCAAGGTTTTATAAGCTCCTAGGATTATAAGAATGAATGAACCGGAAATACCCGGTAAAATCATAGCGCAAATAGCCAATGCTCCCGCAAAGAATAAAAAACTGTTGTTATTATTGGCAGCCAGAACGGGCAAATTGGAAACATAGTAGGCTATAAGGGCACCCAATATTAGGAATATCACTACAGCCGGGCTCCATCTCGTAATTTGCTTACCAACAAAATAGATACTCGCGACTATCAAGCCAAAGAAAAAGGACCAAATTAAAACGGGATGGTTTTCCAACAAATATTTAGCCAATCGCATAAATGATACAAAACTGATCAAGATCCCGGATATCAAAGCTAGCAGAAAGTTACCGTTCAGGCGTTTCCAGAATGGTCCAAATCCGTCCTGAAAGAAGGTTTTAAATAAGGCTAAATTGACATTACTTATCGTGGAGATTAATTCTTCATAAATCCCGGAAATAAAAGCAATTGTACCACCGGATACTCCCGGAACTGCATCTGCAGCACCCATGGCAACACCCTTTAAGGAGATTATGACATAATCTTTGACAGATCTTTGCATAGCGACTATTTTTTTAGCAAAAAATCAAAGATATGTATTTAAAACGAGTCGGGCTTAATGATTTGTTTTTAGAATGTTTTTTACCAGAATTTTGTTGGCCACTTCAGGAAATAGTTCGTCAATTATAAAGGCAAATTCCTCATTGTATTTCACGCCATTTTTGAGATGAAACGCTCCTTTGTCGGTTTCGTTTAAGGAAAAATACAACCCCGCCAATCTGTATTCAATTTCAGCGTTTTCAGGATAAAATTCAATGGCCTGTTCAAAGTTATAGATCGCAGCCTCTATTTCACCAATTTTGATCAAAATATCACCGCGGGAAAGCCAAGTATTTAATTCATAATTTCCAAGTTCCAAAGTTCTTTTGTAACCTCGTTCAGACTCCTCATAGAATTTTAAACGAAGATTTATTTGAGCATAAAGCTTCCAATATACCACATTTTCAGAATCGATATTTATGGCCTTATTGATGTAATACAGAGCTTTTTGATAGTTACCCTTTTTTTTATAGAACTTGGTAATGGCGATCCAGCCTTTATCTAATAAAGGGTCTTCATGAACGGTACGCTCGAAATATTGAATTGCCAGATCATCTTTGTGTAATTTCTCAAAACAATGGCCTATTCTTAACAACGCAAAAGACGTTGGGTCGTCCAGCTTCAGAGTAATGTTGTAGTTTTCTATCGCTTCATTATACCGCTTTAATTTTTCTAAAATTTTCCCGCGCTCCAAATAGGCTCCAATAAAGGAGTCGTCTGAGATTATAGCAAAATCAAAAGCTGCCAGGGCTTTTTTGTATTTCTTTAAATGAAAATATTGCTTGCCCAACTGATGCCAGGCAACCTCACAATACGGATTTTTATCCAAAAAGATATTCAGATAACTTATAGCATCTTCATTTTGATTTAAAAATTCGAAACAATATACGACGTTGTACAAAGCAGAATAATCCTCAATATCAGTTTCCAGACATTTCATAAAATAGGTTTTGGCCTTTTCATAGTCATCTAAAAACAAATATTCCATTCCTATTAATGAATATAGATCTACGACATCATCAGTAAGGTCCAGAGCCTGTATTAAAACCTCAATAGCCTTTTTATGATCGTCTTTTTTAGAAAAAATATTCGCCTTCTGAATAAAAATTTCTTCGTTTGTGGGATCTAAGCTATACAACTCATTCAATAACGCATCTGCTTCAACAAGCTTATCCTCAAACACATAGACTTCAACTCTGAAAAGTTTCAGATTAATGGACGAGGGATGCTGTTCCAGACCAAGTTTGATGGCCTTTTTAGCTAAAGCAATTTTTCCTTCATTAAGGTAGTGATGAATGATGTTTTCGAATTCTTCAGAATCGAAGAATAAAACGTTGTTCGTTTTAAGCATCGATTCAAACTTTGTAAGCGATAAATTGTCGTTGTCATTATGACTGAACTCCATAAGCAGATAAGTGAGATTTCAACTAGATTAAATTTAAGACTATCAGGCTAGAATAGCCATTTTGGGTTTAAATGTTTTCAACAAAGTAATGAACAATAGAGCGAAATGTTAATATTTTAAACTGATTTTCAGTTAATTAATGGTCTTTTTCTATAATTTAATTTCATTTAAAATCCCTAAAATAATTTGACAACCTTTTGTTATTTCATCTTCAGATATGGTTAATGGTGGCGTAATTCTGACGGCTTTTGGTTCAAAAAGTAGCCAAAAAAGGATCAAACTCTGATTTTGTGCTTCGAGAACCAGGGTATTTGCAATGTCCTCCGAAGCCATCATTAATGCCAACATGAGTCCTTTACCTCGGATTTCTTTTATTAATGGATGTACCAAATATTTTCTAAAAAGCTCTTCCTTTATCAGCGCTTGTTCCATCAGGTCACTTTCTGTGATTTCTTTTAAGGTCGCTAAAGCGGAAGCCGCAATAACAGGATGTCCCCCAAATGTGGTGATGTGCCCTAACTTTGGGTTTTCACTGAGAAGATCCATTAAGCTTTCTGAAGCTGTAAATGCTCCGATAGGCATACCGCCACCCAAACCTTTACCACTAACGATAATATCAGGTGTGCAATTATAGTTTTCAAAACCAAAAAGCTTCCCTGTACGACCAATACCAGGTTGTATTTCATCTAAAATAAAAAGGGCTCCAACGGCTTCGCAGCGGGCTTTTACCTTTTTTAAATAATCATTTTCTGGTACAATAAAACCAGCACCTCCCTGAATGGTTTCTAGAATAACACCAGCTGTTTTCTCTGTGATCTCATCGAGATCATTTTCTTTATTAAAGTGAATAAATTTTACATCAGGAATTAATGGTCTGTATGCACGTTTACGTTCTTCAAAACCCATGACACTCATGGCGCCCATAGTATTGCCATGATAGGCATGATGGGCCGCGATAACCTCACTTCGTCCGGTAGCCCGCTTTGCTAGTTTAATAGCGCCCTCAATAGCTTCTGTTCCAGAGTTCGTTAAATAGGTTTTTGAAAGATGGGGTGGTAAATGTTCTGCAAGGAATTTGGTGAGAGCAACAGCAGGTTCCTGAATGTATTCTCCGTAAACCATAACATGCAGGTAGCGATCTAATTGCGCCTTAATGGCATTGACGACCTTTGGGTGACGATGCCCTAACGGACAGGCCGAGACACCAGCAACAAAATCCAAATAAGCTTTTTGATTGGTATCAAAAATATATGAACCCTCTGCATGGGAAATTTCCATGGCTAAAGGATGTGTGGTTGTTTGTGCCTGGTATGTGAAAAAATCTGATTTCAAAAACTAGTATCTTCTAATTATTTAACAGGTTTTGGCTTTACGGCCTGAGCGTTTTTTTTAAGTGGCGTTTGTGCGCTTTTTAATGAATCCGGTAGGTGTCTTGAGGCTTTTTGTTCTTCATCTTCCGGGGTATTACTTTCTTCATCTGCTTTCTGGATCCGCTCTAACAAAGCCTCGTCAAAAAAGTCTTCCTGAGGAATATAATCATCCAATCCTTTGATTTTAGGTAATTCCAGTGGCGGGTCTTCTTTGAAGAGGTCCGCGACACTTTTTGGACGCTCCTCATCACGCCAATCGAAACCTTTAAAATATTTTTCCTTTTCAGGAAATTCATATTCCTTATATAAAATAGCATCAATATTGTTGAGTCGGGTATATTTTTGAATTTCACCATCAGCAAATTCCATTTCAATACTTCCTGATTTTGACTTATCAATTCCAATCAATTCTTGATTTTCATTTCTGGAATAGAAAATAGATTCGGCATTTTTGTTAATAGTTACTTCCTTTAGGCGGTTGTCTTCATCAAAAAGGCCAACCAGTTTCAAACCTTTTATTTGGTTATAACCATCAGCTGTTAAGGTGTCTTTTGCGATGATAAAGGCATTGTCGAAAACCAATAGAGAATCGAGTTTTTTAACCTCGCTATTTGAAATGAGGTGAATGGTGTCTCCGGTCATTTGATTTTCTAAATTCCATAAAATGGGTCGCTTCTTAGTAGAAAAGGCATCCTCTTCGGAAGAAAACCCTTCTAAATTGATCAACTCTGTTAAGCCGGTCCTTTGATTTGAAATGATGGAATCTGCCTTGGCACTTATATCTGATTTGAAAAGTTTGGCCTTGTAAAATGCGCGAGTTATTCTATTTTCCGGTTTACCGGTAACCATGATCTTATCGGCATGAAGATAGATGGAATCTTTTTCCTGAACCGTGATCACCAAAGCACGTTTAGTAATAAATAGAGAATCCTTGACCTTGAAAATTTCGGCATAATGTCCTTTCGCTATGGTATTATTTATTGTATCGGTAATCTTAATATTATTGGTTGAAGAAGCAAAACTGCGGTTATTATCAAAAAACAGACTATCACCTTCTATGATTTTATTGTTGTAATATATTTTAGAATTTTTCAGGGCATAACCAATCTTTAATTCGGTATCGTAAAAGCCTTTTTCACAATAGGTTTTACTGTCTTCTGTAGTTATTGTGGAAGGACCAAAAACATAGGCATGACCAGTATCCGAATAAAAATCGAAAAAATCAGACTCTATAGTGGCTTCATCATTTACAAGGACCACATCATTTACGAACTGGTATTTTTTGGTTTCCATGTAATAGCGTCCAATTTTACTAGTTATGGTTCCTGAGGAGTCTTTGACCACTTTTCCACCACTTTTGTAAAATGATTGCTGCGTCGCGCGATTAAAATACAAGGTGTCGCTTAAAATTTTTGAAGACGGATCGGTTAGAACCACATCACCACTGGCAAAGGCCAATTGTGTTTTACCACTGTATTCTATATATTTTGATCTTAAATTTACAGTATCACCTTGTTTCGCCGATACGTTTCCGTAGGCCTCTACAAAATTTTCCTCACCATAATAAATGGCTTTATCACACCAAATATCAATGCTTCCTTGCGCAACATGCACTTGTTGCGAAGCGTCACGGGTTAGTATCCGTGCTCCTGGATATTGGGCCTCATCCACATTTAATCGCCCTGCATATTTTATTTCAATTTTCTTTTGTTCCTGAGACCATGCTATTTGTAAGGCACCAACCAAAAAAAGGAGATGTAGGAGATATTTGGGTTTTATTGAATTCAAAATAAAATGTGTTTGTGGCAAAAATAACGATTAATCTGTGGTTTGCGTATGAAGTAACAAAAAACGCTCCAAAATTATTTTTTTGGAGCGTTTGATAAATATTTATAAAATCTTATTTTTTAGGTCTAAAAATCGTTTGATTCCGATCCGGACCTACAGAAACAATAGTGATTGGAATTTCTAATTCCTGCTCTAAAAATCCGATATAGTCATTTAAGGCAACCGGTAATTGTGAAGCTTCTGTCATCCCTGTAAGATCGGCTTTCCAGCCTTTAACCTCAGTGTAAATAGGTTCTACATTTTCAGGTTCAATATTGTATGGCAAATGCTTGATCACTTCACCACGATACTTATAGGCCGTACAAATTTTTAAGGTTTCAAAACCTGAAAGCACATCACCTTTCATCATCATGAGTTGTGTTACGCCATTCACCTGACAGGCGTATTTTAAAGCGACTAAGTCTAACCAACCACAACGTCTTGGGCGTCCGGTTGTAGCACCAAATTCATTTCCAACACGCCCCATAGTTTCACCGTCTTCATCAAAGAGTTCGGTAGGGAAGGGTCCGGAACCTACACGTGTGGTATAAGCTTTGAAAATCCCAAAAACTTCACCAATATCACCGGGAGAAACCCCTAAGCCTGTGCAAGCACCAGCCGCAGTTGTATTACTTGAAGTTACAAAAGGATATGTTCCAAAATCAATATCAAGAAGTGAACCTTGAGCACCTTCAGCAAGAATAGATTTCCCTGATTTTTGAGCCTGGTAGATGTATTCTTCAGAATCAATAAACGTTAATGATTTCAAAACATCGACGGCTTTAAAAAATTCGGTTTCCAGTTCCTTTAGGTTATATTGAATGTCTACATTGTAAAATGCGATCATCGACTCGTGTTTATCTGCCAGGGCACGGTATTTCTCTTTCCAATCCTCTAATTCCAGATCACCCACACGGATCCCGTTTCGGCCTGTTTTGTCCATGTACGTTGGTCCGATACCCTTTAAGGTAGAACCAATTTTAGCTTTCCCCTTGGACGCTTCACTGGCAGCATCCAACAAACGATGTGTTGGCAAAATAATATGAGCTTTACGCGAAATAATTAAAGTTTTTTTATAATCGACATCCTGCTCATCCAATTTTTCTAATTCCCCTTTAAAGATTACCGGATCTATGACTACCCCGTTACCAACTAAATTAATGGCATCGTCATGAAATATTCCAGACGGAATAGTGTGCAATACATGTTTTTTTCCATTGAAAACAAGCGTGTGACCTGCATTTGGTCCGCCTTGAAATCGTGCAATGATATTATAGTTTTTCGTGAGAACGTCAACAATTTTTCCTTTGCCTTCGTCGCCCCATTGTAATCCTAGTAGTAAATCTACTGCCATCGTAAAAGTTAGTTATTTGGTTGATTTTCTATTCCCGTAGAAATAAAGAGAGTGGTTATTAATTTCTATATCGAATACTTCCTCGATTGTTTTTTTTATGGATTGGATACGCGGATCGCAAAACTCGATCACCTCTCCCGTATCGGTCAGGATCACGTGATCGTGTTGTCTGTCGAAATATGATTTTTCGTAATGCGCCTGATTCTGACCAAATTGATGCTTACGCACCAGGCCACATTCCAGAAGCAATTCTATAGTATTATAAAGCGTAGCGCGGGATACACGATATTTTTTATTTTTCATACTGAGGTACAGGGATTCAATATCGAAATGTTCGGTATTATTGTAGATTTCCTGTAGAATTGCATAGCGTTCAGGGGTTTTTCTGTGCCCGTTACCTTCTAAAAAGCTTGTAAAAACGCTCTTTACAATTTCCTGATTTTTAGTGTCTGCCTTCTCATTCATAATTTCGTCGCAAATTTACACTTTTTTTACACTCTTGACACCTTATCGATACCATTAATTTTTTTCAGTCTATCGATTAGTTTTTTAATAAGGGTATTGTTTTTCACCACCACATTTATTTTACCGGAAAAGATTCCGCCATCACTTTCAAAACTGATACTCTTCATATTAACATGCATGTTCTCAGAAATCACCTTGGTAATATCGTTTACCAATCCAAGATGGTCGATACCTGTAAGTATTATTTGAGCCGAGAATTCTTGCTGGGTTGAATCTACCCATTTAGCGGGCATGATGCGATAGGCATAATTTGATTGCAGACTTACGGCATTGGGGCAGTTCTTTTTATGTACTTTGATACCTTCCGTTACGGTTAAAAATCCAAAAACATCATCTCCGGGGATTGGATTACAGCAGTTTGCTAATTTATAGTCCAGTTTTTCTTCGTCCTTACCAAACACCAAAGAGTCAAATTTATTGGTAACCTCATCACGCTCCAGTTCTTCTTTGGTTGCTGTTTGTTTTCTTGTGATTTTATTTTTGAAGAAACTCATCAAAACGTTACTTCTTGACGAGGCGAAGGCTTTCAGCATTGTGTTATCAATGGTTCCCAGACCAACGCGATAGAAAAGGTCTAAACTGGTTTTCAGTTTAAAATAGTTTACCAACTCATTTACAGAGGCTTCGTTTAGGGTGATTTTAAGCTGTTTTAACTTTCGGCGCAAGATCTCTTTACCCTCCTCACCAATATGCTTTTTGTCTTCTTTAAGTGCCGATTTGATCTTGCTACGTGCTCTGGCCGTTGTGGCATAATCGAGCCAGTTGGAATTGGGTTTAGCGTTATCAGAGGTCAATATATCAACTTGATCGCCACTTTTTAATTCATGGCTCAAGGGCACCAATTTTCCATTTACCTTGGCACCGCGGGTTTTCATACCCACTTCAGTATGAATACCAAATGCAAAATCAAGAGCCGTAGCGCCTTTTGGAAGTGATTTTAATTCCCCGGCAGGGGTAAACACAAAAATTTCTTTGGAATATAAGTTGAGTTTGAATTGTTCCACAAAATCCACGGCACTTGTGTGCGGGTTTTCAAGGGCTTCCTGAAGCCGATTGATCCAATTTTCTAAACTGTCTTCTTTTTCATTTTCCTCCTTGTATTTGTAGTGTGCGGCATAACCTTTTTCTGCAATTTCATTCATCCGTTCGCTACGGATCTGCACTTCTACCCAACGCCCTTTTGGTCCCATAACCGTAATATGTAGGGCTTCGTAACCCGTCGATTTCGGTGAGGAGATCCAATCGCGCAGTCGAATGGGGTTAGGTCTAAAGTGGTCGGTCACCACTGAATAAATTTTCCAGGCCAAAAACTTCTCATTATCAGCATCACTTCGATAAATGATCCGGATGGCGAATTTGTCGTAAACCTCATCAAAAGAAACACCCTGCTTCTGCATTTTTCGACGTATAGAAAAGATAGATTTCGGACGTCCTTTTATGGTGTATTCCAGATTTTCTTTATCCAAAGAATTTTTGATCACCTTACTGAACTGCTCAATATATTTATCTTGTTCCTCCTTGCTTTCCTTAATTTTATTCAGAATGTCATAATACACATCAGGTTCCGTGTATTTTAATCCCAGGTCTTCCAGTTCCGTTTTAATATTATAAAGACCAATTCTATGGGCGAGAGGTGCATAAATGTATAAGGTTTCCGAAGCAATTTTTATTTGCTTGTCCGGTGCCATAGAATCCATCGTTTGCATGTTATGAAGGCGATCGGCAATTTTTATGATGATCACGCGTACGTCGTCATTCAATGTGAGCAGCATTTTACGAAAATTTTCTGCCTGAAGCGACACATCCATATCCTTTTCTTTGCTCAGGGAAGAGATTTTAGTAAGGCCGTCGACGATCATAGCCACGGTATCTCCAAATTTTTCTTGAATATCTTCGATGGAATAATCCGGGCTGTCCTCCACCACATCATGCAACAAGGCAGAGGCAATTGAAGTCGCATCTAGTCCGATTTCCTGAGCCACAATTTTAGCTACAGCCAAAGGGTGGAAAATATAGGCTTCACCCGATTTTCGTCTCTGGTCTTTATGCCCATCCATGGCAACTTCAAAAGCACTACGAATCAGTTTTTTGTCTTCCTTGGTCAAGGTGGTGTAACTCACTTTCAGAAGCTGTTTGTAGGCTTTGGTTATTGCGTTGTTTTCTTTTTCAATTTCTACAGCTGTCATAGAATAAAAGTAGCATAAAGAATATAAACAACCAATAGTCGGCTGAAATTAATCAGGAATTTTTATTGGAACTTATTTGAAAGGTGATCGAGCAACTTTTTTGTAGCTTTTCCGCGATGTCCAATACGATTTTTCAAATCGAGATCCATTTCACCAAACGTTTCATCAAAGCCTTCAGGTTTGAATATAGGGTCGTAACCAAAACCACCATCCCCTCGCTTTTTATTGATAATCTCCCCTTTGCAAATCCCCGTCAATAGGGTAGTTTCATTGTTTAGAATGAGAGCAATTACGGTCTTGAATTGTGCCGTTCTATTGTTTTTTTCGCTTAAAGCGGAAAGTAATTTCTGCATATTAGCCTCAGCATTTTTCTCCTCACCCGCGTAACGTGCGGAGTAAACACCCGGAGCACCATTTAAAGCGGAAACTTCCAATCCGGTATCATCAGCAAAGCAATCATAACCATAATGTGATTTTACGTATTGCGCCTTTTGAAGGGCGTTGCCCTCAATGGTATCCTTGGTTTCGGGGATATCTTCAAAACAACCAATATCTTCAAGACTTAATAGTGATAGGTGTTCCGGAATTAATTTCTGGACCTCCTTAATTTTATTTTTATTGTTGGTTGCAAATACAAGTTTCATGGCATCATGGGTTTCGAACTGTAAAAGTAAACCAATAAAATAAATTCAAAAACCATTCAAAAATTATGTATATTTAGTTCGGGAGCAATTTATATAAAAAGCTGCTGTACAACCCGTTAAACCACAATAACCCTATGAGACAGTCCATATTTTTAGCATTACTGATTCTTTTTTATTCTTGTAAAAAGGAATCAAAACATGATTATTTAGGTGTTGTTAATTTAACAGTTACCGGAAATGCTGCTGCTAAAACCCACTTTGAAAAGGGTCTTTTATTACTGCATAGTTTTGAATATAAAGATGCCCGTGAAGCGTTTTTAAAAGCACAGGAAGCCGATCCAACAATGCCAATGGCGTACTGGGGTGAAGCCATGTCGTATAATCACAGTTTGTGGAGCGAGCAGGATTATGAAAGTGGTGTTGCAGCTTTGGAAAAATTAAAAAATAGTAATGTTCCCACTTCTATTACTGAATTAGAATCTGATTTGATCGCCGGGCTAGACTTGCTTTATAAGCCTAAAACGTCGAAAAATGACCGGGATGTAGCCTATAAAGATTACATGAAATCTCTGTTTGAAAAATACCCTTCTAATCATGAGGTTGCTGCCTTTTATGCCTTGTCCTTATTAGGCTCAGTAGCGGAAGGACGCGATGATACCGTTTATGGTATGGGTGCGAAAATTGCTCAGGGTATTTTAAAAGAAAATGCGCAGCACCCGGGAGCGTTGCACTATTTAATTCATTCGTACGATGATCCCCAACATGCGTATATGGCTTTAGATGCTGCTGATGCTTATGCTAAAGTAGCTCCGGATGCAAGTCATGCCTTGCACATGCCATCACATATTTATGTCGCTTTAGGGATGTGGGATAAAGTGATAGCATCGAATATTGATTCGTATCAAGCCAGTTTAAACCGCATGGAGGCTAAGAAACTCGACAATAATGCGAGAGGGTATCATGCTTATCATTGGTTAGAATATGGGTGTTTACAGAAAAATCAAATTGAAGAAGCGGAAAAAATGGTTTATGATATGCAACGGTATTGTTCTGAAACACCGTCTCCTGTAGCACGCGTGCATTTAATGTTTTTAAAAGGAACTTTTTTAGCGGAAACCAATCTTTGGGATCATGATATCGCTTCTATTCCTGTTGATGTTTCTGGGTTAAATATTGGTATTCGCGCTCAAAATTATTTTATTAAAGGGATGCATGCTTTCAAAATGAAAGAAAATTCTAATTTGGTTGCGGCCATTGATACCTTGTCTAAAGAGATTTCTAAAGAAGCCCTTTTGGCAGATAACCTAAATAAAGGTTTTGCCGTATGCTCATCGGCTTCGAGATCACTGCCAACGCAGTCTGATATTAATGAAGCAAAAATTATGCTGATGCAATTACAAGGTTTGAAAGCCTGGCAGGATAACGACCTTGAAGTGGCTGAAACCTATTTTAAAGATGCTGTAAATCTTCATGAACAAATGAGTTATAGTTATGGTCCGCCATTTATTCAGAAGCCACCGATGGAGTTCTACGCGGATTTTCTTTTAGACCAAAATCGTCCGGCTGAGGCTTTAGCTCTATACCAGAAGGCTTTAGAACGAGGAACAAAACGGAGGTTGGCATTAAGTGGAGTTAACAAATCGGCCATGATGCTTGGTGATAAGACTATGATTGAAAAATCTTCAAAAGCCTTGCAAAATATTTAAAATTATTTAGTGCGATGGATTTCAAAACCCCTTTAGAAGCTTTTTTGTTCTGGGAAAAAGAAACCCCGGATAGAGTGTTTTTAAATCAACCAATAAACGGAGAAAATTTACAGTATACTTATAAACAAGCGGGTGAGGAGGCGAGAAGAATAGCAAGCGGGTTGCAAGATTTGGGGTTACCTGAGCGTAGCCATGTGGCGCTCCTTTCTAAAAATTGTGCACATTGGCATATGAGCGATCTGGCTATTATGATGGCAGGGTATGTATCCATTCCTATTTATCCCACTTTAGTCGCAAATGGCATTCGGCAAATATTAGAGCATAGTGATTCAAAGGCCATTATTGTGGGTAAACTCGATAATTTTGAAGCTCAAAAATTAGGAATAACTGATATTCCTGTCCTAAGTATTGCAAGGTATGGAATCAATGAAGCGTCTACTTGGGAGGCCTGGTTGAGTACTTATGAGCCCATGGAGCCGAAGATTAGTAACCCGGAAGATCTACATACTATTATTTATACTTCAGGAACCACTGGAATGCCAAAGGGTGTTATGCATTCGGCACACAATTTCGCCTATTGTTGTCGTCTTTTTGCAAAAAAGTTAAAGGTCCCCGATCATTTTCGTTTTTTCTCTTACTTACCATTAGCACATGTTGCTGAGCGTCTCATTAGTGTTTTATGTATCATGAAAGGTGCAGAAGTGTTTTTCCCGGAATCGCTGGATACCTTTGCTGAGGATCTGGAAAATACACAACCACATTTATTTTTTGCGGTACCACGCATATATGCCAAATTCCAAGAAAAAATACTTGATAAAATCCCTCAAAAACGCTTGAGTTTTTTATTGAGTATACCTCTAGTAGGTTCGATTATTAAGAATAAACTTCAAAAAAAATTAGGAATGGGCTCAGCCCTAGTCGTAGGGTCTGCAGCTGCGCCAATTTCTGTAGGTCTTATCTACTGGTATAAAACCATAGGTGTTGAAATTGTACAGCTTTATGGTATGACAGAAGATTGTTCATTTTCGCATGCTAATTTTCGAGGTGCTAATAAACCAGGAACCGTAGGGAAGGCTCATGATGAGGTTTCAGTAAAATTATCGCAAGAAGGTGAAATTTTAATTAAAAATGAATGTATGATGCTAGGCTACTATAAAAACCCTGAATTGACCGCTTCGGTTTTCGAGGGTGGTTATTTAAAAACCGGAGATACGGGAGAATACGATCACGATGGTTTTTTAACCATTACCGGTCGTGTTAAAGACCAGTTTAAAACAGATAAAGGTAAGTACATTGTTCCTGCACCAATCGAATTAGCCTTAAGCGCGAATACCGATATTGGGCAGATTTGTTTAGTAGGCTCGGGTATACCGCAACCTATAGCTCTTATTACGCTCTCTGAGGTGGGAGCAACCAAAACTAAAAAATCATTGGCAGAAAGTTTGATGGGTACTGTTCGTGAGCTAAATAAAACCTTGGAGAAACACGAACGCATTGAAAAAGTCGTTATTATGAAGGAAGATTGGACGCCAGACAATAATTTAACAACACCTACCCTCAAGGTAAAACGAAATGCCATTGAAAAAATACATAAACCATATTACTACAAATGGTTTGCCATGGAGGATAAAGTAATTTTTGAATCTGATTCCAATTAAAGATTCACCATTTTTTATGATTAATGTTAGGAATAGCTCCATTTAAAACCTGTATATTAGTGGTAGAAATAAACATTAAAATAGAATTATAATGACAGTAAACATTCAATATGTAGACCTAGATGTAAGTGAAACATTATCGGAATTCACAAGAGAAAAATTAGAAAAATTATTTAATAGATATGAGTTTTTAATCAGTGCCTCGGTACATTTTAAACAAGAGGGCAGCGATCATGATGCGGGGAAAATTTGTAGCATTGAATTAAGTTTACCGGGCCCTAGAATTTTTGCCACTTCGAATACTCATAATTATGAAGTATCCGTTAGGGATACGATTAATGACCTTGAGCGCCAATTAAAAAAGCGTAAGCAGGTATTTAAAACTTTTTAAAATTATTGATGGTGGTAAGGCTCATTTTTTAAAATGGTGAAGCCACGATACAATTGTTCAATAAAAAATAAACGGATCATTTGATGGGAAAAGGTCATTTTTGATAAAGACATTTTCCCATTTCCTTTTTGATATACCTCATCCGAAAAACCGTAAGGTCCCCCAATTACAAAAACCAGTCTTTTTACCCCGGAGTTCATATGCTTTTGAAGTTCTTTAGAGAATTGGACCGAACTGAACTGTTTACCGTTTTCATCTAACAAAACAATACTATCGCCCGGATTTATTTTCTTTAAAATTAAATTGCCTTCCCTTTGTTTTTGCTCAGACTCACTTAGCTTTTTAGCATTTTTAATATCTGGAATAATTTCTATTTCAAACTTTATATAATGTTTTAAACGGTCCTGATACAGGGTCATAAGATCTTGGAATTCTGTCTTATCTGTTTTGCCTACAGCGATGAGTTTAATAGTCATAATCGCAAAATTAGTATTTCCAAATTACGAAAGCCGTATTTTCAAACTAAAAAATTACAAAATTCGTAATTGTAAAACGTGGTTAAGTAAATCAATTTCTTATTTTTGTTTTTCAAATCAACTCAATATGATAACGCAAGAGCAGTTTGACAATGAAGTCAAAATGATTATAGCCAATGCCATTCGCGAGGATGTAGGTGATGGCGACCATAGTTCTTTAGCTTGTATACCGGCAAATGCCCGTGGTAGAGCAAAAATTTTGGTGAAGGACAAAGGCATCATTGGTGGTGTAAATTTTGCTAAAAAAGTGTTTGCCTATGTTGATAAAAACCTCAGATTAGATGTAAAAATTGAGGATGGGAGCGAAGTGACATTTGGTGACGTGGTTATGTATATCGAAGGGCCGTCACAATCTATTTTAAAGGCGGAACGTACGGTTTTAAATGCGATGCAGCGTATGAGTGCTATTGCTACCAAAACAAGAACTTTTGTTGATCTTTTAAAGGGAACCAAAACAAAAATATTAGATACTAGGAAAACTACGCCAGGTATTCGTGTGCTAGAAAAGTGGGCAGTTAAAATTGGAGGTGGAGAAAATCATCGGTTCGCACTTTATGATATGATCATGTTGAAAGACAATCATATTGATTTTGCCGGTGGTATCACTAAAGCTATCGAGATGACCAAAGATTATTTACGTGAAACAGGAAAGGATTTACTTATTATGGTAGAGGCCAGAGATCTCATAGAGCTTGAAGAGATTCTGAAAAATGATGGCGTTTATAGAATCCTGTTGGATAATTTTGATTATGAAGATACTCGAAAAGCGGTAAAGCTTATTAATGGAAAATGTCTTATTGAATCTTCAGGAAATATTAATGAAGACACCGTACGTCATTATGCTGAGTGTGGTGTAAACTTTATCTCTTGTGGTGCTCTAACGCATTCTGTACATAATATGGACATTAGTTTAAAGGCTATAAAGTAATTTTCATAGTAGTTTTAGCAAGCTAAATTTGATAACTTTGTTTTTCATTCTGAAAAGCATAAAAATTAATGACCAAACCTATTGAAGAGAAACTTGAAAAAATTCCTGTTATCAATATTGTTATCAGGTTATTAAAAAAAGTGAAGCTTCCAGGCTTGGAAGGACTTTCATTCTACGACCTTTTCGAATTATACATTACGGGTATTGTAAAGGGAGCATTAACCACACGAGCAAGTGCTATTGCCTTTAGTTTTTTCACGGCTTTATTTCCTTTTCTATTATTTATTTTAATCGTTATTCCCTACATCCCAATACAAAACTTTAAATTAGAATTTCAAACCTTTTTGCAATCGTTTTTACCGCCGACAACCTCGGATTTCTTCTTTAATAATATTTTTGAAAATATCGATCAATCACAGCAGGCGGGATTATTATCAGGAGTATTCATCTTATCCATAATTTTGATGGCTAATGGTGTAAATGCTATTTTTTCAGGATTTGAAAATTCATATCACGATCAATTGTCCAGAAGCGTGCTTCGGCAGTATTTGTTTGCTTTGGGAATTGCCTTGATTTTGTCCTTTTTACTCATTCTTACGATCGCTGTTCTGGGGTATTTTCAAATTTATGTGGTCGATGAGGTATTCCTTGCCTTAGATAAGCGAGGCTATCAGGTTCCAGACAAGGAAACAGTTTGGCCAAATGTGGTGAAGTATGTCTTTTTTGTTATCATGATCTATATCGCTACAGCTACATTGTATTATTTTGGAACACGCGAAGGACGAAACTCTAAATTTTTCTCTGTAGGCGCGTTATTCACTACTTTTCTCATTGTTGTAACGTCGTTTTTATTTGGTGTTTACATCGAAAATTTTGGCCAATTCAATAAATTATACGGTTCTATTGGAGCGCTTTTGATTTTATTATTTTATCTGTGGTTAAACTCCAATGTGCTTTTATTGGGTTATGAGTTGAATATTTCTATTAATAAACTTCGAAACAGGAAATAAGCTATGCTATATTTTATAGATGTAATTATTCCTGTCCCACTTCAAAAGTTATTCACGTATCGTATTACTTCCGCGGAAGCGGAATTTTTAAAACCGGGAATGCGTGTTGCTGTCCCTTTTGGCAAAACCAAGATATATACCGGTATTGTGCATCATATTCACAATAATGCGCCTACCGCCTATGAAGCCAAAGATATTGAGCAAATTCTGGATGACACCCCCATAGTTAATTCCTGGCAATTAAAATTATGGCAGTGGATAGCTGACTATTATATGTGCACTTTAGGAGACGTTATGCGTGCTTCCTTACCAAGTGGTTTTATTTTAGAAAGTGAAACTCTTATCGTAAAAAATAATGCTAAGGATATAAAGGATTCTGATCTGGAAGATGACGAATTTTTAATTTATGAAGCGCTACACCATCAATCCTCACTTAAAATTCAAGATATTTCAAATATTTTGGATAAGAAACATGTGCTTCCCGTTTTAAATCGTTTGATCGCAAAGGATGCCATAACATTACAGGAAGATATTTATGAAACGTATAAGCCAAAATTAGTACGTTATGTAAAGCTCCATACTACATATAATTCCGAGGAACAATTACACAAACTACTTGATGATCTAAGTCGTGCACCAAAGCAGCGAGAAGTGGTTATGACCTTTTTTTCGCTTTCAGCACAAACAAAAAAACCGGTAAAGGTCACTGATCTGGCTAAGGCTAGTGACACATCGTCTTCCATTATAAAAACCCTTATTGATAAAGATATTTTAGAGGAATATTTTATTCAAACCGATAGAATTCAGTATCAGGGAGAAGAAAATGAAGACTCAAAACATTTAAATGATTATCAGGCTGCGGCCTTAGAGGAAATTAAGACGTCCTTCGAAAGTCATGAAGTAAGCTTACTCCATGGTGTCACCTCGTCGGGAAAGACAGAAATCTATGTAAAGCTTATTGAAGACACTCTTAAAGAAGGAAAACAGGTGTTATATCTGCTGCCGGAGATCGCCTTAACAACCCAGCTGATCTCGCGTTTGCAGGAGTATTTTGGGGAACAGGTAGCCGTGTACCATTCAAAATATTCTACCCACGAGCGCGTGGAGGTCTGGAATAATATTTTAGGGGATAAATCGAAGGCACGAATTATTCTGGGAGCACGCTCTGCGGTCCTATTACCCTTTAGTCATTTGGGTTTGATTATTGTTGATGAAGAACACGAACAATCATTTAAGCAATTCGATCCGGCGCCAAGGTATCATGCCCGCGATACCGCCATTGTTTTGGCCTCTTTTTTTAAAGCTAAAACCTTATTAGGTTCGGCGACACCAAGTTTGGAAAGCTATAACAATACTCAGCAAAACAAATATGGTTTGGTGGAACTGAATTATCGCTATAATAATGTGTTGATGCCGGATATTTCACTGGTGGATCTCAAGGATAAGTATAAGCGGAAACGCATGAAAGGTCATTTCAGTGATACTTTAATTGAGGAAATGGCCGAAACCTTGCATGAAGGATTTCAGGTGATTTTATTTCAAAATCGCCGCGGCTTTTCACCGGTTATTTCCTGCCAGACCTGTGGGCATTCTCCGCAATGTCCTAATTGTGATGTGAGTTTAACTTTCCATCAATATCGAAATCAATTACGCTGTCATTATTGTGGTTATGCTATGGCGATGCAAAATAGTTGTATGGCTTGTGGGAGTCCTGATCTCGATAATAAAGGCTTCGGAACGGAACAAATTGAAGCTGAGGTCAAGGAACTTTTTCCTGATTTTAAAGTTGGTCGTATGGACCTCGACACTACACGTGGCAAGCACGGCTATGAAAAGATCATTACGGCACTGGAACAGCAGGAAATCGATATTTTAGTAGGTACCCAAATGGTGACCAAGGGATTGGATTTTAGAAATGTGAAATTAGTTGGCGTTTTAAATGCTGATAATATGCTGAATTTCCCAGATTTTAGGGCACACGAGCGCAGTTTTCAATTGTTACTTCAGGTGGCCGGTAGGGCAGGGCGCACTAAAGAACGAGGTAAAGTATTGATTCAGACCTATAATCCCTATCATACCATTCTGCAGCAGGTGTCAACCAATAATTACGCGGCGATGTATAAAGATCAAATGGAGGAGCGCTATACCTTTAAATATCCACCCATTTACAGACAAATAAAAATTACTTTAAAACACAAAGACTACAATAGGGTAGAAACAGGAGCGATTTGGTATGCCAAGTCTCTTCGGCAGTTATTTGGCAATTATGTTTTAGGCCCTGAATCACCGGCCATTTCTAGGATTCGAAATCAATATCATAAAAATATCCTGATTAAGATCCCTAAGGAACAGTCGCTACAAAGAACAAAAGAAGCCATTATTAAAATTAATAATAGCTTCTTGAGTATAAAAGATTTTCGGGTGGTTAAAGTAAATTTAAATGTCGATAACTTTTAAATATTATTTAAAGCGTCAACTAATTGTGTCTTTTTGTTTCTACTTAATGGAATTTCGTATGCCCCCACTTCCACATTTTTACTGTTAAAACGGTCAATTTTGTCAAGATTCACGATGTAAGACTTGTGAATTCTCAAAAATTTACCGGCAGGTAACTCTGCCTCAAAAGACTTCATTGTAGATAAAACGACTAAGCTATTTTCTTCAGTCACTAATTTTACATAGTCACCAAGAGCTTCGATCCATTTAATATCTTTAATGTACACTTTACGCTTCTTTAAGTTGCTTTTTACAAAAATGTGTTCACCATCTTCTTCATTATAATCTATGGTAAGGCGGTGTTGTTCTAAAGCTTTGTCTACAGAAATGTTAAAGCGTTCTTTTGTAATGGGTTTGTGTAAGTAATCGGTAGCATCGTAATTAAATGCTTTAAAAGCATATTCGGTTTTGCCGGTTACAAAAATAATTTGCGGTTTTTTGTTTAATACGTCTAATAGCTCAAAGCCATTAAGCACAGGCATTTCAATATCAAGGAAGATAAGGTCGACCTGGTGCGTATTTAAACCATTTTTAGTCTCTAGCGCGCTGCTGTATTCTGCAATTAGATTTAGAGCGGGGTGATTCTCCACTAACTTCACGATTGACAGCCTTTGTATCGCTGAGTCGTCTACTACTACACAGTTTAAAGTCATAACATTTTATATTATTTCGGTTAAGATATCGACAATAGTACAAAAAATTACGTTAAAAACCAAATTTCATCGGTGAACTGTAGTTTTTAACAAAAATTTAACATTCGTGAGATTTGGTATTTTGTCTCTCTATTTAGTTGTGTAATATAGATAAAATAGTTATTTTTGCAGCCAATTTTTAACAATAAATTCAATTTTTATGAATCATTATGAAACTGTTTTCATCTTAAATCCCGTTTTATCTGATGAACAGATAAAGGAAACAGTTAAGAAATACGAAGATTTTCTTGTTTCTAACGGCGCTAAGATGATAGCTAAAGAAGATTGGGGACTAAAAAAATTAGCCTACCCGATCCAAAACAAAAAAAGTGGTTTTTACCACTTATTTGAGTACACTGTACCAGGAGAGGTGATTGGAGCCTTAGAATTAGAGTTCAGACGTGATGAGCGATTCATGCGTTATTTAACGGTTGCGTTAGATAAACATGCTATCTCTTGGGCGGAAAGACGAAGAGAAAAACTTAAAGCAAAAGCGTAATTATGGCAACATCTATTGAACAACAGTCTAAAGGAAAAAAAGACGGAGAGATCAGATATTTAACCCCGTTGAATATTGAGACCAATAAGCAAAAGAAATATTGTCGTTTCAAAAAGTCAGGAATTAAATATGTGGATTATAAAGATCCAGATTTCTTATTGAAGTTCGTGAATGAGCAAGGTAAAATTTTACCGAGACGTTTAACAGGAACCTCATTAAAGTATCAAAGAAAAGTATCTGTTGCCGTAAAAAGAGCAAGACACTTAGCGTTGATGCCATACGTAGCAGATTTATTAAAATAAAATACCAATAACAATGGAACTTATATTAAAACAAGACGTTGAAAATTTAGGATTTAAAGACGATGTTGTAACAGTTAAGAACGGTTATGGTAGAAACTTTTTAATTCCTCAAGGGCAAGCTATTTTAGCTACGCCTTCTGCTAAGAAAGTATTGGCAGAAAACTTAAAGCAACGTGCTTATAAAGAAAAGAAGATTATAGAAGACGCAAACAAAACTGCTGAAGCTATAAAAGGATTAGAAATTAAAATCGCTGCAAAAGCTACTGAAGGTGCTTCTGCGGGTGATAAATTATTTGGTTCTGTTACAAAAGCAGATCTTGTGGAAGCTTTCGAAAAAGAAGGACACACTGTTGATAAAAAGTTTGTAACCATTACCGGAGGAAACATCAAGCGTTTAGGGCAGTACAATGCTGTTATCCGTTTACACAGAGAAGTGGTGTTTGATTTCCCATTCGAGGTCGTAGCACAGGCTTAATCAAAATAGTTAATAAAATTTTTAAAATAATTAAAGTCACTCTTTCGAGTGACTTTTTTTTTATTGTAAATTCGCTTTTTAATATTATGCATGCATAATAGCTTTATAAACTAATCAAAAACCACCTTATGAAAAAAATTTACGCTTTAATCTTTTTTATGTCTTTGAGCTTTGTAGGCCTTTCGCAGGTAACCACAGCTAACATAAAAGGGTTGGTTCTGGACAACAATTCAGAGCCTTTGCCGGGAGCCAATGTTCTGGCAGTGCATAATCCAACTGGTACTAATTTTGGTGCTGCTACAAACATTGATGGTAGATTTAACCTTTTGAACCTTAAAGTTGGAGGTCCTTACACCATAACTATAAGTTATGTGGGATATCAGGCTAAAACGTTTAATGATGTTTATTTATCTCTGGGTCAAACCTTAAATTTAGATGCTGTTTTGGCGGAAGAAGCGTCTCAGTTGGATGCTGTAGTGATTCAGGGGACCTCGAGTACAGGAACTTTTGGTAGTGACCGTACAGGTGCTGAAACAAGTGTTGGACGACGCGAATTAACGCGCTTGCCAACCATTTCCAGATCTGCTTCGGACTTTACAAGGTTAGAGCCGTCCTCTAATGGAAATTCATTTGGAGGTAGAAACGATCAGTACAATAACTTTTCTCTAGATGGGGCCATTTTTAATAATCCTTTTGGATTAGATGCTCCAACTCCTGGTGGACAAACAGATGCTCAACCTATATCTTTAGATGCGATTGATCAAATTTCTGTTTCAACAGCTCCTTATGATGTAACACAGTCTGGTTTTACAGGGGCTTCTGTAAATGCCGTAACAAAAAGTGGAACCAATGAATTTCATGGAACTGTTTATGGGTTTTATCGAGATGAAAATTTAACAGGAGGAAAGGTAAATGGGCAGGATGTTCCAACATCAAACCTGAAACAAAACCAATACGGTTTTAGCTTAGGAGGTCCAATAGTAAAAAATAAATTATTCTTTTTTGCGAATTTTGAAATAGATGATAGAACAGATCTGGGTTCCAATGGTTGGGTTCCTAATACAGGTTCTGGTGCGGTAAATGAATCCAGGGTTTCGGAAAGTGATTTTATAGCTGTTCAAGAAGCATTATGGGGAGTGCTACAACCTGATGGTTCCAGAACTGGAGGGTTAGGTTATAATACCGGAGCATATAAAGGATTTAATTATGGTTCAGAATCTACGAAAGGAATTGTTAAATTGGATTGGAATATCAATGATAATAATCGTTTAGCAGTTATCTATAACTGGTTAGATGCTTCAAAAGAAAAGCCAGCGCATCCAACAGCATTGGGCTCAAGAGGACCGAGTTTCCAAACACTACAATTTGAAAATTCTGGTTATGAGATTAACAACAAACTAAAGTCTGTTCAATTAGAATTAAACTCTAAATTATCAGATGAAATGACCAATAAACTTCAAGTAGGATACACGCATTTTGATGATTTTAGAAATCCATTGTCTGGACCTGCTCCGATAATAACCATTCAAGATGGTGCAGGCTCTAATTATATAATTGCAGGACATGAACCATTTTCTATTAATAATGAATTAGATCAGAAGGTATTCCAGTTGACAAACAATTTAAATATTGTAAAAGGTAACCATACATTTACAATTGGCTTATCCTATGAAAAATTTGCTTTTAAAAATTCTTTTAACCTAGTTAATTACGAGTCTTTTAATTTTGGAATTTTCCCTTACTATGGGATTTTTAGTCCATATCCAGATGTTCAAACATTTTTGGATAATGCACAACCTGGTGGTCTTGTTGATCAATATTTAACCGCTACTCAAAATGCTTATGATTCGTTTAATGCTAATGGAACAGGGAATGATGGTGGTTGGAAATTGGCAGAACTTAATGTTGGTCAATTATCCTTCTATGCACAGGACGAATGGAACGTTAATGATGAATTTAAGCTTACATATGGGATTCGTTTTGATAAACCGATGTATTTTAATACTGCTGAATTAATTCAGAAATACATAGATACAGACAATGGAGCAACAAGAGATAACTCTACTTTGTATTTCAACCCAAATACTAATGAAGAAGTAAATTTAGATTCAACAACCTTACCTAATAATAATTGGTTGATCTCACCAAGGTTAGGTTTTAATTGGGATGTAAATAATGAAAGTACTACTCAAATTAGAGGTGGTACAGGATTGTTTACGGGCCGTTTTCCTTTTGTTTGGCTGGGTAATCAAGTTAGTGGAGCAGATGATGGTTTCTTTCAATTAGTTGATCCTGATTACAAATGGCCGCAAGTGTGGCGAACAAACATAGGTGCCGATCATAGATTAGAAAATGGCATTACGCTTACTGCTGATCTTTCATACACTAAAGATTTAAATGCAGCTCATGTACAAAACTGGGGATTGAGAAATCCATCGGGCACATTGAATGCGCCTGGTGACAATAGGCCTGTTTATTTATCGAGTGACAGAGGTAATAATGCTTATGTATTCACAAATTCCGATAAAGGGCGGATTTGGAATGCTACATTAAAAGCCCAAAAAACATTTGCCAATGGATTTTATACTAGCTTAGCTTATAACTATTTAAATGCTAAAGATGTTAATTCAATTGAAGCAGAAATTACAGGTGACGCCTTCGATTTTAACCCTAACTTAGGTAATGCTAATAATGATGTGCTTTCATATTCTAAATACGGGGACACTCACAGATTCATAGGTGTTGGAAGTAAAAAATGGGTTTATGGTAGTGGAAAGTGGGGAACTACGATATCGACATTTTTTGAATACGCTCAAGGCGGTCGATTTAATTATACCTATGCAGGTAATATTAATGGGGATAGCTCCTTTCAAAATAATGATTTAATATATGTACCAACAGCTTCGGAAGTACAACAAATGAATTTTTCAGGTGGACAAGCCATGGCGGATAATTTTGAAAACTTCATTCAACAAGATAAATATTTAAGAGATAATAGAGGAAGTTATTTTGATCGTTATGGTGCTTTGGCACCATGGCGTGGTCGTTGGGATATTAAAATTTTACAAGATTTTAATATTAAAGTTAGTGGCGATAAAATAAACACAATTCAATTAAGTTTAGATATATTAAACTTTGGAAATCTTATCAACTCAGATTGGGGTGTCGTTGAGCAACCAAACAATTTGTCCCCATTGAGTGTTGATACGTCTGGTGGAACACCAGAGTATACTTTTATTGGAGGATCTGATGCTACTACCTTTGGTTTCGATTCCAGTCTGGCTTCCCGTTGGCAAGCTCAGGTAGGTTTACGCTATATTTTTTAACAGAATCAATTAATATTTAATAAATTTGCGCTCCTAAAAAAGGAGCGCATTTTTATTTAGATACTATGAAGTACAGAAGATTAACCAAAGAACAATTTGAAGAATTACATCAGGAGTTTATAAATTTCTTGGCGACCCAGCAGGTTACTGCTGATGAGTGGGAGAATTTAAAGAAGAATAAACCCGAACTGGCCGAAACCGAGTTAGATGTTTTTAGTGATCTTATTTGGGAAGGTGTACTTAATAAGGCGGAATATCTGGAACATATCGCCCCGCAGCACATGTATTTGTTCCATATGGATGACGATCAGATGCACGCCATTGTCCTTAATGTGAAGCACGATGTGGATATTACAACGGAAGAAGGTTACAAGTGGCTGCGCGAAAACCTCATGGATGACCGTGTGGAATTCCTGCAAGCTGATAAGGATTATACCGATGATAAGAACCTGGATAAGTTCAAAATGATAGAACAGGGTGCAGTCATCACGAAAGGAGAATTATATACCTATTTTGACAACATTATTAACTGATACCTTTGTATTCTTCTAAAAAGCCAAAACAATATCAAATGAAACACTTATTTTTGTGATCAGTTAGGTATTGTAATTTAAAAACACCTTTTAACCCAATGGCTCAAAAACCAAGTATTCCTAAAGGCACCCGAGACTTTAATCCAGAAGAAGTTGCAAAACGCAACTATATTTTTAACACCATTCGCAGTGCTTTTGAAACCTTTGGTTTTCAACCTATCGAAACACCCAGTTTCGAGAATTCAGAGACCCTCATGGGGAAGTATGGTGATGAAGGCGACCGATTAATATTTAAAATTCTAAATTCGGGAGATTATTTTAAGGATTTGAGAAGAAATGTAATAGATTCAGGTAAATTTAGTTTTTATTTTTTTGAAATTCTGAATGCTATTGAAACGAAGGTTAGAATTAATTCAAATGCGTTTAACTTTAAAGATTTCATAAATAAATTGTTGATTATTTATAAGGATTTAGACGAAATAGAAAAAACAATTTTAACTAAGTTCTTTTCCGAAAATGAAAATGAAATTTTAGGTCATATTCGCGATAAATCTGATAACAAAGATGATAGGTTAGTTTTTAAGCAAATAGTTTATTTTCGAGATTTGTTTCAAAAAACATATAATGAATACATAAATAATTTAGAATTTTTAAATTCCAAGGATTCAAGTTTATTTTCAGAAAAAGCCTTACGGTACGATCTTACCGTGCCTTTCGCCCGTTATGTGGTACAACATCAAAACGATATTGAATTTCCATTCAAACGCTATCAGATACAGCCGGTGTGGCGTGCCGATCGTCCGCAGAAAGGACGTTTTAGAGAATTCTACCAATGTGACGCCGATGTGGTGGGTAGTGATTCCCTTTGGCAGGAAGTAGAGTTCGTGCAGCTCTACGATGCCGTATTTTCAGCTTTGAATCTAGAGGGCGTGACCATTAAAATAAATAACCGAAAAATTTTGTCCGGCATAGCCGAAGTTATTGGGGCTTCCGATAAACTTATAGATTTTACCGTGGCTTTGGATAAATTGGATAAAATCGGGGAGGAGAAGGTTAAAGAAGAAATGCTAAGCAAAGGTATTCCTGAAGCGGGGATAGCCCAGCTACAACCCTTATTCTCTTTAACAGGTTCATTTGAAACACAAATTCAAACCTTAAAAACCATTTTAGCCGATTCAGCTGAAGGCATGAAAGGTATTGCGGAATTAGAGTTTATTGATCAGGCGATCTCAGAACTGGAATTGGCAACCGCTACCTTACAGTTGGACGTAACCTTAGCACGCGGATTAAATTATTATACCGGTGCTATTTTTGAGGTTGCGGCTCCTGAAACCGTGGATATGGGCTCTATTGGTGGTGGTGGTCGTTACGATGACCTTACGGGAATATTCGGCATGAAGGATATGAGTGGTGTGGGCATCAGTTTTGGGCTGGATCGTATTTACCTTGTATTGGAAGCTCTGGACCTTTTCCCTGAAACCATTACAAAAACGATTGATGTGTTGTTTATTAACTTTGGTGAAAAAGAGGCTTTATTCAGTTTAAAAACCATTAAACAGTTACGGAAAAATGGTATTAATGCGGAATTATATCCGGATGCTGCAAAAATGAAAAAGCAAATGAATTATGCCAACAAGCGCAACATCCCACATGTGGTTATTGTAGGGGAGGAAGAATTACAGTCCAATCGTTATGCTTTAAAGAATATGAGAACAGGCGATCAGGAGAAAGTTTCCTTAGAAACCCTGATTTCTAAAGTGAGCGACTAGGCTTATCATAATTTTCATATTAGGAATCTCCTTAAAAAAATCTTATTATCTTTATTCGGAAGAGTTTTTGTGGTTTTAACCGCAAAGACTTTTGGTTACTACGAAACTAAAACCAATCTATGAATAAAAAGATAATACTTTGGTCCATTACGGCGGCCCTTGCTGGTTTCCTGTTTGGCTTCGATACGGTCGTTATTTCCGGTGCTGAAAAAAAATTACAAGCTTTATGGCAGTCCTCCGATATGTTCCATGGCACGGTGGTGATCGGTATGGCACTTTGGGGAACCGTTGTTGGTGCTATATTTGGCGGATTTCCAACAAATAAATTGGGTCGTAAAAAAACCTTAATTCTTATAGGTGTCTTATACACCATATCTGCCATAGGATCTGCTTTGGTTAATGATCCCTATAGCTTTGCTATTTTTAGGTTTCTTGGCGGTTTAGGTGTGGGAGCCTCAACCATTGCTGCCCCGGCCTATATCTCAGAGATAGCGCCATCCGGTGATCGTGGTAAATTAGTAGGATTATATCAATTCAATATCGTATTTGGTATTCTTATAGCCTTTTTCTCAAATTATTTGTTGAATGGCATTGGTGATAATGACTGGCGCTGGATGGTTGGTGTGGAAGCATTTCCTGCGGCTATTTATACCGTTTTAGCATTTAGCATACCTAAAAGTCCGCGGTGGTTACTCACAAAATATAGGAATGAGGAAGCTACGGAAGTTCTTAAAATCGTAAGTCCCGATATGGACCCTCAAATTCTTATTGATGAAATTAAAAATGAAATGGATAATACGGTCCCTAACGAAACCATTTTTATGAAAAAATACCGATTCCCGCTATTGCTGGCTTTTTTAATTGCATTTTTCAACCAACTCTCGGGAATCAACGCCTTTTTATATTATGCCCCCCGAATCCTAACAGAAGCGGGTCTGGGTGAAAGTGCGGCATTATTGAGTAGTATAGGGGTTGGTGTTACGAACATGTTATTTACCCTTCTGGGGATTTATCTCATAGATCGACTAGGTCGAAAACAACTCATGTATATTGGGTCGGTGGGCTATATCATCTCCCTAACCCTCGTATCCTGTGCTTTCTTTTTTAAGTGGCAAGGCGACCTCATGCCAGTGTTTTTATTCATGTTCATTGCGTCTCATGCCGTTGGTCAGGGTTCAGTGATCTGGGTATTTATATCTGAAATATTCCCGAATCATTTACGTGGGTCCGGGCAATCATTCGGATGTTCAACGCATTGGGTTTTGGCAGCAGTTGTGCCGTCCTTAGTACCGGTATTATTTGCCAGTATTGGTCCCGGCGTGGTGTTTATGATTTTTGCTGTGATGATGGTATTTCAATTAGGGTTCGTTAAATTTATGATGCCTGAGACTAAAGGGGTTTCCCTAGAAGAACTAAGTAAAACTTTGATAAAAGAATAAACCGTGAGACATATTGTACTGATTTTAATGATTTTATGCGGCTTCATTTCCTGTAAGCAGAATGAACAAAACAATACCAGTAATTCTATTATCCCGGATTCTTTAGGTTTGGAAACGGAAAAATTTCGCCCACGATTTCATTTTACCCCAAAAGCCCAATGGATGAATGACCCTAATGGTTTGGTATATGCCAATAGTTCTTATCATTTATTTTATCAGTATTATCCTGACAGTACGGTTTGGGGTCCTATGCATTGGGGGCATGCCATAAGTAAAGATCTTTTACACTGGAAACATCGCCCGGTGGCTTTAGCACCAGATAGTCTCGGATACATTTTCTCAGGGAGTGCTGTCATTGATAAGCAAAACACATCAGGCTTAGGTAAGAACGCCATGATTGCCATATTTACCTATCACGATCCTGAAAAGGAGGCTGATGGTGCTGTGGATTATCAAACTCAGGGCATCGCTTACAGTCATGATGATGGGGAGACCTGGGCCAAGTACGATCATAATCCGGTGATCAAAAATCCTGGAATTTCTGATTTTCGGGACCCAAAAGTATTCTGGAACGCTGAAACGAGCTCCTGGCAAATGGCTTTGGTAGCGAAGGATCATGTGGAGTTTTATAATTCTAAAGACCTTAAAAACTGGGATAAACTCAGTGATTTTTATTTTCCTGATGATCCGCCTTTAGGTGTTTGGGAATGTCCGGATTTATTTAAAATGAACGTGGAAGGATCTGATGAAGAAAGGTGGGTGCTCATAGTAAGTCATGGTGGGAATAGTGCGCCAAACGGTGGTTCAGGTACCCGTTATTTTGTAGGTGATTTTGATGGAAAAAAGTTTGTTACTGATCAAAAGTCTAGTCAGTGGATCGATTACGGAACCGATAACTACGCCGGTGTTACCTATAACAACACCCCAAATAATAAACGATTGTTTATAGGGTGGATGAGTAACTGGGAATATGCACAAAGCACGCCTACAATCAGATGGCGAAGTGCCATGACCTTGCCAAGAGAACTGAAATTAATTAAAAAGGAGGATTCATATTATGTTAAAAGTCAACTGATAGATGACTTTAAGTCGATCCTTATACCGGTTTCTACTGATGACATCGTAGGTGAAAGACCATATGATTTTAAATTCAAGGATCTTCAGACGAGCTTTATTTCGTTTGAAGCCGAAATCAGAGATTCTTTGCACATCCAATTTTCAAATTCAAAATTGGAGAACTTAAGGATCACCTATCAAAAAGCGAACGGTATTTTAACCGTGGATCGAAGAAATTCTGGTTTGGTAGATTTTAATGATAAATATGAGGCCATGTCTTTTCAAAGAATGTCAGTTGGAAAAACAGACTATCTTTCATTTCAAATTGTTTTAGATGCTTCCTCTATAGAATTATTTATTAATAACGGTGATTATGTTCTAACCAATCAAATATTTCCTTCGGAGCCGTTTACCGATTTGAAAATCAATAATGACGCTACTTTGTCAAATTTTGAAATAAAACAGGTAAAAAAGGTTTTGGATTAAACCACCAAAACGACTTTAAACACATGACAAGGAAACTTTATTCTCAGGCGTTAAAGTTACCGATTTGTTATTCACTAAAATATCCAAATCTTTAGAACCGTCCTGTTCAAAGCATGTAGTATCCTGATTTACCGTAACTTTTATAGTTTGGTTTCTAAAATTTATTTTAAAGGAATAAGCATCCCATTCCTTGGGAATACGTGGTGTAAAGGACAAGGTATTATTTCGGATGCGCATGCCACCAAAACCTTCAACAATGCTCATCCAGGTACCTGCCATTGAAGTAATATGCAAGCCTTCATGAACTTCATGATTATAATCATCTAGATCTAACCTTGAGGTTCTCAAATAGAAGGTGTATGCTTGTTCCATTCGATTCAGTTTTGCCGCCTGAATACCGTGAACGCATGGCGACAAGGAGCTTTCATGAACCGTAAAGGGTTCGTAAAAATCGAAATGGCGTTCCAGTATCTCTTCACTAAAATGATCCTCAAAAAAGTAAAACCCTTGTAAAGTATCCGCTTGTTTGATGTATGGCGATCGTAAAATACGATCCCAACTCCATTTCTGATTAATGGGTCGTTGCGATGTATCTAATTGGTCTACAGTTATGAGATCTTTATCTAAAAAACCATCCTGTTGTAAAAATACCTGATGTTTTTCAGAATAGGGAAAATACATCCCTTCTGCAACATTTTTCCACTGGGTGATCTCATCCTCCGAGAGTGATGTTTTATTGTAGATCCGACTGTAATCTTCAGGATGATCACTTTTTATCTTTTCAATATTTTCAATTGTAAAATTGATACACCATTGTGCGATGTAATTGGTGTACCAGTTGTTGTTAACATTGTTTTCGTATTCATTCGGACCGGTAACACCCAAAATTACATATTTGTTCTTGTCTGTTGAAAAGCTGGCCCTTTGTTGCCAAAACCTAGCAATACCAATCAATACCTCCAAGCCTTTTTCAGGGATATAGCTGTAGTCTCCGGTAAAGCGTTCGTAGTTGTAAATAGCATATGCAATAGCACCATTACGATGAATCTCTTCAAATGTAATTTCCCATTCGTTATGGCATTCCTCACCATTCATAGTGACCATAGGATAGAGGGCAGCTCCGTTTGAAAAACCTAATTTTTCGGCATTTTCAATAGCTTTTTCCAAATGGTAGTATCGGTACTCCAGGAGGGTTCGCGCTACCTTTTGATCTTTTGTGGCCATATAAAAAGGGATACAATAAGCTTCTGTATCCCAATACGTACTTCCCCCATACTTTTCACCTGTAAAACCTTTAGGACCAATATTTAATTTGGCATCACGACCCAGGTAGGTTTGGTTCAACTGGAAAATATTGAATCGTATCCCTTGCTGTGCTTTAACATCACCGGAAATACTAATATCGGACATACTCCAAATTTTTGCCCATACTTCTTTTTGATCTTCAAGAAGTTGCTCAAAACCAATGTTTAAAGCTTTTTTCAGGAGATCCTTAGCTACCTTAAGGAGGTCACTTTTTTTGTGGTTTCTGTCTACAACATAGCCTCCAAATTTGTGAATCGTAAAACTTTCATTTTGTTTTACCTGATGTCTGTAACTAAAGGAAGCATATGTAGCGTTAGCTTTTTGTTCCGGCTCGATAACCAACTGCCGCTCGTTTACAAAAAGCTGTGAAGTCATGAAGGTACACGTATGAAAATTAGTTTTCATGGTTTTAGCTTCTATAAAGGCCTGATGATTCTCTTGGCTAACATCAGTAGTATCCCAGAATTTATCATCCCAATTACTATCCTCATTGGTGATTCCGGAATCTAAATAGGGTTGAAGAACAATGATCGCCGCCGTGTTTAAGGGTTTTATGGTATACGCAATAGCGCCAAGTTCATCACTGTCCAAACTTAAAAAGCGTTTGGCTTCAACATGTACCATCACCTCATTTTGTAGGGTCGCAGTAAAGCTTCGCGAAAGCCAACCTTCTTTCATATTGAGTTCGCGTTTAAAATCTGAAACAGATTTGCAGGTGTATAAGTCGAGTGACTCTCCGTTAACTTCAACATTGATGCCTATCCAACTGGGCGCGTTTATGACTTTTGCAAAATACTCCGGATAGCCATTTTTCCACCAGCCTACACGGGTTTTATCCGGATAATACACGCCTGCAATATAACTACCCTGGAAACTGGGACCGGAATAGAGTTCTTCGAAATTGGCGCGTTGCCCCATAGCGCCGTTACCAATACTAAATAGACTTTCTGAGGATTTTACGCGTTTCGGGTCAAAGCCTTCTTCTATAATCGACCATTCATGGGCTTTAATATAATCCTGATTCATTAGCTTGCTTTTAGGTTGATTTATTGATTGATGAATTGATTAAAAAAGTTTTCAGGAATTTCCTTAAGATCAGAAAAATTAAAATCTGCAGCACTCAGTGTTTCTTTATCTCCAATGCCAACGGAGATCATGCCCGCCCGGTTAGCCGCTTCAATACCCGCTATGGCGTCTTCAAATACAATGCAGTTTTTAGGATCGAGATTTAAGGTCTGGGCTCCAATTAGAAAAACTTCTGGATCGGGCTTAGCCTTATTTACACTATTGCCGTCTATAATACCTTTAAATCGATCGATCAAATGAACCTGTTTCAAAATTAATGGTGCATTTTTACTAGCCGAACCCAGAACGTAAGGTATTTTGAGTTTATCCAACGTATTTAACAAGGCTTCTGCACCGGGTAGAATTTCACCGTCATCCATTTTATAGATGTACTTCAAATAAGCCTCATTTTTACTTTTTAAATACGCTTGTTTATCAGCCTCGGAAATTGAAACCTTACCGATATCTAGTAAAATTTCTAAAGATCTGTCGCGACTCACCCCTTTCAATAATTCATTATGCTCTTTTGTGAAGCTAAAACCGAGATGATCAGCTAACTCTTTCCAAGCTAAATAATGGTATTTGGCGGTGTCCACAATTACACCGTCTAAATCGAAAATAACACCGACCTTATTCATGGTCTAAATGTATAAAATTTTACAAATTTCGCAGTTTTTAAACCTTAAAATAAAATTTTTTCAATACGAAAACGTTTTCGATGCATATTTGATAATTACTTATAGAAGCAATAATTAGATATTTTCAAAATACCAGAGGTTTTGAATTAAATTATTGAGGGGAATAAAGATGAATTGACCTAGCATTATTTCTTTCCTGAAACTATTTGTGGTTTTACAGGTGCTTCAATCTTATTCCCGGTATTGGAGATTTTCCAGAGTCCAGATCCTAAAGCCCAGTCGTTCAGATGTGAATAAATAATGAGTTTTCAATGCGTATAAAAATAGAAGTGTGAACCACGTATCAATTCCTGCTGTTTTCGTGCTCCAGAAGCTTTTGCTTTAAAAAAGCCGTAGCATCCGGTACATAATCATCCAATCTAAAAACAGTAAAGTGATCGCCTGGATAATAGGCGAATTCAAATCCTGTTTGTAATGCTTTTATTTTTTCATCCATGGATCTCACGGCGTGGTTGAGTAAAAAATTATCCTGATTCCCAACTGAAACACGCACTTTTCCTTGTAGATCCTCTTTGATGCTATCCCAATGCTCAAGGAGATATTTGGTAATATTATAACGAGACCATTGGTTTACCACTTCAGGGTCAATTTTTCCAGTTTCCACATTACAAATCGAATAAGGCCAGCCATTAGCATCCTTTCCGCTAAATACAGCATCGAAGGAACGCATTTGTTCACCGCGGTAAACGACATACTCCAAGTTATAGATCGTTTTCATATATCCCCAGGGAATAGCGCCGGCCACCGTGCTCACCAGTCTCAAATCGCCTTTAGCATCATAGAACATATTGGTGTCTTCATAAATATTTATTCTTTGAAAACTCTCAAAATCAACGGGATCCGGTGCACTCGACCAGGTGCCGTGAAATACTTTCGGATACTGTGTTTGCAACCAAAGTACGGTCCAGCCGCCGCTACTATGACCTCGTAATAAACGGGTGCCATTTCCGCGGAAGCGTTTTTCTATAGCGGGAATTAATTCTTGGGTTAAAGCATCTCCCCAAGGGCCGTTGTTATCGCTGTTCGCATAAACACTATGACCTAAAGCACAGTTGCCATCCAAAATGACTTGGATTACCGGAATATCATCAAGGAGTTCTGCAGGTTCTTTTCTGCCAGACATGAACATGTAATCACCACCATAGCCATAAACGCGGTAGAGGACAGGAAACTCCTTTTCGGGTTCTGAATAATAGGCTTCAGGAAGTAATACAGCGGCCTTTAAACTAAAATCTTGACCATGGAAATCACTTAGCAGGGTGGAAGGTATCTCGATAGCTTTTACATAGTCGTTTTCAATAAAAGGTTCTTTTTCAGGAACCATGGTGTTAGCTACCACTTCGAAAACGACCTCATAATTTTTGGTCAGGGTAATGGTCTGCGATGTATTAAATAGATTACCCGGACTTTGGGCTATGGCCCGTCCACCTAAATTCCGATCCCAAACAGCCTGAATATAATATGTGCCTCGCTCAATATTGGATAAGGTTGTGGGAAACGATATAGCCTTATCGTCGAAAATAACAGACTCACCCGGCTCTATATTGGTAACATCCATAGCAAAACAAGGAAAGGTTACAAAACCTATACCTTGGTCTTTGGGTTCTTTTTGATCTTTTGAGAGATACACCACGACCCGGCCTGAAAAGGCTTCCTTAAAAATGTCTGGACTATAACTAACCTTAAGGGTTTGTGTAAATCCCATATAGGATAAAGGTAGAAGCAAGATAAGGCTGAATAATTTTTTCATTTTTGGTATGTCTTTTTAGTTAATTTGTTCAAGTGGCTATTTCAATTCCGTTTATAACCCCTTGAAATTTATTACATTTTTTTAGTATAGATTTTGTTTAAGCCGGACTAAAGGTCATTTAAGGTTTTCTTATTATAAATTTTTGATCGTTCACTATTTCATTATAATCTGGAACATTGCTTTCTACTTGGGTTGTACCTCTATTGTTATTTTTAAATGTCATTTTTATTGTTAATACTTTGGATCAGGTCATCAATGGAATGATCTAATCGGATCATCGCATTAAGGGCAACTCTCAGATCGGCAAAACGCGATGTGTACATACTCGCAAATTCTCGATTGTTGTAAAAAGCCTCAAGGTTATTTTTAAAATATGACTTCTTATTATTCAAAAGCAAAATCGTGGTTCCTTCCAAAATAGAGTCTTGTGTTTTTGAATTGGAGATCCTCTGAGTATACATATCTAATATGCTAAAGTGCTTTGTCAGGTATGGCAACTCAATACCCTTCCAATATTCTTCAAATCTATCAAGCGCGAAATCTAAATTTTTAATTTCTGAATTGTAGACTAATAAATAGTTTTTTATCGCATCCGGTAAGATTAGACCTGAATTACTTGCATTAACGAATTCACCAAGTGTGGTGGTGGTTAAGGTTTTTATTCGCAAGGGGCCCAGGTTTCCGATTTTATCTAAAAGGAACTTATCTTTGTCCTCTACATCGTTGTGGTTGTTTAAGGAGTCGATTAAATTAAGACCATTTACAATTTGTCCTTTTGCAATGTTTATATTAAATTTTAATTTCTCTTTGTTGGATGTTAATTCATTTTTAAGTGATTTTAAACTTTCGTTTGTATTGCGCTCTATGATGCGGTCGTTATTCCAATTATTTACTTGTAAGGCGATGAGAATTCCAATAACCACCAATATAATTTCGCCTATGGCATAAAGAAAATAGCGATTGAATTTGTTTTCAGTAATTAATTTTTGACGGATTTTACGAAAGAACTTGATCATGGATTGGTGGTTGGTTATCATGAAGCCTATCGAATTGTTATAACTTCAAGTACCTAATTTAGCAAATAAAAATAAACCTCGAGAAAACCATTTATATTTTTCGGTCTTGCGACATAACACGAATATATATATCCTCGGGTTGGTTGGGGTTTTATCAAAAATAACTCAACCACCATTTTTCTTTGTGGCTCAGTTTGTAATGACTGAATTTTTTACACAGCGGATAAAGAATGAGCAATACAAATACCCACACCACGTATACCCAACCGAGGTTCACACCAAATCCTATCAAATGTTTATTTGTTGAAACAAATCCGCTAAGAATCATTGATTCATAGCCGAAGCTTGTAAATTCGGCCAAAATGGTGGCGAGCAGGTGGATCGCATAGATATGAATAATGTAAATGAAAAAAGGCACCTTCCCAAACGTTGCACAGTACCCGGCCAAACGGCCTTTAAGCTGTTCTGCATTTCCCAAAAATAGCAGGGCAGGCCCAAGGGTCATCAATAAATAGCTTAGTGATGGTGGGTATTTCATCGGGTTTAAAAAGGAGATGAGGGTTTGCGAAAAGGTGTCATAAGCTATCCACGGACTCGGATTACCATAAAGATTAATACCTCGAAGGATTAGAAATCCTGCAATACAGAACAAACCAATTTTAGTAAATAGTTTCTTTCGGTATTCAGGTGATACATCCTTGTTGTAAAATTTTCCAAAATAATAACCTAAGGACATCACGCCCACCCAGGGTATAATAGGGTAGGCCACACGTAAATTGATATAGTCAAATAACACGTAAGAACCGCGCTCGTGTAGGATAGACCAAAGGAGATTATCATTAAAATGGATGTTGTCCAATAAATTATGACCACAAATAATTACCAAACTCAGGATCAGGATCGATCTCATACGTAGGTGAATTATAGAGGCAAGAAAGATCATACTTATCCCCAGAGACCAAATTACTAAAAGGCCTAGGTAGTTAAAATGAATATTAAAACTCCAACCAAAAATAACGATGGTCAATTCAATAAATACAAGCCAGGTCCCACGTTTTAAAAGGAACGCCGAGAGTTCTTTTTTAGATTTCCTTCTGCCCACTAAAAATGCCGAGATCCCGGCGAGAAAACTAAAAGCAGGTGCACAATAGTGTGTGATCCACCTGGTGAAGAACAAGATAAGATTGCTTTTTTCCGGATCAGCCGGATCAAAAATAAAGGAGCCTGTATGAAAATAGTCGCGTGTGTGATCGAGCGCCATGAATACGATCACTAAGCCCTTTAGGATATCCAGGGATTCAATTCTTTTGGTTTTGGTTGGTTGCATACGGTGAGTTTCATGTCAGGTTGGTTGGTTGGTTGGTGGTTTGTTATAACATGAAGTAACGAAGTTAGGAAATAAAACGATGCCATGAGGTTTCGTTGATTAACATAAACGAGATCTTTAAGATTATATGAAACTTCCGTCATTCTATTTTTCAATTAATCATAATTACGTTCCAAATAATTGTCAATGAGTTCTTTTTAATTTTTGCCTTTTCCCATAGGTTAAGCTGCGCCACATCCATTCAAAAGGGCCGAATCTAAAGTATTTTAACCAAATCGGACTATACCAAAGTTGTACAATCCATATTCCAAGAACTACAAAATAAAGTTGATAGTAACTGAGATCATTAAAAAGATTGAGACCAAAACCATAAAATATTAATGCCAGGAAAAAGGATTGCATGAGATAATTGGTAAGTGCCATTTGCCCAACAGCCTCAAGCCTTTTAAAAAGACTATGAAACCAACCTTTTTGATAAAGTATTGTGATAAGTGCAACATGAGCCAAAGCCAATGCTATTCGCTGAAGGTGATAAACTAAGAAGGATAGGTTAATGGATTGATTTTGGTACATGGAATTTTTTGCATCTTCATTATTTTGGACTTCAATAAAAAAATACCAGTCATAAATGACAAGAGGAATTCCAATCAGGTAACCTATTATAGCGGTTTTCTTAAAATTATTTGTTTGCCAACCATTGGTAAAGAATCCTAACTGAAGTAATGCCATTCCTAAAAGCATTAGTGGAATATTGTCTATTAATCTATTGATGAATTCTTTGGTTTGCCCCCTATAAACCTTAGGGTATATTGCGGTTGCTACATCAATATAAGACCCCTTAATAAGGTCTTCTTCTTTTTTCAAAAGATCAATTTTTTCCTCTTCTTTTTTAACCAAAGAAGTATTTGGCGCCATATTTTCAGCTGTTGCAATTTGTTCAAAATATTTCTTTCTTTCCTTCTGATAGTCTAAATTGCTATTGAAGAGTCCTATCAAAATAACTATGGGCATGGCAAGAAGTTTATACCGAATTCTTAAGTTTTTAAGGAAAATTAAGATCACTCCGGCTGTGGCGTACATGAAAAGAATATCATATTTAAACAAAAGAACATACCCATTAAAGAGGCCAAATAAGGCAAGCCAAAACATTCTTTTAAAATGCAGTTTTTTTGTATCACTAAAATATTGTTTTTCTTTATTCTTTAAAAACAAGAGAATGCCAGCGCCAAAAAGCATACAAAAAAGTGCCCTCATTTTTCCTTCAAAAAGGCTTTGTACGAAAATTGTAGAAATAAAATCTGCACTATTATAATCGCTAATGAGATCTTGTAAATAATTATCCTGCCAATATTGTCCCCCAACGTAAACATTCATCAATAAGATGCCTAATATGGCAATACCTCGAATGGCATCAATGATGAGTATACGGTTTTGCTCCTTGATCGGTTCGGTTTTCAACACAGGAAATAGGATTTAAATAATACGCCTTAAGCCATGGTGAGCCTTTTTTAAATTGGATTGAAACTAAAATAGTAAAAAATAGCTTACACCTGCGAGAGCCTTAGAAATTCATAAGGGAAAATTCTGATCTCATATAACCAAGAACACGGAAAATATTTTAGGGGGTTTAAAGGTAAATTTGTTTTTGTCAAAATGTTAAGTTAGCTTTACGTTAAGTAAACTTTACAATTACGAGTATTATGTTCAAACTTTTACCACATTATTTTAAGAAAATAGGCTTAATTTTAGCACCTACGGGCTTAACGCTTTGGATTATTATGCAAAAGGGATTGGTCCTTAAATTTTCGGAATTTATCCAATTACAAAATCCAAGACCATTGAATATTACGGTCGCTGTTCTTGGTATGTTGTTCTTTTTATTTGGAATTTATGCTCTGGCCTTTTCGAAAGAAAAAATTGAAGATGAAATGATCAAAAACATCCGATTAGAATCATTTCGCTCTGCAGCTCTAATGCAAATTGTTTTAATAACACTGGGTGTGTTGTACTTCGGAATGATGGAGCAGCCACCAAAAGATGCCGGGATGATGCTATTTTTTATAACTGCAATTCTAATTTTTTGGCTTTTCTATATCATTCGTTTTAACTATATGCTTCACGTTCGGATTTATAAGTATGAAAAATAATGTAAAGGCAGCGAGGGCGCACAAAGGATTTACCCAGGTAGAATTGGCAGAATTATTAGGTGTATCGCGTCAAACGATCATTTCGATAGAAGTAAGTCGGTATAATCCTTCAACTGTTCTGTCTCTTAAGATCGCTAAATATCTGGAAAAATCGGTTGAGGATCTTTTTGAATTGGAATCGAGTGATTTTGAATAAATTGTAACCTTACTTTTTTATATTAAACATTTAGGTTTTTCATGGTCTAATTCGCTAAAAGACGACATGATCAAAGCTAATTAACCTTAACTTTCACAACCTTCATGGTGAGCTTGTTTCTTAAGTGTTGGAATGGTTGTTCAATAAATATATACATCAAACTGGAGACAATAAGAATGATCACGATGGTTATGGCGCCATTTAAAACGATGATCTCCCAATCCGCCAGGGTAGAACCCTCAAAAAATTCTGCTGCTCTGGGATAATACCAGATCATGAGCATTTCACTAAATAAATACGCGGAATAGGATATTTGGGCAATAGGGTAAAAGAATTTCAATGATAAAAATCGGTTTACAGGTTTTATCGCAAAACTATCAGAGTAAATACAAGCCATGATCAAATAGGCTACGGCATAACAAAAAACTTCCCGGTGTAGCACTTCATACCAGGTCCCTACCCAGGCCGGTAAATCGTAAAATATGGAATGGTCCAAAGCAATGGACTGGCCTAGTTTAATATTGGATATGAAGAAAAACACCACGAGTGACACCACAATAAGGATGGTACTTAAGGTTCTTTTTGAAGTAAAAAATTCATGTACCTTATCACTGTAATACACATTTAAATACGCGCTTATAATGCCTGCGAGCAAGCCTCCATATCGCAAATGGGTGAGCATATAATAATCCCAAAACCAGGTGAGCCAGCCTTCGCTGGGATAGGGATTATTGAATGGTACGGAAAAATCGAAAATGTCTGTTGAATAGTAATAGGTCAAGGCAATAGGAATGATCGCTGATATTAGGAATAACAGGTATTTCCTTTTGAAAAGCGGAAATATAAAGGCAATAAGAAACGGGGTTACGATGTAAAATTGCTCCTCAATGGCTAATGACCAGGTCCAGGGGACATACGATCCTGTAACATAGTTGTTTATATACAGTAAGTTGATCCAAGCGTCTTGCCAGTTGTGTAATGGGGTACCTTTCAGGAAATAAATACCCAGGATCATAGAGAATATATAAACGGGTATCAATCTAAAAAACCGGCGGGTGTAGAATTTTTTAAAATTGATTTTGGAACTTTTCTTGAACTCCTTAAAAAGGATGGTTCCGATCAAAAATCCACTGATCACAAAGAACAGATCCACGCCAAGGTCACCACGCGTGATCCATGCCAATAGTGGAAAGTCGGCGATACTTTGTGTTGTTTCGGGAAAAACATTAAGTTGAAAGAACCAAACGTGTAAGATGATCACCCATAATATGGCGATGGCTCTAATACCGTCGATAGCTTTGTAATTTTGTTCAGGTCGGTTAAATAGATTTGAGAATGAATTTTTTAAATTTTCCATTCTGAAGGTTTTGGTGGTTGGTTACATTGAAGTGCAACAGTGTGTTGCAATTTCAAGTGACTAATTTAGGAAAATAAACTGAACCACAGGAATTTACTGAGAATCCACAGTGAGATCTAATTCCATAAACAACATGTAGTCAATAAATGATGTTGGAATTTCCATTTCCGGATAGGGGTCAATATCACGAAATCCAAAACTTCGATATAAGCCGTGTGCTGCTTCCATAAACTTCGGACTGTCCAAACGTACCTTTTTGTAGCCCGCCTGTTTAGATGCCGCTAAAAGACCTTCCAGTATCGCGCGCCCCGCACCTAAACCCCTGAAATCGGGATCTACGAACATCCGTTTTATTTCTCCGATCTCCAGACTGATGTTTTTCAGGCTTCCTAATCCGCAAATGGTACCGTCATAAATGGCTGTGATGAGCTGTCCGTATGGTGGCTGAAACTTATGGATCTGTTTAATGTCGGCTTCCACCGCTTCTTTGGGATTATGCGGATGAACCCCGTAAAGGGCTTCCATTTGGTTGTTACCCCAAACCAAATAGTCGTACCATAAGCTTTTTATGTGGTCCAGGTCCTCGGGGAGTTTGGCTTGCCGGACGTTTATTTGTGACTTTTTGGTCATGTGACTATTTTATTTCTTACCGTAAAGGGTTTTAATGGTGCTACTCATCATCGCCGGGAGTACCGATGTATGCGTTTCATCTTCAAAAACGCGGGTAGTTAGGTCTAGTCCCTCATACCCTCGGCTTCTGAGGATCTCCTCAAATTCTAATATCAGAGGCGTCATTGAGGGGCCTTCTAAACTTCCAACCGACATAAAGATCTCGGCATTTAAAATGTTGTGTTCCTTTGAAAACGCCTTCTCTATATCGAACATCATTTTGTTATGCCACCAGAACGATGGACTATTGATACCATATTTGTTGAACAGATCGGGTGCTGTAAAAAGACAATACGTTGTAAATAAGCCTCCAAAGGAGTGTCCGGAAATACCACGGTCGGAAGTTGTTTTATAGTGTTTTTCGATAAACGGGATAATCTCGTTCTTTAACACCTGTAAAAAAACGGAAGCACCTCCGGAGGTCAAGGTACCGGTGGGCATATCTAAAATTCCGCGGACATCAGGATTGTCGTCAATAAGGGAGTCTTGATCCGGTGTGAGATCGCGCCATCTTTTGGTGAACCATGGTTTAAAGGATCTTTCCCAATCGTATTGTATTCCTACAATAATGAGATCTTCCAGTCCTCTGTAAAAATCCATACTGGTACGTGCCGCATGGGCAACCGGAAAACACATTCCGCCATCCAAGACATACAACACCGGATACTGAATACTGTCCCCTGCTTTATAGTGCTGAGGTAGCGATACGTTTAGGTAGTAGGTAGTCTCATTGATCTCGGAGCTTAGCGTGTGAGCTGTTTGCTGATTAATAACGGGTATGGTCTTTTCCTGTCCCCATAAGTTATAGGATGACAGCACGAAAATGAAGATTAGACAAGTAAAATTTTTCATAATAGGAATGCAGTGTTTAGTAACGAAGTTAGGAAATAAAAACAAAACCCTTAGTGAAGTTTGCAACTTCGCATCTTTAAAATTTAAGTTTATACAATCACTCCGAAGTTGCAAACTTCGCAGAGCGGGTTTTTCGCAGAAAAATTAAATGTGTTGATTGATGGCAATCTGTTACTTTAATTAAATACATAATATCCCTGACTATTTATAATCTTAAAATATCGATGAAAGGTTCACAAAGTTCCACTAAAAACATAAATACTGAACTTTTAAGAAAAATAAACCTACTTTAGATCACTTTAAAACCCCAAATTTTAATTAATCATGAAAAAATTAACTCCCTCAAATGTCTTTTTATTTTTTATTTTAACGTTTATACTCTTCCAAAACTGCCAAAAAGATTCTCCTGAAAATGACGCTCAAGGTTTTGATTGCATTAGTGGAGACTGTACCCCTGTAGAAAGCGGTGGTGCCTATGCTAGTTTGTCATCCTGTCAAAGCGATTGTGGTTCATCTACTATGTCTACTATGACAGATAGCCGTGATGGCGAGATATATGCCATAGTTACTATTGAGTCTCAATCATGGATGGCAGAAAACCTACGCTATAATGCTCCGGGCTCATGGCTAAATCCAGACTACCCAAGCTCGAAGTATGGCCGATTATACTACTGGGATACTATGATGAATGGAGGTAGTTCCAGTTTTTCAAGCCCAAGCGGAGTACAAGGGATTTGCCCAAATGGATGGCATATACCTTCTGACGCCGAGTGGGGTACTTTAGAAGTAGCTTCGGGTATGAATCCAGGTGCGGCCACAATCACAGGATATCGAGATTCTCATGGAATAGGGATGAAATCAACAACTGGTTGGAACAGTAACGGAAACGGTACAAACGAATTAGGCTTCAATGTGCTACCTTCTGGCTTCTACTTAGTTCTCGAGAAGAACTTCCACTTTTTAGGAAGTGGCGCATACTTCTGGACGTCTTCGGAATTTTCTTCCACGTGGGCATTTTACCGCCAGTTGGATAATAATGAAGATGGTGTAAACCGTGATCTGAGTCCTAAGAATTACGGATTTGCCTGTCGTTGCGTTAAAGATTGATACCTGCTTTAATAGGATAATATTGTTTGACTTCAGCAAAAAGTGACCTTTTAGGAGTAAAATTTCAAGAGAGATATTTTTTAAATTAACAACCTTTAAATGTACTTACATTGGCCAAGAAACAAAGTACCAGTTCATTAATTAGTGAACTTTAAAGAAATACAAGAAAAGTTTATAGTTCTGAATATAAAATCAGAATTATGCATAAAAGAAGGTATTGCCCAAGACAATTACTTCAAATGAAGTAAGGACTTTATGAAAGCTGGTAAAAAACGCTTAAATGGCGATAGCATTCGTGAAGCCAACACCATCAAGGTTCAAACTCTAAAACAAGAGAACCGGGATCTAAAGGAGTTTGTAGCAATAAAAATTATAATCAAAACCTAGCTCTGCGAAGTTTGCAACTTCGCATACTTTGTTTGATACAATATTTGGGTGCGAAGTCAGGAGACTTCTCAGAGCCGGGCTAAATTTGTATGATGAAGCTATTATTATTTTCAAAATAAGCTAAATATCGCTTGTTTTTTAACTCAGTTCTTTGTTTGCAACTGGCCTTATTCTTTTCAGTTCAAATTTATTTTCTTTTTCTACAATTTCGTAGTCAATATGCTCAATTTTCATTTTAGTGTCACATTTTGGGCAAATCCGTTTGTGTTTTAAGAAGTCAAACAATATAATATTGTTTTTCTTGTATTCAGATTCAAAGATTTCTCTTAATTTTTTAGCCTCAAGGTTTTTATATGAAAAATTAGGGTTAGTGAAATTCTTTAACATTTTTTGTTCCACAAACTTTGAGAAATTTTTTAAATAATAGAATGCTGCAATGTGGTCTTCAAATATTCTCGGGTGTTCGAATTTTTGATTGCAATTTGAACATTTTAGAATATTGAGTTCATATCGATGTTTTATTGAATAGTCGTCTTTGATGTATTCCGATTCCAATTTTTCGGTCAATAACCTATATGTTATTCTATACAAGAGATTAAACCAAGCATATTCTATATCATTTTCATAGCTAGGGCTCCAGTCATTAAGAGAACCCATTCCTCCACCTGGCAAATCCCAACCAAGTTTCAAATTATGAAAATATTCCAACCACTGTTTGTTTTTATTCAATTCCACTAATTTAATTAGTAAAGTAGAATACTCATTTCGTGTATTTGTACTTAAACGTTTTTTGTTCCAGAAACTCATTTTTCAGCTTGTTGCCAACGGTTCGGTGTATATTTAGTTTCGTGGTTAGGCAACTAATTTAGCAAATAAATCACAGATAGAATATTCGGAAGGAATGTTCGTAAGTCGGCAGTGACCTAGCAATTAATTATACACGGTGTTGTGCTTTCGTTACTTTTCCTTAGTTCAGCTATTTTGTATTCAATTCGCTTTTTAAACTCAGTTGCATTGCTTTATTTGCCTTTAAAAGATCATCAAGCGAGGTAAGGACCCATGATGTTTTTATACCTAGATCGTAAAGCATTTGATCTAATTCCAGGGTGCCATATTGTTTTTTTAATTCAGAATAAGAGATAATATTTTTTTCTCTCAGTTCAAAATATTTTAATTGATGATGCTTAAATAATTCTTTGGTATCATTAATTCCATTTTTTGATAAAAATGGTTTTAGATTATTTTCTTTAAAATCCTGTAAATGTTCAAGTGCGTCATTAACATTACTCTCAAATTTGAAATAATTATAAATATTTTCTCTAGTTGTATTCTTCTCTATTTCCTTTGTAAAGTTAGAAAAGTTTGCCTCAATTATTAGATCGAACGTTCTTGCAGACCTTAAAGTACTAAGGTCAATAATTGACTTAGTATACGAAGTTCCTTGAGTTTCTAGATAAATGTGATTATGCATTGATTGATCTTTTTTATAATATTGGATGTGATCATTTATTCTGTTTTCATCTATTTGCAAATCAATTAAAATACGATTTAATAATTCTATTTCACTCTGTTGCGCTTTTCTTTGCTCATTCCAGTTATTAATAGAAAGTGCAATCAAAATCCCTATTACTACAAGAAATATTTCGCCAATGGCATATTTCAAATACTTTCCAGTTTTGTTTTTCTCAATAAGCTTGTATCGTATTTTTCTAAAGAATTTTATCATTGGTTAGCGGTTTCTGATAATGAAGTACAACGGTTTGGCTATGATTCCGTTGCGATGAAAATCCGTAGGATTTTCGGAGTAGGAATCGAGCCAAGTTAAATATGCTGATTTTTGGTTTAGCATTTAGCGAGCAATGGATTATAGTCAGGTTTAGATAGTGTTTTTATCATTTCTTCTGAAAAAAAACACTAATAGAAGAACATATAAGGTTCTCAAAATTTTCAGTCTTATTTTTAAAGAGGGAAGGGTATTTATTTATAATTTTCAAGTGACGATAATCCTTACTCTCTTCATACTTTAGTTTTATTAACTTTTCATCATACGTTTTCCATAGATCTCTAAATTTGGTTAGAGACCAGCCATTGCAATGATTAAAATCAATTGATTCTAGTTTTTTTTCTTTCACAAATTCAATGAGTGTATTTTCTGAAAACAAAAATTGACAGTAAGGAACTGTAATTTGTCGATATACATGTAATCCCATAGGGGACATAAATAATGGGCCGAATTCTAAATAAATATAGCCATTAGGCTTCAGTACTCTATATATTTCACTCATTACCTTTTCAGGATTTGAAAAATGCTCAAATGCATCATAAGAAAAAACCAAATCAACTGAGTTGTCCTTCAACTTTAAATCAGATGCGTCCATTTGTATTAAACAAACTTTATCTATTAAAGCACGGCTATCAAATCCCTCATTTCTGTTATCAATCCCGATAGCTTTTTTCCCTTTTTTCATTAAATGATAAGATACCATTCCATCCCAGCAACCCAGCTCTAGAGTAGATTCAATATTTCTAGGAACTAATTTTAAAAGGTAATCAGCTCTTTCCCTTCCACGTTTATCTAATATTTCTTTAGAGTAACCATATTCAGGGGGATGTTTAAACTGTAGTTGCATTTTCCTTAAATCAGAGATGGATAGAAAGTTTTCATTAGGATCGGCATCCATAAATTTATTTTTTGTTCTCTTATACAAAGTATAAAAAAATATAGCTTTCCCTTTCGCAAATAAGCTCTTAGGGATAACTATTAATAATAACTTTTTTAAATACTTTTTAATCAAATTTTTAATGCTATCTAACGTTTATGTGTAAGGAAAGTTGCGTGTTTGAGTGCGAGGATTTTCCGAAGGAAAATCAGAAGCTTGCAAACATAGCAACTAATATTGGTTAAGCACTAATTTAGCAATTTTTTATATACTGGGTTGTGTGCTGGCTTTTAATTCAGATATATTTTTTTAAATAGTAAAATAAATAATAATTCCAATAAAGATGGCAAAAAAGAAAAAACCAGCAATCCCATTGGCAGTTTCAGTTTCAAGTTTGTCATATTGGTTTCCTTTTTTTTTATGCCAATAGTTCTCAAACTTTATGAGTTTAGTTCCAAACAATTTAGATTTTATGTATCCAAATAAAAATCGAATGGATGCTCCGATTAGTTCAATTAAATATCTGCCAAAAATTATTTGAAAAATGGCCACTTTATAATTTTTTAATAAGTCTTCTGTTAAAAATCAAAAACAGAAAAAACAGTAGTAAACAAAGGTAAGTCAGTCCCATAAAAATATCGTGTTGAATACACAAATTAGCTTCAGAGATTTGGGAGATACACTGACCAAATTCGGTTTCATGTTTTAAGCTGACAGAAGTATTAATTGCCATAAAATAAAAAAGCGGAATTCCAATTAAAAATAGAATCAGAAATAATAAGTAAAAAGATTTTCTCAATTATTATCGTTTTTTCAGCTTGCACACAACGGTCTAGTATAACCGTCAGTTACGGATATATACGTTAATTTTCGGTTTAGCACTGACGTTAGCAATTCAGAGTGGATTCGGATGTAGTCGAATCCGCCGTAATTGCGGTTATACAATGTTGTGCTTTAGTTAGTTTTTCATTTCGTTATTAATAAGAATTGTCAGTTCTTCTTCTTTGTTTTGGACTAATTGTAACTGATTCATACTTATGTTTTCAATTGTAATTTTCCAAGATTGATAAGATTCTAATAATTTAAAAATTTTATTCTCATCCAATTGAAGTGCTTCAGCTACTATTGTTTGGTTAGGTAATCTATTTCTTATTGTCCATCCTCCCGTTTCCACACTTATCATTTTTAATAAATCAAGTGCGTCATCTATGTTGTTGTTAGATACTGTTATTAAAATGTTTTGATCTCGTTTTAACTCACTTAATTTATTTCGAATTTCTACAGGTATAAGTTTTATATCACCTGTGTTTTCTAAAGAAGAAATAGTATTTGTGTTGAAATTAATAAACCTAATATTCATCTCTAACTTTGAAATGTTTTCGATTGCCTGTGAAATATTTAAATGCGGTTCTAGATAGGTTTCTAAATAAGCATTGTATTTTGTTTTTGAAGAGTCTAAATAAGAGATGAAGTTTTCTATGTAGATTTTATCTTTTTCCAAATCAATCAATAATTGCCTGTAATATTCCTGTTTAGTATTTTCAATTTTTATGTTCTCGTTTAAGTTATTTAATTGTAGAGCAATCAAAATCCCAATAACTACAAGTATAATTTCTCCAATAGCATATTTCAAATATTTTCCAGTTTTGCCTTTTGAAAGTAAATCTTGTCTAATTTTTATAAAGAATTTTATCATTGGTTAGCGGTTTGTGATAATGAAGCACAACGGTCTCGGCTATGAGTAGCTGCGTTGGTTAGCATATAATTTTGCAGTTACACACCAAACTGAAAATCCGCGAGGGTTTTTAAAAGTAGGCGAGAACAAGCAATTACTTACAGCGATCTTTGTTGGCATTTCATTTTTTTTATTCGGATTTTCCGTTTGTTACTTTCCTTATAATTTCTACAATTGGATTCGGATTATTCGTTTCAGTGTCTTTGGTTAAATAACCAGATTTCTGATGTGAAAAAATCGTAGTTGTAGCTTGCAAAAGTACCGCGGCCTTTCGATCTTCATCTGCTGAATCTATGAAAGTATTATACGTTCCTAAACAATTTGCCCTATGTTGATTAACATTTTGATTATGTTTTTCTGCAAAGAAGTTTTTAACACACAAAACAATTGCATAAGACACAAGTGAAATTAAAGCTATACCAAAAATCCCCATTTCTATTCTCAAAGTCTTATCATCAACAACCCAAATAACTAAAACTAAAATAATAATTATCAGAATCGAATTTGTAATTAAAAGTCCAATTGCATTCTTCCTCCAGTTGTTGGCACTAGTCTTATGAGTTTCTGCTTGATTTCCAAAAATATCTGAATGTACACTTACTCCGCCTTTTGACAATTCAGTCCTTGCCGAATTTAATACTTTATTAATTTCATCTTGAGAATTTTTGGCATTCTTTATAACATTATCCAGTTCTTTGGCTTTTTTGACAGCAACTGAACTATCCTGTAATACGCGATTCTCAAGAGTTATAGCTTCAAGAATTATTTTCCAAATCTCTTCCTTTTCTTTTTCAAAGTAGGCATTTCCACCTTGGTTGGCACCATATGTAAAAAACTGAACAATTTGTTGTTTTTGTTGGGCATCAGTTTTATTTGGGTCTTTATCTGTAGTTTGAATTTTATCTAATTCGTCAAGAATCGGTTTTAATTTAGAATGAAGAATATTAAAACGAGAATCGGGTAATTGATTCAAATTATTTATGCTAACCTGACTTAGGTAATCTTTTAATTCCTCAATTTTTGGTTTTATCTCATTATAAACAAGAATTCCTTTTGTCTCATTAGCTTTAGAATTCTTTATTAAATCCTCAACTGGCGTACTAATGATTTCATTAATTCGCTCTAGAAATTGTTCTCTTGGTGATTTTTCACTCATACTGCGTTATTTAAAATGAATGCCAACAATTGTCTAAACACAATCGTATTTAACTTCCTCATATTCATCTTCAAATATACAAAACCCCTTACTTTTATGTAAGAAAGTAAAAACAAGTTATTGACGAGTGATTGTTAATAAAAAAGAAACTTAGCCTAACAACTCCCGCCGCAACACCTTCCGCACATCCACATTATCCTGCTGTGGGATCAAATGGTCTTCCAAAGCTTCTGTGTGCGTAATTTGTGCCGTATGGTCTATAAAGCCATAACCTTTATACACGCCGTTGGCTATTAAAATAAAGCCGGCTTCGTCCGCAGAGCGCCCCGGTTGTTTTATAATGTTATCCTGCAAGGTGGCGGTGGTTTGGGCGATCGCTTTTTTTACGCGTTGGTTGTACTGCTGCGGGGCTTCTTCGTCGCGACATACACCTTTACAGGTCCTTATTTTATAGTGGTTACACTGGTCCACGCCTTCCTGCAAATGGCAGTATTTGGGGCAGAGCGTATAGGTTTCGCAAAGCTGTTCCAAAAAACTGCGACAGGCGGTAATGGTATACAGCGTCATAAAGGGTTGCGGACAATTTTTTAAACGGTTGTAGGCCAGGTGCAGCACACCGTTGCGGTCTTCATAACTAAAGATTCCATAGGCCGTGGGGTTGCGTTTCGCCTGCACATTGTAGGGCGGGTAATGCCGTTTAATGGCGGCGTCTTCCATGAGCAAAGCGATCAGCTCGCTACCAGACAGTTCAAAATCGATATCGGCGATCTCACGGCACAATTGCAGTTCCTTATCCGACTTGTCGTAAAAATGGCTCAGCACGCGTTTTTTCAGGTTCTTGGCCTTGCCCACATAAATGATCTTGCCTTTTTTGTTCTTAAATAAATAAATCCCGGGCGCTTCGGGAATCCCATTAAATACTGCGGCAGGTAAGTGGGGCGGGAGCGTGGCTTCCTTGGAGTTCTTTTTAAAAAAGGTGGATATCACCTGGTCGGCGTTTTCGCTGTTCAGCAAACGTTCAAATAAGATCACGGTGGCCTCGGCATCACCACGGGCCCGGTGGCGGTCGGCAATAGGAATCCCTTCAGCGGCACACAATTTCCCTAAACTGTAGGAGCGGTGTCCGGGGAGCAGCTGCCGCGCCAAACGGATGGTGCAGAGTTTACGCCGTGTAAAATTAATGTTCAGGGCTTTAAATTCGTTACGGATAATATTGTAATCAAAATTCACATTATGCGCCACGAATATGCAGTCTGCCGTAATGGCCAATACCTGTTCGGCGATCTCACCAAAAACAGGCGCATCGGCCACCATGGCATTGTCGATCCCGGTAAGCGCGGTAATGTAAGTGGGGATGAGGGCTTCGGGATTTACCAGCGAGGTAAACTCATCGACCACGGTATCGCCGTCGTATTTAAAAATGGAGATCTCGGTGATCCTGTTACCGCGGCCGGTGGTTTCAATATCGATAATGTTATACATCATTTCACTAACTTTTCAAGCGCTTTAAGTTCTACACCCAGGCTGTTGAACATCGTGATGATGCTGGAGAGTTTCAGTTCCTGTTCGTCGTATTCCTGCGTGTTGATGCTGCAGGTGAATTCCCAGATCTCCTGTACTTCGTCTATAGGAATTTCATAGGAACCGTATAGGGTATTGTCGGGCACCAAAAGCAGGGTGTTGTTCTCTGCGATCTGGTTGTACACGCGCTTGTAGGTCATCCCATCGTTCTTACTGATCACGATATAGGTACGCCCGCTGGTGATGTCGCGGCGGTCTTCAATAAAACGTCCCACCACATAGGAGCCATCTTTCATGGGCAGCATGGAGTCGCCTTTAATAGGAAAGGCACGGTGTTTTCCGGTAGGTAAAAAAGGGAGTTTGATCTTTTCCAGCTGTTCGATATACTCCGGATCGTCATAACCGTCCAGATACCCGGCAGAGGCTTTTACGGGCACCACTTCGATGAGGTTCTCATTATCGGAATCCACCATGATCGGGAAGAGCACACGTTTATTCCCCACTTCAATAAAGGACATATCTTGCGCCTTACTGAGGTCGTTTCGCAGTATAATATCAATAGGAATTTTAAAATAATCAGACAGTTGGATGAGAAATTCGATGGTGGGTGCCGAGCGGCCTTCTTCATACGAACTGATGCGCGAGCGGGTAACGCCGAGGTCTTCCGCCAGGATTTCTTGCGTGACACCCTTGAGCTGTCTGAGATGTCGGAGGTTTTTTGAGATGGTTTTCATAATGCTACAAATGTTGGCAATAATTGCTTGTAAATGTAGCTAATTTTGTAATATGAAACAACAGATTTTACATCTTGATCTCGACACCTTTTTTGTGTCCTGTGAGCGATTGATAGACAGTAAGTTACAGAAGCGACCTTTGCTGGTGGGCGGAACGGGCGATCGCGGTGTGGTGGCAGCCTGCAGTTATGAAACCCGTCGTTTTGGGGTGCATTCGGGCATGTCGATGAAACTGGCGCGACGGCTTTGTCCGGAAGCCGTGGTGATCCGTGGGAATTCGTCGATCTATTCAAAATATTCACGATTGGTCACGGATATCATCAAAGAAAAAGTACCGGTGTTTGAAAAGGCTAGTGTGGATGAATTCTATGCCGATCTGAGTGGAATGGATCACTTCTTTGGAACCTATAAATATGCCTCCGAATTGCGGTCCACCATCATTAAAGAGACCGGTTTGCCGATCTCCTTCGGTTTGTCGGCCAATAAGATCGTATCGAAAGTGGCCACCGGCGAGGCTAAACCGAATAATCAATTACGGATCGATGCCGGCTTTGAAAAGCCTTTCATGGCACCCTTGTCGATTAAAAAGATTCCTTCCGTAGGGACTAAGACCTTTCAGACGCTACGGAACCTGGGGATCGATCGGGTGAGCGTGGTACAGCAGATGCCTTTGGAAATGATGATGAGCGTTTTGGGTATGAACGGCAAAACGATCTGGCTGCGCGCCAACGGTCTGGATAATCCGCCGCTGGTGCCGTTTCACGAGCGCAAATCGATCTCCACAGAACGCACCTTCGGGAAGGATACCACCGATATCACAAAACTGCGCACCACTATTTTCGCTATGGCGGAAAACCTGGCCTTTCAGTTGCGGCGCGGTGAGAAATTAACGGGCTGCATCAGTATCAAGATCCGATATTCCGATTTCAATACCTATAGCAAACAGCTTAAAATTCCCTATACCAGTGCCGACCATATTCTGATCCCAAAAGTGATGGAACTGTTTGATAAACTCTACCAGCGACGTTTGCTGATCCGTTTGGTTGGGGTGAAGTTCAGCGACCTGGTGACAGGGAATTATCAGATCAACCTGTTCGACGACTCTGAGGAAATGCTCCGTCTGTATAGCGCTATGGATACCATCCGAAACCGCTACGGGGAACTCAGCATCCAAAAAGCGGCGGGCATGGGAGCCAGGACCATCGGGCGTTTTCATAACCCTTTTAGTGGCGAACCACCAACCTTATTAGCACACCGCAATCAATAATGTATTTGAATTGTCACACATACTATTCCTTACGCTTCGGCACCTTTTCAGAAATCGACCTTCTGGAACTCGGGCAGGCGCATGGTTTTAAAACGCTGGCACTAACCGATATTAATAACACCTCGGCCTGTTTGAATTTTATTCGCAAAGCGAAAGATTACGGGATCAAACCCGTGGTGGGTATCGATTTTCGCAATGGCGCGAAACAGCAGTTTGTGGGCATCGCAAAGAGCAACAATGGATTTTATGAATTGAATGGCTTTTTATCGGAGCATTTACATGCGAAAAAAGTGCTTCCGGAACTGGCTCCGGACTTTAAAGAGGTATTTGTAGTGTATCCGTTTGAACAGGTCTTGCAGTTGGAAAAGACCTATTTTAAGGACTATGAATTCATTGGGGTTTCTGTGGACGAGATGAAACGTTTGCCCTTCACCATGTACAAGGATTTTAAAACGAAGTTGGTACTGCAACAACAGGTAACCATACGGGCGAAGCGCGATTTTAATGCGCATCGTTTGCTCCGGGCGATCGATAATAATACGCTGTTGAGCAAGCTCCCGAAAACGGAGGAATGTCTGGAAACGGATGTGATGTATTCCAAAGAAAAACTAAAGGAAACCTTTCAGAATTTTCCGTTCATTTTAGAGAATACCGGAGCTTTGCTGGAGCAGTGCAGCATTCATTTTGATTTCGGCAACGACCGGATCTCACAGAATCAGAGTCTGTATCTTGAGCATGCCGACGCCGATTTTGAACGTTTGAAAGTCCTTTGTAAAAAAGGCTTACCGAAGCGCTACAAGCAGCCCACGCAAAAGATCAAGGACCGTTTGCAGACCGAGTTGAAAACGATCCGGGAGATGAATTTTGTGTCCTATTTTTTGATCAATCACGACATTGTCGATTATGCGAAACAACGTGGCTTTGTACACGTGGGGCGGGGCAGTGGTGCCAACAGTATTGTGGCCTATCTTATTGGTATTACGGATGTGGACCCGATCGAACTGGATCTGTATTTTGAGCGTTTTATCAATCCGTATCGCAGTTCGCCACCGGATTTTGATATCGATTTTTCATGGAAAGAACGGGAGGAGATCACGCAGTATATTTTTAAACGCTTTAAGCATGTGGCGCTTTTAGCCGTGTACAACACTTTTAAGTATCGCGCTGTGGTTCGGGAATTGGGGAAGGTCTTTGGTTTACCGAAAGAAGAGATCGATAAGATCAGTGTGGGGAAATACGAAAAGCCGGAGCTGGACGAGTTCGGGCATCTGGTGTTGAAATACAGCAAACTCATCCAGGGCTTTCCCAATTATGTGAGTGTGCATTCCTGTGGCATCCTGATCCTGGATAACCCCATACATTATTTTTCGGCTACCGATATGCCGCCCAAAGGCTTTCCAACCGTACAGTTCGATATGATCATTGCGGAGGATGTGGGTATTTTTAAGTTCGATATTTTGGGGCAACGTGGTTTGGCGAAGATCAAGGATACGCTGGAAATTATCAGATACAACAAACCCGACGATCCGCCAATCGATATCACCGATGTGGAAACCTTTAAAAAAGATCCTAAGGTGAATGCCATGCTAAAGAACGGTAAAGCCACGGGTGCTTATTATGTGGAGTCGCCGGCCATGCGCGGATTGATGCAAAAGTTGCAAACGCAGGATTACCTGGGCTTGGTAGCGGCGAGTTCCATTATTCGGCCGGGCGTTTCCGATTCGGGGATGAAGCAGGAATTCATCAAACGCCAGCGCGACCCTGAACGCCGAAAGGAAGGCCATCCGGTATTACTGGAGATCATGCCGGAAACCTATGGCATCATGGTGTATCAGGAAGATGTATTGAAAGTAGCGCATCAGTTTGCCGGACTCACTCTGGGCGAAGCCGATGTTTTGCGACGTGGGATGAGTGGGAAGTTCCGCTCGCGGGCAGAATTCGTGGCGGTGGAAGAAAAATTTATTTCTAATTGCCGCGCCAAGGGCTATCACGACGATCTGATCTTCGAAGTATGGAATCAGATCAAGAGTTTTGCGGGCTATGCTTTTGCGAAGGGACACTCGGCCTCGTATGCTGTGGAGAGTTACCAGAGTCTGTATCTGAAATGTTATTACCCGATGGAGTTTATGGTGGCGGTGCTCAATAACGGCGGTGGCTTTTACAGCACCGAGCATTACATTCACGAAGCGCAGCAGTGTGGGGCACAGGTGGAAGCACCTTGTATCAATAACAGTGACCATCCCAATACGATCGTTGGCGATATTATTTATCTGGGTTTGGGCTATTTGAAAAACCTGGAGCATTATACGGTAAAACGCCTGTTGACCGAACGGAACTTTAACGGGCCGTATCAGTCTCTGGATGACTTTATCGATCGTGTGGCTATCAGTATCGAGCAGCTCACGATCCTGATTCGCATCGGAGCCTTTCGGTTTATAGGTGTGCCTAAGGCGGGCTTATTGTGGCAGGCCATGTTCAAACTGAACACCGGAAAACCGCACACGCAACAAAAGCAATTGTTTCGCCCAAATCATAAAAATTTTACGTTGCCGGAACTGGTGTCGGGTTGGGTGGAAGATGCCTATGATCAGATGGAGCTACTGGGTTTTTCGCTGTTTGATTATTTCAGTATGGTGAATGAATCGTTTAAGTCGCATATCATGGCGAAGGATATGAAAACGCAGGTGAACAAGCCGGTCTTGTTGTATGGCAAACTCGTGAATACACGCTATCATAAGGCATCCAATAATAAGCTTATGCGTTTTTCAACCTTTATCGACCGGAAAGGCGATTATTTTGATGCGGTCCATTTTTATCATGTGGTTGAAAAATATCCGATTCACGGGATTGGCGTTTATGAATGTTTCGGGAAGGTGATCGAAGAATTTGGCTTTTACAGTATCGAGGTGATCCGCACCCGAAAATTGGCACTGAAACCCGATCCGCGTTTGAATTAAATTTTTTGTAATTTCCGAGATATAAAACAATCACCATGTGTTTTCATATTTCCACGACCAGAAATAGCCGCGCCTTAGAAAAGCGGTATCAGGTAAAATTGAGTGATGATACGATCCGTCCGATCATGGATCAACCGCATTATCATTTAAATGGATTTGCGCATCCCAATGTGTTACTGATTCCGCAGCAAAAACCTGAGGTACTGGCACCGGGTGTTTGGGGTATTGTACCGGAAAATAAACAGCCTAACGACATAAAACCTTATTACAAAGAAGCGGTGAAGTTTGGTGGTGGACTAAACGCGCAGTCAGAGAAAGTATTCAGTCATTTTCTATATAAAAATTCTATAAGAACAAAGCGTTGTGTGATCCCGGTCGATGGCTTTTTTGAGCCCCATGATCATCAAAAGAAAAAATACCCTTTCTTCATCAAAGATAAAAACGATCAAGGCTTGTCTTTAGCGGGAATTTACACCCTTATTGGTACCTATGTCACCTTTAGTATTTTGACTAAAAAGGCGAGTCCATTATTTGAAAAGATCCACAATATCAAAAAGCGCCAACCCGTGATCTTATCCGATGATCAAGTTCAAAACTGGCTTTCCGAAACTGATGATGAGGCTTCCATAAAAGATGTACTTCAAAGTCCCTTTCCTGATGACACATTAGATTGTTACCCGGTAAGCAAGGATCTGTTCAGTCCGAAAGCAGATAGTGATGTACCGGGAATACAGGAGCTTCAATATTATCCTGAATTAGAACATTTTAAAATTTGATTCGATTTTTATTGTTGAGATTCTTCGCTGTCGCTCTGAATGACACCGGATTTATTTTTTAACAGAAGGCTTCACTGTAGGCGCCATGACGTTTGTCATTCAGAAGGAACGCAGTGACTGAAGAATCTCTTTTTATGGTGTGAGATTCTTCGCTGGCGCTCTGAATGACACTGGATTTATTTTTTAACAGATGGCTTCGCTGTGCTCGCCATGACGTTTGTCATTCAGGAGGAACGCAGTGACTGAAGAATCTATTTTTATGGTGTGAGATTCTTCGCTTGCGCTCTGAATGACACCGGATTTATTTTTTAACAGATGGCTTCGCTGTTCTCGCCATGACGTTTGTCATTCAGAAGGAACGCAGTGACTGAAGAATCTCTTTTTATGGTGTGAGATTCTTCGCTGGCGCTCTGAATGACACCGGATTTATTTTTTAACAGATTGCTTCACGTTGTTTGCAATGATGGTCATTGCGTTAGGGATAGAAGCGAAAAGCCCACAGCGAGGAACGAGCGAGGACTTGTAGCGTATAGCCCGACCCGCAGGGTAACGCCAAAAAAAAGATTCCCGCCTTAGCGGGAATGACAACTAACGATGAAAGTTGTAGAATATCAAAAGCCGTTTATTCAGGAGTGGTTCAAGCATCAATTTTTTAATTATTTAATACTTTTTAACCATTCCTTATATTTTTCACCCAGAATTGGGACCGGTTTTTCCTTTTCGTTTATGGCATTTACCAATCCCATTATCCACATATAGAGCAAAATGAAAACACCTAAAAAGTTTACAATCCACCCTAAAAAAGGAATCATTCCAACGATACCTAAGGCAATACCTGTTAAGGCTAAGCCTAATGACTGTTTTATGTGATAACTCGCAAAACTATTTTTCTTTTCATTGTTCATTATAAAGGCAATCACTAAACCGATTAAGGTGATGTAGGCTATAATGGCAACCGTTTTACCTTCTTGAGTTGTTGCGTTGGTTCGAGATGGTGTGGATGTTGTATTTGTTTCAGTAGATTCCATGCTGTTTTATTTTAAAAGTTGATTCAGATTTAATTTTTCAATAAGGTTCCATGTTGCCTCTGGATCCATGTCTTTTGCATTTACCATTACGATGAGCCGATCCTTGTATACGAACTGTAGGTCGGTATCATCTCTTTTCTTATGATAGGTTTGCTTTGCCCTGATGTCGTTTACCGTTACCGTTTTTATATGTCTACTCTCACTTTCTTCCTCCATTTCCATATTGGTAGACATTCCCATTCCGGTTATTAATGTACTTCCCATTTGACCGGCACCATCGATGATTTCTACTCGTAGTTGCTTACCTTCAGGTTCCTTATAGGTTCCTTCTATGGAAGCTACATTAAGATAACCGGCTTTTCCCACTTTAAATCCGGTCCGGTTCAGACCGTCAACCGATTCTGGTAACCAGGCTTTTAGCTCCTCGTTAGTCAAGGGTTCAAGCTCCTTAAGTTTTTCTGCTTTTTTCTGGGACTCCTTGGCATTGCTTACCATATCTGTGATATTGCTGATATTCTGTTGTGCGTTTCTTATTTTATCTGCAGTTTCGTTTTTGCAAGCAGTTATTGCAGATATTGCGAGGATACCTAATAGAAGTGTTTTAATAGTTTTCATTTTTTATAAGATTTATTAATTTTTGTATTGTCTTTGAATCTTTTTCCAAGTTATTTTCAGAATAATATTTATTTAATTGGATGTTTAAATTTTTAAGGTCCAAAGAATTATATTATTGGTGTTTTTGGTGCTTAGAAGAAAATAAGAGAGACTTCACCCTCCTTTTCTAAGTTGACTTTTGCTTTAGTTTTACCTATTTCGACAACGTCAACTTCCTGAAACATGCCGCCGGGGATGAACATTCCACCTGGAATAAACATCCCACCCGGAATAAGTTCCCTTTCAATTATGGGCTCATCACCAGACTCTTGTTGCATAAAAAGTGTGAGTACTATTCCTTCTTCAAAATCCAATTTTTCAAGATTATAAGAGCCCTCATCCATCATTACGGAATAAAACGGATTGGCTCCCGAATATTTTTCCTTTAACATATCTTGATTTTTCACAAAGTCGTTATAGTGACAAATGCCTTGAATCTCCTCTGAAGATTCATTAATAAAGACTGTAAAAGCAAGTATATCTGGATTGATAGGCTTGCTTAGAATAGCTTCTTCTTCAGGATTAGCAGAAGTTTCTCCATGGTCTTGAGCACTCACTAAATAAGCGCTAAAAATGAATAGTGTTGCAATAAATAATTGTGTTGTTTTCATGATTTTAAAATTTAAATTTTTAATTAGATTATTCAACTTCTCTGTTTAAGCTAAAGGATAAACCAATCTCATCTTTTTTATGGTTTGTTCTGATCACATTCTCTCGGTTTATACCGTTGTTCCCTCGATTTCCTGAGAAAAATCCTCGAAGAGAAATAATGGGGTCTATAGGCGCGTCTATGAGATACAAGGACTTTCGGACGGCAGGAAACTCGTCATCTGAAACTTCTTCATTAAAAACGCGGATGGGATTAGGGTCCGTGTCACTCTCCTTAATATGTACTGAAAATCTGAGGTAAGCGTTTTTCTCAAAGTCTTCTAGGGAAATACCTCCAAAATCGTTGAGGTCTATGTGCACAAAAGCTTCATTTTCTGCCAAGGACATCCCTTCGCCTTTTCCCAATTCTACTGCCTTGTCTCTATCGATTCTAAATAATTCGCCCTTAAACCGGCTTGAGGTTCCATTGGTAAATTCTAAATTCTTGTCCAATCGCAATTTAATTTTATCTTCATCAGGGGTTGTAAACCAAAGTTCTAAATCGCAATGGCCATATAAGTCTAACTTTCCTCCCGGAATACCTCGATCATTGGCTTCAAAAACACCCAACCAGTCGAATCGAAACCTGTAGGTAACCTTGCTGGCATTAGATTTGGCATTCTCTGTAGTGCCATGTTGCGGCCTGGGTATGGCTACAGTTCTATTAAAATTTATGGTTTTAGTAGATGAAGACACTAAAGCCATAGTATTGTCTAGGTATACAAAGCCTCGTTCCTTATCCCAGTTATCTGGGTTAAATTCAACATCTATCACATGATTGCCAGATTGGTAGGTTTTAGTAGCCTTGTCCAATAACTGTCCCTGCACATTTCTTACGAATATGCTTCTGTTCGTGGCTATGACCCAGCCTCCTTGAGGCGTAAATTCAATATCCGTTATATGATGGCCGCCTTGCAAATATTCAAATAAAACCTCTTTAAGCTCTTTCGGAACCTTATCATTGGCATTGTAGGTTTTATTTGAATATAAAATAATGGCCTCGCCTTTATGACCATAAGCAATGATTGGGGTTTGGTCTTGATTTTGGTTTTCGGTATTTAAGGTCTGGATGTTGGTTTTAACAGTGGCTGTTCTGTTCTTCAATTTCAGATTCTGGCCGAAAGAGATGGTGCAAGCCATTATCAGACTTAAAAAAAATATTATTGATTTCATGATTTTTATATTTAAACTTGATTTAATCAATTCCATTAACATCGATTACCCTTCTGCTATTTTGATCATAGACATATTCAAGTGTTTTTTTATAAAATCGAATTTTTCCATGAAATAGAGCTGCCCCATCAAGATTATCAGGGATGCCTTTAAAATAGGCCCTGATGTAGCCCTCATTAAGAACCTTCCCGGTTTTTGGCATGTATTTGTAGTATTTGTTTCCTTTAAAAAACCACATAAAACTTCCTTGACAGAAGACGGCATCTAAGTTGTATGGTACGCCTTTAAAATCATCATTATTGATGACTCCAATTTTTTTGACACTATTTATTAAATTATCAAAAACGTAATATTTGTTGCTTTTAAAAAAGAGTGTTTCATTCGCTGAGTCATCATAGCATACGGCATCTATATATGGTGGAATACCGGGATATTTGTCATATCCCAATTTAAATTGTTTATGAGATTGACGACTTGGACCTACTTCTGGTGCCGAATTAATTATAAAAGGAAGTTTTTCATACCACGATTCTTCCTCCTTCTTTTTGGGCCAATAGTCTGCGGATACATAGACATATTCATCTTTTATAACATCTAATAGCTGATTTTCATGGCTATAATCTGATGGCTTTTCAGCATCAAAAATGGCATCGACTCTTGGGTACAGGTTCGGCCATTCGTCATAGCCAATTCGCCCTCGTTTATTTATTTTTCTTTGGTTACTATCATATCTGTAATACAAGTCGCCTTTAAAAAAATAAACGTAACCATTGCGCAATAAGGCTGCATCCGGGTTTTTTGGAACGCCTTTAAAGTACCTTTCGCCTATGGCACCTTTTTGAATAACCTTTTTCGAAATTGCACTCCATTGAAAAAACTCCCCATCCTTAAAGAAGAAGACGATCTCCCCTCCATTTACCCAATAGGCGGCATCAAAAGGCCCCTCCAATCCTTGAAAATTATCTATTCCAACAATGCCCTTTTGTACTGCTTTTTTCTGACTGAATGAATATCTATAAAAGGTATTTCCTTTAAATAAATAGGCTTCATTGTTGTTGTGATCGGTCACAGCGGCATCCAAACTGATGTCTGTTCCCTTCCAGCTTGGCTTCCCAATCCGATTTAATTCTAATAGCTTTTTATTCTCAAAGTCATAGGCATGGTAAAAAACCCTTCTAAAGAAGTAAATCTTACCATTAGGATGTACTAATGATGCTTGAAACAAATCACGATCGTTATTGACAAACGCAACCGATTCTTCAATTTCTTGCTCGTTGGGCTCTGTTCCTGAGGCTTCTTGAGTAGACTCAGGATTCAGCCTTACCCAAATTTGATAGTTGCCTGCTCCCGAGGCCAGAACATTTAATTTCATGGTGTCTTTGTGCACGAATATCATTTTTGCATCGTAGTAGCTGTAATTACTTCCAAGTTCTTGATGTTTTATAGATTTGGAATCTTGGATTTCTATATTCTTCCATTTAAGGTCTCCCTTTTTAAGAGGTGTTTTCGCGGGGTTTTCAATAGTTCCTTCAGTATTGTTAACGGTCACCGTCATACCGTCAGCATCATCGTTATTTCCTCCGATTCTGATCCAAGTTCCTTTTAAACTATAAAGAAGCTTAGTGTCTATTCGATTGGCTTTTACTACTGGTGAAACGCGCGGCATAACACGTAGGGGCACTTTTTTCGTGAGTGGTTTTATTCTTTGTGCATGGCCTTTTAAGGCTAGGCCTAAGACCAAGACGGTACACAGTATTGACAGTTTCGATTTCATAAATGGTTTATTTTATGATGTTAAACTCAACACGTCTGTTTTTGGCATGGTCACTTGGAGAGTTGCCTTCTGCTAAAAGTTCAGTTTCGCCTTTACCCTCAGTTTCTAATTGCGCTTCGGGTACCTTTAAATAATCAGTCAGAGCATTGACCACAGATTGTGCACGTTCTTGAGAAAGTTTAAGGTTATTGTTAGTATCACCAACAGCATCTGTATGACCAATGACTTTCACACGAAGGTCTTTGTTGCTTTTGAGAACACTGGCTACTTCTTTAAGGACACCGAAAGACTCCTGCTTTATAACTGCACTACCCGTATCGAAGGTTATGCCATATGTTACAAGCTTGCCTTCCTCTAACAGTTTACTTCGTATATCTGACTTTCCTTCTGCAAATCGAATATTGCTTAGATAATAGTAAATATCATCCTTTGGTACATTGGTGAAAAACCGAAAGCTTTTTGCTAAATTCGAATCTTCAAAAGCTCTAGGAAGGTCAAATACTTTCTCTTCATCCAGATACACGCGTAAGCGCTTTCCTTGTTTCCAGATAGAAACATGCATGATCTTTGTAGGGGTCCAAGAATCGTATTGTAAAGTAGAAAAGTCCTTTTCTGTTCGACTATTTAAATTATTATCTGTAGCGTATTTATAAAATTCAATCTTTCCTTTATCACCAACTCCTCCGTAAATTAAAAAGGAGGCTCCATTTTTACCGGGAGTATCATCGTTAAGGTCATAGTTGGGATTTTCTAAATCAGATATGGTGGTAAAAAAAACAGGTTTAAACCCGCCCATTTTGATATCGTAATCTATAATTAGATCATACTCAAGAGTGAAATTTTCAGGAAGATCATCCATAAAATCAGGGACAAATGACCCTTTTCCCAATCCCAATTGGGCCCAATTACCTTCATAAATATTTAAGCCCACCACCTCAACAGAATTTGACGTATTCCAATGGGCAGGCAAATCACCAATATTATCTTCCGAAAAATCCTCGTAGGTTTTTATCTCATCACCTGGTACAAAATCGAACTTACTATAATGTTCAAATAATGTTTCTTGTTGGGCAGCGGAATTTCCGGCTTCGGTTTCCTCGCCTTTTCTATTTTTCGTTTCTTTTTTAGTTCTTCTCTTTTTACCATTTAGCAGGGTGTCAACTGCTTTTCCTGTTTCTTTTCTGGTTTTATCCTCAACCTTATCAATAACGGTTTCCTCTGCAGCCTTTTCAATTTTATTTTTTAACTTTTTAAATAATTGCGCATTGGCTTCCGTTGAAAAGCTCATGATTAAAAAAAGAACACTAAGTAATTTGATCGTTTTCATTTTAATGATTTTGTAGTTTACACCTATTGATGTATATTTTTGAAAAAGGTTAACATACCTGATAAGAAAATCTTATTTTTAGAGTGTTAACCTATCAACCACAAATTCATTAATGCATAAAGAGGAAATTATTTCTGAACTTAAAAAAGGAAACCGAGACGTGCTGAAACGAGTCTATTTGGACTATAAAGTTGAATTTTTTAAGTTTTCGAGTAGATATGACCTCAAAAAGGAAGACTTCGAAGATGTATATCAAGACGCTGTAATCGTGGTTTATGAGAATGCTCAAAAAGGAAAATTAGATGATTTAAAATCCACCTTAAAAACCTATTTATTTAGTGTTGGTAAATACATGATTTTTGATAAGTCACGACGAAATCTAAAAACATGTAACCCGGAAGACGATTATGTTTTTAATACCCATGACTATGCTACTATGAATAGTGTATTAGAAGATAAGCCTCTTAATTTATACCAACAAAAACTGATAAGGAATTTTAAATTATTGGGTGAAAAGTGCCGGCAAATTTTGAGTTTATTTTATTACCGTGGTTTAACAATCGATGAGATTGTAGACATACAGGGATATGAAAATAAAAATGTGGTGAAAAGCCAAAAATCAAGATGCCTGAAGACATTGAAAGAATTTATAAAGAAAGAAAATGACTAAAGAAGATTTAATAACGGCTTATTTTGAAGGCACTCTTTCCCAAGAAGATCAAAGAACGTTTGAAGACTTGCTTAAGAGGGATATGGAATTTTTGAAGGAATTTCAGTTTCAAAAGGAGTTACAATCTGCTTTACAAAACGAAGAACGACGAAAAACTAAAATATTTTTAAATTCCTTGGAAAACACTTCGTCCAATAAAGGAACAAAGATCGGACGCTTGGTTCCATGGTTTGCGGCTGCTTCGATAGTTATACTTGTTGGTTTGGGTTCTTGGTTTTATTTTTTTAATTCACCTAAGGTCAATGCGCAGGAGCTTTATGCTGCGTATTATAAGCCTTATGAGAATATTGTGCACCCACTGGAGCGTGGTAAACAGTTGGAAGATCTTGAATCGAGAGCCTTTTTGGCCTATGAATTAGAAGATTATCAATTAGCATTCGAGCTTTTCAAAGAACTGGGACAACAAAAAAATGATAGCTATATTGCGTTTTATAATGCCATTGTTTTAATGCAACTCGAGAACTTTGATGAAGCTATTTCACTTTTTAATGGTTATATACAGAATGATTCTTTACTTAACGATCGTGCACATTGGTATCTGGCCTTATGTTATCTAAAATTAAATGATTTAGAAAAGGCCAAGAAGGAATTAGATCTTTTGATCCAATTAAAAAGTTTTAAACTTGAAAAAGCGAAAGAACTAAAAGAGAAACTCGATTGATCAAACCTTGTTCTTTTTTCCTATGAAGATTGTTACACTGACTATTATCAAAGCCAATAAGCCAAAATACCACCACGAGTAATGATTTCTCAATGGTGAAATATCTCCGGAAACTATGAATGCAGCCCAATAATAAGGATGCTTTAGTAAATCGTCATCAACTGTTTTTAAGTAATTAATTTTAGCCAATCGAAGTGCTTCGTCTTTTGATTTTCCGTTATTTAATTCGCGGTAAAATGCCTCCATTAAAAGGGAAGTGGATTTGTCATTAATCTTCCAGAGGCTTTTTACTAATGATTTTGCTCCGGCATAATAAAACCCTTTAGACAAGCTAATCATGCCTTCGCCATTCCTTAATTTTCCTATACCTGTTTGGCAAGCACTTAAAGTCACCAAATCAGCATTTATTTGTGTGTTGTAAAGGTCTTTTATATACAATGTATGATCCTTTGTATCAGATGCGGAAAAAGCCAGGTATGAATAATCCGGGAATTCATCATTTGCAGAGGCATGTGTTGCTAAATGGATGATGTTATACATGGACGCATTCGATTTGAAATTTGTCAAAGTAGCCTCTTGGTCCATAAAAGAATTTGTCTCGAAAAATCTAGATATACCTTCAACCTCAAGCTTATTATGAAGTAAGGGGCTTTGTATAAAAGAACCTTTTTCATTCCATTTGAAATCTGGAGCAAAAGCAATTAATTTTGATTTAGCACCCGTTTTCTTTGCCTTTAAGTGTGTCAGAGATGATATAGAACTATTATAACTTATCTTTTTTTCGAATAAAAGATAATCTCCGGTAGAATCAGTCAATACTTCAAATGGGACATAATGTAATAATCCGTCCGGTATGATAATCAAGCTTTTTTCTTCAAAACGAATTAAGATTTCAGATAACAGAGTGTTATAAAGGGCTCTTCCAAATTCATTTAATTGATCTGATTTTTGCAATGAAACTTTAGAGATTTGATTGTAAAAAGAGGAAACCAACTTCCGTTCCTCTGAGGAAAAGGTAGTTTTCGTAAAGACTTCTTTATTTTTATTAATCGCTATAGTATAAAGATTATCTTCTGTGAGCTTGTAAGAAATGATGAGCTCAGGGAGGTCTATAATGGAACTCCTTAAATCATTAAGAGTGATGTTTTTCTCCTGGTAATTAAGGTTGTAGTAGTTAGGGTATTTGACTGAAATAGAATCTAAAAACAGATAATAGTTATTTTTTAAAATAAATAAATCATCCTTCAATTTTTTTGTTCTTATAGTATCTTTTGTACTAAATATAGTCTTTTCCAGGTTGTTGAGATTCGATTTAAAAAGGGCTTCTTGATCTAAAATACTCTCAGGAACATTATTAAACCTCGTTGCATTTGAATCTCTAAAAGCATCTAATAGAAAGATATCTTTGTTTTTTTCACTGATATTGAGTGCTAATGTTAATAAGTCTTTATTGGGGCTGAGGCTATAAGCTAAATATGTGATATCCATCATTCTATTAAATATAGGATACGCCGTATTCGAGAGAAATTCCTTATCAAGTTTACTTTCAAATTCCTTTTTAAGAAGTCCAAACAATTCTAAAATTGAGACGTTTACTTTAATGGCCTGATTTAAATAATCTTGATCTTGACTGAGGTTAAAGGCTAGGACTAAATTTTGGTTTTTAAGGTCTAAAAAATGAAGTAATTCTCGTTTATATAATAATGCAGGTACTGTTGAAGCTTTGTTTTTACCTTTATAGTCTAAGCTTTGTAAAGCCTTTTCAATATATTCTAAACCATTTCGGGAATTATTTCTATCTAAATAAAACCGAGATAATTTTGCGAAAACCCGCGCGACATCAATATGTTTTGGAGTTTGATGATAATCTAGAAATGCTTTTAAAGCTGAATTATAGTATTCTAAGGCCTTTTCGTCCTTACCCATTTTAGAATATATAGTACCGTATAAAATGAGTGATTTTTTATAAAAGGGATCTTCAGGTAGGAGTATAGATTCACATGCTTTTAAATAACTTAAACCAGTCTTATAATCTTTTTTTTCTATTGAATTTTCAACCATGGTCTGATAAACGGAGACCAGATTATTTTTATATTTTTTGTCCTTTTTGTAAAAGAATTCGTGGGTACCAATAACATCCTTTAAAATTAAATGTGCCTTGTCTAATTTCCCACTATTATTGTAAAGTTGTGCTTTCAATTTGTTGGTGGAGGCCAAGTGCATAGCCAAATTATCGCCTTCATAAATAACTTTGCTAAGTTGGTTTGATCTATTGTAATACAACTCAGCCAAATCATATTTTCCGGTATTTTTATAGATGGAGGCCAAAAAATTGTAAACGCTTAATAGGGATTCTTGGTCATTCATGGAGCGATTATCCTTAGGTATTTTGGATAATTCAGAATAAGCTTCAATAAAATAGGGCTTAGCTCTGGAATAGTCTTTAAGTTTGTAGTAATAGTTACCGGTATCTAAAAGTAATTGCTGCTTATAGAGGTTTAGGTCTTTCACTTTTGAAGACAAAGAGTCAACTTGCATGATCTTAAGGATTTCATCCAAACTGTTACGATAAACAGTCATATCGTAGTGATAGCCACTCGTAAATACCTTATAGCTTAATAATTGGAGTTGTGTTTCATAATCCTTCAATTGATCAGCAAGATAGAGGGCCTTATCAAAAAAATAGTAGGCAGAATCTTTTTGAGTATAAATTTTATTATAACCTTCGTAGAAATAAGAGGTGATTTTTTCATCATTATTATTTTCTTGAGAGCAAACTGTAAAACTATAAGCGAAGAAAAAAATAATAAGATATCTAAACATAAAAAAAGTCTTCAAGTGTTTTGGCTTGAAGACTAATGTAATGAATTCTGAATTCAATAAAGAATCATTCGATAATAACGTGTACTTCATAGGAAATTTCAGAACCTGCAGGCTCATAGTATTTTGTAATTTTCAAAACCGCTTCTCCAATAAAAGTTGTTGATATATTGTAAGAAATTAATCCCTGATATTTTTCCGATTCTTCGACGCCGTTTAATTCCGAAACAGGTTCATCATCATTTAAGAAAACGGTTGATATTTCCCCCTGATCTGGATGTACAAGGGTATTGAAACTACCTAGCGTAGGAACAGGACAATTGTTATCACTGCCAGGATTATCGCATGGATGAGGTTTCGGTGGTCTATCTATGGGAATAATTCCTTCTATTAATTCTTCATTGTAAGATTGATATTTTTCATAAATCTCAACTTGCTGTTGAACCTCTTCAAGATCTGGTATTTTTTCATCATTACCTTCCTCAATCTCTGCAGTCAATTCCTGCTTTCTTTTGTTTAATAGCGTAAGTTCATTTTCTAAAAAATATTGGTGAAGGTACAATTCCAGAAAAATGTTTTGAGGTTCTTCTACATTATTACTAGAAAAAATTTCCATTGGTTCTGTTTGTTCTATTGTTGGTTGTGTATCCGATGAGCAAGAAACCCCAATGAGAAAAGAGAAAATAAAAAATAAATACATTGTTTTCATGGTTTTAAGTTTTTAATTGTTTTTTATTAATGTAAAACACTTCCAAGAGTAAACATTTTTTCTAATTAAATTAAAACAACTATCATTTTACGTTTATAATTTGTTCCAGCAGATTGTACCACTCGGGAAAACTATAATCTAGGTATTTTTCATACTATTTCCAATCTTAGAATAAAATATTTCCACTACCTAAATTTTACAATAAATAAAATTCAATCGATTTACGGGTGTCAAACCAACCAGAATTATAGTATGAGTTTTTTTCATTTCAGGCTGTCTAATTCTTTTTATTTACAAGGCGTAATAATCGGCCGGGATCATTGGTAAGCAAATAAATATAACCGTCGGGTCCTGTTCTTACATCGCGAATGCGTCCTAAACCTTTCAGTATAATTTCTTCATTAATAACCTTATTATTCTTAACCCGCAAGCGGTGCAATTCTTCAGCTCTCAGGCTGCCGGTAAAAAAATCATTCTTCCAGTTTGGAAACTTTCTGCCATCGTACAGGGTTAGGCCACAAGGTGCTATCGAAGGTGTCCAGTGAAGAACCGGTTGTTCCATGCCTTCTTTTTCGGTAATTGAAGTGATGGGTTGACCATTATAATTGATCCCATGCGTAATAACCGGCCAGCCGTAATTCCTTCCTTTATGGATTATATTGAATTCATCACCGCCACGCGCCCCATGTTCAGTAGCCCACAAACGATGTTTTTTATCAACCACGAGACCCTGAGGATTTCTATGACCATAACTCCAAATACCACCTGGGATATTAGGGTCACCGATAAAAGGATTGTCTTTAGGAACCCTACCATCGTCATAAAGCCGGAATATTTTACCGTTAGGTCGGCTTAGATCTTGTGCCTGCCCCATGGAACCGCGTTCTCCGATTGCAAAATAGATGTAGCCTTTATAAAAAGCGATCCGGCTTCCGTAGTGCGCACCGGATTTCATATAGAATTTTTTATCGGCCTTGTAAATCCATTCCTGATCTATCCATGTGTGATCTTTGATCCTGCCCCGAACAATTGCTGTTTGTGACCAGGATTTACCGTTTTCATCACGCCAACCATCGGCAAATGCCAGATAAATCCAGCCGTTTTTTTTATAATCAGGGTGGAGCGCAATGTCCATCATACCACCTTCCGGGCGGTCAAATATAACCTCAGGTGTTCCTTTAACAGGTGTAGGGTCGAGCGTGTTATCCGTATTAATGATTCGCAAAGGGCCAAGTCGTTCTGTGATGAGCTTTCTCCCGTCGGGAAGGAAGGTCAAGCCCCAAGGCGTTTTAAGTCCGGTGGTAAGTACTTCTACCTTGAACGATTCCTGTTGCGTTTTAATTATTCTATTTGGTTCTACCTCCGTTATGTTTTTTTTGACTTCCTGTGATTCCAACTCCCGAATATAAACTACGAGAGCTTGCAGTTGGGCATCAGATATCACTGAGCCAAATGCCACCATGCCCTGTTGCGGATAGCCATTTTTTATCGATTTAAGAATTTCGGCGTCTGAAGAACCTTGTTTCCATGTCCTGTTTACTAAACTACCGCCAACGGCACCGGAAGTATGACAACTCATACATAAATTTTCATACAGGTCCTTTACTTTCATTTTTGAAAAGTCCTGAGAATTGGTGGTTATAGCAGACAATAAAAATATGAGAAGCGCGAAATATCGAAGTTTCATGTGGTCATTATGGTATTAAGCTCCTAAAATTAAGTAAAAGAACTTTAAAAGGAAATATTAATCACTTAGGTACATCATGCAGGTCATTGTAAAACCTCTAGTTCTGTTATATATTTGATGTATCAAGTTAGCGATAAAGGATTAACTGGAAACAGTTGGATTGCATTAATACTAATTTTGAAACTTGATTTATTTTTTCGAAAATAGTCATTGGAATGGATTAGTTTTTCTGTGATTGTTGTCGGAAAACTTCGGTTGGATGATAACATTGTAATAACTGTAGCTTGAAGTTTAAAATTTTACCTCATACGTAAGATTTTGAATTAGGGGGGAATCATGGATTCCCCCTTACTGTTTTAATGGGGTAGTAACATTTTAACTCCACATTCTGGAATCGGCAATTAAAGACCCTCTGGTATGGCACTGCGATTCTAAAGGTCTTTCCGTTTCAAAATAAAGGAAGAAAATAAAAATTAAAAAAGTAGAAGGTGGTATTTAAACCACCTTCATGCAGAACAAGATCATTTGACATCCATTCATTATTAATTAATCATGTAGAACAATGTAGCCAAGATGTAAAAGAATCTGTTCGTATACTGCATCGCATTCATAGACTCACCTTTTAAAACGTTTAGAAAACGGAAGCAGCTTTTTTATTGATTTTAGATTTAGCGAGTTCAGATAACTTAGTATCGATACGCTTTTCTTCGTCTACCAACTCGTGTAAAGAGGCGGCCATTGTACCTTCACCGATTTCATGTGCATAGGATGCTAAAGTACCTAGCGTTGAAATATTGTTGTGATTCAAACGTTGAATGGATTCCAAAATAACCACATCTTTAACATAACTATCAGTTGTTTTTGCCAACATTTTGTTAGCCTCCTTTACAATAGAATGGCAGCACTCGTCCTTTTCACCTTTGGGTTTAACATCAAACTTTGAAAGGAAATCGTATAACTTAAGGCTTTGTTTTGAAGCCGTACTCAATTCGAGGTCTATAATTTGTTTTAAACCGGAATTGGTAACTTGTTTTTGCATTCTGGGTAATTCTTTTTGTTCTTCTACCGATGCGTTATATAATTCACGTCCGCGTTCGAGGAAAACATCCTTTAAATTTTCAATTCTTTTTGTCATGATCTTAGGTTTTAAATGATACTTCTAATAGCATTATAAGATAGTTGTTACACGGATAAAAATAAATGACTTTTATTATTCAGGACTAGAATATTTATGGTTGAAATTAAAACTTTATTTAGTTGAAAATCACTGTTCAGGATAATCTAAGTCCTTGTACTTTTTTGGAAACGATTTTATATTTATTCCATCAAATGAGAGATAAAAGGCAGGCTGTAAAGCTAAACGGAATGGTTGTTTTTCTTTGAAATTCTTGCTGAGTCGTGAGTTGGAATAAGAAAAAGAGTGTTGCGTTAGATTCTGACGGTTTTCAGGCCGGATGATGAAGCCAAAATAACTGTAGTTTGATATTTAAAATTTTGCTGAAGTGCAAAACTTTGTGTAAAACGGGGATCTTCGGGTTCCCGTTTACTGTTCTTAATTATACATTTGAGCGGCTTTTTTAAGTGCTTTAGGATTGAGAATATGAATCTTGTGGCCATCAGTTTTTATCCAACCTTCTGATCTGAATTCTGATAATAATCGGTTTACCGTTTCTCTTACGGTACCAATTAAACCGGCCAGATCTTTTCTGTTAATACTGATCTCAGAAGCATTTTCATGAGGGCCATTAAATTTTAGGTCTAAGTACAAGAGGGCATCAGCCAAACGGCCTCTAACCGGTTTATAGGCAATTTGAGAAGCTTTGGTCTCCAATTGGCGCACATACTTAATCAGCTTTTCAAGGAAAAACTCGAAGAACTCCGCATGACTCCTTAAGGCTTCTTGGAAGTCATGTTTGTAAATGAAGTAAATCACGGTTTCTTCCAGTGCTTCTCCGGAACCGGAATGCCGAGCATTTAAAGCGAGGTCACCATAACTTAAAATATCTCCATTAGTGGCAATCCGTGTAATGAACTCTCTGCCATTACAGCTCGATTTACTCACTTTCACCACGCCTTCTTTTATCAAATAAATACCCTGAGGTGAACTTCCTTCAAAATAAATAATCTGCCCTTTTTTAAAGACCAGAACATCCTTCTTTTCTATAAGATCAAAGGAATTGTTGTGAGTACCTGAATTCCCTGCTTGCTCATTAAAGGTTAAGGCTTCATTATTGCGCCACATGATCTTTTGTTATTGGTGATGTGGCCAAAGGTATTTAAAAGCTGTTGTTCCTAAAATGATAACCATCAAGTTAACAGATAAATATGATTTAAAACATTCATTTTTAATCTCTTAAAAAAAAGAAAATAACCAGCTGAAATGTCGACCGAAAATTGTGATAAAAATAGTTTCTATAGAGACTTAAGTCCTATGTTATCAGTCTAACGAGCAGTACATTTAATATAAGTAATTACGTTAATTTTAAATAGTGGATCATGAAAGGTCTAAATAGAAAAAAAATAGAACAACTCGCGGCCGTTCATGAGCCGGAGTGCATATCTGTATATATCCCAACACACCGTTTTGGTCGTGCTGTTCAGGAACAAAAAGATAACCTGAGATTAAAGAATGAAATCCGACATGTCAAAGAAGCACTTGTGGCAGCTGGTTTGTCGGAGGACATCATTGAACGTAAAATAAAGCCAATTGTTAGTTTGGTTGATGACCATGATTTTTGGAGACACCAATCTCAAGGTTTAGCTATTTTAGCGTCAAATGAGGTTTTTGAAACTTTTAATTTACCGTTTGCCCCGGAACCTTTTAATTATGTGAATAGCTCATTTTACCTAAAACCGCTGATTGTAAATTTTACTGATGGTTTTAATTTCTATCTTCTTCGACTTGAGTCGGATAAAGTAAAATTATTTGAGGTGACGGACGATTCCATTACAGAACAAAATTTAAAGGATTTGATGCCTTTGGTACTTCAGGAAACTGTAGGGTACGATTTTAAAGAGAATAACCTGCAATATCGCAGTGTTCAAAAAGGAAGTAAGGCCATGGCCATGCATGGTTATGGTGCTGGAAAGGATGATTCAGATCTGGAAATTCAGAAATTTTTCAGAGCGGTGAATAAGGCTATTCTTCCTGAATTGAATGCCAAGGGCTTACCACTAGTAATCTCCGGTTCTGATCATTTATTCGCGATGTATAAAAAAATTAATTCATATAAAAACCTGTTCGCCAAACACCTTCCTGAATCCCTTAAAACACATAGTTTAAAGGTTATAAAATTAAGGGCCCAAGAACTGGTAGCACCCTTAAGACGTGAACAACGCAACCATAAAATCAAGGATTTTAAAGACAAAGCCTACACTGAGGAAACTGCCTTTGATATGAAAAGTATCTTTAAAGCTATTTTCAACAAAAAAGTAGACACCTTATTCCTGAAAAGAAACTATGAAGCTTGGGGCACCTATAATCCGGAAACGAGTGACCTGGTTATTGGACGAAAACACAGTCCGCCTAATGTGGAACTTACAAATTTGGCCGTGGTTACCTTGTTTTTGCAGGGTAGGAGCATCTATGAATTGAAATCGGATGACATGCCTTTTTCAAGTTCTTCGTGGAATGCCATTTTGTATCAGTAATTCAATCCTGTTAGAAATATATCCTGATAGTGGCATTTAAAAAACTGCGTAAGAATTAATAAAAAGCCAAAAGATTATGAAAACAGAAACCGATAATGCGTTACACTATTATAAGAGCACAAAGGCACTGGTGGACAAGGTGAAGAAACACGCTCGAACCCTATCAAAACCAAAAGATCTAGATGTTTTAATAGAACGCATTGGAGATGCTAGATACGTCCTTCTTGGCGAAGCGACCCATGGTACTCATGAGTTCTATTTATGGCGTGCTATCCTTACCAAACGTTTGATTGAGGAGAAAGGTTTTTCATTTGTTGGCGTGGAGGGCGATAGTCCCGATTGTTATCGAGTAAACCGCTATGTAAAAAACTATGGCGATCACCCTTCCAATGCTTATGACACGATCCGCGAATTCAACCGCTGGCCAACCTGGATGTGGGCTAATTGGGAAGTCATTGAATTTATTAACTGGTTGAAAGACTTTAATACAAAAAAAGCAACAACCCGTAAAGTTGGTTTTTACGGTCTGGATGTTTACAGTTTGGGCGAATCTCTGGAAGCTTTAATGCAATACCTCGAAAAAACAGATCATGCTGCTTATATAAAAGCACAGGAGGCTGTAAAATGTTTTGAGCCTTTTGGTTACGAGGGTACAGATTATGCCAGGGCTACCTGGCTTATTCCGAAAACCTGCGAGACCGAAGTGGTTGATCTCTTAAGAGATGTTAGAACTAAAATCACTTCCTATAATACCGATCCTGAAGCTGTATTTAATACCGAACAGAATGCCCTGGTAGCGGTAAATGCAGAAAAATATTATCGGACCATGATCAAAGGTGGCGGAGCGTCCTGGAATGTCAGAGATCGTCATATGGTTGAAACGCTGGAGCGCCTCATGGATTTTCATGGTGATGAAGCTAAAGCCATCGTTTGGGCACATAATACGCATGTGGGCGATGCGAGAGCTACAGACATGAGTCGGCAGGGTATGGTGAATATCGGTGAGCTTATATCGATCTATCATCATGCTGATGAGGTGTTTAAAGTAGGTTTCGGTACTTATCAAGGCACCGTGATCGCCGGACGAAAATGGGGGGACGCCATGGAGATTATGAATGTTCCGAAAGCGGCTGAAGATAGCTGGGAGGCTATTTTGCATCAAGCGGGTGACGGTGCAGATCTGGTATTTACAACCGATGTATGGCAAAATGATCCTACCTTTAAAACACGGTTGGACCACCGGGCAATTGGTGTTGTGTATCAACCGGAATACGAGCGTTTTGGAAATTACGTCCCAAGTGATATTCCTTTACGCTATGATGGATTTATTCACATCGATACCTCTTCAGCACTTCATCCTGTGCACATAAAACCTGACGGTCATCAAATTCCGGAAACCTATCCCTGGGGTGTGTAATTCATCTTTTGATTATTCTTGTTTTCTTTTAATAATTGAATGGCTTCCAGATCTGAAACAGGAGTGAAATCCTTATAGAAAGCACCAACGGCATAAAAATTATCGGGTTGCAATAAGCAAACTATTTTAGAAACATCAGGTGCGTTTTGCAGCTTGGTTATCGCCGATCTGGAGGATACGGGAATAGCGATAATAATGGCTTTCGGTCTTTCTTTTGCTAGAAGTTGAACCGTAGCTAAAATGGTATTTCCGGTGGCAATACCGTCATCCACAACGATCAGGGTTTTTCCTTTGAGTTTTAAAGGTTCATCACGGTCATAATAAATATTCATCTTTTCCTTCAAGGCACTTCGTAATTTTATTATTTCTTCATCGATGTAGACCTTTGAAACTGATCTTGAGGCTTCAGGATCCAGAATTTTACTTTTTAAACTAACGGCCCCTATGGCGTATTCCTTGTTATAGGGGTGTCCTATTTTTTTAGTAAGAACGATATCCAGAGGTAAATTCAACTCTTTTGCGATTATGGCCCCTAAAGGCAATCCGCCTCGTGGAACTGCCAGAACCGCAGAATTACTGTTTTTATAATCTCCTAAGGCCGCTGCTAATAATTGGCCTGCTTGAACTCTATTGGTAAACATGATTTTTAGTATTAAGGGATTAGATTTTGTCGAAACCATTCGATGGAGGCATAGGTCACATCTTCGAGTTTTCCGGGTTCTTCAAATAAATGAGTGGCTTCGGGAATAATTTCAAGTTTGGAATTTTCATTCAAAAAACGATAGGCCATTTGATTTAGCGGTATCACCTGCCTGTCCCAACCACCAACAAGCAGCAGAACGGCTGCGGAAACCTTATTCAATTGCTCGGCATCAGCCAGATCAGGACGTCCACCGCGAGATACCACGGCTTTGATTTTTGATTTTAAACTACCAGCAGCGTTTAGCGCTGAAGCTGCTCCTGTGCTTGCTCCAAAATAACCTATGGGTAGATCCTTCAAATTGGCTTGGTTTTCCGTCCAGTGTGTAACCTCGATCAAGCGTTTGCTCAATAATTTGATATCAAAACGGTTGTTATAAAATTGATCTTCTTCAGGTGTTAATAGGTCGAAAAGTAAGGTAGCAAATTCATTATCGTTCAATTGGTTGGAAACGTATTGATTTCGTGGACTCAAATGACTACTGCCACTCCCATGCGAAAATATAATTAAACCTCTCGCATCTTCTGGAATACTTAAAATACCTTTTAATTGTTTATCTCCGATCGTAATAGACACGGGATGCTGTTCTAATGTTTTCATAACCTTGTGTATTTAATCTTTTTGTGGATTTTTCCGTTTTTTAACGTGCTCAAGTTTATATCCGATCATAGATCGTGACTCCAAGTCCTTTTTTTCAAGATCTTCCTCTAGTTTTTTGTAAACGCTGATATCCTTTATGGTTACTACAACCGCTACCACTTCATTCTGACTGTTCGCTATAGGTCTTCCACTCAATAACACCCGACGTTTTTCTTTGGTTTCCAAGTTTTTTAAGATAACATCTACATCGTTTGTGATTTCGCCGGCTAAAGCCCTTTGTGCTGGTAATTCCTGGGAAGGAAAGGTGGTTTTTCCGTCGGGATAAAACACGTCAAAATGATTGGAGAAATTAAAAGAAATACTATAATCATCCTCAATATTAAAAAGTTCATTGGCACTATGGTTAGCTAATAAAACCTGTTTATCCGAATTGGCAACGATAACCCCATCACTGATATTTTCAATGATCATGTTCATTTTTTGCTGACTTTCCAGTAATTCATTACGTTCTTCTTCAGCTTCATTTTTGAGTTTAATTTCTTCAGTAATATCATGTACAACGGCGTAAATAAGGTTCGTGCTTTTATCTAAAGTAGCATTCCAAGTAAGCCACTTTACAGAACCGTCCTTGCACACCCATCGATTTTTAAAATTGATAATGTTTTCTCCTTTATCAAGTTTTTTGATCTCTTCGAAAGTTCTTGAGATATCTTCAGGAAAAATAAAAGAAGAAAACGGTTTTTCTAAAAGCTCTGAAGTACTATAGCCTAAAATTTTACTGATGGAAGGGTTGACTTTTATGAAGGAGGTGTTATTGGCGATAACCAGACTATCAATAGATAAATTGAAAAAATTATTAGCGGCTTTCAGAGATTGCTCTGTTTTTTTACGATCTGTAATGTCGGTAGCGATCGTTCCGATAGCATAGATTCTGTTTGAACTATCAAACAAGGGAAATTTAACAGATAGGTAGGTATGCACGCCGTCCGCCTGTTCGATGGTTTCTTCAATATGAATTTCGTTTTCAGCTTTAATAACTTCCAGATCAGAATTACGATAGCGGTCGGCCACCTCTTTTTCAAGAAAATCATGATTTGTTTTACCTATGAGGTTTTGTTCTTTAGATTGAAATAATTTCTGATATTGCTGGTTTACAAGGAGGTATTCGCCATTTAATTTTTTAACGCAAATAGGGCTGGAGGTGTTGTCGATAATAGATTGCAATAACTTTTGGTTTTTTAGCAGTTCCATTTCGTATATTTTTTTCGCTTTGAGTTGCTTTTTGAGCATAAAGAAAACCGTTGTGAGCATTCCTATAGATAGCACAACAAGCGCGAACAGGACCCAATTCCAAAGTAAATTCTCGGATCTTGTGGTTACCTGGTTCAAATGAATGATGCCTATAGCCAATATAACGATCATGTTAATGATGTAACCTGAGGTAATTCGAATTTTAGCTGAAAGTTTCACATGATAAAGTGTTAAAATGAAAGTCCTAAAACATGTTAAGCCAAAGCATTCGATGCTATGGTTTTGCGGTTCTTAGTAAAACTATGAAATGTTAAAAGGAGATAAAATGATGAATATCATTTTGATAGCAGGGCTTAAATTTACTTTAATGTATGATTGTAGAATTATTTCGTAAACAAAGGCTAATGCCTTTAAAATTTCGCCAAAGGATATTTAAAATACGCACCAGTTTTAACTCCTGAAAATAAATTTCGTATAATTTATCTGAAGAATATTATCATGAGTATTGGTTAATAATAAGGCTATACTTTCGTTATTTTTTATCAAGGTTAGCGTTTATCAATTCCAAGATTGATTCTATGTTGTTTCTAACATGCACGGCTTCATTATTAGTAATGCCGCATTGTTCGGTTATGGTCAAAATATAATCGTCGATGTCATCATCTTCAATTATTTTATTGACCGCAATACGTTTGTCTTTATTTTTAAAATTGAATTTATCTGTCCACCATAATCCATTAAACAATAATTTAATACTATGGTTTTTTGTTAGGTAAGGAAAAAAATGATTAATGCTATAGTTACGTAAATCTTGCTCGTATTCCGTAAGCCTATTTACTTGTCCAGACCAATTGGTAAGCAAGGTTTTTAGGGTGTCGTTAGTTAATAGATACAATTTACCTGATGATAATACTTCATTTGTTGTTCCAATAACGGGATCAAAAGTAGGTGTGCTATTTAAAGTTAATAAATCTAACCCAATACTGTCAATAGGGACATTTTCCTGAAGGCCCTCTTTAACCGAAAGTATTCTATACGCAGCGTCAATCATATTATTTCGCATCGTAATTTTATTGTCAAGTTCGTTTAAGTTCTCGGTGTATTCACTTTTAAGTTGCAACAGTATTTGATGTTCTTGTTTTCGGTTAATCCTGTTTTCATTCCAATCGTTAATTTGTAGCGCAATCAAAATTCCAATGACCACAAGAACAATCTCCCCAATGGCATATTTGAGATACGTAACAGTTTTTCCTTCTGAAAGCAAATTCTGTCTAATTTTTCTAAAGAATTTTATCATGAGTGTTTATCAATTATAATGAAGGGCATGGACTAGGCTATGCTTTCGTTTTTTAATTATTGCGATTCATAATTAAGGAATTGTATAATCTCTTTAGCATTTCCTTTAATCTCGTCCATCTCTTTAAATGCCCTAATTCTATATGAATCCTGAATTCGTATATAAGCGTTAACGAACTTTTTTAAATTATTTTCATCAGTAATTTGAAATACACGATCTTCTTTTTTTGCTTTTTGGTATTCTATCGTTTTAAAAAGGTCTAAAGTAGGATCATTAAATCTTTCATTTTCCAAAACTAACATTTGAGAAAAATATGGATTATTCAAATCCATAATTTCACTTGTAACTTCCTCGGCCTTATGTGCATTCGTCATATCCTGATCAAAATCCTCATCCAAGTGGTATGAAAATGATTCATAAGCTATTAACTTTTTCTTTAAGCTGTCATTTTTAAAATTATGAAGTATTTCCGAGTTTTTCATTTCGTTAAAAGTGGATCTATTCCACATATAGGGTCGATACATAATGTCATGGGTAAGTACGAAAAAGTCGGTATTTGACAATTCGGATAGATCTTTAGAAAGAATATAACTTCTTAAACTATCTATTTTTTTAAAACTTTTTTTCGCTTGAAACTGACTTACATTAATCATAGCAATATCATTTTCAAGGTCTTGAATTAACGATTTCGCATACTGCTTAACACGATTATTGTTAATGCGTTCCGTATTCCAATTATTTATCTGTAATGCAATCAAAATACCAATAACCACCAAAATAATTTCTCCGAATGCATAAAGTAGATACTTACTGAATTTATTTTCATTGAGTAACTTTTGTCTGATTTTTCTAAAGAATTTTATCATTGGTTAGTGGTTGGTTTCAATGAAGCCCAATGGCTTCATGCAAGAATAGTTGCGGGTATACAATCTAATAAGAAACATCCAAGGACTTTTGTGAGTAAATTAGAATTGTCATTGATTATAGGTGGAATAGTACTTTCATAAATCATTAATAATAGCTTTTAATTTATCATATTCTCTTGTCATGTCAATTGTGTCCTTTTTCGCGGTTCTTATATAAGGTTCTTTATCCAGCAAATGCCTGTCAGTTGTAATTTTTTTATCTAAAATTTTAAGAATTTCCGTAGCTAGATTTTTTCTGTGAACAGATCGTCCTATTAAAGAATATGAACTCCTTGAAGAATAGTCAAGCGCTATTTTAAATTCATTAGATTTTTTCAACTTTTCAAAATCCTCTGGCACCGCTTTAGAACCGCTATAGCTTATAAAATAATTCGGATAGATTCGCTCTTTTAACAGTTTAATGGCATCTTCTCCAGTATTTTCCTGATTTTTGGAATCCTCATAGTAATGGACAATTTCATTACTTAAGTCTTTATCATTTATAACATCCATGCCAAGAGCCAATAGTCTATCGTAAATTTTGTAATCAGCCGTAATAATTGATGCCCGTCGAATTAAAGCTAAAGAAGAATCCAATGATTCTGTATAAGGTAAATCTTCCTTTATAACCCGTTTTAAGAGCATGGCATTTATATAAGCCGATTTTAATCTGTTCTTTTCTCTATTCAGGGAAAGAGTGTCTTCCATAATACTTGATCGCAATTCTATAAATAGCTCTTGCCTTAATTTTTCCCTCTGCCAATTTTCTTTTGCATTATTAAGCTGTAATGCAATTAAAATACCAATAACAACAAGCACAATTTCTCCAATAGCATATTTGAAGTACTTAACAGTATTACCTTCTAAAAGTAAATTCTGTCTAATTTTTCTAAAGAATTTTATCATTGGTTAGTGGTTGGTTATAATGATGTACAGCGCTTTGACCGGCATTTCGCTTCGAGTTAAAGATAGCATTTTTTGGGTTTGCTTGGTTGTAAGCAATTGATTTTAGTTCATGATATCCAACGTTTTTTATTCCACATATTTCAAATATTTAGTTCTACTTTCATTGAATATCCAAAACTTGCGGAAACCATTGTCCGTTCTATGTTTTAAACCGTTTAGTGGAAGTAGTGTTTTTTATAATAACTGCACGAGTTGAATATAATTTCCACAAGTGTCATTGAGAATGGCATATTTCACATTTCCTGCTTCAGTCGGTTTAACACTAAATTCGACACCAAGATCCCTCAGTCGTTCATATTCAGAATCCACATCGTCGACGTCAAATTGGGTCCAGGGAATTCCCGCTTCTTTCAATGCGTTTTGATAAATTTTTGATGGTTCAAAATGATTAGGAGCTGGTTCCAACAATAGTTCTGGTCCCTCTTGCCAATCTTTTGAAACCAAGGTTAACCATCTATTTCCACCACCCACAGGTTCGTCCTTCTTTTTAATAAAGCCTAATTTCTCAGTATAAAACTTCAAGGCTTTTTCTTGGTCTCTAACCGGAATACTAATTAGTGTTACTTTCATTTTCTATGATTTTTAAATGATTTCCAACGATTTATGTATGATCCGTGTTTCTAAGGGCATGTGCCATAACCGTTGATGTGGGGAGTTTTTTCAATTATTCATTTTTATAACAAGTTTCCCCTTTAACCCTCCTTTTTCAATTAATTCATGTGCTTCTTTAGCTTCCTCGATTTTAATGGTTTTGGATATTAGGGGTTTCAATTTTTTTTCTGATAGTAGGACAAAAAGCTTTTTTAAGTCACTTTCAAACCAACCATGACGCTTTTTATGCCACGAACCAATGGAGTAGAAGCTGGTAGAAGGCATCCAAGGCGTTAAATTCCATATTTGCACACGTAAAAAACTCTTTATTAGGTCCATTTGTGTTTTTGCATTATAAGCTCCAAATGCAACTAATTTTCCCTTATTGTTCAGTGTTTTAATGGAACGTTTAAAGTGGTCTCCACCAAAGGGGTCAAAGACGGCATCGAGTCCATTTGGTTCTAAATCCCTGATTACCTGAACAAAATCTTCAGACTTATAATTAATTGGATGACAACCTGATTCTCTTAGGATGTCATGCTGGTCGGCTGATGCAGTTCCAAACATTTTCAAATTAAATAAAGATCCAATTTGTAATAAGGCACTACCAACAGCCCCACCTGCTCCGTGAATGAGTATTTTATTTCCTTCTTTAATGTTTGCTGACCGGGTTAGCATTTGGTAGGCTGTCACGTAAGAGAGAATCATTGAGACTGCCTCGACCGCATTTACATTTTCTGGTACGTGAACTAGCTGCTTGGCAGGTAGAATTAAATATTCTGAGTAAGCTCCAATAACGGTCAGTTCTGCTACTTTTTGTCCTTCTGTAAAATCAGTTACTCCAAAACCAAGCTTGTCTACAATTCCCACCATGTCATAACCTGGCGTAATGGGAGGCTTCGCTTTTACATCGGGATAAATGCCTCTTCGGATTAAGGTGTCGGTAAAATTGATGCTAGTCGCCAATACCTTGACTCTAACTTCACCTTCATTCGGTTCGGGGAGGTTTTCTTTTATTTCTAATTCCAATACCTCAGGACCACCAAATTCTTTTAAGCTGATATACCTGTAGCTCATGATCTTTTTACTTTTATTACTCATGACGTCTCCGGCTATGAGTTGTTGAGTGGCTTACCCAACTAATTTAGTAAATACATCCCAAATTATAAATTTAGTTGGATTTTCAGAAGTTGGTGAGAAGAAACAAATATTTAGAGCCATTGCTGTGTTTAGTACTTTCGATTCAGTTTTTTCAAAATACCATTTAATATCTCATCTTCTTCATCCAACAAGTGGTCTTTAATCCTAATGTCAGGTTTAACGCCTTCTTGTTTTTTACTACCATTTACACGAACAATTTGTCCTTTAGATACTTTAACTACAATTCCTGTACGAGGTAATGAGTATTGAAATTGTGAAGCATAAAGTGTTGGAAAATCGCCTGTTTCTTCCCCAACAATAATCCCAAACTTGTAATCTTGAATTTGAGAAGCTGTAACGGCCGATTGCGAATGTGATTGTCTGTTGACTAAAACGTACACCGCTCCTTGAAACCTCTTAGGTTTTGGTTGAGGCTGGTATTCATCAAAGTCATAGTTGTATCGCTCTCCATTTTTATGAGCGAGTATATTTTGAAAATAAGCAGCTGTAGTGTCATTGTGTTTCCTTGTATGGTCTTTAAGAAATTGACTTGTTTTTATTTTAAATTCCGAATTCCATTTAAAGGGCTTATCAGCAATATAGGATACTAAGTAATCACTAAAAGAGTCATTACCACCAGCATTATTTCTAAGGTCAATTATTAGATTTTTACTGTTACGTTGTTTTATTTCTACAAAAGCAGAATCAATGAATTTCTGATACCCTTGTTCGTCGCCCGAAAAGTTGCCCGGATTTAAATAGGCAGATTGATCTATAAACTTTAATTCCATCTTAGCATTCAATATTTCGGCTCTTTTCATTTCATAATCTTCTATGAGGTTTACCGCTTTTATTGAATGTTTTTTGACAGTTCCATTTGAGAGAATTTCAACTTGAAAGTTATCTTGCTTTCCAAATACTTGCCAATATAATCTGGGAAACGAAAACATTTCTATTTTTGCATTTTTAAAGTATGCTCTTTCAGCTGAAACTTGTGGGTAAATTTCAGCTAAAATATCTTTCATTAATACCCCGTTTATACTTATTATTTCCGAACCAATTTTAATGTCAGGATTATAGGAAAAGTTTTTTCGGATTAAACTTTTGTTATTTTCAAAAGCAATTTCTAAGGGAAATATTGTTCCTCCACTATAGGCATATGTTGCGTAAGAAGCTCCAGGGAATTCTATTTCCGTATGTCCGTTATTTGCCAATGATATCACTTTTTGAAACATAGTGGTGGCTTGTAATAGAGTAATAGAATCCTTAGTTATGGATTGTTTTACATTCTGGTAATTCTTCGAAAAGTCTTGTTTTGAAGTATAGGCGTAGAGATTATAGTGAGCATCTTTTAATGAGTTATGAAGATAATCTAAATCTTCTATAATGTCATTTCGACTAAAATTCTTTTCAGATAGTTGGGCTTTGGAATATTGCGAAAATATTGCAAAAAGGAAAAATGCAATGATATAAGGGTTCCTCATTAATTGTTTGTTTTTTTAATGACGAATGAATTCTTCGAATGTTACTTTGTATTTAGCAGGAACAACGTTTATGCGTAAGGAACGTTGCGTGTTTGAGTGCGAGGATTTTCCGAAGGAAAATTAGAAGCTAGCAAACAAAGCAACGACCAAACGATTGAACTAAAATAAGCAATGTTTTTTACACGGTGTTGTAAGCTGGCTTTTCTATTCACGATAATATTATTCCGTATAACCATAAAAGTCCATAAATATTGGCAATTCCGAAAATTATTCCGAAAACTAATTCTTTATTAATTCGATAATTTTTCAATTCCGAACTAATTGTTTTTAAATTTTGCTTTGTTTCAATTCCGATTTTAGTTTTTGCAATTCGGTCTCCAATTCTTCGCGTAGGACTAAAAATTGTAAACAGAAAATCTATTGGGATTATGAGCAAAAAATTCCGCAATGAACATTTCCATTCTGAAGCTTTTTGGTCAGTCAGATTTTGTACTTGGATTCCGAAAAGTCTTTTTCCGTTAAGAAAGTCTTTATTCATTGTAATTATATAAACAATCATTATTCCAAGATATAGATTGTCATTTATTGCAAAAATTAATAATCCGATTACACACATGATGAGATAATCAACTAAAATTGCTTTAATTCTATTTTCTAATATTGAATTCAGATGATTGCTATTTTTGCTTGCTTACAACTCCTTATATATAGGTAAATATACACCATTTTGGATTTTTATCTCTGGATAACAAGAACTTTTGGAGTCTTTTATTATTCTTTTACGGGGGTCACTTTGAGTCAATTAATCTTACAGTTATTAATGAATTTGAAGATCAATGTCTCTTATCTTTAGAATATTGGTTAAAAGTAAAATAATCGAAATTGGCTCACATAGGAGAGCGAACGCACTCTCCCTATTTCGCTTTGAGCTCCCGGCATTTAGGTTTTTGGTATTGGTCTGAAATTTCTGTTCTTTACAGTCTGCCTTCACAAATACCAAGGCATTTTTTACCAGTCTACCGGTTGGCAGGTTCGGCTTTTATTCACTTATACCCAGCAGCAAACTCCGGGTAATGCGTATAAAAAAAAGCCCAACACTAGGTGTTGAACTTTTGTTGTTGTAGCGAGAGGGGGGCACGATCCCCCGACCTCCGGGTTATGAATCCGACGCTCTAACCAGCTGAGCTACCTCGCCATATTTAAGGCTGCAAAGATAATAACATTATTAATCCATGCAAACATAAATTCTCGAAAATATTCCATTAAATTGTTGTAAAACTTATCAATTAATGTATATATTGGGCATCAATAAATTTTACTACTATTTATGGACGACAAAATTAAATTCGAATTAGAATTTCCTATACATGCATCGCCACAATTACTCTATCAGTATATATCGACACCTTCAGGATTGTCGGAATGGTTTTCAGATAATGTTAATTCCAGAGGGGAATATTTTACGTTTATTTGGGATGGCAGTGAAGAGAAGGCTCGTTTAATTAGAAAGAAGAGTGGTGAAAGTGTTAAATTTCGCTGGGTCGACGATGAAGATGAAATCTATTATTTCGAAATCCGGATTCAGGTTGATGAGATTACAAAAGACGTTTCGTTAATGGTTACAGATTTTGTAGAAGAAGACGAACTCGATGAAGCTAAAATGCTTTGGGAAAATCAAATTTCTGATCTAAAACAAGTGTTAGGTTCTGCTTAAAAAGGCGGTAAATTATATAATATAAAGTATCTTTGCTCATTCTTAAGAATGAGCTTTTTTTATGCAAAATTTTAACGGTACAATTCAGGAAAACGATCAATTTATATCAGCTAATAATCGCGGTTTAAATTACGGAGACGCCATATTTGAAACCATTAAATATACTTCAGGCAAGGTGTTGTTTTGGGAAGATCATTACTTCCGTTTAATGGCCTCTATGCGTATTATGCGAATGGAAATCCCCATGAGTTTTACTATGGAATTTTTGGAGGCGGAAATTATAAAGAGTTTAAAGGCGAATGGACTTGAAAATAATACGGCTCGTGTAAAAGTGATTGTATATCGCAAGGATGGCGGTTTATATACTCCCGAAACCAATGATGTTGAATTCGTGATCTCGGTGAGTGTTTTAGAATCAGATGTCTACGCCTTAAATAAGGAACCGTACGAGGTAGATCTTTTTAAGGATTATTACTTGTCACCGTCTTTATTATCGACCTTAAAAACCAATAACAAAGCTTTGAATATCGTTGGCAGTATTTATGCCAAAGAAAATGGTTTGAATAATTGCCTGATATTGAATACCGAAAAACAAGTGGTTGAAGCCTTAAATGGCAATATTTTTTTAGTAAAGGGAAACACCATAAAAACGCCGCCTTTAGCCGATGGTTGTTTAAAAGGCATTATGCGTCAGCAAATTTTAGAGCTTGGAAAGTCTTGGAAAGAATACACCTTTGAAGAGGCATCCATTTCACCCTTTGAACTTCAGAAGGCCGATGAACTTTTCATCACTAATGTCATATGGGGCATACAACCCATAAGTAAATACAGGAAAAAGGTGTTTACAACGGATGTTTCCGAAAAACTGATAGAAAAATTAAACGAAAGAATTACTGCCTAACTAGTTATAGCTCGGGTTTTCAGGGGCGTTAGACCAAATACTGTATTCGCCACCAAACTCCAACATTTTTTCCTTCCAAAAAGATTCATAATCTTTTTCAATGATCTCTTTTTTATAAACGTTTTCGGTGACTACCCAAGAACTGGCCTTTAGTTCATTTTCAAGTTGTGACTTATCCCAACCTGAATACCCAAGGAAAAAACGGATGTCTGTTTCCTGGAGGGATTCGTTTTTAATCAATTCGGCAACTTTACTAAAATCGCCTCCCCAAAAAATACCAAGAGAGATTTCAATACTGTTCGGGATAAGGTCTGGAACTTTATGAATAAAGTACAGGTTATCTTGCTCTACGGGACCGCCATTATAGACTTTAAACGTTGCTTCCAATTCAGGAATTAAATCCTGAACGGTATATTCCAAAGGTTTATTGAGGATAAAACCAATAGAACCGTCTTCCGTATGATCTGCTAATAGGACAATGGATCTGTTAAAAGATACATCTCCAATAATAGCAGGTTCGGCTATGAGCAAGTCACCTTTTTTAGGTTTTATTGTTACCATTTTAATGGAAATTTAACATTTAAATCTAATATTTATTTCTGTAATAAACAAAGTATTTTGCTTTATACAAAAAAAGCCTTCAAAATTGAAGGCTTTATTTATGTTAAAAAAGCAGGTTCAATTAGTTCACTGCATTTGCTAAATCAGATCCAGCTTTAAACTTAACAACTTTTTTAGCTTTAATTTTTATAGTCGCACCAGTTTGAGGATTTCTTCCTTCTCTTGCAGCTCTTTTAGAAACTGACCAAGATCCAAAACCTACTAAAGAAACTCTGTTTCCTTTCTGTAAAGCGCCTTCGATTTCAATAAGCATACATTCTAGAGCTTTTTTAGCAGCTGCTTTTGTAATTCCGGCATGTTCTGCCATTGCGTCGATTAAATCTGTTTTGTTCATAATATTAAATTTAGTAATTAATTGGTTAAACATTTTTTGTTAAATCCTCTACAAATTTATACGGATTATGCAATCATGCAAGTAATAGCAAGGGAAATCCAAGGTTTTGTTAATAACTTGGATCATTTGTTAATAAAGCTTAGATTATTTAACAGGTTATTTAAAAAAAGCACTATTAACAAGGGGTTAGAGCATTTTTGCCTCCTCCGAAAATGTGTACCCGTTCAAAAGGGATATGGTATCCATTAATTTTTTGCCGGGGAGTTTAACTTGGTCAATTATAATGTAACCATCCAGAGCAGCTACTTTAAGTTCTTTTTTACTCGTAATAATTGTTCCCGGAGAAAGTTTATGAGCCTCTTTCTGTTTTTTAGCTGCGTATATTTTTACATCCAAAGTTTCATCACCATTCTTTAAAGTACACCAGGCAGCGGGATATGGACTTAAACCCCGAATGAGGTTGTAAATGGATATTACAGATTGGTCCCAATCGATCTTGCAATTCTCCTTATCTAATTTTGGAGCTGGCTTAATAGCCGTAGTTTCTTTTTGTGGAATCGGTTTTACCTCACCCTTTTCAATTAAGGCGACTGTTTTTAAAATGAGGTCACTACCAAGCATCATAAGCTTGTCGTGTAAACTACCGGCATTTTCATCAGGTTCTATTGTTATAGTATCCTGAAGGATCATATCACCGGTATCTATTTTTTCATCAATAAAAAAGGTCGACACGCCCGTTTGAGATTCACCATTTATAATAGCCCAGTTTATTGGAGCTGCTCCACGGTAGTTCGGTAATATTGAGGCATGTAAATTAAAGGTGCCGTATTCCGGTTGTTGCCAAACGACTTTTGGTAACATTCTGAAGGCCACGACTACCTGTAAATTAGCCTGCAGCTTTGCAAGTTCATTTTGAAACTCAGGATCTTTGAGATTCGTGGGTTGTAAAACCTTTAAACCTTGTGATTTGGCATAGACTTTAACTGCACTTTCTTGTAGTTTTCGTCCGCGTCCGGCAGGGCGGTCGGGCGCAGTAATGACACCAACAATATTATAGCCTTCTTCCACCAAGGCTTTTAAAGGGGTAACGGCAAACTCAGGAGTGCCCATAAAAACGATTTCTAAATCTCTCATTTCTTTACTATTGTTTTATCACAGCGCCGCTAAAAAATACATATTATAAATGACTCAGTGTGTAGGTATTCGTTTTAGTTATTTTAATAACCTCTTGCTCGAGTAATATTTTAAGCATTTGTTTAATGTTGTTTTCCGATCCAGCTATTTTGGAAATAATCTCTCGTGATGAAAGATCAGAATGTTCTAACAAGAGAATAATTTCATTTTTTAGTTTTTTAAGTTCCTCTTCAGATGGATTGGAATTTTTTTCAATGCATACTGAGCATATCCCACAAGGTTCAGTCTTTTCTTCACCAAAATAATTCAGCAATTGGACACTTTTACAAACGGCATCGTTTTCAATATATTCTAACACGGCAGTTACTTGCTCTTGCTTTAATTGGTTCTGCTGACTAATAACAGGTGCAATTCTGTTTATGGTAATATCATCTTCTCGCGGTTCAATAAAGGTGATCTGTGCGTCGGTTTTTACGTGTTTGAAATGAATTACATTATCCTTTTCCAAAGTTTCTAAAATTTGAATCACATCCTGTTCTGACACCCCTGCCTTTTCTGAAACTTTAGAGGTATTGATGCGTGTTTCCTGATCGAAAACACCACCGTACAAGCGCAACAAAGCTTTAATGATCAGGGCCTTTTTAGTATCCATTTCGAGATAACTCAGTAGGGCTTTATTATTAATTTTAAATTGCAAACTAACCTTATTTTTAAATTGTTTGGCTAGGCTAATAACACTATTGCGGTCTAAAATAAGCAAAGCATTATAGGTTAAGATCGTATGAAGCTTATAGGTTTTGCAAAAGCTGGTGAAATCGAAATTAAAGGTGTTGTAAGCGCCTTCCCCGTAAGGGATCTGAAAATAACTGCACAGTTTTCTGTATACATGTTTAACTGTATTCACATCAGGTAAAACCTTTAAAAACTGATTCTTAACCATATCGGGATCACTATTGTTTTTTAGGATCACGGCGTAAGCCTTATTTTCATTACGGCCAGCACGACCAGCCTCCTGAAAATAGCTTTCTATACTCTCGGGCAGATTTAAGTGGACCACGGTTTTTACATCGGCTTTATCAATGCCCATTCCAAAAGCATTGGTAGCAACCATAACTTGTTTTTGATTTTGTGACCATTCTAGCATATGACGTTCCTTTTCGGCTGATGGTAATCCTCCGTGGTAATATGTTGCCGACAGTCCTTTGTCGTTTAAAAACTGACTGGTTTCCAGGGTGCTTTTTCTATTGCGAACATAGACTATTGAAGCTGCTTTATTTTTCTTTAAAATAGTTTCAAGACGGTATAATTTATCCTCTTCATGAAAGACCATATAGGCTAAATTTGATCTAAAGAAAGAAGTTTTAAAAACTTTTGGATTCATAAAATCCAGTTCGACGATGATGTCTTCCACGACATTTGGTTTGGCTGAAGCGGTTAGCGCCACCACATTAACAGTCGGATGTAATTGACGTAAATTTAAAATATTCTTGTAGGCCGGTCTGAAATCGTTTCCCCACTGCGAGATACAATGGGCTTCGTCTACAGCAATAAGGTTTACAGGCATTTGTTTAATGCGATCCTGAACGAGCTCCTGTTGCAAACGTTCCGGAGAGAGATATAAAAATTTATAATTTCCGTATATCGCATTATCTAAGAGGGTATCTAACTCAGAAGCTCCTATCCCGCTGGTGAGCGCCATGGCTTTTATTCCTTTGTTTTGTAAGGCCTTTACCTGATCCTTCATGAGAGCGATAAGCGGCGATATAACGATACAGATCCCTGGTTTCACTAAAGCGGGTATTTGAAAACACAACGATTTTCCGCCTCCTGTTGGTAATAATACAAAGGTGTCATCTCCTGCCAAAACCGATGCAATAATATCTTCTTGGAGGGGTCTGAAACTTGTAAAGTTCCAATAACGTTCCAGCAGTTTTACAGGATGCTCCATATTAGATGTGGATAATATTCAAAATATAGTCGGTACGTTTTTCAACCGTGTCAAATGGTACGTCAATAAGCTGATAATTGTATGACTGATAAGTGTTTACGAGATGCTTATGAATAATCATAGCATCTTCAAAATTTTCATAACGCTCATTATCTGTCTTATAAATAGCTTTCCAGGGTTTTAAAATAAAAACGGCATCGTAAGGGTGGTTATGACAAGCCTTTGTGAAATCTTCAGGATAATTCAATTTAGCAAAATCCATGTAAGCTACAATATCCGGAATGCCACGATCGAAGAATACGGTATCCGTTGATAGATTATGGGCCTGATGATATTGTTGCAATCGGCCTTGTAACAGGGCTTCACTAAAACGCAATGGTTCGGTTAAGAACAGTTGATCAATACCTTGTTTTTTAGCTTCTAAGGTTACTTCTCTTGAAATTTCTTCAAGGCAGGTAAATCCACGCTCAGTGAGCGCATTAATAACACTTGATTTTCCGGTTCCGGGACCTCCCGTTATTACAATGCGTTTTGTTTTCAAAAGGTGTTAATTTAGCCGTAAAAATAGGAATTTAAACCCACGATAATGTATATTTGCACTCTAAAAAATTACTATGAGCGAATCTTCGAAATCTGAAGCCTTCTATAAGAAACTACAAGAACAACTCTATGATACCAGCAGTTGGCCAACAGAGTACTTGTATAAGTTTATCATAAAATCGGATTCATTTAAAAAAAATATTATTGAAAATATTTTCGACAATATGGGAGCGGTTATTCAAACTACTGAATCTAAAAACGGTAATTATATCAGCGTTTCTATTAATGTAGAAATGAAAGACCCCGAAACAGTTATCAAAAAATACAAGGAAGTCGCAGAAAAAGTTGAAGGCGTTATAAGTCTATAGTTTTTTTTTGTATTTTGCGAGAGCATAACAACTACATGCACTAATTTTAAGCAACACATTTATTTTGATCGACGATTTAGAGTACAACACGGAACGTGAACATTTGATTATTCCTGAATACGGAAGACACCTTCAAAAAATGATCAATCACGCCAAAACAGTTAAGGATAAAGACGAAAGAAACAAACAAGCTAAGGCTATTATTGCGGTAATGGGTAATATGCAACCCCATTTGCGCGATGTGCCTGATTTCCAGCATAAACTATGGGATCAATTGTTTATTATGTCCAACTTTGAGTTGGATGTTGATTCTCCTTATGAAAAACCAACCAGGGAAGTATTTGAGGAGCGTCCTGACCCTTTGAAATATCCACAAAATTTTCCAAAATATCGATTCTACGGAAACAATATAAAGACCATGATCGACGTTGCTAATACGTGGGAAGAAGGCGAACTTAAAGAGGCTCTGGAATATACCATTGCTAACCATATGAAAAAGTGTTTTTTAAATTGGAATAAAGACACGGTTGAAGATGAAGTGATCTATGATCATTTATACGAATTGTCAGGAGGAAAAATTAATTTAAAGAATACAGATGAGGATCTTTCGGATGCCTCAAGTTTAATGCGAACTAAAACTAAATACGCTAAGAAAACGCATCATAAAAAAGGATCAAGCAAACACCGTAAGCGCTACTAAATAATCTATGGGAACATTTAAAATTGAAGGTGGTCATCAATTAAAAGGAAGTATAAAACCACAAGGTGCTAAAAATGAAGCCTTACAAATTTTATGTGCCGTATTACTTACCCCTGAGATCGTAACGATCCATAATATTCCGGATATCGTTGATGTCAATAAACTTATCATTTTATTAAAAAACCTGGGTGTAAAAGTTCATCAGTTATCGCGATCAAGCTATACGTTTCAAGCCGACGATGTTAATTTGGATTATCTGGAATCGGATGCATTCAAAAAAGATGGTCGTGGCTTGCGTGGATCGATCATGATCGTTGGGCCTTTATTGGCGCGCTACGGAAAGGGTTATATACCCAAGCCTGGTGGTGATAAAATAGGGCGTCGTAGACTAGATACACATTTTGAAGGTCTTATAAAATTAGGTGCCAACTTTAAATACAGTCGTGAAGACCAATTTTATGGTGTTGAGTCCAAGAAATTAAAAGGGACCTATATGTTGCTCGAGGAAGCTTCAGTAACCGGGACGGCCAATATTGTTATGGCTGCCGTTTTAGCCGAAGGGCGAACAACCATTTATAATGCGGCCTGCGAACCATATTTACAGCAATTATGTCGGATGTTGAACCGGATGGGGGCCAAGATCTCAGGTGTAGGATCCAACATGCTTATCATTGATGGTGTGGAGGCCTTAGGCGGCACTGAACATACCATGCTACCGGATATGATTGAAATTGGTAGCTGGATCGGTTTGGCAGCTATGACCAAAAGTGAGCTCACTATTTCTGATGTGTCCTGGGATGATCTTGGGTTGATTCCTAATGTTTTTAGAAAATTGGGTATTACCGTAGAAAAGCTTGGTGACGATATTCATATTCCTGCACATACTAACGGATACGAAATTCAAAGTTTTATCGATGGATCAATTTTAACCATTTCTGATGCTCCTTGGCCCGGATTCACACCGGATCTTTTGAGTATTGTTTTGGTTGTTGCGACTCAAGCCCGTGGCAGTGTTTTGATCCATCAAAAGATGTTTGAAAGTCGCTTGTTCTTTGTGGATAAACTTATAGATATGGGCGCTAAAATTATTTTATGTGATCCTCATCGCGCCACTGTTATTGGTCACGATTTCAAGTCTACCTTAAAGGCGACAACTATGACATCGCCCGATATTCGTGCCGGTGTCTCTTTATTGATAGCAGCGCTTTCAGCGAAAGGTACATCAACGATTATGAATATAGAACAAATCGATCGTGGTTACGAGAATATTGATGAACGTTTACGTGCCATCGGTGCAAAAATTGAACGGATCGCTTAAATTACTTCTTAGAGGTAAACGTTTTATCTGAATACATTCGAATACAAAAAAATAAAGGTATAACCAGGGAGGCGGTTATACCTTCGACTAATTCAATTGACTTTTTATAAAAGAAATTTACAAATCGCTATTAATCAATTGCTTTTTAATATTGTTAAGGGGTTAAAACACCATTTATTACATGGATGACCCCATTGGTTGCCTGAACATTTAAAAGTTCCGGCACAAGGTTCACAGTTCCATTAATGCTTAAAGTACTGAGATCCAGATCGAAATCTCCATTTAAAGTCGTTACAGGACCACTCGCTAAATCACTTGAATATACCCGACCCTCAACAACATGATAAAGAAGGATAGGTGCTAAATCTTCCGCGTTCAAGGTCTCAATAGCTGCGATAGCTTCTTCTGCATTAGCAACGTTCAAAAAGTTTATAAAAGCCTGATCGGTCGGTGCGAAAACTGTAAGCTGCGGATAAGGTCCATTGCCCATCAGGACATCACCTAAACCTGCCTTGGTCGCAGCAGCTAATAAAACAGTAAACTCATTTTCATAACTTGCCGCAATTTCTACCAAATTCATGGTTGGTGGCAACAATACTTTATCAATCACATGTATCAAACCATTTGTGGCTTGAACATCAGTAGCTAAAACCTTGGAATCATTAATATATACTTCAGGTGCCATACCGAGATCAACGTTCACGGCTGCTCCATTCAAAGTGGTTGCGTATCCGTTAGTGAGTTGAGCACTAAAGGTATAACCGCCCAAAACATGGTATAATAAGATTTGTTGTAACATATCAACCGGGATATCATCCAGACTCGTATAAGGTGTAGCCTCCAATAAATCTAAAAAGGCTTGATTTGTTGGTGCAAATACGGTAAATGGACCACCTGTGGCTAGCGTTTCTGCTAAACCAGCCTTTGAAGCAGCTTCAACTAAGATCGAAAACTCTGGAGCTTGGCTCAATGCTGTTTCCACCAGGTTGCCTGAGGGTATCATTAAAACTTTATCTATGACATGAATAACACCGTTTCGAGCTGAAATATCGGCGGTGGTTACCTGTGCATCATTAATCATAACGCCACTGTCACTCAGGCTCACAATAACATCAGTACCTTCTGCTGTAGTCGCGGGTCCGGAGCTTAGATCATAACTATAAACCGGTTGTGGTAAGACGTGGTACAATAAAATATTCTCAATATTTGGAATATCTGCAACACTTTGTTTCGTAATTCCTGCCGCCATGAAAGCTTCGTCGGTTGGCGCTAAAAGGGTTAGTCGGTTTTTAGATACCACGCTAGATAATTTAGTTTTGGCAAGGGCAACACTCAAAATTTCGAATGTGGCGTCAGTCTCCCAAACATCGTTATCATCTGACTTTTCTTTTCCGTGTTTAGCCGTGTTGTTGAACGAAGCAAGAATTTCCGTAATTGAAGGATCTACTTCATTTACTGGAGCATCGCTTATGGATTCTTTACTACACGACAAAGTCATAAGTAAAAAACTGATCATGAGAAGAGGAAGTTTAAATAGATTCGGGCGATTCTTACTTAACTTAATGGTATTCATGATTATACATTTTTTTTATTAATGCTTTAAAGATATAAAATTGTTTAACAAAAACCAAAAAAGGTTAAACAAAATATAAGCAATAAGAATGGGTTTTGGGAACCTCTGTATTTTAACGATTGTTTTTGAAGATATTCTGAGGCATTATAATTTGGGTATTATCCGTGTTAAATAATTTATTTACAACAAATTGCGGCTTATATAAATTGACACAACAAAAAATGTATAGGTTTTGTATGGGTGGATTTTTTGGAGAAAGTTATAACGCAATCTATGTTTAAGGAATTAATAATAATTACCTAAGAATATGAGCAACTTTACAAAAAAGACTATTAAAAATTATTTACATCTTATTTTTTTAACATTTGGGATGCATTTAGCACTAGCACAATGTCCTAATATTGTCTGGTCCGATGAGTTTTCAGGCAATTCTTTAGACCTGACCAAATGGAATTACCAATTAGGCGACGGTTGTGCTGAGGGCATTTGTGGCTGGGGAAACAATGAGTTACAATCCTACCAGGAGGCCAATGTTACAGTGAGTAACGGGACGCTAAAGATTACTGCACGAAAAGAGCGTAACAAAGGGTCACAATATACCTCAGGGCGAATTAACTCTAAGAACAAAGGCGATTTTACCTATGGACGATTTGAGGCCTCAATAAAGTTACCTTATGGTGATGGTTTATGGCCGGCCTTTTGGATGCTGTCAACCGATGAGCCTTATGGAACCTGGCCTAAGAGTGGCGAGATTGATATAATGGAGAGTGTGGCATCTAATCCTAATGAAGTTTTTGGAACTATTCATTACGGTGACCTTTATCCCAACAATCAATATCAAGGAAATGAATATATTTTAAAGGATGCTAATTTCCCGGATGCATTTCATGAATTTGCTATCGAATGGGAGCCTGGTGAAATTCGCTGGTATGTTGATGGTATTCTGTATTCTAAAAAACAAATAGCCGATGTATCCCCATATAATTGGCCTTTTGATAATGATTTTCACTTTTTGCTTAATGTGGCCGTAGGCGGAAGTCTTGGAGGACCAGTGGACAATACGATGTTACCGTCTTCCATGGAAGTAGATTATGTGCGCGTTTATGACGGTTTTAAACCTCATTTTACAGGGGAGGCCGTAGTTTCGAATCAGGCTACAGGTGTGGTTTACAGTATCGAAAATTTGGCTCCTGGAACGAGTGTTAATTGGAGGGTACCTTCCGACGCCACCATAGTAAGTGGTCAGGGAACGGCTTCGGTAACAGTTGATTTTGGCTCTTTCAGCGGACGGGTTTCAGCATCATTTAATGATGGCTGTTCAGAAAAAAATTATTCAAATTATATTGAAGTAGAACCACCCTACATTAAGGAATTTTCTTTTGAGAATTTTGATGATCCAGGAACAGCCACTTTAGCATCTGCAACAGGGGATTTAACAGAAGTTTCAAATCCATCGCCGGATGTTGTAAACAGCAGTAATCTTAGTAGTGCATATGTTAGAAATAGTTCGGAACAATACGATTTGATCACTTATAGTGTCTCGAATATAACCGATGCTTCCAATTATGTGGATAAATCCAAAAAGTTTTATCTGGATGTATATACAACGGCGCCTGTGGGTACAGAAATTATCCTGCAATTAGAAACTCCTTTAGCAACGGCTTCCAACTATCCCTCTGGGAGACATAGTAGGTATATGGCTAAAGTTGAAACTAATAATGCCTGGCAGCGTTTGCCATTTACATTATTGGATCGTCCGGATCCTTCAACACCGGATGGTGACGTTTCAAAGATGATTCTATTATTCGCCTCAAACACCTTTACCGGCGACACCTATTATTTTGATAACTTGGATAGCTACGCAGCTGATAATGGATCGACTGGTAACCAAGCGCCAACGATTTCTATTTCTGATCCGTTGGATGGTGCTACATTTGATCTGAATACTACTATAACCATTTCAGCAAATACTTCTGATCCTGATGGCACGGTAACCCAAGTTGAGTTTTTTTCAAACGGTGTATCTCTTGGTATTGATAGTACCGCTCCTTTTAGTAGGGATTTTACGGTACCCTTGGGCGATTCTAATCTCACAGCAGAGGCTACTGACGATTTTGGAGCTAAAGGGACTTCTACAAGTATCACTATTATCGGACAAGCCACGAGGCAGGCAACTTCCATGCAGGTCGCTTCTGTAACTCTAGGATCTGCCAGTGCGGGTAGAGGACAAAAATATGGAACAGCCTCAGTGACTATTGAAGACAATAATGGAAATGTTGTTCCTAATGCCACTGTAACTGGTACATTTTCTGGCACCTTCAGTGAAGAGGTAACAGCTACCACGGATAGCAATGGCGTAGCTGTTTTACAAACCTCTTTGTCTGCAAAAGGAACATTAACTATTAATATTTGTATTGACAATGTATCCCATGCGTCTTTGGTTTATGAGGCGGCTAATAATGCAATAACATGTACCGGAGGAACCGCTAAATTGGCTTCAAAAACAAAAGTTTCAGAAGATCCAATCAACGGTTTAGAATTAAGGGTGTTTCCTAACCCCGCCTCTACAGCAGTGTATATCAGAACATTTGGATTCGCTACTGAATCGACTATAAACGTCTATAATACTAGTGGTCAGCGCTTACTTTCTAAAATGACCGATGGCGATGTAAGTTCCATCAATGTCGCAGAATTCCCAAGTGGTTTGTATTTTATAAAGATCAGGGACGAAAGCTCACATGAAAAAACAGCTAAATTCATGAAGCTCTAATAAAAAAAGGCTAAAGGATTTCTACCTTTAGCCTTTAATTTTAATTATAAACTGATATTAATAAATGTATCGCAACGTTTTCAAGAGCCTTTAATTCAAGGCTTTCTTATAAGTATCCAAACAACGTTCCCGGGCAGCTTTGTGATCCACTATAGGTTCCGGATACGTTAATTCCTGAAAATCCGGCACCCATTTCTTTATGTATTCCAGATCCTTGTCGAACTTTTTGATCTGAGAGGTCGGATTGAATATTCTAAAGTATGGTGCTGCATCTACTCCCGAGCCGGCAACCCATTGCCAGTTCCCAACATTACTTGCCATCTCATAGTCGTGGAGTTTTTCAGCAAAATATGCTTCGCCCCAACGCCAGTCAATTAAAAGGTGCTTGCATAAAAAGCTTCCAACTAGCATGCGGACGCGATTGTGCATATATCCTGTTTCGTTTAATTGGCGCATACCCGCATCAACCAGGGGATAACCTGTTTTTCCTTCACACCAAGCTTTAAATTCATCTTCATTATTTCGCCATTCAATACGATCGTATTTCGATTTAAAACTTTCTGAAACTGTATGGGGGTAATGCCATAGGATTTGCATGAAGAATTCGCGCCAGATTAGTTCCTGCCAAAAGATTTCATTCTTCTCAGCTATAGCTTTCTTGATCATTTTACGAATGCTCACGGTTCCGAAACGGAGGTGAGGTCCTAAATGCGAAGTACTATCCAAAGCCGGGAAATTACGAGTTGCCTCATATTCTTGGATTACGGTAGGCCTTACATCGTAATCTGCAATGGTTTGTGATGATTTTTCGAACCCTATATCTGAAAGGGATAAATTAGGTAATCTGGAATTCTTTATGAGATTATCTAAATTGGACTTGGTGTCGGAAATCTTTAAATCATGGGTTTTGAAATTTTCTTTCCATGTTCTCATGTAAGGCGTATAAACCACATATGGATCACCGTCTTTTTTCACCACCTCATTTTTTTCAAAGATCACCTGATCTTTAAACGTTTTAAAGTTGATATCGTCTTTCTTCAACAGATTTTCGATCACTTTATCGCGCTCTGTGGCATAAGGCTCATAATCCCGATTGGTATAAAGGGTATCAACTTCATAAGTTTCTGAGAGCATTTTGAAGATATCTTCCGGTTTACCATGGTACATTGCCAAACTACTATTGTACTCCTTTTGAAGGGTGTCTCGCATTCCTTGCAATGTTTTGTGTATGAAAGTCACCCGAGCATCATCTTTTGGAAGTTTCTCTAAAATCTTAGAATCAAAAATAAATATTGGAATCACAGGATAGCCACCTCTTAAGGCTTCATCGAACCCAACATTGTCATCGAGTCTAAGATCTCTGCGAAACCAAAATATGTTTATTTTTTTACTCATTTTAGGGATGTTTTATTTTTTGTAAACGCCAAAGAGTGATTCTAATTTTTCTTTTCTATATGAAAAAATTTCTTCAAGCTTTGGTTTAACAACCACGGGGTGGGCCAGTCTCCCAATAGCTCCAAATGGAATCTTGTAATCTATAATATCTTCCATCTCAACCCCGCCTTCAATTTCTTTTATGAAATGTTTATGGTGCCATAAGTCATAGGGTCCGAAGCGCTGTTCATCCACAAAATATTCGCCTTCTCTAACATGTGTGATTTCTGTAACCCACTTAGTTTTTATACCTAAAACCGGTGTTACGATATATTGGATGATCTGACCCTGAAACATAGGCCTGTCGGCACCAGACAAAATATGAAAACCCATATAATCCGGGGTAATGGTTTGTAGGTTTTTGGGATCTGATAAAAATTGCCAAGCCGTTTCTTTACTGATAGGCAAATTTTGTTTTTTATGGAGTGTGTAAATTTTCACGTTAATTGAATTAATTGTTAATAAGGATATACGCGTTTAGGGAGCAAGCAATGCAAAGCCAAACAAAATAAGGGACGATTAACCAAATTTTGGTTTTCAAGATCCCTTTATAATCAAAAATAAATTTTCCAACTACAATAGTTAATAATATGATCGTTACAAGACCAAGACCAATTAAATGTTTGTTGAAAAATATGTAGTTCCAAATGATATTCAAGAAAAACTGGATACTGAATAGTACAATGAGTCTTGTCTTATCTGCTTTACTGCTCAGGAATGCCATAACAATTGAAAAACAAACCATAATGGTGGTCCATGCTAAACCAAAAAACCATCCAGGAGGCGTCCATGGGGCTTTATTTAAATCGCTATACCACGCAGATTGTGGTCCGTTATTCATAAACAAAATACCAATACCTAAGGCCCCGAAGTTTAAGATCAAAAATAAAATGAGGTATTTAAGTGTTTTCATTGGATACGAATTGAGTCCCTTTTCTGCATCAAATTATTTCGGATCTTACAATTTTCCCCACTTTCTTTAGGACAAATGATTGGTGATTTTGGAGCTCATTGGATCAGTTGCTGAGGTAAAATAATCAATCAATTCACCGTTTCTACCAATCAAGTATTTTTGAAAGTTCCATAACACTTTTGAATCTTTAACACCATTATTTATTTCTTGGGTTAACCAGGTGTAAAGTGGGTGCTGATGAGCTCCTTTAACTTCTATTTTTTCGGTTATTGGAAAGGTAACGCCGTAGTTGACCTCACAAAAGGATTGAATATCTGTTGCTGAGCCGGGTTCTTGATGACCAAACTGATTACAGGGCACGCCTATAACAACCAAATCCTCAATGTATTTTTCTTGTAAAACCTGTAGATCTTTGTATTGCGATGTAAACCCGCATTTAGAAGCCACATTCACGATCAGCATAAAATTTCCTTCAAAATCTTTTAAATTTAAAGGTGTTCCATCTAAACTGTTTATCGCGATATCGTAAATGCTAGTAATGTCTAATTTTTTTTCCATACGCTTATTAGAAAATAGGGTAGAAGCAAAGGCTTTCAAGGGATTCATATTTAAATTTTTAAATTAACAATGCCACAATCCATTTCAAATATCTGACCTGAAAGTGCTGCTGCTTTATCGGAAAGTAAAAATGCGGCCATATCGGCAACTTCATCCGGATTTAGATACTTTTTCAAAGGATGACGCTCTTTCATGCTATCCATCATTTTTTCATTTCGTAATAATTTCGAGGCCAATTCTGTATCTGTTACCGTAGGAGCAATGGCATTAACACGAACTGTTGGTGCGAGTTCGGCCGCCAACGACTTGGCCAGGCCTTCTACACCGGCTTTAGCTGCTGCGACACTACTGTGAAAGGGCATACCTAATTTGGTTGCTACTGTGCTAAATAGAACAATTGCCGGTTGCTGCCCTTGTTTTAATACTGAAAGGTATTTGTGAATGGCCTTAACGGCCCCAATAACATTAATTTCAAAATCTTCTTTGAAATCATCGGTGCTAAGTCGTGAAATAGGTTTAAGATTAATACTCCCGGGACAATATATCAAACCGTCTATTTTGGCAAAATCCGGAAGGTCGTCCTTCAGAATGTCACATGAATAATGGGTTAGATTTTCATGACTCAATTCCGGAGCCGTTCTACTGATATTAATTACTTGATGTTGTTCAAGGTGCTTTTTTAGGATGGATTTTCCAATGCCCTTACTTCCACCAATTATAACGATTGTTTTCATAAAGTGTCAGGGCAATTTTTGTTATGGCCTACCCTTAAGCCTTTTTTCTATTTTTTGTTTAATCGCGGTTAAACGTTTCATAAGATCCATAATCTCAGGATCTTTTTCCTTTTTGTATACCGTATTTAAACTTAAGATTAGTTCTTTTACTTCTCTTGCGGATTCTATTCTTTCGCTCGTAGTTTTAAAAGTATGCTTCCTATTTTCAAACTCTAAAGCCTTGTTAATAAGTTCCATAAACTAGTTTGTCTAATTATTTGTTCAGTGGTTGCCGAAATCTTTTATTTTTTGGCAATTCAGCAAGTTAATAAAATTAGTCAGACTTACTTTTTCATATTCAATTTATTAAGGAAATTTTAAGGTTTTGCAAGTTGATGTTAAGCAACTAACGGAACTCCCTTAAGACGTTTTTCAACCTTGCGTTTCATGGCTGTTAAACGTTTCATAATATCCATGATCGTTTCATCATGATTACGCTTATATATTTCATTTAAACTTAAAATCAGGTTTTTAGCTTCACGCGAGAGTTTTACGCGATCACTTGTTGATAACGATCTTAAACTTGTTTTTTCAAATTCTAGAGCTTTGTTAATTAAATCCATAATCTAATTTTTAATATAATTCTGTAATTCTCTTATTTTCTCCGGTGTGTTGAATTGTCCACCGTAATAAGTTGTTACTGTCGCAGAAGTATCATCTTGGATACCTCGAGAAGAAACACAAAGATGTTTTGCGTCAATAATTACAGCAACATCCTCTGTATCCAATATAGTTTTTAGTTCATTAGCAATTTGATTGGTTAATCGCTCCTGAACCTGTGGACGCTTTGCATAATATTGTACAATACGATTCAACTTTGATAAACCAATAACCTTTCCTGAAGAAATGTAGGCCACATGTGCTTTACCAATAATAGGAACGAAATGATGCTCACAATTCGAATAGAAGGTTATGTCTTTCTCCACAAGCATTTGATTGTACTTGTACTTGTTATCAAATAAAGCCACCTTAGGCTTATTTTTAGGATTTAACCCGGAGTAGATTTCATCTATGAACATTTTTGCAACACGTTTCGGTGTTCCTTGCAAAGAATCATCTGTGAGGTCGAGACCCATAACATCCATGATTTCTTCAAACAGGATGGCGATGCGCTCTTTTTTTTCTTCATCTGAAATTTTAAAGGCATCAGGTTTCATTGGGGTTTCTAACCCGGTGTAAAGGTGGTCGTCACCAATTTCAGAAGTTGTAAATCCATTTAAGTGTTGACCGTTTTTTTTCTTTTTCAAAGAATCTGTAATCATTAGTTGTCTTTTTTATGTGCTGTCTTAAGGAACTCATACCCCTAATCAAAGCACGTTATCGTTTTGATATTGAGTTGTGTGTTATTTGTTTTTGTCTGCTACATTTAAAGCGACCTTTTTCGAATGTTCTTAATTTTTCGTGTTTTGTTTTTCTGCCCTGCACGCGCTTCCGCCACATTTTAAAACTGCTGGGTTTCATTTCGTTGCGCATGAGCTCGATAACATCTTGTTCCTTTAGGCCAAATTGAAATTCAATAGCTTCAAACGTGGTGCGGTCTTCCCATGCCATTTCAATAACCCTGTCAATTTCTTCAACACTTAAATTCATATGTATTGAAAATTATATTGCAGGTCGTATTTAATTTTTTCGTCCAGCATTTTTTCGAAGAACCCTTTATTTTCTTTAAAGGTTTTGTTATTCTTAAATTGAATAAAACGTCCTTGTGCATGAATGCTGGCGCCATTAGTTTTGTACATTACTAACTGATAATAGGGGATGGCCCAGGTAAAGTTTTGAAGCCCTTTATTGATGTAAATGAGAACGCCACTTTTACGTAATTCAATATTGGCGTAATTAATATCATCTACCTTGTTCATGAATTCCTTAAGGTTAGGACTCACATCTCTGATGATCATACGTTTTGAGCCGATACCACCCATTTTAAGAGATTCAAAAAATGAGAACGGTTTGCCAACAACATCTTCCAAAAGCTGTTTCTCTTCTTTGTTTTTGTATGTGCTATTGAGTATCATAACCAAGATATTTACTCAAATATACAAAATGTTTAATGTTTTAATTAAAAAATTAAACAAAATTAACAAAATACTAGCATTTCATCTTTACTAGGATGTGTTAAAGCTATGATTTACTGTGATTTGTGTTTTTTGAGCTAAGGTGCTTTTTAAGAATACGTTCACGTTCCGATTGTACTAGTTGGTCCCGTCGCATATTCCATAAGGTTTCTGTCGCACGTTTTCTGGTTTCATCGATGTCGACTATAGGATAAGGATAGTCTTTTCCTAAATGAAAATCATTGAACTGTTGTTCCATTTCCGTCATTAAATAAGGTTGGTGTGCGAAAGGTGTTTCCAGATCACGAAGTTCCGGAACCCATTTTTTTATAAACGAAGCGTCAGGGTCGTGTTCCAGACTGTTTTTTATAGGGTTGTAAACGCGCAACATATTTATACCTGTTTCACCCGCTTGCATTTGTAACTGTGGATAATGAATACCCGGTTCAAAATCTAAAAACATTTGAGATAAATGAGATGTAGCTTCCTGCCAGGGCTGCCAAAGATTATGTGTAAAAAATGACACGACCAAAGCTCGCATTCTAAAGTTTAGGTAACCGGTTTCAATTAAACAACGCATACAGGCATCAACCAGAGGAAATCCTGTAAGTCCCTTTCGCCAGGCCTCTTGGTATTTTTTGGATATCCCTTTCTTTAAACGGTGAAAACCCTTATTAATACTGGCTTCTTCCATAGTATGTTCCATTTCAAACTTTTGAATGAAATGGGATTGCCAACGCAATCGAGACATAAAGGCCTCTAGTGCTTTGGCGTTTTTGGCTTCCTTTTTTAAATGATAGGCTTGTTGGTAGACTTCCCTTATAGATAAGTTACCCCAAGCTAAATATGGCGAGATGCGGCTACAACTGGTTCGTGCCGATTCCGGTTTCGAAATATGGAACATGTAATTTACATGACGCGACTCAAAAAAAGAGTTCAAATACTTTAACCCTGTAGATCGTCCTCCTTTTTGAAACGGCGACTCCATATTAGTGTTCAGATCCGTGACCTTAAAATAACGTTCCAGTTGCTCAATGGCTTCTATAGAAAGTAATTGCCCGTCTTCGGGATTAAAAGGCAGGGTTTCCATACTGAAAAAAGTTTCGCACAGGTCCTTCCAGTTTGCTCTGTTTTTTAAACCGCGCTGAACGCCATTGTTAATGTTTTCGTGCCAGTTGATCCAGTTATTAGTACAAAAGCGTTTAAATGATTTATCACGTTCATAGGTGACTAAAATTCCTGTTTCTTGATGCGAGTAGATGTTTTTAACCTTGTAATTTGATAGTAATTGGTTGACGGTCGCAATAATATCTGAGTTTACTGCCAATATCTTGGAATTATAAGGTTTTAATTGCTGATTAAGATCTACAATAGACTGTTTTATAAAATCCCAGTGTCGTTGACTGTAGTGAATATCGTTAACAAGTAAGGGCTCAAAAACATAAAGTAGTAAAACGGTTCCGCCTGAAGCCAGCGCATTGCTGATCGCCTCGTTATCTTCCAGTCGGAGATCGCGTTTTAGCCAAACAACATGTAATTCAGGTTTAGTATTCATTGGGGTTTTCTATAATATGTTTTGCTTTTTCTTTGATTTCGGATAACTGTTTTTGATCCATTTTGTTCAACAAGCTGTACATCATTTTCATTCTGAAATTGCTTTCCAATTGTGGTCGTTTATCATCCAAAAAGTTCCAATACAAACTATTAAAAGGACATGCATCCTTGCCTGTTTTTTTAGTCTTATTATACTGGCATCCCGAGCAATAATTACTCATTTTATGGATGTACGATCCTGAGGAAACATAAGGTTTCGTTGCTATTTTGCCGCCATCAGCAAATTGACTCATGCCTCTGGTGTTGGGGAGTTGTACCCACTCTATCGCATCAATGTAAATACCAAGATACCAAGCATCTACCTCATCTGGATGTATTTGGGTCAACAAGGCATAATTACCCGTGATCATGAGGCGTTGAATATGATGTGCATAACCATTATCCAAAGAATTGGTAATCGCCTGCTTTAAACAATTCATTTTGGTATCACCTGTCCAAAAGAATTCAGGTAAGGTATTCGTATTCTCCAGGGTATTCAAAGATTTGTATTCCGGCATAAATGCCCAATACATGCCTCGCATATATTCCCGCCAGCCAATCACTTGTCTTATAAAGCCCTCTACCTGAGAAATGTCAATATTCTCACTGTTCTTTCTATAATAATTCAATACTGTTTTTACCACATCTTGGGCGGAGATGAGTTTCAGGTTCATGGCAAAGGACAATCTGGAATGAAACAGGAATTCCTGATCAGTATGCATGGCATCTTGGTAATCCCCAAAATGAATAAGCAAATGCTCGCAAAAATATTTTAATTGGTCCAGCGCTTGGTCTCGTAAAATGGGGTAGTTGAAGGTTTTTGTTTTAAAATGCCCCAAGGTTTTTATTTGTGCCTTTTCAATATCGTTAACGACTTCCGAAACCTGATTTTGAAAATATTTATAAGGCGGAATTGGAGTATCACCTTTCCATTTATTCCTATTACTTTTATCATAGTTCCATTTTCCTCCTTCGGGTTGATCACCCACCATTAAAATGTCGTGTTTTCTACGCATATCACGGTAGAAATTTTCCATGAGGTATTGTTTTTTCCCCTTGAAAAACATTGCCAGTTCTGCTCTGGTCGTATAGAAGTGCTCGGCTGAATAACATTCAGTTTCAATATCCAAATTTGAGCAAAAGTCAGTAAGTTGTTTGTCTAATCGGTATTCATCAGGGGCGATATATTCAAATCGTTTTATACTTTTTTCTGAAATGATCTTCTTGAGGTTTTCAACAAGATCCTGATCGTTTTTATCATCATTGATTTTATAATAGATCACCTGATGACCCCGAGAGGTGAGGTGCTCAGCAAAATGTCTCATGGCTGCAAAAAAACCGATGACCTTTTGAATGTGATGCCTAACGTAATCGGTTTCCTGACGCATTTCGAAAAGCGCATAGGTTACCTCGTCATCCACCGTTCTAAACCACGAATGTTTGCTGTTGAGCTGATCGCCTAATATGAGTCGTAGAGTCTTCAATTTAAGATCAAATTAAAAAAGGGATTTTTGTAGCCATAGATTTTGAAATTTTCCTTGCGGATCATAACGTTCGGCCTGAAGTTTTACGTTAAATTTTCGATCTCTGGGGTCGTTTCCAACACCGGATACATACATCCAATTTCCATAATTGCTATGAACGTCATAATCCAATAGCAGCGATTCAAAATAGGCTGCACCAATCCGCCAGTCGATTTCTAATTCTTTTGCAAAAAAGGAGGCCACATTTTGGCGTCCTCGATTGCTCATCCAACCTGTTTCGGCCAACTCTATCATATTGGCATTAACAAAATCAGAGCTGGTTCTGCCGCACATCCAATTTTGAATGTCCCGTTCGTCAGTTCGCCAGGTATAATTTTTATTTAGAATGCCGCTTCGGCGGAAAATAGCATCGCCGTGCTTTAGAGCTATGTATTTAAAATAATCACGCCAGATCAATTCAAAGATCAGCCAATAGGTTGATTGGTTTTTATAATACTCTTTTTCAAATCTTTTTACCTGCCAATAAATGCTACGGGCCGAAATACTGCCATTGGCCAACCAGGCGGAAAATTTGGAACTGTAATCAGTCCCAATCAGGCCATTTCTTGTTTTTTTATAAACACCCAGTTTTTTGGTATTGAAAAAGTAATTATAAAGGCGCTCGTTGGCGCTATCTTCTCCACCAATAAAAGGAAAAGCAGAAAGAGGGTTAATTTCAAATGATTTGAATCCTAGATCTTCAAGACTTGGAATTTCCGTTGGATTATGTAAGTCGGATATTTTTTCGGTTTTCTCCATGGTCAATTCCGGTCTCACCTTGGCTTCTTTTTCCAGTTTTTTTCTGAATTGCGTAAATACCTGAGGAATTTGTGAAATTTCCAACGGAATATCATCAGGGTGAAACAAAAATTGATCGTAAAAGGTTTTTAAGGTGACGTTTTCGGGCAATTTAGATTTCAATGCGGTCTCTACTTTTTTTTCCTCTGCGGTCCACTCTTTTTGAGCATAAATAGTAGCAATGTCGTATTGGTGAACAAGCTCGGGAATTTTATCTTCCGGACGTTCTAGATATACGAACAATTCGATATTAAGTTTGGCCAAATTTTTTCTAAGATCATAAATGGTTTCTATAAGGAATTTAGCACGGTATTTTTCTGTTTTTTTAAAGCCATGTGGAGTTTCTTCACAATGCCTTGGATCAAAACAATAAGCCCCTATCACGCAATTGTGATTGTCACGAGCATGAAATAGAGCAGTCTGGTCCTGAGTTCTCAGGTCGTTTCTAAACCAAACTAGTCCGATGTTGTTTTGTTTCGTCTGCATTTTTCACTACAATATTTTACATTTTCCCAGTTGTTGCGCCATTTTTTACGCCAGTTGAAGGGCAAGCCACAAGAAGGGCAAATTTTTTGTGGTAGTTGTTGTTTATGATGAGACATCAACCAATTTATTTATCATGCCTTTAAAAATGAAGCCATGGAAGGGTAGTACACTATACCAATATAGTCGGCCCCACAAGCCTTTTGGTCTAAAAGTTGCCGTTTGTTTTAAGAGTCCATCTTCAATTTTAAATTCCAACCAGGCCTCGCCGGGCAGGCGCATTTCTGCATAAAGTAACAAGCGTTTTTTTGTTCTATCTGCAAAGATGACACGCCAAAAATCCAAGGAGTCCCCAGCATTTAATTCGGTCGGACTCGTTCTGCCACGACGTAATCCAATGCCACCAAAAAGTTTATCTAAATACCCACGGATTTTCCATAAAAAGTTACCATAATACCAGCCGTTGGTGCCTCCTATACCCCAAATTTTATCTAGCGTTTTTTGAGTGTTGGTAACCTTTCGCTCTTTATAGTCTGTATAACAGCCAAATTTTGGAACATTAATATAGCGATGCATATGGGTTCTTAACCTTCCACTGCTCACTAAAGAATCTTTCCAGCTGGAAACAATACTGTTTTGTTCAATTTTTTCAAAGGCTAGCTTGACTGCCTCCTGATAACTAATGGGATCAACATTTAAAAGCGTATTGATTTCACTGGGCTTTCCAATAATCTGTACCTTCATACTATCCACTAGAGAAATGGCTAGTTTATAGGAAGTGGATGTAACAAAATAGAGCCAGTAAGAAGATAGGCGAGGCGTCATTACGGGAACCGTTAAAATGTAACGTTTTAAACCACGAACTTTAGCAAATTGAAGAAGCATCTCCTTGTAGGTAAGGGTTTCAGGGCCAAAGATATCGAAGGATCTGTTGTAGAGTTCTTCACGACCTATACTTCGCATCAAAAACATTAAAACATCGCGCACGGCAATAGGCTGTGTTCTGGTGTGTAACCATTTTGGTGCGATCATGAAAGGTAGTTTTTCAACAAGATCGCGAATGATCTCAAAAGACGAACTCCCTGAACCTACAATAATACCAGCTTTGAAAATGGTCAAAGCATAATGGTCTGACTGAAGTTTTGTTTCTACATTTTGGCGGGATAGCAAATGTTTCGATAATTCATCTTCATTAGTAATACCGCTTAAGTAAATAACTTGTTTTACCTTCGTTTGTTCTATTCTATTTTTAAAATTAACAGCGCAACGTTCTTCTAGGATTTCAAAATCTTTAGAGGTATTTGACATGGAATGAATTAAATAAAAGGCCACGTCTATATCTTCAGGAATATTTTTTAAAGTATCTTTTTTTAGAAAATCAGCCTCAACAACATCAATATCATCATCTTCTATATAACTTTTTTCTGCCCGTAATGTATCGCGCACTGCACAAACAATGTGGTGGCCCTCATCAGCTAACAAAGGAATTAAACGTTTTCCTATGTATCCCGTAGCACCTGTAACTAGAATTTTCATGAGGCTTAAGATTTAGGTCTTTGATAGCCAAAACGCGCCTTTAATTCTGGAATGGCATAACCATCTAAACCGTTTATGCTGGCTATATTACCTTTCGACAGGTTTATAAAACCATCAGATTCTATAAGGTCATCTTTAACAAATAGAGCCTTTATTTTACCAACTACGAGGATCGTGTTGTTCGCCTTAATAGGATACTCTTCAACAAATTCCATTGCTAATTGCAATGGGCAGCCGGCCACAAAAGGCGCTTCAAAATTATTTTTGTACTCTGCTTTTAAATTTGTGACATCGAATTCAGAAATGGAAGCATCGTATTTAGCCGATGTATGATGTGCCTCTTCGAGAATGCCATGATGAATGGGATTGATGGTGTATGCTCCTGTTTCTTTAAGGTTGCTGTAAGTGTTGCGAAGCACGGTTGTTGGCCGAAGGAAGAATCCCAATAAAGCAGGACTGGACCCTAAATGTGTTACTGAACTGAATACAGCTACATTATCAATACCATCTGTTGATCTGGTACCAATAAGATTTGCCGATTTGAATCCCGAGCAGCTATTTATAAGATTAATTTTATAGATATGCTCAAGCTCGTCTATGTCAGTGTCACTAAAATGAGTCATTATAGATTTATAAAATTGTTTATTTTGACATTCTTGGCTTTAAGGTCGAACATTAAATTGTATAAGCCAAAGAACGTTCGATTTATATAAATAAAATGCTTCGACCCACGATTACCATTCATTTTTCGCAATTCGGTGCTTTTAGAATAGCGCTCTCCAAGCTCCGCTATTTTTCCAAAAAATTTTGGGTCTGAAAAATCAAAGGTTTCAGCATGGAACGGCTGTGTAAATAAGCTGAGCATATCGTGGAACATACTCGTGAAAAAGATTTTCTCTTCTTCTGTGTCATCGTCTTTTAAGATTTCCAACTGATAAAGTTTTGATCTAAAGAAAGCTTCATTCTCAATATTTTCCTTTTTAGCTAATTCAAAGTATGGCGTATAAAAATCTTCAGGAACTTCTTTCATACAGCCGAAATCGATTACAATAAGCTGGCCTTCATCAGATATTAGGAAATTACCTGGATGCGGATCAGCGTGTACTTTTTTAAGGGTATGGATCTGATACATGTAAAAATCCCAAAGTGCCTGACCTAATTGATCGGCTTTCGCTTGGTCTGTGTTCAGAGGCACAAACTCAGAGAGGTGTTTCCCCTCCATAAAATCCATCGTTATGATGCGCTCTGAGGACAACTCCTCGTAATACTCCGGAAATCTTAAATGAGGAATATGTTTGCAGGCCTCAGCTATTTCACGACTTTGTTGAAGTTCCAGTAAATAGTTTGTTTCCTCAACCAGTTTGTTTTCAACCTCTTTAAAATACTTATCGGAGTCTTTTCCTTTGATGTTGAACATGCTCATTGCAATGGGTTTTACCATGGCAAGATCTGAAGCAATACTCTCTGCAACTCCTGGGTATTGGATTTTCACAGCAAGTTTTTTCCCATCTTTTTCCGCAACGTGCACCTGACCGATGCTTGCGGCGTTAACAGAAGTTGCATTAAAAGTATCGAAAAGTTCATTCGGATGTTTCCCGAAGTATTTTTTAAAGGTCTTTATAACCAATGGCGCAGAAAGCGGTGGCACTGAAAATTGTGATAAAGAAAATTTTTCTACATAGGCCTTAGGCAGAATACTTTTTTCCATGCTTAGCATTTGAGCCACTTTCAAAGCACTGCCTTTCATTTGCTTAAGACTGTCATAGATATCCTCCGCATTGCTTTGGTCTAGGCGGGCTTTGGCTTCAAATTCTGGTTTAACCATTTTGTCACCATAATATTTTAGGTAATTCACACCTACCTTAGCTCCTGTTTTTACAAGTTTACCGGCACGTTGAATTTTAGAAGTAGGTATTTTATCAATGGTCTTCATAGGCACTTTTTAATTCATTTTCATTTTTTCCTTGAAAAGAAATTTTCCAAGGTCTATTACACTTTTTAAAGGCGCTACATCTAAAACATCAAAGGTTGTATTTACAGATTTTTCAATAAAAATATCTGTTTTTTCGAAGGAAGCTGATGTGTCGTCCATCCAGAATTTCATGGTAACCAATAATTGGAACCAAGCCGATTCTCTTAAGGAACGGTCCTTGATCTTATCTAATTGATCTTGTTTAAAATCCAATAATTGAATGCCTAATGTTTCAATGTAATCAGTAAATGATGATTTTAGTCCCGTTAATACCTTTAAATCTTTAAGCGTATTCTTATGCTTACTTAAGGTGTAAACCACATAGCTTCTATTTGCGGTAAGGTTTTCAAAAAACGTGTAGTAGAAACTTAATAATTTGTTTCTCGCATCGAAATTTTGATAGTCTTCATTTTTGTTAAGCAAACTTATTGCATTCTCAAAAAACGCCTCAAAAATAGTGCGCTCCAGAGCTTCAAACGAAGCGAAATATTTGTAGAATTCTCCTTCTTCAAAATTATTGTCTTTTGCAAAAATAAAAACTGATTTAGGAGCTTCATTGTGCTCTAAAACAAAACTCATGTAGGCGTTTATGATTTGTTTTTTTGAAATTTTTTTCTTGGATGCCATATTCTCTAATTTTAGTGTAAAGGTACAAAATGTTTAATGAATAAATTAAAAAGTTAAACAAAAAATATAATTTTAAAATAGTTTTAACTTTCTGTATCTTTAAGTATAACTTTTTGTCATGGAGATTACGGATTTTTTAACGCGTTTAGGAATTGCCTTATTAGCAGGATTAATTATTGGTTTTGAGCGGCAATGGCAACATAAAAATGCGGGTTTACGAACTAATATGTTGGTCACTACCGGTGCTGCTATTTTCGTTTTGTTGTCTTTAAAGATGTATGCCAAAGAACCATCTATTGATGTCACTAGGATCATTGCACAGGTTGTTACCGGGATTGGTTTTCTTGGAGCAGGTGTTATTTTCAGAGAAGGAACTAATGTTCACGGACTTACCTCGGCAGCTACCATTTGGTGTAGTGCTGCTATTGGCTGTATGGCTGCTATAGGTTATTTTAAAGAAACTATTATTTGTACGATTTTGGTCGTAGTGGTTAATGCATTTCTGGAACCGTTAGATGAATGGTTGAAAAAGCGGAAGTAAATTGTTTATTTAATTAATATGAATAATAAGAACCTACTTGTCTTAAAATCTGAGAGCGGAAAATTTTAAAATACTCTTTTTATAGTTTTGTTAACATTTTTACTTCCAGTAATGCTTATTTTAGAGTAATTTAACTCATTAACTTTAAGACTATGAAAAAACTAGTATTATGTTTCCTTGTGGCAACGGCTTCTCTGGCTGTAAATGCCCAAATTGAAATTCCACAACCAAGTCCATCAAGCACCATCGAACAAAAAGTGGGACTAACGGATGTCACTCTCGAATATTCTCGTCCAAGTATGCGGGGAAGAACTATTTTTGGTGACCTAGTGCCTTATGATAAAGTTTGGCGTACCGGTGCAAACAACAATACTAAGATTACTTTTAGTCAGCCTGTAACCATCGGCGGGACTGAATTAAAGGCGGGTTCCTATGCCATTTATACAAAGCCAGGTAAAACTTCCTGGGATGTTTATTTTTATACAGATACAAACAATTGGGGTAATCCTCAAGAATGGGAAGAGTCTAAAGTTGCTGCGACAATCAATGTTCCAGCAATGGAAAATGCTATGACAGCTGAAACCTTTACCATATCGTTTGATGATTTATCTAATAGCGGAGCTACTTTAGGGATCAAATGGGCGAATACCTATGTAGGTGTGCCTTTTGAAGTGCCTACCGATAAAATGGTGAGTAGTGCTATTGATAAAGTTATGAGCGGTCCTGGAGCAGGAGATTATTACTCTGCCGCAGTGTATTATTTCTCAAGTGATAAGGACATCAATAAATCAAAAGCCTGGATGGAGAAGGCTCTGAGTATGATGACCCCACGTTTTTGGCATTTACGTCAAATGAGCTTAATCTATGCCAAAGCCGGTGATAAAAAAGCAGCTATTGAGGCCGCTAAAAAATCGTTGGCCGGTGCAGAAGAAGCCGGAAATGCTGATTATGTAAAAATGAATAAGGATTCTTTAAAAGAATGGGGAGCCATGTAATGCCCTGTTTTTACTAATAAAAAATTAAAGCCACCTATTTGGGTGGCTTTTTTAATTAATCGTCTTCTCTAGTGTGATTATATTTTCAACGGGCGTTTTAAATAGTTTTAAGGCTAATAATAATTATACTATTAATATTCTAAATCTATAATTTCTCGAACTTGATCCAGTAAACCAATCAGTTTGCGACTAAAATCGAAAGTCATAATATCACTTTCGGTTTTCCCATTTCGAAGGAGGGTATTAAAATGTTTAATCTCGTGCGTGTAGCCAAATGAGGATTCTTCGAACGTTTTGGTTTGTGTTTCATCTTCGAAGGTCAAACTCACAGATGTAGGCGTATGAAATTGTCGGTTTATTTTAACGGAACCTATTTCAAAGGTAAAAATAGCTTCTGTAGCAAGGTCTTCAACCAAGCTGCTTGCCAGAAAAGCTTGAATACCGGAATCATATTTAAAGTGCATTTTACAGGAACTGTCTGCACCGTTATCAAAAAAGGTAGCTTGGGCTTCGATGTGTTTCGGAACCCCCAGAGAAGATAAAGCTGCAAAAATAGGGTAGATGCCAATATCCAGTAAACTGCCACCACCCAAAGATTTCTTAAATAATCGGGAAGTATCATCAAAAGCTCTGAAAAATCCAAAATCTGCCTCTAGCTTTAATAATTTCCCATAACGATCGTTTCGAATCTCTTGTAAGGCAAATTGATAATGCGGGAGAAAGTAGGTCCACAAGGCCTCCATAAGTAATAGCTTTTTGGCTTTTGCAGTTTGTATCATGACCTCGACTTCTTCAGCATTCATACCAAAAGCCTTTTCACATAATACAGGTTTCCCATGGTTTAAACATAATAGCGTATTCTCTTTGTGCAAGGCATGTGGCGTTGCGATGTAAACAGCATCAATATTTGGGTCTTCAACTAAAGCTTTATAACTGGAATAGGCTTTTTTAGCGTGATAGGTTTTTGCAAATTCATCAGCTTTGGCCTGTGTTCTTGAGCCAACGGCATATAAATCAGCATCATCAATGTTTAGAAGGTCGCTGGCAAATTTATGGGCAATACCACCTAATCCGATGATACCCCACTGAATGTTCTTATTTGGTTTTGATTGGTTCATTTTTACTTGATAATTGAAGGATACATGCAATAGTAATAACAATAGCGCAACCTACAAAATTGAGCCATAAAAATGGTAAATTAATATAATTGTACAAATCGAGCAGATACAAGCTGATTACAATAACTTGTGTTAATAGGGCACCGATAAAAACGGCACGACCTTTTACAAATTTGAAAAAGAAGGCTAGTAGAAAAATACCCAATACATTTCCATAGAATATAGAGCCTATAATATTAACAAGTTGAATTAAATTCTCAAAAAGATTCGCAACCCCTGCGACTAAAATGGCCAGGATCCCCCATAAAAAGGTAAACCATTTTGAGGCTTTTACCTTTTGCTCCTCACTAACATCTCCTTTTCTTCGAAGATATAAATCCATGGTGGTTGTTGAACCTAAGGCATTAAGCTCACTTGCGGTGCTCGACATGGCAGCACTAAGTATCACGGCCAAAAGTAGACCTATGAGTCCGCGGGGTAGATTATTTACAATAAAATGAATAAAGACATAATCCTTATCATTGCTTTCTATTTTTATTTGTTTTTCTTCAGCCGTTTTATCAATTATAGCTCTGGCCTCCCGGCGTAGATCATTATTTACATCATCAGCTATTTTTAAATATTCAGCCGATTGGGCATCATCGTTTTCTATAAAAGATTTAATAAGGGTCTGTTTGTCATTGAACACCTTTTGCTGCTCCTCCTGAAGGGCTTTGTATTCTTCAGCATGTTGAGAATTCATAACCATTTCGGTCGCTGTAGGGTTAAAGTTTATTGGTGACACGTTAAATTGATAAAAAACGAATACCATAACACCAAGTAGCAAAATAAAGAATTGCATCGGTACTTTTAACAAGCCATTGAATAGTAAACCAAGCTGCATTTCTTTTACGGACCGCCCGGATAAATACCGCTGCACCTGACTCTGATCGGTACCAAAATAGGATAACATTAAAAAGGTTCCGCCAATAATGCCACTCCAAAAAGTATAACGATTATCGAGGTTAAATGAAAAATCGAGAATATTCATTTTTTCACTCGCCCCTGCAATTTTGATAGCTTTCGTGAAGCTAATATCCTGAGGGAGGCCTTGAACGATTAAAATGAAAGCTACCAGCATCCCAATAAAAATAACGACCATTTGATGTTTTTGAGTCACATTTACGGCACGAGTTCCGCCTGAAACGGTGTAAATAATCACCAAGAACCCAATAACAATATTAAGGGTTAGCAAATCCCAACCAAGAACCACCGATAAAATTATCGCCGGGGCATAAATGGTAATCCCGGCAGAAAGTCCACGCTGAATCAAAAACAACATAGCCGTCAAGGTTCGTGTTTTAAGATCGAAACGATTTTCTAAAAACTCATAGGCTGTATAGACCTTTAAACGGTTGTAAATTGGAATAAAAACAACACAAATAAAGATCATAGCGATAGGTAATCCAAAATAAAACTGCACGAAGCCCATACCATCATTAAAAGCTTGTCCTGGTGTAGACAGAAAAGTAATGGCGCTGGCCTGTGTTGCCATGACAGATAGCCCAATGGTCCACCATTGTGAAGTATTACCGCCTTTTAAATAATCCTGAACGTTCTTGCTACCCTGTGTTTGATAGGTGCCATAAGCTACGATAGCAATTAAAGTGAAACAAAGAATGGTCCAATCTATCCAACCAAGAACTCCCATATTAAAAGATTTTAGTTAGGATGTAAAAAAGAATAATGTATACCGCATTTGCTACTAGAACGATGGTATATAATTTGAGCCAGGGTTGTTTGCTATCTTCTTTTTCAGACATCTTTTTTATTGCTTAAGTTCTTTGTTGGATTTCATATCGTCTTTGCCTAAAGATAACATATTAGCAAATAAACGATAGGCACCCGAAACGCCGGCAGGGAATTCTCTGAAAAAACTCAAACCGGTATAAACGTAATAACCTTTACCATATTTAGCGACCAGAAGACTACCATTTTTAGGTGATTCCCCTATATCGTTCATTGATAGAACAGGCGTAAATTCGTTGCCCCAGGTATCGGGAAAATATAAGCCGCGTTCTTGTGTCCAGCCTTCAAAATCAGATTCTGAAATCTTGTTCGGGTAATTAAGAACTGGATTGTCAGGATCTAAAAAAGTGACTTCTGCATTTTCATCGGTTACCCGATTCCTAGATAAATGTATTTCATAAGGCGCCAATTGATCTACATTTAAGCGGTAGCTATTGTTATACTGAACCACCATGTTTCCGCCATTGTTAACAAAATCAAAAAGAAGTTGTTGTTTGAATTTTAATCCATCGACGGTATTGTAAGCTCGGATGCCAACAACAAGGGCATCAAACAATTCCAGAGTTTCCGGTGTGATCTCTTCGGGGGCTAAAATCCGAACATTATAGCCAATTTGTCTGAGGCTTTCCGGAACAACGTCTCCGGCACCTTGAATATAAGCTATCTTTTCACCTCGTTTTTTTATATTCAGGCGCACAACCTTGCTATCACTTGGAAGTAATACTGTTTGAAATGGTATGTGCTCATAATCAATCTCTAAAAGCGCTTTAGAATAGTGTTTTTCACCTACATGAACCACAGGCGAAATGATGCCTTCGTCCTCGGATTCCGGCGGAATCACCGTAAAAACCAAAGTTTGTTCTTCTCCTTTATTTTTTATAGAAACTTTTTGTTTTTCAGGAAATACACTCCAGCCTTCCGGATGATCGATCGTGACAAAACCTTCCAAATTATCCCGTCCTGATTTTACAACCACAGGAATATCTTGTTGCTTTTTGGTGTCAAAAATGATGACCTGTTCGGTAAGTTTGGCAGAAGCTTCAGGAATAATTTCAAAAGGGCGATACAGTTCACCTTTATCTGGTTTCGAGAAACGATATACCACATCTTTTGAAATGGTTACAGGCACATTGTCTATAATCAGATTAAAATCGACCTGATAGGCTCTGGGTGTTTCCGGTAAACCGATGTAACTCGTATTATCTACTTTATACATTCCTAAAGACCCTTTTTCGTTCAGCCAATACGGACTGCTAGGTTTTTGGTCTTTATCTATTTGAAGTGTTGCCTCAATGGAGAAGCGCTTGTTATTACTGAGTTCTAAATGTTTTGGTTCAGATTCTGAATTATTGAATTTAAAACTTTCTAAAATAATATTTTGAGCACTTCTATTCAGAACTTCCAAAGATACCTCCACAGATTCTCCCGGTGTCGCCCAATTTGTTGCCGCTGAAGCTTCCAAATACAAACCGGCACACATCGTAATTATGTTTTTAATTTCTTGAGACTTCAGGTTACGCCAGTGAGCATCATCAATTTTTTGGATCAGTTTAAAGGCTTTCAATAGCTCGGGAACATGAACAGAAGGGTTGGTGAAATTAAAATGCGTTTCAACCTTTCTTAAGATATCACCAATAGCTGCCCCATTATTTACCCGTGTCCAGGTTGTATTGATCCCTGCAAAGACATCATTATTATTTTGTAAGGGAACCCCTTTTAAGAATTCTATATATTCTTCCTGAGCACCGCGTTGCGATAAGCGACCAAACCCCTGGCAGAGGTGTTGACTGCTGGCTAAAGATGCTATTTCATTATTAGATAAGCCTTTGGTAGGGTAGTACACACCAATATCCAAACTTAACATATTGCTTTTGTCGACCTTTTCAAAATTTTCCTGACTGCCATACATCCACCAGCCTGTATTGAAGAATAATCGTTTCGGTTGCCACAACCCTGTTTGATCTAATTGATTGGGATATGCGGTTTTATCGTTTGCCAGATCAAAAGCTTCAAAACTTAGCATCGCAGAACTGGTATGATGGCCGTGTGTAGTACCCGGGGTTCTGTGATCAAAGCGATTGATGATCACGTCAGGTTTAAATTTTCGAATGGCTAAAACAACATCACTCAGTACGGCATCTTTATTCCATATTTTTAGGGTTTCATCCGGGTTTTTAGAATAACCAAAATCATTGGCTCTTGTAAAAAGCTGCTCGCCGCCGTCAATACGTCTCGCCGCCAGTAACTCCTGTGTGCGGATAACGCCTAATAATTCCCTGAGCTCCGGTCCAATAAGATTCTGACCGCCATCACCTCTGGTTAATGCCAGGTAACCTGTGCGGGCTTTTTCGTGGTTAGACATATAAGAAATAAGTCGGGTATTTTCGTCGTCGGGATGGGCGGCGACGTATAACACAGTCCCTAAAAAATTTAATTTTTGAAGGGCATCATATATATCGTTCGAAGAAGGTTTTTGAGGTTGTTGTGCCTGAACAAGGGGAAAAGAAAGTAATAAAGAAAAGAAACAGAGTAAGGTTTTTTTCATAGTTGTGTTATTAGCTTTTGATCAAATATATAAAAGAAACAACCATTAACGCAGGTTTTAATCTTTCTTTAACGGTTCAAAAAAGCAATTGAATTTCGTTTATTTTGAGGTTTTTGGAACAACGTTAGTCTTGGATTTTCCTTGGTCTTCAAGGAACATACGCTGTAATGAGTCGACTTGCTTCATGATATTTTTGATTTCTTTTTGCTGCGTTCTCAAACCATCAGAAAAAAAGGCTTTGTGATTAAATTCACCTGTTATAGAATCCGCCTTGAAAAAGTCGTCAAAAAAGCCTTCAGGAAAAACAGTGTCATTCTTGAAATATGTTTCAAAAACGGTTTTTAAACTGTCATTCATTTTTCCTGAACTCGAATAGCTATAGCTGTAAATCGAATCATATTGGGTGAGTCGTCCCTGTTCATCATATATTTTATTAACCTGAATTTTTTCGGATGGTTGTAATGAATCTTTCGATTCAGGTTTTTTAACCTGAGAGAAACCTTCAACGAAAGTGCATAAGCAAAGGCATAATAATACTAAATTTTTCATTTTGGAAATACTTAATTGGATTTGTTAATTATCCAGAAATAGCATCAAAAAATATACCAATTTAGTATATTTTCGTCTTATTCTTTTACAAGACTTTTAATTTACATTAGAAAAAATATTACCCTAAAAACAATGATCTAAAGCCATTTTTTTCTTTTGAAATACAATATCATTCCAATGAAAATTACTGCCATAAGGCCAAGAACTATGAAATAACCATTACGGTATTGCAATTCGGGAATGTAATTGAAATTCATGCCATAAACGCCGGCAATAAAGGTAAGTGGTATAAAAATAGAAGCCATGATGGTTAGGACTTTCATAACCTCATTCATTTTATTGCTAATGGTGGTCATATACATATCCATTAAATTCGATACCATTTCACGATACACATCAATATTCTCAGATACCTGAACCAGATGATCGTAAATATCCTTGTAAAATGTTAAGGTCCCTTTTCCGATTAGTTTATGGTCGTTATGTTCAATTCGGCTCACGACTTCCTTAGAAGGCAAAACGGTACGTCGTGCTCGTAATACTTCGCGTTTCAAATTGAGTATCGTTTTACTGGCATCCTCTGTGATTGTTCCATCTAGAACATCGTTTTCAAAATCTTCAATGGTATCTCCCAAAACATCAACAACATTAACATAATGGTCTACAAGGGTATCCATAAGAATATAGAGTAAATAATCTGCTCCCATATCTCTCACACGACCCTTGGTATTTCGGATACGGTCTTTTACACCTTCAAAGATATCGAGGTCAGATTCATGCATGGTGAGCACATAATTGTGGCCTAATAAAAAATTGATCTGCTCGGAAATGACCGTGTTGTCCTTCTCGTTAAGATATAACAATTTTAAAACAACATAAAGGTAATCATCGAACTCATCAATTTTAGGGCGTTGCGAAATATTAACAATGTCTTCAAGGATTAGGGGGTGAATGCCATAATGAACCCCTAATTTTTCTATGGCTTCAACATGATTCAGTCCGTTTATGGTGATCCATGTTACCGTGTCTGTAGCCTTGTAGCCAAAAGTGTCTTCAATCTTATAATAGCTCTCTTCTGTATAATGTTCGGGCGTATAATCAAAAACCTCAATAAATAATTCCTGATTTTCCTTTTGCCCGGTGTATACCATGGAGCCGGGTATTAGCCCGGTTTTATTTTTTCGCTTTTGTTTTTTTTTGGCCATTGGATCCTTTAAGAACTAAAGATACTTAATTTTTAAATTTCATCCTCTAATTCAAGTTCTTCAATAGCATCTTTTTTAAGGAGTGTAACCGGTTTTTGGATAATAAGGTTGTTGGGATAGGTTACCAGATCACCATTTTCCAGGCGTAAATGCACTTGAAAGGCACGAATATCTTCAATAATGGCTGCATCAGGAAAATCACTGTCATTAATTTTTATTTTGTCTCCTACTTTATAAGGAAAATTAAAGAACATGATAATGCCTGAGGTAATATTGCTGAGAATAGACCAAATGGCGAAAAGACCAATTCCAATAACGGCAAATACCGAGGAAAAAATAACGGCCAAATCATGAAACTCAGAACCGAATATAAAAGATTCGATCAAAATAGCTACAAGAAAAAAAGCTACGGATATGTAACGATTTATTAAACGAATTCGGGCTATATTAATACGATTTTTTCGCCCAATTTTACGAATCGTAAAATGAATAATATAGCGGGCTAAGAGTATGGTGAGTAATACAAACCCGGATAAAATAAGTTCACTTTGATGATTATTAAAGAATTCTACCATGATCTAAAAAAGTTTAGCGGTACAAAGATATGTTAGAATAGGCAACTATTCGAATGATTCTTGGATGAATTATTAAATTTGAAGGGAGTCTCTTAAACGTTCAAAGGCATTACTATTTTTATTCCAATAATCTGTCTTTAATATTTTTAATTTGGTTGCCTTTGTTGATAGGATTTCACCGCTGTCCGGGTAGGTTTCTTCCCAGGATAAGATGTCGAATGGAAAATCAGGATTAAAATGGATTGTTAATTCCCGCTTAAGATCAGGATAATAAATCCGATAAGTTCCTTGCTCCAAATTTGCTTCAGCGGCATACGCTTTTAAATTTTTGTGTTTTAATCGCAGGTATTCGAAGGCCGGGATAATCTCTAAATCACCAACCGGTAAGGACTTCGGGTCTATACGCAGTTGGTTCCATAACTCATTTTCTAAAATAGTTTTTTCTAAATGAGAATTTTGATCGCCTTCCGACTGAAAATAAGAGTGTAAACGGACCTCAAAATCTGATCGGTTATTCAGTTGCATGTAGGTTTGGCCGCACCATTCCTGGATAGAAGCGGAAACTTTAAGAGCATGCTGATTATTTGCCACAGGGTAAAATGAACTTTGCATGATCGAATAAGGGTAGATCCCTGTATTGAATTTTTTAGTGGCGTTAAGTTTCAGAACAGAAATATTTTCTTTGTTGGGGTCATCTGATTTTACTTGTTCAACTGGTAAGAAATCTTCGGTAACATAAACCAAAACTGCACGACCATCTCGGATTTCACCATAACGCACCTGCTCCAGTTTATACGAGGTGATTTCAGCCTTACCCGCATACCAATACGTTTTGAAGGAGCCGCTCAAGGGTTTCGCGCTCGTTTTAGTAGGAGAGGAGATGTCCATGGTTTTTGAATTTATTGGTGCAGTGGTTTCCTCTTTACATGAAGTGAGAAAAAGTGTGAATAATAAAATAACCAATAAATAAAATTTGCCCCTGATTGTATATAATTTCATATCGTTTTTGCCTAAAATTACAAACTTCTCAGCGGCTCACAATGTCATTTAACGTTTTATAAACAAGCTGCGTAGGGAGTCCCATAACATTAAAATAAGAGCCTTCCATATAAATCACACCAATTTTACCGATCCACTCCTGAATGCCATAAGCACCTGCTTTATCAAAGGGTTTCGCGCTGTTGATATAATACCAGATTTCGTCGTCTGTCAATGTCTTAAAGCGTACTTTCGTTATATCATTGATCGTTTTATTGAAGGTTTTTGTAGTGAAACATACCGAGGTGATTACTTCATGGGTTTTGTCGCTCAAAGAACGAAGTATTTCAAAAGCTTCTTGTTCATCGCGAGGCTTTCCCAGTGCCTTTTCTTCATGCCAAACTATAGTATCGCTGGTAATTAAAATATCATTTGGCTGTAATTCCTCCTTATAAGGCAGTGCCTTTAATTGTGCTAGATAATCACTGATCTCAAAGTGTTTCAGCCGTTCGGGATATTCTTCAGCAATAGGTTTTAAGCGGATCTCAAAATCCAATCCCAGATCTTTAAAAAAAGCCTGACGTCTCGGGGATCCGGAAGCCAGAATAATGTGATAATCTTTGAGTTGATCTTGTAGCATATTGGAATCTGTTATATCAAAAACGATTAATTAAATTTATTTTAGAGCATCAGCAAACATGGCGATCAAATGATATATCAACATACCCACCACGACCACACTTAAAAAAAATACGAAATATATTTTTCTATTCCGGATTCGTTCTTCCTTTCTGATGGTATTTTTAATATGATCTTTCGCTTCTTTTGAAAGTGCTTGATGTGAAAAATGACATTGATAGTGTTTGTGCGACGTTTGATTCAGGCTGTGTTTGAGTTCCGAGAAGGCTTTTTTGGAATTTTGATTAAATACCGTTTGATTATTGCCAAATCCGATGTATCCAAAACCCGTAAGATGTCGTCTTCTGTTTCGTTCCAAACCTAGAGGAATTTAATAATGAAATTAGTCGTATTTCGCATTGTAGTCAACAGCCCATTTACCCTGAACTTTCATAACTTGTTGGATCACATCACGTACGGCGCCTTTGCCACCTTTTTTGTGGGATATATATTTTGAAATAGCCTTGATTTCCGGCACAGCATCTTGCGGACAACATGGTAAACCTACCCGCTGCATGACTTCAATATCAGGAATATCATCACCCATATATAGCACATTCTCTGATTTTAAGTTATTGGTTTTTAAATAATCCTCCATACAACTCATTTTATCGTGGACCCCTAAAAACACATCTTGAACGCCTAGGCCATTCAATCTTAAACGTACACCTTCATTACTTCCTCCTGAGATAATACAGATATGATAGCCATTATTTAAAGCCGTTTTCAGCGCATAACCATCTTTAATGTTCATGGTTCGCAGTAAGTCGCCATTGCTTAGAATAGTAACATTTCCATTCGTTAAAACGCCATCAACATCTAAAATAAAGGTCGTAATGTGTTCTAAATATTCCTTGTAACTTTTATCTTCCATGGGTGTGTTGAATTGATTTAGTTAAGAGTTTATAAATGGCTTTATGTTCCGGATTATTTAACAGCTCCAGATGCTTTTCTATTGTTTTTTTATCTCGTCGTTTTGCCGGACCAGTTTGTGCCATGTAGGGTGAAAGGGTCTGTACTTTTTTTGCGGTTTCCATGATCAAGGGCTTTAAGAGATCAAATTCTGCAGCTTCACTTTCTGTTATTTCATGACTGATGCGATATAGTTGATTTGTAAAATTATTTACAAAAACGGCAGCCAAATGAAGTACCCTGCGTTGATCACTATTCACGCGTTTTGTAGGGCTTCCCAAACTGGTGGCTACAGCTTTTAAAAGTGGATAACTTTTTTTGTCGAGCGTTTCAATGCATATCGGAACATTATTGAAATCCATTTCAGCATGACTACTGAATGTTTGTAACGGATATAAAACCCCACGCTTGTTTTTTTTATCCAGATCATACACATTCACACTGCCCGAAGTGTGCACCACCAATCTATTTTCAAATGGAAGTTTAGAAGATAATTTTCCAACGGCATCATCACTTACGGCGAGGATATACAGGTCGGCTTCAACCAGTTGCGACAAGTCGTCTGTAACAATGGTTTTGTTCCCGTAACCTTTAATACGCTCCAGATTGCGACTGTACCATTGGGTAACCTTCACATCTTCGGTACTTTCAATAGCTTTAAAAAAATGTGTGCCCACGTTACCGGCTCCAAGTAATACAACTGAAATCATACTGCTAAAATACTAATGAATTGTGACATAATCATATTGTGGTCCAAAATTACATCTTTAAATAAAAACACTACTTTTTTAGATTACTTTAACACCATTAAATAAAGTTTAATCCTTAAATTTGCAGAACCCAAAAAAGGGCTATGATTATGCAGGAAAAACTAGCTAAGATTCTCTTCTCTACACGACTTACAGCTGTTTTATTTATTCTTTTTGCCGCGGCTATGGCTGCCGGAACCTTCCTGGACGCCGGAGCAGATCAGTCGCCAACAGCATTTACACGAACTTTGATTTACAATAACTGGTGGTTTGAAGCTATTATGGTATTTTTTGTGATCAATTTTGCTGGAAATATTGTTCGATTTCGACTTTATAGGAAAGAAAAGTGGTCGACCCTGATCTTTCATCTTGCTTTTATACTCATATTATTTGGGGCCTTCATCACCCGGTATATTGGCTTCGAGGGTATGATGGCCATAAGAGAAGGTGCTACCGAAAACACCTTCTATTCACAGAAAACCTATGTAACCACGTTTATCGATGGTGATTATACCGTTAATGGCGTAAACCAGCGACGGGTTCTTGAGAGTGAGGTTGATTTTTCCTCACGTTTAGATAATGAATTTGAAATTAAAACAGACTACAACAAGCAGCCTGTAAGTATCAAATTGGTTGATTTTATCGCTGGCGCGGAAGAAGATATTATTCCGGATGATTCTGGAGAATCTTATTTAAAAGTTGTAGAGTCGAGTGGTGGAGCTCCGCATAATCATTTTTTGAAATTAGGTGAAGTTCAAAGTATTCACAATATTCTGTATGCCCTGAACAAGCCAACTGAAGGCGCTGTTAATATAATTTCTCAAGGAGATTCTTTAACCATCCAATCGCCTTTTGAAGGGGAGTACCTTACCATGGCGACGCAGGCACAGGGTAAATTGGTAAAAGATAGTGTGCAGCCTTTATATTTGAGATCACGTTACATCATAGGAAACACCCAATTGGTATTCCCGAAATCGGTGGTAAAAGGTAAATTCGATGTCGTAAAAAAATCAAAGATTCTTAAAAATGATAAGGATGGTGTTAAACTTCAAATTACAACCGGCGGAGAAACGAAAACCGTTGGTGTTATTGGAGGTAAAGGCACCGTTGGAAATTATAAGGAGATTCGCGTAGGAGGGCTCGATTTTACTTTCGACTATGGCTCGAAAGTTTTAGAATTACCCTTTTCTATTAAACTTAATGATTTTGAAGCCGAACGTTATCCTGGCACCGAGAAAGGCTATTCGTCCTATTCAAGTAAAATTACTGTATTGGATTCTCTTGAGGGTAATTTCGATTATAAGATTTATATGAATCATGTTCTGGATCATCAAGGTTATCGCTTTTTTCAGTCCAGTTTCGATCCGGATGAAAAAGGAACAGTACTTTCTGTTAATCATGATTTCTGGGGTACCTTTTTTACTTATTTAGGGTATATTTTACTATACACCGGACTCATGTTGATCTTATTTGTTAAAGGATCTCGTTTTGGTGATCTCAAACGTATGCTGGAAAAGGTTAAAACTAAAAAAGCAAAATTACTTCCGGTCGTATTACTCTGTTTTGCGCTGCAAGTTCAGGCACAGGATCATTTTGAAGGCGATGGTCATAATCATACGGCGCCTACGAAAGTGCAGATCGATTCGATCTTAAAAGCCAATATGACGCCGGCAAAACACGCTGACCAGTTTGGGCAAATGGTTATCCAGGATCTTAGTGGGCGTATGATGCCCGTAAATACGTATGCCTCAGAGCTGTTGCGAAAACTGAGTAAAAGTGATACTTATGAAGGTTTTAATGCCAATCAGGTACTTTTATCCATGCAGGAAAATCCGCAGTTGTGGTATAATGTCCCGGTTATTTATTTAAAGGCCAAAAAAGACGATTCTATTCGCTCAATAATCGGCATACCAAAAACACAAAAATATGCGACACTGGCCGATTTTTTCACCAATCGCGGACAATATAAACTCGGACCGTTCTTGGATGAAGCCTATCGTGCACAAGTTCCTAATGCATTTCAAAAAGAATTCAAAGAAACCAACCAGCGGGTAAATCTGTTATTTAATACCGTTGAGGGGATGTCTCTCAAAATATTCCCGGTTCCTGGGGATGATAATAATAAATGGATTTCCACTTATGATTATCGAACTGGTGATTATAAAATTAAAGATTCGCTGTATTCGAATTTTATAAACAGTGGGTTCTCTGCTTATCTCTATACTTTGAATCAATCGAAGAAATCCGGTGATTTCTCACAGCCGGAAAAACTTTTGGAAGCCATCAAAAAAACACAGCACAAATACGGTAGCGAAGTGATGCTGAGTGATAAAAAGATTGAGACTGAGATACTATACAATAAGTACGACATTTTTAAAAAATTGTTCAGTTGGTATATGTATGCCGGAACCTTGATGTTTATTCTATTGATTGTTCAGATTTTCAATGATAAAAACAAGATCATTAATGGAGGCGTTACGGTATTCAAATTTATCATTCTAGGGCTATTTCTGCTGCATACGGCCGGCTTGATCGCGAGGTGGTATATTTCCGGTCATGCCCCGTGGAGTGACGCTTACGAATCGATTATTTATGTGGCCTGGGCCACGATGTTCTTTGGTCTGGCCTTTGGCAGAAAAAGTGATCTTACCATTGCAGCAACTGCTTTTGTGGCTTCCATAATTTTAATGGTAGCACATTGGAACTGGATGGATCCTGCTATTGCAAATTTACAACCGGTATTGAACAGTTATTGGCTCATGATCCATGTGGCTGTAATTGTGGCTAGTTATGGTCCCTTTACTTTGGGCTTGATTTTAGGTGTGGTGTCATTGTTATTAATGGCCTTCACAACCAAAAAGAACAAGCTGAAAATGGATCTGAACATCAAAGAACTTACTATTATTACCGAAATGGCTTTAACGGTTGGTTTGGTTATGCTCACCATTGGAAACTTTTTAGGAGGTATGTGGGCCAATGAAAGCTGGGGGCGCTATTGGGGATGGGATCCTAAAGAAACCTGGGCGCTTATAAGTATTATGATCTATGCCTTTGTATTGCATATGCGGATTATTCCCGGACTTCGCGGGCGATGGTTCTTTAACCTCATGGCGATCATAGCTTTTTCAAGTATTATGATGACCTATTTTGGAGTGAATTTCTATTTATCAGGCTTGCATAGTTATGCTAGTGGAGATCAAATTGTAAGCTTAAAATTCATTGGAATTGCCTGTGCTATTGTGGCTTTATTAGGGGTTGTGTCGTATCGTGGTTACGCGAAGTATTTTAGGAAATAAGAATATAATTGTCTAAATTACCATCACCAAATTTACCTAATAATTAACTTAATCCTATGAATTATGCGTGTTTCCCTATTTATTTTTGTGTTCTCCTTATTCCTTTTTTCCTGTTCTTCAGAAAATTTGCTTGAAGCTCCCGATACCATGTCCGACATGGTTAGTTATTCGGGTGATTTTGTATCTGTTGCTCACCCAACCATGGGGAAAGTTACGGTGGATCAAAATAAAAGCATTCTTAGTATTGAAAACTTCAAATCAGATGACGGCCCTGTTTTAGAGATGTATCTGGCTACAAATACAAATGCTATTACATTTATAAGTCTGGGCGACCTTAAAGGGCTTGAAGGTAATTATGAATATAATCTTCCTGAAAATGTTGATCTAGATACCTACAAGTTCGTTATGGTATGGTGTGTGGATTTTAGTGTTAATTTCGGTCATGCCGAATTAACTAAAAATTAAATTATACCAAAAAGATATAAATAGAGTAGGCCAAATGCTATAGCTAAACCAAAGCTAAGCAGGGTACCTATTAAAATGTATTCCGTGAGTTTCCTGTCTTTGGCATTCGACAGGTCTCCAAACCGGAATACGGATTTTGCAGCGATCAAAAAACCCACGCCTTCCCAGTGATTGGTTATTATAAATGCAAAAACAAAAAGCCGTTCCAACATGCCTATATATGCTCCGGCCTGTTCTAAGGAATCACCATTCGACAGGGCGCTTAGATCCCATTTTGAAATAAAAATTTTCATGATAATAGAAGAAACCTTGGTGACGCATAAGATTCCTGTAATAACAAGAAGAACTTCAGGTTTAAACAGCATTTGTAAATCCCAGCTAACCTCGTGATACAAGGTGATTACGTAAGCTATAACCAGGATATGGGCCAGTTGATCTAGGGCGAATAGCCAGCGTTGATTAAATTTCGAATTTAAAAATAGCTTAATAACGTCGATGATGAAATGTGAGATTAGAATAATGAGTATGCCAAGCCAATAACGCTTATCAAATTGCAGTACAATTAAAAGTGCCATAAGATGCACAAGGATATGCACATATAAAAACTTTGATCTCAGTTTGTGCTCTTGTTTGTGGTTGACCCATTTTTCGGGTTGAAAAATAAAATCGCCAATGACATGCGCTAAAAATAGTTTGATAAAAAGACTGATCATAGTTTTTGAACTTGGGATTCGTAGTAACCTAATAATTTTGAAATGGCATCAAACCCTGCGCGTTTTAGACCCTCACTAATATTGCTTTGTGATTTCCCTAAAAGTTTCGCGATATCATTTTGATCCAATTCAGGTTTCTGAAGGGTTGTTTTGATGATTTCCGATGAGGTTTTAGTCCAACTGTCCATGGTTAAAAGGGCTAATCCCAGCATGGTGTTTAAGGCATTATTAAAAGCCTCATGGTTAGATTTTATAGCCAAGGTTTTGTTTTTCATGTCTTCAAAACAAGTTCCTGAGTTTTCAAAAGCAGGACCATTCGATTCAGTGATCTTTTTGGCATCATAGGTTTTCTCTCCAATTCCAATGGCCATGCGGACATCCATACCTTTAAATTGTTTTATGGTAGCTTTTATTAAAATGCAGGCAAATAGGGCTTTTTCCGGAAGAACTTCCAGTTGAAAACTGTCACCTCTGTAAATTTCCCAGTGTTTTGGGGAGTCACCAAAAAACGCTAGGGTCTTTTTAAGTGCAGTCAGCCATTTTTCCGGATGTTCTGCTCTTGAATTAATAATGTCTCCTGTAATGATACTGGTCATCGTTTTAGTCTTCAAAACTTTACTTGAAAACAAAGATACAAAAATATCTGCTAAAAAACAGATATATTTAAATATCCTCTTAAAACCAGATATTTTATCATATCGTTAAAAAAACAGATTATTAATGTTTTAGCGCTTTTTAAAGTGTTCTTGAAGCGCATCCACGTAAATGGCTTCAAAATCAGTAATCACTAAATTGGCTTCTGAATAATCCTGATTTTTAGAATGAAAGCTATCGTAAGCCACACTAAAAATTCCGGCAGCCTTAGCAGCGATGATACCGTTGGTAGAGTCTTCAATAACAACACATTCTGAAATATCATACCCACTGGCCTCGGCGGCTTTAACGAAAATTTCTGGATGCGGTTTTGAAGCTTTCAGTTCGGCACCACTAAGCTTGGCTTTAAAATAAGGGTTAAGCTGAAAACGATCAAAAATACGTTCGATACCGGCTCTGGAGGCAGACGAACCTAAAACCAGCGTAAGCCCTTTCTCGTGATAGTGTTCAATAAGTTTTCGCACGCCATCAATAAGGTCGAAGGTTTTATCATTATTAAAGAGGTCGTCAAAATACTTCCGTTTTAAGGCTACCATGGTTTCGGGATCTTCCGGCAGTTTAAAATGATCCACTAAGCGTTTGCAAATATTAATGGTGGATTGCCCTGTGAAAGATTCATAAAGAGCATCGGGAACCTGAATCTTAAAATTCTCAAACATTTGATTATAGGCCTTTCGGTGTAGGGGTTCGCTATTTATGATCACCCCATCCATATCAAAAATCACAGCTTTTACCATAGCATATTTTTTGCGAAGATAATTTAATTGATAGACTTCTTAAAAACAAACTATGTTTAGCTTTTAGCTTTTCAAATAAATTTAGAATAATAATTGTAATTTTGATATCTGTTAAACCTTTATGATGACAAGAGGACGCATAGAAGCTTTTACCGATGGTGTTTTGGCCATTATTATTACCATTATGGTTTTGGAACTTAAAGTACCGCACGGTGGCTCATTTGCCGACTTAATGCCTTTAATTCCTGTTTTTGGTAGTTATTTACTCAGTTTTATTTTTATCGCTATTTATTGGAACAACCACCATCATGTGATGCAAACCGTGCAGCATGTTACCGGTGGCATTCTATGGGCTAATATGCATTTATTGTTTTGGCTGTCCCTTATTCCTTTTTCAACAGGTTGGGTGGGCGAAAATCATTTTACTTCTGCCTCAGTATTCTTATATGCAACTATATTACTTTTTGCAGCCATAGCTTATCACATATTACAGCTAACCATTATAAAGAGTCATGGTAAGCATTCTATTTTAGCACAGGCTTTAGGGAAAGATTTAAAAGGAAAGGCATCCATGATACTTTATCTTTTGGGTATATCATCATCATTTTTTAAGGTATGGATTAGCGGAATTATTTTTGTTATCGTTGCTGTAATATGGCTCATACCAGATAAACGAATTGAAAAAAGACTCAAAAACAATCATAAAACAGTTTAAGTTTTTAAACCTAAAAAACACTTATGAAAGTAGATATTCTTGCTATTGGAGCGCATCCGGATGATGTGGAACTAGGTTGTGGTGCTACCATTGCTAAAGAAATTGCCCATGGAAAAACCGTTGGTATCATCGATTTAACCCGGGGAGAACTGGGAACCCGAGGAACCGCAGAGACCCGTGATAAAGAATCGAACCGTAGTGCTGAAATTTTAGGGGTTTCTTTTCGGGAAAACATGGAATTTGCTGATGGTTTCTTTACGAACGATAAAACACATCAATTAGCTTTAATTGAAAAGATCAGGCAGTATCGGCCGGATATTGTGCTATGCAATGCGGTAGAAGACCGACATATCGATCATGGCAAAGGCAGTAAATTAATTAGTGATGCCTGTTTTTTAAGTGGTTTAGCCAAAATTGAAACAAAGCATGAAAATGCGGCTCAGGAAGCCTGGCGCCCGAAACAGGTATACCACTACATTCAGTGGAAAAACCTGAAACCCGATTTTGTTGTGGATGTTTCCGATTTCATGGATATAAAAATGAAGGCTGTTTTGGCTTTTGAGACCCAGTTCTACAACCCCGATAGTACGGATCCTGAAACACCAATATCCAGTAAGAACTTTACAGATAGCATTCGTTACAGAGCGCGTGATCTGGGACGTCTGGTAGGTGTGGAATATGCTGAAGGTTATACAGTAGAGCGCTATGTGGCTGTAGATCGTTTAGGCAACCTGAAATAGTTCCGTTTTTCAATCTAAAATATTAAAAAAGTCTTTGTAGATACCGTCGAAATCATTTACATTTGCACTCGCATTTAATATGCGATCAACATGGTGGTTGTAGCTCAGTTGGTTAGAGCGCCTGATTGTGGTTCAGGAGGTCGTCGGTTCGAGACCGATCTTCCACCCAAAAATACAAGCCTTTCAAAATACGTTTTGAAAGGCTTTTTTTGTGTTGTTCAGGGAGTAAATAATATTAATTTGATTTGATATCCGTACCATTTAGTTTTACCCGATCCTCACGATTTGCCAGAACCCAGGCAGTGTGAAAAATAAGCCGCGTACGTGTTTCGTAAAACTCATAATTGATCTTTTCCGGGGTATCCGTCGGGCGGTGGTAATCGGCGTGTGTCCCATTAAAATAAAAGATCACCGGAATATTGTTCTTTGCAAAATGGTAATGGTCCGAACGGTAGTAAAAACGGTTGGGATCGTTCTTTTCATTATAAGTGTAGTCGAAATCTAATAGGGTATACTTCTTATTAACCATTTCGGAAATATTGTGTAATTCCATACTCAATCGATCAGAGCCAATAAGATATAAATAGTTAGGTTTCCCTTCATGCTTTGGATCAACACGCCCGATCATATCGATATTGAGATTGGTAACCGTATTTTCCAAGGGAAATACTGGATTTTCAGTATAGTATTCCGAACCATAAAGGCCTATTTCTTCACCGGTAACGTGTAAGAATAGAATAGATCGTTTTGGACGAAAGCCATCGTGGATCGCTTTTTTAAAGGCTCGGGCAATTTCCAGAATGGCGATCGTTCCGGAACCATCGTCATCAGCGCCATTATAAATGTCACCATTTTTTGAGACACCTTCATGATCCAAATGCGCTGAAATGACAATAACCTCTTCAGGTTTTTCCGTTCCTTTAATAAAAGCTAAAACATTCTCGGAGTCGTTATACTTATTTTTTAAAAATTTTTTTGGGACGATTTGAAAATAGTTGCTATCACCAAAAGCGGAGGGCACACCATATTCCATATACTTTTCTTTAAGAAAGTTCACCGCTTTTTTCTGTCCGGGTTCACCGGTCTTCCGACCTTGAAAGTCATCAGAAGCGAAAATATAAAGTAGGTCCTTCAGGTTGGAAGCCTGAATACTGTTGGCATAGGTGGTGGCAACATCTCTTTTTTCAATGGTATTAAGCTGCGCGAAGGACGCCTGAATAAAGAAAAAGGTGACAGCCAGCGACATTAATTTTTTCATAGTTTAGAATTTTTTAACGATAATACAAAAAGTTAGAGAAACGGGATGTCTATTTCAGGCTATTTTAACATTGTTATGTAGTGTATTGGGGTTATAAGTTGGACTGAAATCCCTGTTATCCGGAGAATAGACCCCAAAAAGGTGTATATTTAGTTGTATATAACGAGTTATGCGCAATACAAATTTAAATGGATCCTAATATTGTAAAAAAGAGAATAAAAGAAGTTTTAAAAAATGCCGATCTGATTATTAAGGATAACTATTCGTATATATATTTAAATTCAGAGAGAAATAAAGAAATTAAGACTTTCAATTTGGGTAAAGGAACTTTTGTAAGTGCAATTTCACTTTTTGCCTTATTGAATTTATTATCCAAAATATATACAATTTTGAAAAATGGTAATAAGAAAATAATTGAGAAAGGGCACATTGAAGAATATGAAGAACTGAAAACTTTAATTAAGGAGAGAAATAGTGAAGACTGGAAAAGGATAAAGAAGTATTTTAAAAAACCTAGAATTGGTGAAATAAATGAAACTGAAGCATTTACTGAACTAGTCAAAGACTCTCCAATAGATTTAGGTTTTAATAAAGAGAATCCTCAAGAGATTAGAAAAATGTGGAATCTATTTAGAAATAAATTGACCCATATGATTTCATTAAAAGGAAACGAGCTTAACGGACAAATGTTAATTCAAACATTTATTCTTGGAGGAACCTATTCAGACAATCTCAAATTTATTAAAAGTCGATATCCTAAATATCCTGCATTTGATATTGTTAATGCTGAAACTAAAGAAACTTTCAAAAAAAATGCAACTATAGATTCTATTACAAAACAATATATTTTAAAAGACTCCTGCTATGTAGACCAACTAAAAATATGTTGTGAATTAATTTTAGATTGGTTAATTAACGAAATTGATTCAGATAGTTTTTCAGATGTGAATATGAAGATTTTATACGATTGGCTTGAATCAGAATTAAAATCAGATTAATAAAGTACTGCGCATAACAAAAAATATAGTGCATGCCGCGGTTAGTAGCACTTTAAAAAAGAATTAGTAAAATTGAAACTACATGAACCAAAGAAACTTATTGAATAAAGTGAGGCACGCACCATATTCAAACCGTTGCAGGTAATTTTGTCCCGTCCTAAAAAAAAGGATTTAATATAAAAAATAGTTCCTAAATTGACTTCAAATAAGTTTATATAACAAAGAATTTACAGATTTTAATAAATAAATAAAACCATGAGTTTAATCACTATCAAAACATCGCGCCACGAGACTGATTTATTGGTACTTAAAAGTCGCTTAGAATCAGAGGGAATTGAATGTTACCTGAAAAATGAGCTGACGACACAATTAATGAATTATATACCAACATTTGAAATTGAACTTCAAGTACAAACTTTAGATTTAGAAAGAGTCAAAAAAATAATGAATGAAATAGAAAATAATTAAAAAGCTACCTACAACAAAGAACTGAGTTAAAAAACAAGTGATATTAAGCTAATTTTGAAACAAAGTTTTTCATCGTATGGTCTTCCTTATTTTAGCCACTGCAAAAGCCTGATCCGTCCTGAAGAATGGCTGCATAATTTCAATCATTAAGTATAAAAATGACAAAGTAATCAGACGGTACTCAGTATAATATAAAAATGGAACACTCCTTATTCAATCTATTTACTTCCTAAAACCAATTCACAAGTTATTATTTAACCTTATCTTTAAGCTCTTCTTGGTATTTTCCAATAAAAGGATTGTTATAACATTATATGTCCAAATTACCCAAAGAGAATAAATTTGTTGATCTTTCAGACTATGGAAGACCAATAGCTAAAGTTATTGCAAACTCCTTAAAGAATACTGCTGTCACTCCTATTCACGTCACTATTGGATTTATTATATCCGGCTTCATTGCCATTTATTGTATTATCCAAGGTTATTATTGGCTAGCCGCATGTTTTTTAATTATGAAGTCAATTTTAGATGCAGCAGATGGTGAATTGGCCCGCGTAAAACAAAAACCATCGTATACGGGTCGTTATTTAGATTCTGTAGCAGATATTCTATTAAATGCTTTATTTTTTATTTCTATCTGGTATATTACAAATACTAACATTTGGATCTGCCTTTTAGCATTCATAGGCTTTCAATTGCAAGGCACGCTTTATAATTATTACTATGTTATTTTAAGAAATAAATTTGATGGCGATACTACCAGTCGTGTGTTTGAAAACAAAACACCAATAGCATTAGAAGGCGAAATGCAAAAGTATGTGAACATCCTTTTTGGTTTGTATAAACTGTTTTATGGTGCTTTTGATAAAACCATTTATGCCTTAGATAGTAATGCAGATAAAGGAAAAGTTTTGCCAAATTGGTTTATGACAAGTGTTTCTACGTTTGGGTTGGGTTTCCAACTACTCATTTTTGCAGTATTGCTTGTATTAGATTTAAAAGCCATTATTTTACCATTCTTTTTAGTGTACACCCTTATGGTTTTTGTGTTTATTGGTATTAGAAAGTTTTTCTTTCAAGAACCGAAAGAGAAAGATAAAAAACACAACACCACAATGCATATAAAACCATAGCACCTGAGCTTTATACACCAAATGTGGAGCATCCTTCGACGCAACCAAACGCGAAAAATACCATCTATACTTAAAACAGTTTTTATGAAAAGATTATTAATCTTTGTTTTAATTGAATTTGCTTTTATAGCCTGTAGTTCTAATAATGATGGCCTTATTACTGATCCTGATTATGCCGAATATATCACAGAGAATGCTATCGATACAGAAATAAATTTTATGGCTGAAGAAATTTATACAACTAACGAAAGTCAAGAACCGGTATTAAAACTAAAATTAATTAGCTCTAAAATATACCCTTGCATCAACTACCAATTATCAACAACAGAATTTATAAATGGGAACGAACTCATAGTAAGATTTGAGCAAATCATTGAACCCGATATCTGTTTAACGGCTCTCGGACCTGCAACAGCCTCTATAGATCTACCTGAAAACATAAGTAAACTCACTTTCTTAAATGGAATTGTCATTGATAAGTATTCCGTTGCCATTAACGAACAAAAAATATCGGTTACACTTATAGAAAATAAGTTTACAACCTCATTATACAATAACACTTTTCGGATTCCTGAAAATTCATTTGCCTATGTTTGCGGAACCAATACGAATAACACGAATATTTACACAGATTTTTCAGCAATCATAGGGCAAAATCCTGATTTCACAGAATTTGTATTTGAAGGAGAGGGGAGAATACCTTACCCGGAAACAACGGTTGGACATTGGGTCAATCATCCTTCAAAATATTACAAGTACACAGACTCTGCCCAATTTGACACTTTAGCTAACATATTGAATGCATATGCTGCAGAAAACATCGAAGCAAATTCTGGAGTATCTATCGCTATTTACGGTTGGAATAATATCAATTTTTATAGTTGGATTGAAAATTAAAAACGGTGCCTAAAACGATTTGAATAAATTTGTTAGCGCAATTCTATTTATGAAAATCATCCGGATTTTCTATTCGATTTGTATTTACTAAATTAGTTGCTTTACAACGCCTCTAATCTTATACATAAACGTTGTGCTTTATTATAACCAACCACTAACCAATGATAAAATTCTTTAGAAAAATTAGGCAAAATTTACTTTCAGAGGGCAAAACCTTTAACTACCTAAAATATGCTTTAGGTGAAATAGCTCTTGTAGTGATAGGGATTTTAATAGCATTACAAGTAAATAATTGGAATGAAAAAAGAAAAGAACACAACTTATTAAAAACCTATTACGAGCAAATCCTCAAGGATTTGGATGAGCAAAAAATCTATTCAGCAAAAACAATTACTCAATTAGATTCGAGTATTATTTCGTATGAGACCTATACACAATTATATGAAAAGGGGAATTTAAATGTTAATGATGCCGTAGAAGCCCTGAATAAAGTTGAGAATGTAACTCCATATCTTTATTTTCGGTTCAACACAATGGAGACCTTACAATCTACTGGAGATATTAAGATTATTCCGGAAACTTTACGAAATAAACTAATTACTCATAAAAGTAAAATTGACTTTTGGACCACCGTAAATAATGGAAACTTGAAGGTTTATCTAGACGGTCTTTTTAGGTACGGTGAGAAAGGAATTGGGCAATTCATATCGCGATTGAAAACTCAAAATGAAATCAAAATGGAATTAGATAAACATATTAGTCCAATAGAAGCTATCCTTAGCGCCGAAAGTGCATTTAATATTAAAATTTATACCGAAAAAAACACACGCAACAGATTATTACAAGTTATAGAAGATATAAATGAAATGGAGAGTATAATTAAATCTGAATTAAAAGAAAATAAATAACGAAAGCACAACTATGGCTATAAGGAATTGCTATTTCAGGCTTACTTACATTGTTGTACATTCAATAAATTTTTATGCTACTATGATAAAAACATTTCTGATACTTACAAACCGCTTTAATTTAAGATTATTACTCTTTATTATTTGCTCCTTTCATTGTATTTCTACATTTGGTCATGTTACTCGAGTGAAGATCGATTCTAGAGAACAAGTTCTTAATGGCAAGGTATTTTCCTCGGGTACCGCCTATGAATTGATTAAAGGTAGGGTCTATTTCGAATTTGATCCAGCGAATTATGCTAACAGTCGAATAACGGACATACTTTTAGCTGAAAGAAATTCGAATGGTAAAATTGAAGCATGGTCTGAACTTATTGTACTAAGGCCTATAGACATTACGAAAAGTAACGGTGTAGCGTTGGTAGAAGTGAGCAACCGCGGAGGTAAGTTTACTCCCAGATACTTTAACAGAGCAGTGAGTGCTGATCTGGATGTAAATAAACCTGAAGATTTTGGAGATAATTTTCTGATGGATGAAGGGTTTACGATCATTTGGATAGGCTGGCAGTTTGATGTGCCAAAGCCGGGATTAAAACTTCATGTTCCTATAGCGAAAGCATTGGATGGCTCTGAGATATTTGGATTGGTTCGAAGTGACTGGACCGTTGATAAAGATACAAGCCAACTAAGGCTAGGACATCGAACTCTGGAGGGATATCCGGTAGCCCTTAAGAATGATCCCCGAAATATTTTGACCTACAGGACGGGTCGGGATGATGAACGGATTACCGTTCCACGGGACCAATGGCAATTTGCGACAATAAATGAAGCAGAGGTCAAAGAAAGTTCCGAATTTATTTATTCAAAAGAAGGATTCAAAGCGGGTCGCATTTATGAGCTCGTTTATGTTGGTAAAAATCCACCGGTCGTCGGACTTGGTATGGCAGCTATCCGTGATATCATTTCATATGTAAAATACGATGAGACCTGCGAGTTCAGTGCCAAATATGGTCTTGCTGCGGGAGTTTCACAAACAGGACGATTTTTGAGAAAGTTTGTATATCAAAACTTCAATACAGATGAAAATGGACTGAAAGCTTATGACGGCTTGTTGGTTATAACGGCAGGTGCCGGAATGGGAAGTTTCAATCACCGATTTGCACAGCCTTCAAGAGACGGACATCGTTATTCTGCCTTTTTATATCCCACGGATATATTTCCATTTAGCGCAACGACTCAATTCAATAGTTTATTAATGAGAAATGACGGATTGTTTGCAGCTGCAAATAAAGAACATCTGCCCAAGGTTTTCTTCGTAAATACCGGATATGAGTATTGGGGTCGAGCAGCTTCGTTAATCCATACCACACCAGATAGTCAAAAAGATATCTCTTTAGCAGATAACGAACGCATATACCATATTGCTTCAGGCCAGCATTTTGTAGGCCCATGGCCACCGACTAATTACGAGGGAGAAAATAGCACGGAATTATTCAAGGGAAACCCTCTTTATTTTTTTCCTAATTATAGAGCCCTTTTATTTAAGCTAACTCAATGGGTGAACAGTCATGAAACGCCTCCCAATAGTACCTACCCGAATCATGCTGCGGGTACATTAATTGCCCATACAGATTTGAATATGCCGGAAATCCCGGGATTGGAGGTGCCCAAAGTTATTCAAACCGCCTACAATGTTGATTATGGCCCCAAATGGAACTTAGGTTTTGTAGATTTTCAACCTCCGGTTTTTAAAGATCAATATATTCCTAAGGTATCAGCAGTGGACAAATACGGTAATGAAATTGGAGGTATAAGAAATGTTGAGTTAACCGTGCCTCTTGCTACATACACACCATGGAATCTTCGTAAGGGTTTTGCAGGTGGCAATGGAGAACTTACAGATTTTCAGGGAACATTCCTGCCATTTCCTTTAAATGATGACATAAAACGTAGTCATGGCGATCCCAGGCCATCCATCAAAACCTTGTATAAAAACAAAAAAGAATTTTTGGAAAAGGTAAGGACTGCTATTGAAGCACTAGTAACAGAAGGATTTGTATTACCGCGAGACAAAGATGATATAGTGAACAGAAATGCCTCTTATTGGGATTGGCTGACGAATAGATAAGCTCAATAATAAACGAATGCACGTTGTGAATAACGTGAACAAAAGCTGAAACTTAGATTGAACGAGCAACCTACTAAAACGACAAAACGAATTGAACTATTGGATATTTACCGAGGATTTGCAATCCTCGGTATTTTTGTTGTAAACATCGTTATAATGAATTCGACTTTTCTAAACCAAGACGAATTTGCAAAACAATGGACTTCCAATATTGATCAAATATCCGAGCTTATTTTAAAGCTCTTTTTCTACACTAAATTCTTCCCAATATTTTCATTATTATTTGGTTTGGGAATATCAATGCAAGCCCTAAAATTGTTTGAAAATGATAAACTTTCATTTTCCTTTTTTGCTAGAAGAATGTCTATTTTGTTCTTTTTTGGGGCATTACACATCATATTATTATGGTCTGGAGATGTTTTAAATCTTTATGCCATTTTGGGACTTTTAACCACATTTTTCATAAGGAAATCTAATAAGTTGATACTTGTCTTATCAGCGTTTTTTCTCTTCTTTCCATTTTATGACCAACTTTTTGAACACCTATTTAAACTATTAAATTTTCGGCCTGAAACCTATTTAAGTAATTATACTGGAGAAATTGTAAACCAAACCATTAAAAATGGCACTTATTTCCAAGGTGTCACACTGAGAATCATGGAATACCTTTCAAATATTCCCATGTTATTTGGTTTTTTAGCCCCAATTGCCTTGTCCATGTTTTTACTGGGACTTTATCTTGGAAAAAATAAGATATATATGTCTTTAGAGTCTTTTTTAGAAAAAAAAATGAAGCCAATTCTATTGTTAACATTCATTACGAACGTTTATAGAATTCTGTTTTTGTTTGTGTTGACCAAACTGGAAATTTATAAAGTCGAGTTTTATAGAACAATTTTGATCAAATTAATGGTGATATCAGATGTAATGATGGGCTTGTTTTACTTATGGTTATTTGGTTGGATATGGCATCATACAAATTGGGGGAAAATTTTGTCGCCTTTAAAGTATGTAGGAAGGATGGCATTAACAAATTATATGTTTCAAAGTTTAATAGGGTTAATATTATTTTCCTCTGTCGGATTTAAACTATACGAAACATTAAGTCCATCACATACTTTCATTTCGGCAATTTTCGTTTTTATAATTCAATTAATATTGAGTAAGTTTTGGCTGACCTATTTTAAGTTTGGGCCATTAGAATGGATATGGAGATGCCTGACCTATAATAAGTTACTTCCAATTAAAAAAAGACGGGTGTCTAACAGCGTATAAAATTGATTGCTTGCTTCTTGCTTATTTCGGAAAATTATTCAGATTTCCCAAGGGTGTGGTTTTATTTGTTAAATTAGGTTCCTGAAGACCTAACTAATCGCAGCAGAGACTGTTATGGTTCATCATAACCAACCATTAAGCTATGATAATATTCTTTAGTTTATCAAAAAGTAATTTTGAAACACAAAATAAAAGATCCGGCAGACCTTTGATTGCGGTTACCGATTGCGGAATTAAACATGATAAATTTTAATACTATGATCAAGTTTTTTAGACGTTTTAGAAAAGATCTTATACAGAAAAACAAAATTAGCCAATACCTGAAATACGCTATTGGTGAAATTATTCTGGTCGTTATAGGAATTTTGATTGCTCTGCAGTTTAATACTTGGCGTGTGGAAAAAAACGATCGGCACATCGAAAAAATACTATTAAAGAATATAAAAATGGATTTGGAAAGTGATATTCAGGAATTGAAAGGTGTAAGAGCATTTAAAACATCACAAAATAAGGCAGCACTTAGACTTTTGGAATATTTGATTGATACTTCAAAACCACTAGAGGATACCGTGCAATTCGTTAATGATTTTAATCTTATGATTTACTTCACAGTTCCAAGCCCTAATAGGACATCATTTGATATAGCCACCAGTACAGGGTATTTGAACAATATAACAAATGATCGTCTGAATAAAGAATTATCAAATTATTACGCTAATATTGGTCTTGAGCAACATGTGACTGAAACCAAAAGGTTTATTAATGCATTCAACGACACTTACCTGATTAATAAATACCGAATATTTAACAATTTGGTAATGGCTCTTGATGGTCAAGGAGGAGATTACGCTTTGGAGAGATATAAGGACGACAATCGACCTGTTATACAACTACAGGACATTAGGGGAGATGTAAGTCTGGAAAACTATTTAAATAATCTTTCGATAAGATTGGAAATTGGTATTATTGGACTTGAAAGGGAAGAAAGTTGGGCGCTTAGGCTTGTAGGAGACATTGAAGAGGAGCTTAATTTAAAGAACTAGGAAAACAAAAGAACTTAATTAAGATTAGTCATATTATTGCCCCAAATGCATGGACTAGATGATCTCTTATTCCTAACATATAAACCTTTAAATTTGTTGTCAAAAATTAATTCTCTTCCTTTTTACCTATCTTAGTTTTCAAGTTTCCCTTCCTACCCTTTGAATGACCTTATAAATTAGAGAAATTCATCATACCTTAAAATAAGAAAAACCATGACAAACATTTTTAAACTAGCACTCTTAATTTTTGCTACCGTGCATTTATCCTTAATGAATAATAATGAACACCCGGCGATTACATTCTTAAATGCATTAAGTCAAGATCAAAGAAGTATGATGATGCTAGAATTTAACGATCTTTCTAAATCCAATTGGCATTATATTCCTGCTACATCAAGACCTAGAAAAGGTATTCGTTTAAACGAACTTAATGATAATCAAAAAAAGCTGGCCTTTAATCTTATTCAGGCTTCGCTATCGGAGGCCGGTTATAAAAAGGTTCAAAAGATTATTGATCTAGAAAATGTTCTTAGGGAAATTTCAGGAGATACTGTTAGGCGTGACCCGGATAAATACGCTTTGGCATTCTATGGAAATCCTGAGAAGGACAGTTTATGGTCATGGTCCTTTGAGGGTCATCACATTTCTTTAAATTTCACCATTTTGAATGATAAAACAACTTTGGCACCCAGATTTTTCGGGGCGAATCCGGCAATTGTATTATCGGGTTCAAGAAAGGGGGAGCGTACACTACACAATGAGGAAGATTTAGGTTATAAATTGATAAATGCTCTTTCCGATGAGCAAAGGAAGCTTGCTATATTTCGAGCGAATACTTTTTCTGATATCGTAACTAAAAATTCAGCTGAAGTTATTCCTTTATCTCCTGCAGGAATACCCTATGACGCATTGAATAGTTCACAGCAAGAGATTTTTCAAAATTTAATTATGGAATACCTATCAACCGTTAAAGAAAATTTGGCTGTAAAAAGAATGCAGCAATTAAAGCGTGAGGAATTGAATGACATAAGATTTGGTTGGGCTGGTAGCCTAAACCGTGGAGAACCGCATTATTACAGGATTCAGGGGAAATCTTTTTTAATAGAATTCGATAATACTCAAAACAACGCGAATCATATTCACACTGTTTGGAGAGATTTTAATGGTGATTTCGGGAGAGACCTCATAAAAGAGCATTACGAAACCTCTGATCATCATAAAAATTAAACTTCAGATCGAAAAAGATGAACAAAAATAACTAAATCAATAATTAATCTTCCTTTTTTATTACTTTAGTCGTTGTATTTAATTGTATTACAGTAAGTTGACTTGGTTATCCCTATAAGTTATATGCCTTTTTGAAAATCCGCATAACCTACTTAATTAAATTTCAAAACAATGATTTATTATTGGTTACATGTGGTCTATATTTTCATTGGATCCCGTTTTATCTGGAAAAAAGTAAAACCCGGATCCGATCTTAAACGAACACGGCGGGTAAATTTATTGGACTGTGAAGCTTTTAGGTTCATGGCTAATTCCAAGTATTTTTATTACATGGATTTAATACGATTTGAAGTAGTTTTTCGGTCCAAGCTGTATGAAAACACTATTAAAAAGGGCATGTTCGGTGTTTTAGCATCTCAAAAAATTATCTATAAAAAACCCTTACGAAGATTAAAAAAATTTGAAATAACCTTAATATTTGAAGGAGCCGACGATAAATGGGTTTATCATCGCCAAACGTTCACACAAAACAATCAATTGTGTGCCATTGGTTTTACAAAAGCAGGCTTTTGGAAAAATAAAAAAGCGCAAAATATAAAGGCGATTTTGATCAAAAGTGGGATCGACAAAACCATTAAAGCGCCCTCAAAGGAGGTCATGAATTTATTCAAAAATGACTACGACATGTTACAGAACAATTTGTGTTAAATACTACAAGATTGAAATAACTCTATTATTCCAGTTCAATGTCCTCGAAACTTTCATCCAGTTCCAGATCATCAATATCGTCCAACTCCTCAATGTTAAGCTCTTCAAGCTCCTCTATCGCATCTTCCTTGAACTGTGTTTCTTTAGCATCAAGAGTTTCGGTATTACTAACTTCCGTTTCTGTAAATATGGCCTTATAGATCACCAATACCAAAGCGGCTGTAGTGAGTAGAAAACTAAACTGCACCAATTTTTTTACTTCCCCGGACTTTTTGGAAAAATAAAAGGCTAGCGAGCCAAAAACTAGGGCGGCAATACTGGGGAAAACAGCAAGGTTAGACACTGGTAATACAGCTAAAATAATAGCTAAAATGGCCGCAATTAGCGCAAGAATTGTAAAAAGCTTTTTCATAACAATATTAATTTCTTAGGCCTGAGGCTGATTTAATACGTAGTTCACCGGTACCCACAGGAATATTGAATTTTCCATAAACAATGATCTTATTAGCATCGGCCGTAAGCCATAAAAAGTTGCTATTAGTTCCTTTTAGAGCATCGGTACTACGAGATCCCAGAGCTAATTTATAACAGCTTTTTTTGCCCAATGCCGTACTAATGGTTTCTTTACCGAGATATTTAAATTGTCCTTTCAACTCCTTATTGTCAAAAATAATCGTAAATGTTTTAACGGTACCAACGCTCATGGTGCTATAATCTATAAGACGAATGGAATAAAGTGTAGAAACGATGTCTTTGGTGTCACTGCCAATCGAAACGCTTGTATTCTCTTCATAGCCGTTCTTCTTTTTCATTTGCGATTTCACGGTTTGCGTTTTATGACTAAAGGTGTATTTCATGTATTTGTAAAACCCACCTTCAGAGATATCCCTTTTGTACAAATAGGGGAGCAGGCTTTTAGGGCTTACGTAGCTTTCATATAAGTCGCGTATCTTAAAAAAATTATCCCATTTACTGTAAGTTACTGCGGTACATTTTAATTGAAGTAAAGTCGCTTTTGAGGTTTTAACCGGACTCGTTTCCATTTTAATTTCAGCAATATCGTTTAAAATTCCCGACATATTGTATGAGGCCGTATACACTAGGGTCTCGTTATAGCCAACGGCATCGTTTTGAGACTGAAGCATTAAGGAGATGCTTAAAAAGAGTGCGGTCAAGAAAGATCGAAGCATGTTTTTGATTTTATGTTATAACGTTTATCGAATCATTTATTGTGCCGAAAATACAATACGTATCCGTTTTAAACTAATTTAATATTGGCCTTTTAAAAGAAATCGACGAACTGACAATTATCATATTTTCTGGTGATGAACTGTTTTAATTTTACGTAGAACCTATTTTCTCGGAATAATGAAAGCTATATTGTTACCAACTGATTTTTCTAACAACTCCGTCAACGCGATTCATTATGCCATGCGTATGTTCAAGGATGATATTTGTGAGTTTTATATTTTAAATATTCAAAAAGCATCCTCTTTTATTTCTGATGATATGTTGGTTGTACCGTCTACAGCAACCTTATACAATACCTTGGTTGGAGCTGCTAAAAAGTCAATTGAAAATCTTATTTCTAATCTTAAAAAAGAATATAAAAATAATAAGCATGCCTTTCATTCTCTGGTAGATTACGACAATTTTGTAGATTCTATCAACCAGATCACGGAGCAGCATAACATCGACCTGATCGTTATGGGAACTCACGGAGCCTCAGGCTTGAAAAAAATGTTGTTTGGCAGTAATACGGTTCATGTTATAAAACGCTGTAAAGTTCCAGTTTTGGTCATCCCGGATAATTGTAAATTCCGGTCCTTAGATTCCGTTGGTTTCACATCCAGCTTTAAGTCGAAATATAGCGAGGCAGATTTTAAGTTTTTAAAGGCTCTTTTGATAGCCCATAGATCACACCTACATGTGATGCATGTGATACAGGCAGATAATGGAGAAATGACATTAAATCAAAATGTAGATTTTTTTAAAACACATTTTGACAAAGTTTCCATAAACCGTATCGCGGAACATACAGATTCTGTCTACGATGGTATTCATGAGTTTGCTGAGACCCATAGACTAAAACTTATTGTTATGTTAAGTAAAACCCACAGTTTTTTGAACCGTTTATTTTCTGAATATCGGGTAGAAACCTTCGCTTTTAAAATCGATCTGCCTTTACTGGTTTTAAAACAGAGGGATTTAGATAAATAAAATGTGCTAATTTTCAAGTAGTTACTTATCAAAAAAATCAGTAACTTTCATGTAACATTTTTATTTTCCTTTCGTCATATAATTGTCAATCAAAATAAAACCATCATCATGAAACAAGACAACCAACTTATCGTCCTAACACATTTAAGTCAGTTAATTACTATAGTTATTGGCTTTGGGAGCCTGCTGTTACCATTAATTTTATGGTTAACACAAAAAGAAAAAGTATATACCATGGATACCCATGGGAAGAACATTGTGAATTTTCAATTAAGTATGCTTATTTATGCTTTATTGTGTATTCCTTTAATTTTCCTTTTTGGATTGGGTGTTGTGGGGCTTATTGTCATTGGGATCATATCTTTTGTTTTTCCCATTGTGAATGCTATAAAAGCAAGCCATGGGGAAATTGCAAAATATCCTTTATCTCTTAATTTTATTAGTTAGTTAGTTAGTTTGTAGAGATAAACAAAAACGCTCACCTATTGGTGAGCGTTTTTATTTTAATGATAGTTTATTTTCTTATGAATTAAGCATCACAGGCATAACCAGCATGGTTACATTTTCACCGTCATCCAAGCCATCAACAGGGGTTAATATGCCTGCACGATTAGGCATACTCATTTCCAGCTGTACATTGTCTGAGCTCAAATTGTTCAACATCTCGGTTAAGAAGCGTGAGTTGAAACCGATCTGCATATCGTCACCTTGATAATCACAGGTTAAACGCTCTTCAGCTTTATTACTATAGTCTACATCTTCTGCAGAAATATTTAATTCCGCACCTGCAATTTTTAAACGTATCTGATGGGTTGTTTTATTTGAAAAGATACTCACACGACGCACAGAATTTAAGAATTGTGTTCTATCGATAACGAGTTTGTTTGGGTTTTCTTTTGGAATAACAGCCTCATAATTTGGATATTTTCCATCGATAAGACGACAAATCAATTCCGAGTTCTCGAAAGTGAATTTTGCGTTACTTTCATTGTATTCAATGATGACGTCTTCCTCACTCGCTGCTAAAATACCTTTTAATAAATTCAATGGTTTTTTAGGCATGATGAATTCAGCTACCTGACTGGCGGTTACATCCTCACGGGTATATTTCACCAACTTGTGAGCATCGGTAGCAACAAAGGTTAGACCCTCAGTTGAGAATTGAAAAAAGACCCCGCTCATTACAGGACGTAGATCATCATTTCCAGCAGCAAAAATAGTTTTACTAATAGCTGTTGCCAGTATATCGCCTGTTACTACAGTTTTACTTGGATCTTCCAGAGCTACCGCTTTTGGGAACTCATTACCATCGGCGTATGCCAAAGCATATTTACCATGATTCGAACTGATCTCAACAGTATTATTATCCTCAACCACGAAGGTTAAAGGTTGTTCAGGAAAGGTTTTTAAAGTATCTAAAAGCAAACGTGCCGGAATGGCAACACTTCCTTGGCTGTCACTTTCTACATCAAGCTTAGAGGCCATTGTGGTTTCCAGGTCGCTTGCAGAAACCGTTAGTTTATTTTGATTAAGTTCGAATAAAAAATTATCTAAAATAGGTAAGGTGTTCGAGTTGTTAATAACACCTCCTAAAACTTGCAGTTGTTTTAATAAATAAGTACTGGAAACTATAAATTTCATCAATTATTTGCGTTTAGTTTAGAATTTAGCTATGTACAAAGATATTCTATCGTGTCTATATTTGGAAACAAACTTATTAACATTTAGACCGTGTATTTTTTCTTTCTCAGGTAATTAAATACAAATCCGAAAAGGGCTAATAATACCAATGGTAGCACAATGTTTATAAGCTGCCAGGTTGTTTTTTCAGATGCTATTTTTTCTTGGTCTAAAAAGGCTACTGAGATTTGTTTCGACCGAATGTTTATAAGTCCTGTATCATCCAAAAGGTAATTCACAGCATTGAGCAAAAATTCTTTATTCCCATAGAGTTGCCCGGTCCAACGATCGAAACCAAGTTCCTGAGGCTGATTTTTTATCACATCATTCTTAATAAGATCCCCATCCGAGATCACGATTATTTTGTTGTCGGTACTGAGGTCTTTAGGAGTCTCTGTTTTAAAAGGTTTTAAGCGATTTTCATAAACTGAGTGGAACTGACCTTCGAGAAGCACTGCCAAGGGGATATTACCATGATTAAAGCCTTTAGGATCTTGCTCCTTGGTCACAATATTTAAACTGATTTCTCTGGGAGTTCCTTCTAATTTACTTAATGGTGCCGATTCTAGTAAAATGGTCTTTTTGATTCTATTTTTTAAGGTATCTATTTGGTTTGCAAAATCGAAACGTACAAGATCAATATTGTTTACAATAGGATGGTGATTTTCGGTACCTGCCAAAGGCGAATAGGGCCAACGTAAATTTTGGAATTGGGAGTCACTACCTTCTCCAATGGCCAGCGTAATCGGGGCAGAGTAGAGGGTGCTTACTAAATTGGGGTTGATACGAACCCCGTATTTGAAAAAGAAATCTGTGAGATTTAATTCCCTACCCACCGCGTAATTTAAACCGGCACTGTTGTACAAACTGTCCTTTTCAATGGCTACTTTATCAATCAGCCACAGGCTTTTACCGCCATTCATGGTATACTGGTCCAGCACAAATTTTTCTTTTTCAGTGAATGGTTCCAGTGGTTTTGCGTTAATGATCAGGTCATATTGATCTAAGGCTTTTAAAGTCTTAACTGGATTACCTTCCACACTGTCTAAAGTAAAGGGAGCTATGTAATAGTAAGTGCCAATTTTCTTTATAAAGTCGGCAATATATCTATCAGCTAATTGATCATTTCCTTTCAGGATGGCTATTTTTTTCTTCTTGGGTTGTGTGAGTTTTTTAAAGCCATCGGCGAAGGCATACTCCAGATGCTGCACTGAATTAATGACGAGATCCTGTTGAGATGCTCCAATCTTATTTTTGATCAGGGGAATAGCTACGGTTTGGTTGTCGTAACTAGCCAGAGCCCAAGGGAAAATAATGGCTTTAGAGGATTTTCCATTTTCTTGAACACTCAGCTGCATCGGGGTTAAACCACGTTGCGAAAGCTGCTGGATCACCTGATCCTGATTGGCCTCATCCTGAAGAGGATCAATAAAATTGAAAATGATATTGTTGTTCTCAGACTGAAATTCTTCAAGGATCTGTTTGGTCTCACTTTGTAGGCGTCTGAATTCCGAAGGAAAATCATCTCCCTCTAAAAAAACATCGATCTGTAAGGGAGAAGCGGCACTGGAAACGATACTTTTTGTTGCTTCACTTAGGGAGTAACGCTGATCTTTGGTGAGGTCGAAACGCTCATAAATCTTACTACTGATAACATTTACAGCAATCAGCGCGATCAAAACCAGAACACTATGTTTAATTATTTTATTCAAAAGATTTTTCGAGTTGATATTGTCTTACAGAATTGACTGTATCCTTTTCAAAAGTTAATTCCAAACATTCCTGCATATGGTTAAATGCACCGGGTTCAAAACCTAAATTGTAATTCCAAAGGTCAGGGGAGTTGGCTTTTAGGGCATCATCCCAACCAAACCATTCAGGTTTACCAAGTTGATCCTGTATCTGTTCCTTGGTCTTCCCTATTAAAATGCTGTCTGTTATAATATGATCGCTCATTTCGTAGCGAAAAGCAGGTTTTTCTATCCAAGCTTCCGCTTCAAAATATTTTTCATGGTGGTAAGAGCTAAATATATTCAACACCGGATAGAACACGTAATAAAACACGAATGGTGTAAGTACCAAACTGATCAAAAAACTCAGCCATTTTCGTTTATCAATGGTGTTAGCAAACCACCACATCAATAAAAAAATACCGATTAAAAAGATAATATGTAGCGGTGTGTATATCATTGGCGCTGGCTATTAACAGTTAGTTTTGTGAGCATTAAAAAGAAAATCGTAATACTCAAAAAGTAAATAATGTCTCGAGTGTCCAACACACCACGCCCCATACTGTTAAAATGATATTTCATCCCCAGTTGATCTATAAAATCACTAAAAGTGAAATCGGCGATGCCTTCAAACCCCGCATAAATAAAAAAACATAAAAACACGGCGCTGATAAATGCTACAATTTGATTGCTTGAAAATGTGGAAGCAAAAACTCCGATCGCGGTGTACGCAGCGACCAAAAAAAACAGACCGAAATACGAGCCCATAGTACTTCCCAGATCAATATTACCCATTGGATTTCCTAATTGGTAAACCGTGTAAACATAAAGTAAGGTTGGAATCAAGGCTATGATAATGAGCGCCAATGCTGCAAAATATTTACCCAAGATAATATGGCTTATAGAGATAGGTTTCGTAAGCAAGAGTTCCAGGGTTCCTTGCTTTTTTTCATCTGAAAAACTGCGCATGGTAATGGCAGGGATTAAAAAGATCAGGATCCAAGGTGCTAACAAAAAGAAAGCAGATAGATCTGCGAAGCCATAATCCAAAATATTAAAATTCCCTTTGAACAGCCATAGGAACAGGCCATTAAGCACCAGGAAAATGGCGATCACCAAATAACCTACCGGTGAGGCAAAAAATGAATTTATTTCTTTTTTTAAAATAGAGAGCATGTTTCGGTGCTAAAATTAAAAAAATTAAGGCAGGGAATCTATTTTATTTACACTCCAGGCTTCCGGCCTGATACTAAATAAAGGTTTTGTTTTCGACCATACATCCTTAAAAACTTCTGATTTTCGGTAACGCTGTAAGGCTTTATCGTCCTCCCAATAGCTATACGTAAAAAACACACTAGGGTCGTTGTGATCCCGGTAAAGCTCTAAATTTTGACAACCTTCAAAACCACGAATGCGCGATTTATAACCTTCAAAATGTTTGAGGAAAACCTCTATATTTTGTTTATAAAACCCCATTTTTACAATGCGTATCAACATAAGCTATTCGGTATAAAAATTTATAGTAATGGTATCGCGAATACCCAGTCCCAAAAGTGTAGAGGCGCTACCTACTGTTAAGGGATCACTTTTAAATATGGCAATTTCCAAAAAATCCCCGGAATTAAAAACAAGCAGTTTCCTTCCTTCGTCCTGACGCTTTTCTGCTGGAATTTCAAAATTGACGATATCGCTATATTTCTTAAAAATTTCTTTGAACTTATAATGTCGTGCCGAGATCATAAATGAGCGACCTTTCTGAATGCCCTCGAAGAACTGCCGCTTAATATTCGTAACAACATTGCCATAATTATCAATATAAATCACACTGCCAATGATCTGAGTTTTATCTTCATTCACGTAAGGCACAATATTTTTAATGGGTTTTATAGCATCAATCTTTTTACCAATAACATCCAGAGTGCCACCTCTCGCAATATGGCAGGCCACTTTTACGAAAACATCTAAAACCGGAAAACTAGTTTGTATCTTATCGTGAATATTAATTTCAACGATTTGCTCAGGAGCAATTTCTGAGCAGATCATACTCATGATCCCATTATTCGCACAAATGAAAAAATATCCATCCAATTTCATGGCAATATGCTTGTTTTCCGGGTTTATTTCCGAATCAATACCAATAATATGAATGGTGCCTTTAGGGAAACTTTTGTAGGCATTTTGAATCACGTACGAGGCTTCCGGAATATTGAAAGGCGAAATAGAATGTGAGATATCAACAATTTTAACATCGGGAAGTTCACTGTAAATGGCCCCTTTAGTAGCGCCAGCAAAGTGGTCTTTTTCTCCGAAGTCGGTTGTTAAAGTTATAATTGCCATCGGCAAAATTGTTGATATGTTTTTAGCGTTAGGTCACTCAAAATTATGTATTTTTGAGTGGGTGTATTTTGTTACACAAACCTACATAAATTTTCGTTTTTGTTTTTATAATTTAACCAAAAATGTAGCAGGCTGATCATTTAGGTTTCAAAGCTTAAATTCACCCACTAAAAAATGACTTTAAACCATACTAATATTCGCCTATCAGCTAACTGATAGCAAGCTAATTTAAATTAAAAACAGGCTTTTGAACGAAATTATAATCGAACTGGAAGAGATCTCACCAAAAGAATTTTTTGGCGCTCAAAATGTAAACATTGAACTTTTAAAAAAATATTTCCCAAAATTAAAGATCGTAGCACGCGGTAATAAAATCAAAGCTTTTGGAGACGAAGAGCTCCTCGAGGAATTCGATCGGCGTATTAGCATGCTTTTCAAGCATTTCGGACGCTATAACAAGATCGATGAAAATACGATCGAGCGTGTGCTTACCAGTCAAAGTAGCGACGATTACAACACCTCGAAACAAAGTGGAGAAGTACTAGTGCATGGTGTAGGTGGGCAACTTATTAAAGCGCAAACCGTAAACCAACGCAAACTCGTAGAGCTTATGCGTAAAAACGATATGGTTTTTGCCATAGGTCCTGCCGGAACCGGGAAAACGTATACCGGTGTTGCTTTGGCCGTTCAAGCATTAAAAAACAAAGAGGTCAAACGCATCATTTTAACCCGTCCTGCGGTGGAGGCCGGTGAAAACCTCGGTTTTCTGCCTGGAGACCTAAAAGAAAAGCTAGACCCTTACATGCAGCCACTTTACGATGCCTTGCGTGATATGATCCCCGCCGAAAAATTAGCGCACTACATCGAGAATGGTACGATTCAAATTGCACCATTGGCCTTTATGCGCGGTCGAACCCTGGATAACGCTTTCGTAATTCTCGATGAAGGTCAGAACACTACACATGCCCAAATGAAAATGTTCCTCACCCGAATGGGAAAGAACGCTAAATTTTTATTAACCGGCGACCCGGGTCAGATCGACCTGCCACGACGCACCATTTCTGGCCTTAAAGAAGCCCTGCTCATATTAAAGAACATAGAGGGCGTGGGCATGATTTTCTTGGACGATAAGGACGTTATCCGCCACAAACTCGTAAAAGAGGTTATCGCTGCCTATAAGAGCATCGAAAACAGAGATTAATTTTTTTTTGAAGCTGTTTCCGGCTTTCGGCAGTCGCGCTTTGCAAGGCGCTCCAACAAAGCCTCAATCCGGGCTAGGGCAGCAGAAAAAAGTATAAACAGATTAACAAAAAATAAACAGTAAAGGAGTCATGAGTCAGACCATCATAAACACCGATTTTCATTTTCCGGGCCAAAAAAGTGTTTACAAAGGCAAAGTGAGAGAGGTTTATAATATTAACGACGAGCAGCTCGTCATGATCGCAACAGACAGGCTTTCCGCCTTCGATGTGGTCATGCCAAAAGGAATTCCCTATAAAGGTCAGATCCTCAATCAGATTGCAACCAAAATGATGGCGGCAACTGAAGATCTCGTGCCAAATTGGCTTACGGCCACGCCCGATCCAAATGTTGCTGTGGGGCAGTTGTGCGAACCTTTTAAAGTAGAGATGGTTATTCGTGGTTACTTATCAGGTCACGCCGCTCGGGAATATAAAGCAGGAAAACGTCTTATTTGTGGTGTTCCTATGCCCGATGGTATGAAAGAAAATGACGCTTTCCCGGAACCTATTATAACCCCGGCTACAAAAGCTGAAAAAGGCGATCATGATGAGGATATTTCAGCAGAAGATATTATTAAACGGGGAATTGTATCCGAAGAAGATTATATCGTCTTGGAAGATTATACACGTAAATTATTTCGTCGCGGTAGTGAGATCGCTGAATCCAGAGGTTTGATTTTGGTCGATACGAAATACGAGTTTGGCAAAACCAAGGATGGTCAGATCGTTTTGATAGACGAGATCCACACGCCCGATTCATCGCGTTATTTTTATGCCGACGGCTATGAAGAGCGTCAGTCCAAAGGTGAATCACAAAAACAACTCTCAAAAGAATTTGTACGACAATGGCTTATTGCCAATAATTTTCAAGGTCTGGAAGGGCAAACCGTACCCTTTATGAGCGACGATTATATTCAAACGGTAAGCGACCGCTACATTGAGCTTTACGAAAATATTACAGGTGAAGCCTTTGTGAAAGCTGATGTCAGTAACATTCAGGAACGTATAGAAGCCAATGTATTGGCCTATTTAAAATCATAAATACAGAAATAATAATGCCATGAAAAATTCATGGCATTTTTTTTAATTATCCCTAAGTAATTGAATTATATAGTATGAAACGTTTTGTTTTATTTTTTCTAGTTCTGGCAGCTATAGCCCAGAATGCCTATGCTCAAAATACATCTCCTCTAAAGTTGGAAACCATCATGAAGGGTGACGATTTCGTGGGCTACTTACCCGAAGATATCAAATGGTCGGATGACAATAAGGAAGTCTATTTTAGTTGGAACCCCGATGCGGATACCCTTCGGTCCACTTATAAGGTAAGCGTGGCCTCAAAAGCCATTGCAAAACTTTCCGGCGATGAATTAAAACGTCAAACAAAAGATGGTGATTTTACAAAAGATTACAGTAAAAAAGTATACGCATCCTATGGAGATATTTTTCTTTTGGACCAAAAAGACCATTCCGTAAAACACATCACAAATACATTAAAAAGTGAATCCAGTCCGGCCTTTTCGGGAGATGATGAAGCGGTGATATATACTTTGGATAATAATCTGTACGTTTGGTCTTTAAGGGATGGCAGTACGAAGCAATTAACCGATTTTAGAAAAGGAACAAAAAAAGAATCTGTTTTAGATCCATATGAATCATGGTTGGAAAACGATCAACTGGAGAATTTTGATATCCTTAAAAAGCGCAAAGATGAACAGGATGCAAAAAAGTACCGAGAAGCATTAATCGATCCAAATCGACCCAAAACTATTTATCTTGAAGGCAAACGCCTTTCCTACCTTGAGGCCACGCCTGATCTCAACTATGTGATCTATCGTCTGTACAAGGATGCCAATGATAAAAGAACTAATGTCCCTAATTATGTTACCCAATCAGGTTTTACCACTGAAATTTCCTCCAGACAAAAAGTTGGCGGACCCCAAAATCACTATGAATCCTGGATATATAATATTCAAAAGGATACGATATACCAGATCAAAACTGAAGATCTCGAGGGTATTTATAAAAAGCCGGAGTATCTAAAGGATTATGCTCAAGATCCTTCAAATTATAAGGAAACCTATGACGATCCTAAACCCGTGACTATAGAAAAACCAATCTTTTCTGAGGACGGCAAAGTGGTTTTAAATATCACATCTGATGACAACAAAGATCGTTGGATCACTACACTGGATCTTAGTAATGGTGAATTAAAGCAATTGGATCATCAGCACGACGAGGCTTGGATCGCTGGTCCGGGAATTTCATGGAATACAACGACCACATTAGGTTGGATCGATAATGAACATGTTTATTTTCAATCGGAAAAAACCGGTTATTCCCATTTGTATAGTGCTCATGTAAAAACCGGAAAGATCAAAGCGCTTACAAAAGGAGACTTCGAAATTCTGAAAGTACAGTTATCAAGGGATAAAAAAACCTTCTACATCACCAGTAATAAACCCAGTCCTTTCGAAAATCAATTCTATCATCTATCTGTAAACGGCGGAGAAATGATCAGGATCACCAATGTTAAAGGCGGTTTTGAAGTTTCGATATCTCCTGATGAAAAAATGTTGGCACTCCGCTATTCTCAAACGAATAAGCCCTGGGAATTATACCTAATGCCTAACAAGCCGGGAGCCAAAATGGAACAAATAACGCATTCTACGTCAACACAATTTAAATCTTATCCATGGCGTGATAGCAAGATTATAAAATTTAAAGCTTCCGATGGGGTGATGGTACCTGCTACCTTGTATGAACCAGCACCTGATAAAAAAAATGGTGCCGCTATTATATTTGTTCATGGTGCAGGTTTTTTGCAAAATGTGCATCATTGGTGGTCCTCGTATTTTCGTGAATACATGTTTCACAATATGATGGCCGATAATGGCTATACCGTTTTAGCCATTGACTACCGGGCGAGTAAAGGCTATGGTCGTGATTGGCGAACAGCAATATATCGCCATATGGGTGGAAGAGATTTTGAAGATCAGGTGGATGGTGCCAAATATTTGGTTGGAGAACAGGGAATAGACAAAAATCGCATAGGGATTTACGGTGGTTCTTATGGCGGATTTATAACACTTATGAGTATGTTTAAGGCGCCGGATATTTTTAAAAGTGGTGCAGCCCTGCGTTCAGTGACCGATTGGGCCCATTATAATCATGGCTATACATCCAATATTTTGAATACTCCAGTCTCGGATAGTATGGCTTACAGAAGAAGTTCACCTATTTATTTTGTAGAAGGTCTTAAAGGACAATTATTGATGCTGCATGGTGTTATTGACACTAATGTGCAGTTTCAGGACGTGGTACGTTTATCGCAACGTTTGATAGAACTCGGTAAGAAAAATTGGGATCTGGCGGTATTTCCTTTGGAAGAGCATGGATTCAAGGAAGCCTCCAGCTGGACGGATGAATATCGCAGGATCTATGATTTATTTAATAATACCTTGTTGGAAAAATAGAATTAAAAAAGACCTTGATCAAGGTCTTTTTTGTTTCAAAATAAATGTCATTTTGGATTAGTCCTTATTCATCTTATCTTCTTTTAATTTCTTATAGTAAGTTATCATGAAAGTGAAAAAAAGTAGCAAAAAAATGATCGGCAATTGAAATTCGTTAATTATACCTTCAGTGGTGTCCAAATTACTCCATTCGACCCAAGAAAGGGCTAGTATACCTAAGATAGCACATAGTAGCATCATGTAAAATAAAGTTTTTTTATATGGTTTCCAAATAATTCATAAAGTTGTTATCACTTTTTTAAATACTCTGAACAAGGTATTCAAATAGGGATAAATTAAGGCTAAATCACACGTTTGCCTTTCATTAAAAAAAATCCTTCATTATTTAGATATTTATTAATATTGGACCACTTATGAAAATTAGAACTAATTCTTCACATTGAAAAGTAAAATCATATTTTTGTAAGAATTATATTTATTATAATGAAAAATTATCCGATAAATGGTAAAAAATGGTTCTAAGATACTGAAAATGAACTTCTATTTTTTAAACCAACCACTGATCCTTTGAAATAAGCTATACACAAAATGGTTGGTCTTGGCATAATGAAACGAAATAATGCAGACCACGATCATAAAAAGAATCGCTCCAATCGCAGCTTCGTAAGGGTCTAAGGCTTGATTGAAAAATCGTTTCAATCCGTAGCCTGTATAACTTCCATAAAGTAAAATAAAATGAATGACGTAAATAGATAGGGTTTTCTCACCAATACGGGCTATGATAGATTGCTTTAAGAACCGTTCAAAGGTGTAGAACAGCGCAAATAAAATAAGCACATTCCCCAAACGCAAAAACAAATAATTAAAATCTCCGCTGCGCTGAAACAGTTCAACTCCGGTAACCTCATGCAACCAAAATAGCAATGGTGTAGACCAGAACATAAACATCAGGCCTACTATATAAAAACAAACGATAGAAAAAACCTTAAAACGGTTTCGATGAGCATGCCGGAAAAAAACCGTCGATAAAAAAGCGCCAAAGGCCGAATACCCAAACCACGGTAAAATGGTGAAAACAGAACCATTAGATTTAGTCATGTAATTAGCAAAAACCGCTGGCACGTGATCCAGCGCTAAATTACGATAAAGGGGTTCTGTAACAAATATGATACAGCCAATAGCAAATAAAACTATGGAATAAATGTAAGTGTGTTTTCTAAAAAGCAAGTGTAATCCTACCATCAATATTAGCGCTAATCCAATACACTGTAAGACATCGATCACGAGGACATAGGCGCTAAAATAGCCGGTTAGCCAACTTAAAATATTAATACGTAAACTATAACCAATTCCTAATAAAAGCAGACCTCTAAAAATACCTTTTTTAATACGGGACTGATCGTTTCCCTTGGCATAGGCACGTAAGAGTAAGTAGGTAAAAACCAATCCGGATATGGTAAAGAAAACGGGAGCAGTGATACCTCTGAAATATTTCCAAACGTAGTAAATAGCATTGCTTTCATCTCGAAAAGCAGGGCTTAGAAGTGTATCGATAAAATGCCCCTGGAGCATCATTAAAATAGCAAATGCTCTTACCGCATCAATAAAATATAGGCGTTTAACTTGCAAGGGTTAATCAGTTTCTGGGTTTAAATATACTTTTAAATAATGAAAACTATAAATTCTAAAGTTATATATTTAGAAGCTCAACGAATCAAGTTAGTTCCTTATGAACGATACCATCAAGGCTTTTGCAGATTTTGCCTGGGGCTTACCCTTACTTATTTTACTTATTGGCGGCGGGTTATACCTGTTGGTACTATCCCGTTTTCTACCCTTTCGTTTTTTAGGTCATGCCATTCAGGTCTTACGCGGACGCTATGACGACCCTAATGATCCGGGTCAGATAAATCATTTTCAGGCGCTTTCAACAGCATTGTCTTCCACCATAGGTATGGGAAATATTGCAGGTGTTGCGGTTGCTATTACTATGGGTGGCCCCGGAGCTGTATTTTGGATGTGGGTGAGTGCAGTTATCGGTATGTCAACCAAATTTTTTACAGCCACATTAGCGATTTTATATCGCGGGAAAGATAGTGCTGGTGTTTTACAGGGAGGTCCCATGTATTTTATTGTTGAAGGATTAGGGAAATCATGGAAACCTGCTGCGATTTTTTTCAGTATTTGCGGTATGATTGGCGCATTTCCTGTATTTAATGTCAATCAACTAACACAAGCTATTAATGATATTGTCCTTATTCCAAGTGGGATTACCGTGAATTTTCAATCGAATTTGATCATCGGACTTGTTTTAGTGAGTATTACTGCCGTAGTTATATTAGGAGGTTTGAATCGGATCAGTAAAACAGCATCCAAATTAGTACCTGCCATGGTGCTGTTATATTTTGTACTTATAGCTATCATATTGATTTCGAATATTGAAGTGGTTCCAAAGTATTTTAAATTGATTATAACGGAAGCTTTTTCAGCGAATCTCTACAAAGGGGATACGTTCCTAGGCGGTCTTACCGGTGGCCTTATTTTATTGGGTATTCGTCGTGGTGCCTTTTCTAATGAAGCGGGTATAGGTACGGCACCCTTGGCTCATGGTGCTGCTAAAACGGATGAACCTGTTCGCGAAGGCTTAGTAGCTATGTTGGGCCCTGCTATTGATACTTTGGTGATTTGTACACTAACGGCTTTGGCCATCCTAGTCACAGGGGTTTGGCAAAGTAGTGAGGCTAATGGTGTAAGTTTAACTGCTTCGGCATTTTCCAGTACCATGCCGGTCTACGGAAAATATTTGCTTCTTATATGCATTGTTATATTTAGCCTAACTTCTTTATTGTCGTATTCCTATTACGGTACTAAGTGTATGTCCTTTTTGTTCGGAGATAAATACAAACATTATTACAATTATTTTTATCTTGTCAGCATCATCCTAGGAGCCACCACCTCTTTGAGTATGATGATCAACCTGACTGATGGTTTTTTCGCTTTAATGGCATTTCCTACTATGACAGCCACTATTTTAATGGCGCCACGGGTAATTAAGGAAATTAAAGGCTATCAAAAAAGACTTAAAAAACATTGAATAAGTGCTAATTAATTATTTTGAAAATAAATTATGAGCCAACTCAAAAAGTAATTATATTCGCGTGTACGCCCACGAAATAATTTTGGCGATATTATTAGAACCTAGTACCAACTAAAATAAAATAAAATATGACTAAAAAAGACCCCATTGCGTATTGGAAAGCCAATATCCGATACGTTCTCATCCTTCTTGCTATTTGGTTTGTAGTATCCTATGGTGCCGGAATAATATTTAAAGAGGAGCTAGATACCATCAAAATGGGTGGTTTTAAACTTGGATTTTGGTTTGCTCAACAAGGCTCCTTATACGTATTTGTAATTTTGATTTTTGTTTACGTTCGTTTGATGAACAAACTTGATAAAACCTACGGTTATGATGAGTAATATGATCTTTTTAGAAGCCTGGGATGTTCAAAAGTGGACCTACGTTTTAGTTGGAATTACCTTCGCCCTGTACATTGGCATTGCTATCTGGTCCAGAGCGGGCTCTACAAAAGAGTTTTATGTTGCTGGTGGTGGTGTTTCACCTATTGCTAATGGTATGGCCACGGCTGCCGACTGGATGAGTGCCGCGTCATTTATTTCCATGGCTGGTATCATTTCCTTCGCCGGATATGACGGGGCCGTTTACTTAATGGGATGGACCGGAGGCTATGTTTTATTGGCCTTATTACTAGCGCCGTATTTACGAAAATTTGGAAAATTTACAGTACCCGATTTTATTGGGGATCGGTATTACTCGAAAACAGCTCGTTTGGTAGCCGTTTTTTGTGCTTTGTTGGTGTCGTTTACATATGTTGCCGGTCAAATGCGAGGTGTAGGTATCGTTTTTTCTCGTTTTTTAGAGGTAGATATCAATACAGGAGTTATTATCGGGATGATCATCGTTCTGTTTTACGCCGTGCTTGGTGGTATGAAAGGAATCACCTATACACAGGTGGCCCAATATTGCGTACTTATTTTCGCGTTTATGGTACCAGCAATCTTCATTTCTATTCAAATGACAGGAAACCCTATTCCGCAATTTGGTTTTGGAGGTACATTAGCTGATGGCTCTGGAACTTACCTTTTGGACAAATTGGATGGCTTAAGTACGGAATTAGGTTTCAATGCTTATACAAATGGAAGTAAAGCAACCATTGATGTATTTGCCATAACGTTAGCACTGATGGTTGGAACCGCTGGGCTGCCCCATGTTATTGTGCGCTTTTTTACTGTAAAAAGAGTGAAAGATGCACGAAAATCAGCAGGGTTGGCCTTATTTCTTATAGTGATTCTATACTCCACAGCACCTGCCGTTTCTGTATTTGCGCGAACTAATTTGATCGAAACAGTTTCTAATAAAGCCTACGCAGATGTTCCTGTTTGGTTTAAAAAATGGGAAACAACGGGGCTTATTACTTTCAATGATAAAAATAAGGATGGCCTGATAAGCTATGTGGCTGACCCTGATAAAAATGAATTAATTGTTGATAGGGATATTATGGTTTTAGCTAATCCTGAAATCGCAAGATTACCAAACTGGGTTATCGCTTTAGTTGCAGCCGGAGGGCTTGCCGCAGCTTTATCTACTGCTGCCGGATTGCTTTTAGTGATCTCCGCTTCAGTATCACACGATCTGGTTAAGAAGATTATAAAACCGGGTATTTCTGAGAAGGGTGAATTAATTGCCGCCCGTTTATCGGCCGTTGGTGCTGTTTGTGTAGCCGGTTACTTTGGAATTAATCCACCGGGATTTGTTGCAGCCGTGGTCGCACTGGCCTTCGGTTTGGCTGCTGCATCATTCTTTCCCGCGATTATATTAGGGATTTTCTATAAAAAAATGAATAAAGAAGGTGCTGTGGCAGGAATGGTTGTTGGTATTACGGCCATGCTACTTTACATGATCAAATACAAATTAGGTTGGTTCGATGACACCCTTCCGGATCAGAGTGAATGGTGGTTTGGTATTTCGCCTGAAGGTTTTGGGAGTGTTGCCATGCTATTGAATTTTGTGGTATCGATTACGGTGATGCGATTTACGGCTGATCCACCGGAAGACGTTCAGGAACTGGTCGAAAACATCCGGATTCCGAGTGGTGCTAAAGAAGCCACGGGGCATTAATTCATTAAAAGAAAGATTTTTAAAAACGCCTGCTATGGCTTATTTTTAGGGTATTAAACTTTATATTTCATGAGTAATTATCATATAAAACATTTAGAAGAATATTATCAGGTATATCGAAAATCGGTTCGGGATCCGGAAAGTTTTTGGGAAGAAGTTGCTGAGGAGCATTTCATGTGGCACAAAAAGTGGGATCGGGTTGTAGAGTGGGATTTCGGTAAACCCGAGGTGAAGTGGTTTGAAGGCGCGAAATTGAACATTACTGAAAATTGTATAGACAGACATTTACGAACCCGTGGCGATAAAACGGCTATTTTGTTTGAGCCCAATGATCCTAAGGAGGAGGCACAACACATTAGCTATGCACAATTATCGGAGCGTGTAAATAAATTTGCAAATGTTTTAAAAGCTCAGGGTATAAAGAAAGGGGATCGGGTGTGTATCTATTTACCCATGATCCCTGAATTGGCTGTTTCTGTTTTGGCTTGCGCCAGAATAGGAGCTATTCATTCTGTGGTATTTGCAGGATTTTCCTCTACAGCTTTGGCAACCCGAATAAATGATTCTGATTGTAAAATGGTGATCACCAGTGATGGATCATATCGTGGTGCCAAGACCATTGATCTTAAAGGTATTGTAGATGAAGCTCTGGAGCATTGTGATGGTGTAAATAAGGTTTTAGTGGCCAAGCGGATTCATTCAGATATTAAAATGAAAACGGGTCGTGATCAATGGTTGCAACCGCTTTTAGATGCGGCATCGTCCGAATGTCCACCGGAAATAATGGATGCTGAAGATCCATTATTTATTCTTTATACGTCCGGTTCTACCGGAAAACCAAAAGGGATGGTGCATACCACGGCAGGATATATGGTGTATACGGCTTATACCTTTAAAAATGTATTTCAATACCGTGAAGATGACGTATATTGGTGCACGGCCGATATTGGTTGGATCACCGGACATAGCTATATTGTTTACGGACCTTTGGCGAATGGTGCCACTACCGTAATGTTTGAGGGTGTGCCGAGCTATCCGGATTTTGGAAGGTTCTGGGAAATCGTTGAAAAGCATAAAATCAATCAATTTTATACAGCGCCTACTGCGATCCGTGCATTGGCAAAGCAAGGCACCGATTTTATAGATAATCACGATCTAAGTTCTTTAAAAGTTTTAGGTTCGGTTGGCGAACCCATTAATGAAGAAGCCTGGCATTGGTATAATGATAATATTGGTAAAAAAATGAGTCCGATTGTAGATACCTGGTGGCAAACTGAAACCGGAGGGATCATGATTACACCAATTCCTTACGTAACACCAACGAAGCCAACTTACGCGACCTTACCCTTTCCCGGTATCCAACCGGCATTAATGGATGAGGCAGGTAAAGAAATTAAAGGAAATCAGGCCGATGGTCGTTTATGTATAAAATTTCCATGGCCGAGTATGGCACGTACGATATGGGGAAATCACCAACGTTATAAGGATACTTATTTTTCAGCTTTTGATAACATGTATTTTACGGGTGATGGTGCCCTGCGTGATGAGGTAGGGTATTATCGTATTACCGGTCGTGTGGACGACGTGATAATTGTATCCGGCCATAATTTGGGAACGGCACCCATTGAGGATGCTGTAAACGAACATCCAGCCGTTGCTGAAAGTGCTATTGTAGGTTTTCCGCATGATGTTAAGGGCAATGCCTTATATGGTTATGTGATCTTAAAGAATGTAGGAGAGACACGTAATCAGGATAATTTGAGAATAGAAATTAATCAAATGATCACTGAGCAAATAGGCCCAATTGCTAAGTTGGATAAAATTCAGTTTACACAAGGTTTACCTAAAACACGTTCCGGTAAAATTATGCGTCGTATCCTGAGAAAAATTGCGAGTAAGGACACTAGTAATTTGGGGGATACCAGCACCTTATTAAACCCTGAAGTGGTACAGGATATTATTGATAATGCCTTATGATAATCTTAAAAACTACTAAGTAAATAATCCCAGTTAAGATGTTTTTGCTTATCCAAACGCGCTAGTATTTTCAGGAAAACTACTGCGGTTATTAAAGCATCACCACTAGCCGTGTGTCGATCTACTTTTGGTACATTGAGTTCACGACAAAGATCGTCAAGCGAGTAGTGTGGTAAATTCTCCCGGTAAATGATGTGTTTGGATTTACGATATAATACGCCGGTATCAATAAAGGTGTTTTTTAGTTTTCCCAAACCATTACGTTTTAGCATTTCATTCATCATGTTTTTATCAAAATTAGCATGATGGGCAATTAAAACACTATCACCGATAAAAGTTAAGAATCTTTTTATGGCATCAATCTCACTGACCTTTTCTTTTCCGGTCCGCAACAATTCATGGATTTTGACGGTTTCCGGTTTAAAAATTTCCTGTTGGACGTAAATTTCTAAACTGTTTTTAACGGATATAATTTTACCCGTGAAGGCCACTGCGCCAATGGAAAGCACACGATCCTCTTTGGTGTCAAAACCTGTAGTTTCTGTATCAAAGGCCACAAAACGAGTGGTGTCAATATCAGGATTTGATTTGGTATCGAAAAGATCCAAATAATCCTGAAAAAATTCAGGATAATCTTTTTTTTCCTTTTTGAACCAATCGAACGCCATTTATATAAAGTTTTTTAGATCGAAACGTATTTTTAGGGATTCCTGTACATCATGTATCGGTTTAAAGCAGCGCTTAAGTTTTAATTTTTCCTCCTTGGTCAAACTTTCTAAAGCGATATATTTCCCCGAATTACCATGAAGTAATCCTTGCTTGGTTTTAAACTTTAATAAGGCTTTAAAAGCATAGGAGCAGGATTCAAACAACTCTTTGTTCTCCGGTTCCATGGCCGCAAGTTTTTCAAAACGTTCACCAGTATTATTGAGATGCTTCACATGCTTGCTCAAAATAAGAAGACGTCCGGCATCGATTAAAGGCATTAAGGCCCTGTTCTTAATGTTGAAAAGATCCTTTTGATCATTATTTTCCTCAACTACAAATTGCCTGAAGAAACTTAATGGAGAGGGACTCAGAACGGCATTACTTCCCATAAATTTGAAAAACGCAGACGTATTTTCAAGGGCATCAAAAATAGCATCAGACAATTCATCAACCAAAGTCTTTTCACCATAAACACAATTATAATCGAAAAAAATAGAAGATAACAATATGGCTTTTTCATCCGGATTTAAAATCCAGGCTCTAAATTGTTGTTTCCATTCGGATATAGACTGGCACCATTGTGGATTACTGCCCATCATATCTGCATCGCAGTATTCGAATCCAATTTTATTTAATGCCTTAGTGATGTGTTTTGCTAGCTCTAAAAAGTAATTTTTTGTTTTTTCGTAATCCTTCTCAGGGACATCTTCGAAAACCAAGGCGTTATCCTGATCGGTGAATAATAATTGCTCGCCGCGGCCCTGACTTCCCAATGCCATCCAGGCAAATTTAACTGGAGGTTTCTTCTCCATTTTTTGTAATGATAGTTCAATAACACGAATCGTAACGGCATCATTTATTTGAGAAATAATTTTTATGATGTGTGATAAGGGTATATTTTGCTCTAAATAATTTTTTAGAAGTGTATTGGTCTTAAGACGGGCCGACCGTAACTTTTTAGTACGGTTAGCGCGCTTTATTTCTTTTAAAATAACTGAAGGAATATTACCGAGGCTTACCAAAACATCATGATGCGTTAGAACGCCCACCAATCTGGAGTTTACCGTGCCGTCTTTTGTGATACACAAATGCCCGATATTATTTTTTATCATTTTAAGTTGGCCGTCGGCGACGGTCAAGTCTTTTTTACTGGTGATTACCGGCGCGCTCATAACGTTAGAAACGGATGTGGTTATGGTATATAAACCTGTGGCTATTTTGTTCTTGATATCACTATTTGTAATAATACCTAATGGTTTTTTCGCTTCATCGACTACAATAATACAACCGATCTTGTTCTTGCTCATTTTTAAGGCAGCTTCCTGTAGCGTAGATTTTATGGTGCAGGTAATCGGGTTTTTGGTGTAATTTGCTGTTTGAAACGTCGCTAGATCCTGGGTGTTATTGGGTAAATAATCTACAAAGATCTCTTTGTTTTCTTGGGCGGAATACGAATCGTATGCATTGGTAGCAAAAGCGGTTATAAGGTATTTGTAAACTTTGGAATTATTCTCGGCAGCTTCCTGAAAATCAGTAATTGGAATGGCATAAACAATAGATTCCTCGTGAGCACTTGCAGTAAGCTTATAATTCTCTTTCGTTATCAAAGGTCGCACTCCAAATATATCGCCGGTATCACTTATGGAAACCAGTTCCTGAGTATTATCGGCCGTATGGAACAAACTTATCGCCCCATCGCGAACCATATAAAAATGCTCTTGCGAGCTGTCACCAGCCTTAAAAAGGGTGTCTCCCTTTTCCAAATAAATGATCGACACATTCTCCGCAATACTCAATAGCTTTTTTGATTTAATAAGATCAAACGGTGGATAGCGGTTTAAAAAATCTTGAACGCGTTCGGCTATGGAGTTCTTCATAATTTATGCTTTTCGAATGCTTTACAGGTTTTTGGTAATTATCAAGAAATAAAAATGTTTCCGTAAAAGTAATAATTAGCAACTAATAATTTTATTTTTACGAGGGCGATAATGAAATTGTCAGGATTCAATACAGAAAATTATAGTCAGATTATGAAAGTTGAAGAATTAAGCAGCACAGAGTATCATCCTTTTTACAGTGGTTATGTACAAAAAGTTCCTAACAACACTGGATTAATTGACAGTTATATCCAAGCCGAAAAAATAATGATCGATTTTTTTAAAAGTATCCCAAAGGAAAAACATGATTACTGCTACCAACCGGGCAAATGGAGTGTTAAGGAGGTTGTTCAACACGTTATTGATACCGAACGTATTTTTATGTATCGTTGTTTGCGCTTAGCACGGCACGATAAAACTCCTTTATCTGGCTTTGAACAGGATGATTACATCAAACCCTCATTGGCCAATCGAAAGACAATGGATGATCTCGTTGAAGAATATGCTGCCGTGCGACATAATTCTATAGTGTTCTTAAAAAGCCTACAGGATGATGACCTAAAATTCATTGGGATCTCAGACGGTAATAGGATATCTGCACGTGCAGCTGCCTTTATAGTTTTAGGACATGAGATCTGGCACAAAGAGGTTTTAGAAAAACGCTATCTATAAGTCCTCTATAACAGGTATTTCAATGGGTGGAATTTTCCTCAAAACAATAAATACCAAAAAGGACAAAATACCAAATATGGAAAACCCAATAAATAGGGGCAAAACAGAAGTTTTTACAAAACTCCCAATGTAATTTGCAATGGGTACGGCCATAACTGTAGAGATAAATCCATTGATTGCCGCACCAATACCGGCAATATGGCCAAGTGGTTCCATGGCCAGAGCACGTAAATTCCCAAAAAGGAAGCCAACATTAAAAAACTGTAGAGCAAAAAAGGCCACCAGAACATATACACTTGGGTTCTTTCCTGAGGCAAATAATATGACATATAAAATGGATACCGCAGTATAACCTATACAAGACACAAAGGCTATTTTTAAGGCTCCGAATCTTTCCACCAGCTGGCTGTTTAAAAAAGTTGCTAAACCAACGGTTATTGCAAGACTGGCAAAAATGTAAGGGAACATCGCGCCCATATTATATTGTACCTGAAATATTTGTTGTGAAGTACTTAAATACACCATGAATGAACCGGTTATAAAACCGGATACCAGAGTAAACGCTACCGCTTCCTTTTGTTTGAAAAACGCTCTCGTTCCATCAATAAAAAGATGCGAACTGAATTTGATACGTTTTTCTTTTTTTAGGGTTTCGGGTTGACGAATACCGAACCAGATCATTACAATAACACCTATGATCAGGTTGAAATAAAAAATAGACTCCCAACTGTAAAAATGAAGCAGGAATTGTCCTAAGGTAGGTGCAACTACAGGGACTAAAATGAAAAACATAACCACAATAGATACAATTTTAGCCATATAATTCCCACTAAAATTATCACGAATCATTGAAAGGCTTAAGCTTCTGGGTGATGCTAGTCCCACTCCTTGAAGGACCCGGCCAAGGATCATGATTTCAAAACTCTCGGTTACCACGCAAATAATACTGGCCACAATAAAAATACTGAAACCAACATAGACTAACGGTTTTCGTCCAAAACTATCCGATAGCGGACCAAAAATAAGCTGTCCACAACCAATACCTAAAAAGATCATAGTAATAAGCAATTGGTTTTCGTTTGGTGAATGGCTATTAAGGTCCGTTCCAATGGTAGCCAAAGCAGGTAATAGTGCATCTATTGAGAGTGCTACTAATGACATTAAAGATGCCATCAATACCACAAATTCAAAATTTATATTCCTATTGTCCTTTTTCATTTTGCAAAAGTATGTTTTTATAACTAGTGAAATATTTCTTTTTCATCTATTAATACAATCTTATTATTGTTAAATTTGATACTTAAAAAATCATTGAGATGACTATCCAACCGCTTCTGAACTATATAAAACGCTACGTGGATTTAACCCCCGAGGAAGCTGCGATGATAGAGGAAAAGGTGATTTACAGGAAATATAAAAAAGGACAATATATCGTACAACAAGGTGATGTGTGTATTTACCAGTCCTTTGTGATCTCAGGATGTACCAAAACTTTTTATACGGATGAAGAAGGGCAGGAGCATATTGTTTTGTTTTCGGTTGAAGATTGGTGGTTGTCTGATATTGGGAGTTTCATTACACAAAGCCCCGGAGATTTTACGATTCAATGCATAGAACCTACAGAACTTATCATGTTTTCTTTTGAGGTCTCAGAATATCTCTACGAAAAAATACCAAAACTGGAACGCTTTTTCCGCCAGGTACTGGAACGCGGGCTTGTAGCCACTCAAAAACGTTTGATCCGAAATTTCAGCCTTTCTGCGAAAGATCGTTATTTATACTTCAGAAATCAATATCCTCATATTGAAAAGCGCATACCTCAATATATGGTGGCTTCGTACTTAGGTATCACCAAAGAATTTTTAAGTAAAATAAAGGCTCAATTGCTTATCGAAGATTAAATGTTAAAATAGTTTAACATAATTTGATAAACTACTTCATTTTTTTAGAGTTATAAGTTTCTCATCTTTGTACTATAATTAGTATAAACCGAATAATAAAAATTATAAAATGAAAAAAATTATGAAAAATATTGCTTTAATCGCTTTAGTGAGTGTTATAGGAGCTGCATTTACTACTGCTGATATCGAAAAGAAATCTGTAAAAGTTGAAGAAAGTGAAGTTGTTTGGAAAGGTTATAAGGTAACCGGTTCTCATGAAGGAACAATTAGTATCGAAAATGGTACTTTAAATTTCGAAGATGATAAATTAGTAGGTGGAGAGTTTGTTATTGATATGACGACCATTTCTAACACTGACTTAGAAGGAGAATACAGAACGAAGTTAGAAGGACATTTAAAGTCTGATGATTTCTTTGGTGTAGAAAATCACCCAACAGCCTCTTTAGTATTTACGAGTGTAACCTCTTCAGGAAAAAACGCTTATGATGTAAAAGGAGACTTAACTATTAAAGGTATCACTAAGCCGGTAAACTTTACTATCGCAATTTACGGTAGTCAGGCTAATGCCACTTTAAAGATCGATCGTTCAGAGTATAATGTACGTTATGGATCTGCCAGCTTTTTTGATGGATTAAAAGATAAAGTAATTTATGATGAATTTGATCTAGTAGCAGATTTAAAGTTCTAATTATTAAGAATTGCTAGAAAAAAGAAAATGAAAAAAAGTCCCGCCATCGGCGGGACTTTTTTATTTTATACATTGAAAAATCTTATTTATACTTTATGGCTTCCAAAACCATTTGATAGTAAGCCTTATTGGATGGCACCAAATGATTGTTTGGTGTTTCTATGGTATTTATAAGGTTCTGAAATTCCAAAAGACTTACCAGTTTTAAGGCTTCTACTTCTTCTTCCTGCCGCTTTAATTGTTCCAAAGGCACCGGTAATTCACATAAAAAGGTATGATGAAATTCATTGTCCTGAATTCCGGATTCGTAACTTTGGAAACAAGGGAAAACACCTATTTTACGCAGGTGCGGTTTCGTTATTTTTAAACCGATTTCCTCTTCAGTTTCCCTTAAAGCCGCATCCATTATGGCTTCACCCGCATCGATATGACCGGCAACAGAAACGTCCCAAAGTAGGGGGCAAATTGTTTTTTTTGCTGAACGCTGAGATAATAAAACCTCTTTATTATTCGTGTAAAACCAAACATGAACCGTATTGTGATAATAACCTTTCTGGTGTACAACCGATTTTAATGCGGATTCACCGGTGGGCATGCCACCTTTGGTTAAAATATCTAAATATTCTTCCATAGGATTAAAAAAAGCCTCTGCTAAGAGGCTGTGGTTCTTTATTCAAAGTAGCTAAAGGTTTCGCCTTCTTTAATTTGTAATAAGGTTTCATAAATTAGTCTGATCACATTTTCTACATCATCTTTATGAACCATTTCTACGGTAGTATGCATGTAACGCAAGGGTAAAGAAATTAATGCAGAGGCCACACCACCATTGCTATATGCAAAAGCATCGGTATCGGTTCCGGTGGCTCGTGATAAGGCTGAACGCTGGAATGGAATTTTTTTGCTTTCTGCAGTTTCAGTGATCAAATCACGCAATTTTTGTTGTACTGCCGGGGCATAAGCTACGACAGGACCTAAACCTAACTCTAAATGACCTTCTTTCTTTCTTTCTATCATGGGCGTTGTGGTATCATGTGTAACATCCGTCACAATGGCAACATTGGGCTTAATCGTTTGTGTGATCATTTCAGCACCACGGAGACCTATTTCTTCCTGAACAGAGTTTGTAACATATAGACCAAACGGCAATGTGATATTATTCTCTTTAAGTAATCGAGCCACTTCAGCAATCATAAAACCACCCATGCGATTATCTAAAGCACGACATACAAATTTATCTTTGTTCAAAATATGGAATTCATCAGGATACGTAATAACGCAACCTACATGCACACCCATTTTTTCAACTTCGGCTTTATCTTTTGCGCCTATATCAATGGTAATATTATCAGGTTTTGGTGCTTCTTCCTTCGATTTATCTCTGGTGTGAATTGCAGGCCAACCAAAAACCCCTTTTACGATGCCTTTTTTGGTGTGAATGTTAACCACTTTACTCGGTGCTATTTGATGGTCACTACCACCATTCCTGATCACATAAATTAAACCGTTATCTGAAATATAATTTACATACCATGAAATTTCATCGGCATGCCCCTCGATCACTACTTTATATTTAGCGTCCGGGTTGATAACCCCAACTGCCGTACCATAAGTGTCTGTAATAAAGCTATCGACATAGGGTTTCAGGTAATCCATCCATATTTTTTGCCCGGTCCACTCGTATCCTGTAGGGGCTGCATTATTCAAATATTTCTCTAAAAAGTCCATGGACTTATCGTTTAGAACACTTTTTTTTGCCATATGATTATTATGTTAATTTAAGGTCATTGTTTAAATTGACGAGGAAATTTTAACTGTATTTTGTAAAAGTACTAGGATTTATTCAGTTTTTAAAAGTTTATAAAAATAATTTGTAACATCTCCACCAAGTATCCTACCAATAGCAAGATATCCTAAAACACAGAAAGATGAAATTAACCATTACAAACCTTACAAAAACCTATGACAATGGTGTTAAAGCTATTGATAATCTCAGTTTAGAAATTGGCACTGGAATGTTTGGACTTTTAGGTCCGAATGGAGCAGGGAAGTCCACTTTAATGCGAACCATCGCGACATTGCAAAGTGCTGATTCAGGTACTATTCAGTTTGGAGATATCAATGTGCTAGAGGATAAAATGGCTTTACGTAAGATTTTGGGGTATTTACCACAATCTTTTGGAGTATATCCTAAAATGTCGGCGGAGGCACTTCTAGATTATTTTGCAACATTAAAAGGTGTAAGATCGAAGTCAGAACGCGCGACTTTAGTGCGAGAAGTTCTAGAAATCACGAATCTTTATGATGTTCGTAAAAAAGCGGTTGCCGGTTATTCCGGAGGTATGAAGCAACGATTTGGGATTGCACAATTACTTTTAAATAACCCCAAATTGATTATCGTAGATGAGCCGACTGCAGGGCTAGACCCAGCCGAACGCAACCGCTTCTTGAATGTGCTTCGTGAAGTGGGTACGAATTGTACGGTTATTTTCTCGACACACATTGTTGATGATGTTAAGGAGTTGTGTAATGAAATGGCAATTTTAAATGGGGGTCGGATTTTGCAACACACCACACCAAGCGAGGCCACTGAGTCTGTTAAGGGAAAGATCTGGACAAAAATAATTGAACGTGATGACTTGGAGGCTATGGAGGCTACCTATAACGTGTTGTCCTCAAACTACAATCAAGATAACACGCTGAACATTCGTGTATACTCAGAAGCACAACCGGCTTCTGATTTTAGAGCTGTGGCGCCCCAATTGGATGATGTCTATTTTATCGCCTTAAAAGCTGATCTCGAAGTTTTAGCTTAAACCCTTATCACATAAAATTCATTGTACATATGTTTTTAACGATCTTAAAACACGAATTAGGGTATTGGTTTAAAAAACCAGCCTTCTATATTTATACAGCTATTTTTGTTTTGATAGCACTATTCTTATCGGCTGGAGCAGCAGGTATTTTTGATAGCCTAACGGTGAGCACAGGATCAACATCTATTGTGAATTCACCGCTTGCTATTACAAATTTGTTTCTTACCATGGCGATTCTAATCTTCTTTTTATTTCCGTCGATAATTGGGCTCTCGATATATCGCGATTATAAAAGTGATATGCATACCATTTTATATTCCTATCCTTTTTCCAAAGCAAATTACCTATTCGCAAAATTTTTTAGTGGTGTGATTGTGGTGAGCTGTATTGTTATAGCGATTGGTTTTGCCCTATTTATAGGATTCAGGTTACCCGGAACAAACTCTGATATAGTTACAGCATTTAGCTTCCAAGCTTATTTTAACACCTATGTCATTTTTATTCTTCCTAACGTTTTATTGTTTGGGGCTATTGTATTTGGTGTGGTCGCCTTTACTAGAAATATTGCTGCGGGCTTTATTGCCATTATTTTATTGCTTTTTGTGCAGGGCCTTATGGAAAGTTTCTTGTCTGACCCTGATAGTCGATTGATCGCAGCACTTTTAGATCCCTATGGTAGTGCTGCCGTTAACTATTATACACGTTATTGGACCCTTGCGGAACAAAATGAAATGCAAATACCTATTAAATCCATTATTCTTTATAACCGACTTATTTGGTTGTCCGTGGCAATTGTCGTTTTTGGTTCAGTGTACAAATTTTTCTCCTTTAGCCAGAATGCCTTGACCTTTAGTTTGAAAAAACAACAAGGAATACGTTCTGTAAAGAAAAATTTTGGAGGGATCATTCGTATTAAATTACCAGAAGTAAACGTAGACTATTCTTTCCTTCAGAATTTAAAAACAACATGGAAACTTTCGAATATCGACTTTAAATATATTTTAAAGAACTGGCCTTTTTTAAGTATCGTGTTGGTTGGGCTCATTATTGTTTTAATTGCGCTTTCAGAGGTAGGTGATATTTTTGGAACGTCAACGCTACCCATGACCTGGAAAATGTTAAACGGTGGTGGTTCATTTACTGTGGCCATAAATATCTGTACCTTTTTATACGCAGGTATGCTGGTGCATCGCAGTAAAATAGCACAGATGGATCATCTTATCGATGTTACGCCAATTCCGAATTGGACCTTGTTTACTTCGAAATTTTTAGCCTTAATAAAAATGCAGATCGTTTTGTTAGGCGTTATCATGGTGTCCGGATTATTGTTTCAGATCTATAAAGGCTTTTATCAATTTGAACTAGGGCATTATATTGAAGAACTTTTTGGTTTGCGCCTCATTAATTATGTGGTTTGGGCCTTTCTAGCTTTGTTCATCCAAACGTTGTTTCGCAATCCTTATGTTGGTCTGTTTGTATTATTGGTTATTTCCATTGGAATGCCCTTATTACGTTTTGCGGGAATAGAGCAAGCCATTTTTAAATATAACGATGGTCCCGGATTTGAGTATTCCGATATGAATGGATATGGTTCGGACTTGATCCCGTATTTTACTTATAAGATCTATTGGGTCTCTGCGGGAATTATTCTGTTCATCTTCACCGCCTTATTTTGGGTTCGTGGCTTACCACATAGTTTTTGGGAACGCTTACGCATAGCAAGATCCAGATTTAAAGGGATTTATATTGTTGGGTTTTTAATATTTTTTACAGCTTTCATTAGTTTGGGTGCTCGTATTTATTACGAGAATAACATTTTGAATGAAAGAGTGTCTGCCAAGGAAAGAGAACAACGTGCCGTAACCTGGGAAAAGACTTATAAGAAATTTGAAAACAAAGCACAACCTCGAATTGTGGCTGTTAAGGCAGATATGAATATATTTCCTAAAACACTTGATTTTAAAGCGAGTGGTGATTATTTGATGGTTAATAAAACGAATGAGGTTATAGATAGTATTTTCTTGAATCATAATAATTATCCCAGCACTTTTGAATTTAATGAAGAGGTTCAACTGGTTTTGGAGGATACGGTATACAATTTCGATATTTATCAACTAAAACAACCGTTAAAACCTGGCGATAGTTTAAAGCTTAAATTTTCTGTAAAGAATAAGCCAAATACTTGGTTGCGAAAAAACTCACCCGTGTTAGAAAACGGAACTTTTATTAATAATTTCGCCATATTTCCTTCTTTAGGTTATTCTTCTGGGACTGAATTGACAGACGATAAAACCCGTGAAAAATATGGACTACCACCGAATGATCTTAAACCTGAACCGACGGATTCTACGGCGCTAGGGAATACTTACATCCGAAAGGACTCAGACTGGATCGATTTTGAGGCTACTGTAAGTACCTCACCTGATCAAATTGCCATAGCTCCCGGCTATTTGCAAAAAGAATGGACAGAAAATGGACGACGTTATTTCCATTATAAGATGGATAGCAAAATATTGAATTTCTTTGCCTTCAATTCAGCACGATACAGTGTGAAGAAAGACCAATGGCGCGATGTGAACTTGGAGATCTATTACCATAAAGGTCATGAATTCAATATCGATCGCATGTTTTCTGGGATAAAAGCCTCTTTAGAATATAATTCTAAAAATTTCAGTCCGTATCAGCACAAGCAAGTACGTATTATTGAGTTCCCACGAACCGCCGGAGCCTTCGCGCAATCATTTCCAAATACTATTCCCTATTCAGAAAGTATAGGGTTTATTGCTGAAGTTGACGATTCTGAGGAAGGAGGCGTGGATTATCCCTTTGCTGTAACAGTGCACGAAGTAGCGCATCAATGGTGGGCACATCAAGTTATCGGTGCTGATGTTCTGGGTGCAACGATGCTCTCGGAAAGCTTATCGGAATATGTGTCTCTAGAAGTTTTAAAACACGAATATGGAAAAAACAAAATGCGTAAGTTCCTTAAACGTTCTCTCGATGATTATCTTACCCGAAGATCATTTGAGCGTAAGCGTGAGAAACCTTTGATGTACAATGATGGCCAGGGTTATATCCGTTATCAAAAAGGGTCTTTGGTTTTTTATGCTCTTGCAGATTATATTGGAGAAGATATATTGAATGAGGCATTAAAGGAATATGTTAATAAGGTCAAGTTTCAGGAACCACCTTATACCACGACCGTTGATATGATGCACTATATTCGAATGGCGACTCCAGATTCGTTACAATACACCTTAAAGGATATGTTTGAAACCATAACCCTTTATGAGAACCGTATAAAGGATGTAATTTCTACAAAACTGGATAATGGTAAGTATAAGGTGGATATTGAATTTGAAGTGACCAAGTATCGAAATGATGAAAAAGGGAAAAAGTTTTATTCGGACAACAAAAAAGACTCCTTGAGCTTTAAATCGCCAGAAGTTTCTAAACCAGTGTACTCCCTGCCATTAGCTGATTATATAGATGTTGGTGTTTTTGTGGAAAATTTAGATACCCCTGACACACCAAATGAAGAAGTATTGTATTTAAAAAAGCATAAGGTTACAGCTATCAATAATAAAATCAGTATTATCGTAGATAAGGAACCAACAGAGGTAGGTGTTGATCCGTACAATAAACTGATAGATGCCAATTCTTTAGATAATAGGCGTAGGCTTTAAAAACACATCTATTCAATCATACCAAACCTGTAGGCTTCAACGTTTACAGGTTTTTTAATCTGTAACCAATTAATATTCGTATATTTTTTTAACTATTGAAGGGTAAATTAGTAATTTTGAATTTAAAACGTCCCGAATTCTAGATATGCGAAGAGTTTTAATCATAGTTGTTTTTTGTATACCATTTTTCGGGTTGGCGCAAGCTCCCGAGAAAGATGAGGATACAACGGAGGTAACCTACCTGATTATAAAGGGAGACTCGGTACCACGAACCACTATTGACCTGGATGAGGTCATGCTTTTGCAGAAATTAAAATTCGATAGTCGAGAAGATCGTATCCGTTACCTGATACTTCGCAGAAAAACCATTAAAGTCTATCCCTATGCCAAGTTGGCTGCGGAACGCCTAGATTCTTTGAACAAGCGCTTGGCTAAGATTACCAGTAAAAGCGATAGAAGGCGTTATACCAAAATGATTCAAAAATATATCGAAGGGGAGTTTTCTGAAAAACTCAAAAAGTTTACCCGAACAGAAGGTCAGATTTTGGTGAAACTTATTTATCGGCAAACAGGGATAACCACCTTCGATCTGGTAAAAGAACTGCGAAGTGGCTGGCGTGCCTTTTGGTACAACACAACTGCTAGTATGTTTGATATTTCATTAAAAGAAAAGTTTGATCCTTGGAATAATAAGGAAGATTATCTTATTGAAGATATTTTAGAGCGTAATTTTCAAAATGGTATTTTAAAACGACAGAAGTCGGCAATTCCCATAGATTATTATGATTTAACCAATAAATGGTTACATAATGGTCGGGACGAAGCTAAAAAAGCGGAAAAATAAGTCATGCGAATTCAATCGGAACTTGAGGAAAAACTAAATGCAATTACCCATGGAATTGGAGCCTTATTTGGATTGATTGCACTCGTGCTTCTTATAAATCATACACGTTACGAACCTTTTCTAAGTCAATTTAGTGTGGTGGTTTATGGGATGTCAATTATCATTTTATTTTCAGCTTCTACCTTGTATCATGCCGTGAGATCCGAGTCTAAAAAGCATTATTTCCGCATTATTGATCATATTAGTATCTATTTACTTATTGCTGGAACGTATACCCCGGTAACGCTTATTACTTTGGAAGACAGCAGAGGTTGGATTCTGTTTTGGGTCGTTTGGTCTATTGCCGTTTTTGGATTGATCCTGAAATTATTTTTTACAGGAAAATTTGAGATCTTCTCAACACTTTTATACCTTTTAATGGGGTGGTTGATTATTTTCGATTTCACCCAATTATCGAACATTATAGGTAGTAATGGGATTCTATTTCTGTTTGCCGGAGGTTTGGCTTATACGCTTGGGATTGTTTTTTACGCAATTCAAAGTATCCCCTATAACCATGTAATATGGCATCTATTTGTGTTAGCGGGAGCAGTGTTCCACTTTTTAATGATTTATTTTTACGTACTATGATAGATATTAAACAAGTTGTTGCAAATACTGATATCCATAACGTAGTACAATTGGCCGATACCATTTGGCGCGAGCACTATATTCCCATAGTAGGAAAACCACAGATTGATTACATGCTCGAAAAATACCAATCGGCTTCAGCTATTTCAGAACAAATTGAGAATGGTTATGAATATTACCTGATGCTTTACAATGAAAAAGAGGTTGGGTATTTGGCTATTCTTCAAGAAAAATCAGCACTGTTCCTCAGCAAAATATATGTTCTGAAATCCTTTAGGGGATTAAAAATTGGTAAACAGGCCATGGCCTTTATAGAAACCAAGGCTAGAACCTATCAAAAGTCAAAAATCCGCTTAACGGTTAACATCCACAATGTAAATTCCATAGAGGCGTATACCAAATTGGGATTCAGAAATGCTGGTCCGCAAGTAACCGATATTGGTTCAGGTTTTATTATGGATGATTATGTTTTGGTAAAAACGGTTTGATCAACTGTCGATAATATCCCTGTATTCCTGAAAAAAGGCTTCAAATAAATTCATTTTTTCATTAAAGAACAGCATAACCTCCTGCCAGGTGTTTTTATTATGGATGGACACCTTTTGTTCTAAAGGCACATAAATTCTTGAGATCTCTTTGCCGCTGTCCAACAAATAACTTTCCTCATAAATAGCCTCAGGCAAATAGTCATCTGTCAACATGCTTTTTAAGGCCACTAATTTTTCCCAAAACTGAATCCGGTTTTCTAATGGATCTTCAAGATCCAAAGCCACCAATGCCGTACGGGTATCAAAGTGAAATTTAAAATTAAGACCTTTCATTTTTGTGTTGTATAACAACCATTTTCGTGGGAAGGATTTCCCAAAACTGGTCCAGAATTCCTGTCGTAAAAGGCGAGATTCTTCTTTAGAAAACATAGATTTTAAAAATGGATTTAAAGACTATCTTCAAAGTATATTAAATGAAAAAGGCAATTCCAACACCAAGTAAAATGGCAATAAACTTACTAAGATGGAATTTATGGCCATCGCCACTTTCAAATAATATCGTTGTGGAAATATGTAAAAAGATACCGATGACCATAGCGTTAATGCTGTAGGCCAATTGTGGGTCTAAATTCGCCGTATTTGAAACGAGTGTTCCCAGGGGCGTCATAATGGTGAAAATTGTTAAAAAACCAATGATCTTAACCTTATTAAATCCGGATCGAAACAAAAATAAACTCACCAAAGTAGCGATGGGTATTTTGTGAACCAAAACGCCATAAACCATATCATTATGATTATGAATTGGAAACCCTTCTAAAAAACTATGAATACATAAACTGATGAAAAGTAACCACGGAAAAACAGTTACCTCCTTGTGGATATGAATATGGCCGTGCTCCGCACCTTTGGAAAACACCTCTAAAACAATTTGCAATAAAATGCCGCACATTATAAAGAGTCCGGTAAGTTTACTTGACATATGCTCATAAACCTCAGGCAAAAGCTCAAAAAGGGTCAGAGCCAATAAGAATGAGCCACTAAATGAAAGTAAAAGTTTAGTGTTCCAGGTTTTTTTGCCACGCGTTAAAAAGGCAATAAAAATACCCAATAAAACAGCGGCAATAGGTAGTAAGTAGTTAATCATTAAAAAATAAGTTTCTGTTCGGGTGTTACATTAAACCATTTACAAGACAGCGTTAAAAATACAATTTATTTAAAGATCATCACCAAACGCTCCGAGCTTTTGGGATGAAAGTGTCTCAGCTTGTAATCACCAAAAACATCTAATAAATAGACACCTGCTTGCTCAAAAAGGGTCTCAAAATCGGCCAGATTAAAAGCCCGCACACGTTCCTGGAAAAAATATGATTCTCCGCTGGCTTCAAAAGCAATGTCCTTCATAATATAATCACCTTCAGTATACCGCTTAATATTAAAACGAATACCCTCCAGCGTTTTTTCTTCTTCAGGTACTAAATGTTCTTTTACAAAATCACTGTTCATAAAATCGATCACTCCAAAACCATCGGCATTCAAATCAGATTTAATGGCCTTTATGGTTTTCAAATGATCTTCATCATGTTCAAAATAACCAAAACTAGTAAATAAATTAAATACAGCATCAAAGGATTGACCAACAGGTTCGCACATATCATGAACTAAAAAACGCAACCTGTGGTTTTCATATTGTTTGGCATAGGCAATGCTATTGTCGCTTAAATCCACACCTGTAACATCATACCCTAATTTATTTAGATACAGGGCGTGCCGGCCTCTGCCACAAGCCAGATCCAAAATTCGGCCACCTTCCGGAACATTCAAATATTCTGTCAAGGTATCCATAAATGCATGTGCCTCCGTGTGGTCCCGTTCCTTGTAAAGTATGTGGTAAAATGGTGTGTCAAACCAGGCCGTAAACCAGGTATTTGTTGTTTTATTCATAGTTTCTGGGGGTTTCTCCCGCATGCTGCGGTAGCCAGGCTTTCCGCTGTATCTTTTTTAGCAGTAACTAAAAAAGGATGCCGCTACAATCCTTAACCCAAATATTTAGTAATTCATCAAGTTTGCGGTAAAATTACATTATTTTTGCTAGGAATTTCAGCGAAATCATGGAAGAAAATTTTAATATGGTGGCCAAAACCTTATTTGGTTTTGAAGATATTTTAGAAAAAGAACTCACGCAACTGGGAGCTATGGACATAAAAAAGGGTGTCCGTAACGTTTCTTTTGTAGGAGATAAAGGCTTTATGTATAAGGCCAATTTAGGATTGCGCACGGCCATTAAAATATTAAAACCCATTCATAGCTTCAATGTTTCCGGTGAAGACGATCTTTATAAAAAGATCTATGCTATGGATTGGAGCGAATACCTCAAACCCACAGGTAGTTTGGCTATAGATGCGACCATCCATTCAGACCTTTTTTCACATTCCTTGTACATTGCCCAAAAAACCAAGGACGCCATTGTAGACAAATTTCGAGACACCACTGGTCAGCGCCCTAGTGTCGATCTAAAATTTCCTGATATAAAGGTCAACGTGCATATCGATCGCAAAAAATGCACCATATCTTTGGATTCTTCAGGCGATTCTTTGCATAAACGTGGTTACAAAACGGCCACTAATATTGCACCCATCAATGAGGTTTTAGCTGCCGGGCTGGTCATGCTCTCCGGTTGGGATGGTCAGAGCGATTTTATGGATCCTATGTGTGGTTCCGGAACCATACTTATTGAGGCCGCCATGATAGCCTGTAACATTCCGCCAAACTTGATGCGTAAGGAATTTGCTTTTGAACGCTGGCAAGATTGGGATGTCGATTTATTCGAAACCATTGAAGGATCACTGTTGAAAAAGACTCGGGATTTCCATTACAAGATCACAGGTTACGACAAAGCACCAAGTGCCGTGGCGAAGGCTATAGAAAATGTAAAAAATGCGCATCTTGAAGATTTTATTCAGGTAAAACATGAGGACTTCTTTAAAACGCAGAAAGCCGGAGAAAATAAATTACACATGGTATTCAATCCGCCTTATGGTGAGCGCTTGAATATCGAAATGGAAGAGTTATATAAAACCATCGGAGATACCTTAAAGCAAAATTATCCGGGAACTGATGCCTGGTTTATTACCAGTAATATGGATGCTTTAAAACATGTTGGCTTACGCCCTTCAAAAAAAATACCATTGTATAATGCCAAATTGGAAGCGCGCTTTGTGAAATACGTGATGTACGAGGGTAGTAAAAAAGCCAAGTACCAAAAATAAAATACTGAGGATTCTATTTCTTATACAGCGGTATGCGATAGGAGATCATGTAGCTATAGCCAACTCCAATTCCAGAACTATCATTGGTCTTATTAAATCCAGGGATATAGATATTCCTAAAATTATCAGGTTCGGTTTGGCTAGCCATCAACTTCAATTGAACGTTCACTCCGAAATAAAGATTATTGAATATTTCCGCTTTGATACCTAATATCAGTTCAGCCCAAGCTGCTGTAAGACCACTGTAGGTTTTACTTTCAGTACTGGAAAATTGTGGAGCCCAATATTGATTAGTGGCATAAATGGTATACGCATTACGTACCTGACTAAAACTACTTACACCCACACGAAATCCGGCATAGATCATATTATCCATGTCCAGCCAGTTTTGATACATATTGTAATCAATTCCGGCTTTTAAATAACTTCCTTTACTCGTTACATCAAGATAATCGGTTAAGGTTCTTTTATCGGTATACCCAATTTCACCAGCTATATAAAGACTTTTTTTAATGCGATAATCTGCAACGAGCTCAAACCCGCTGAAATCATCGTCATAGAATGATCGGATAGGTTTACTGATATCCGCCCCAATACGTAAACCGTATTTTTGTTTAATCACTAAAGTATCCTTTTCCGGTTCAGGGATGCTATCATTTTGCGCCTGAATTCCAACACAAAATAAAAGCATTAAGATACTAATGTAGTAAGTTAAAATGCGTCTCTGTTTCATTTTCTACAGATTGGTTTGGGTTTAAAGGTGCAATGGATTGGATCCAACGGTCAGGATCGGATTGATCGACTTGAACCGAAACATTTTCAAAAATATATTTATAACCACAGGCACGCGATACGAAAACGGCTTTGGTTGTGTAATTTATGGTGATAAGATCATAATTTCCATCAATAAAATCATCATCAGGATTTTCGGGTGTCCCGTTATCGTTAACAAATGAATCTTTAATTAATTGATACTGTGTTCTATTGGTGTTAGTGTCCAATGGTAATAAAAGTTTGTTGGACGACACATTAAAATAATCAGGTAAAGCGACGTCTTGACCAATACCAACAACGGTCAAACCAAAAATATTTTTATTATTTTCCGGAGTCTCAGCATCAAAAGCTTCAAGCACCAAACTGGGCGTAGTCGGGGTGCTAGCCGGACAAATATCATCGGGTTCGCAACTCAGGGAACTCGCTATCATCAGTCCAGTGATCAAGCACCAAAGTATGCCAATAGTTGTTTTATTCATAATAAGGTTCCATATCGATTTGGATGTTCAAAAGAACAATTTTTTTAGCAATTTTCTGCTTTTGTCATTAACGATGTTCCAAAAGTACAACATTTTCCACATGAAATGTTTGAGGGAACATATCCACGGCTTGTGTTTTTACCACTTTATAATCAGCATCCATTAAGGCCAGATCCCGGGCCTGGGTAGCACTGTTACAGCTCACGTAAACCACCTTTTTTGGGGCAATGTTTAAAATTTGTTGTACGACATCCTTATGCATACCATCTCTTGGTGGATCTGTAATGATCACATCCGGGACACCATGAGCGGCAATAAATTGAGCATTAAATACATTTTTCATATCGCCAACAAAAAATTCAACGTTATTAATGCCATTTAATTGTGCATTTTCTTTTGCGGCTTTAATGGCATCAGGAACCGCTTCAACACCAACCACTTTTTTTGCTTTTTTTGCTACAAATTGAGCAATGGTACCTGTTCCGGTATAGAGGTCATAAACTAGCTCGGTACTCGAAAGATCGGCGAAATCTCGAGCTATTTTATATAATTCGTAAGCTTGATCTGAATTGGTCTGGTAAAAGGACTTTGCGTTTATTTTAAAGCGGAGGCCTTCCATTTCTTCAAAAATATGATCATCACCCTTATAGCACACAACTTCCTGGTCATAGATCGTGTCATTACCTTTACTGTTGATAACATATAACAATGAGCTCACTTCCGGGAAAGTTTCAGCAATAAAATCTAAAAGTAGTTCTCGTTTTTCCTTGTCCTCTTTAAAAAACTGGATCAATACCATAAGATCTCCGGTTGTGGAAGTTCGAATCATCATCGTACGCAAAAATCCACTTTGTTCTCTGGTGTTAAAAAACTCCAGATCGTTTGATTCAGCAAACGCTTTAACCTGATTTCGAATGGCATCCGACGGATCGGCCTGCAGGTGGCAATGGTTCAGGTCGAGAATCTTGTCCCACATTCCGGGAATATGAAAGCCCAAGGCATTTTTATCTTTTAAATCTTTTCCGGAATTGATTTCTTCCAGTGTAAGCCAGCGACTATCACTAAAAGAGAACTCCATTTTATTGCGGTAGAAGTACTCTTTTTTCGAACCTAGAATTGGTGTAACCTCAGGAAGTTCAATATGACCAATGCGTTTTAAGTTATTAGTAACTTCCTTTTGTTTGTAATACAATTGGTGTTCATAGGCCATATTTTGCCATTTACAACCACCACAAGTTCCGAAATGTTCACAAACAGGATCGGTACGTTTATCAGATAATTCATGAAATACGGTAGCCTTGCCTTCATAATAAGCTTTTCGCTTTTTAAAGGTCTGTACATCAACAATATCGCCTGGCACGGCATTGGATATAAAAACAACCTTGCCATCCGGTGCTTTGGCTATGGTTTTACCTTTTGCGGCCGCATCAGTAACTTCAAGTTGCTCAAAAATTTTACGATTAGATTTTCTTCTTGACATGCTGCAAAAATAAACAAAGCCATTTCTATTTGTGTCATAACCTAACTATTTTTTAAGAGGATGTATTTTCTGCCGAAAGGCAAGATCAAAAATGTTTTTTAAGGCGTGAAAATTTAGTAACTTGCAGGCCTATCCAGGGATGATTTCTCTCCCACGCTGCTTTTTCGGTGACTTCGAAAGAATAAAGGTACAGAAGGAATGGTTATTTTATAAAATTTAAACACTCTTAAAATGGCTATTTTAGACCAATTAACTTCGCAACAAGCGATAGATTTAGAAAACAAATACGGTGCACACAATTACCACCCATTACCTGTGGTATTAAGTAAGGGCGATGGTGTGTTTGTCTGGGATGTAGAAGGTAAAAAATATTATGATTTTTTATCGGCTTATTCTGCGGTAAACCAAGGACATTGTAACCCGAAGATCGTAAACGCAATGACCCAGCAAGCACAAACTTTAACGCTAACTTCACGGGCATTTTACAATGATATGTTAGGGAAATACGAAAAGTTTGCTACAGAATTTTTCGGATTCGATAAGTTATTACCCATGAACACAGGTGCTGAAGCCGTAGAAACAGCTCTTAAAATTTGTAGAAAATGGGCCTATGAGGTAAAGAATATTGATGAAAATGACGCTGAAATCATTGTTTGTGAAAACAATTTCCATGGAAGAACGACGACCATTATTTCATTCAGTAACGATCCGGTGGCCAGAAAACATTTCGGACCCTACACTAAAGGATTTATAAAAATTGAATACGATAATTTACAGGCGCTGGAAACAGCTTTAAAAAGTAATAAAAATATTGCAGGATTTTTAGTAGAACCTATTCAAGGAGAGGCCGGTGTTTATGTGCCCAGTGATGATTATTTAACTAAGGCCAAGGCGCTTTGCGAGGCGCATAATGTATTGTTCATCGCTGATGAAGTTCAAACCGGAATTGCCAGAACAGGTCGCTTATTGGCTACCTGTGGTAATTGCTCCTGTGAAGACAAGAATTGTTCCAGAACACCGGAGGTTAAGCCCGATGTTCTTATCCTAGGAAAAGCCCTAAGTGGTGGTGTTTATCCGGTGTCGGCCGTTTTAGCAAATGATGATATCATGCGGGTGATACGCCCTGGAAATCATGGTAGTACGTTTGGTGGAAATCCGGTAGCCGCGGCTGTTGCCATAGCTGCATTAGAAGTTGTTCGCGATGAAAACCTGGCAGAGAATGCTTTTGTTTTAGGTGAATTATTTCGTAGTGAACTAAATAAATATATAGAGACTAGTAGCATAGTAGAACTGGTTCGCGGTAAGGGATTGCTTAATGCCATCGTGATAAATGACGCTGAAGACAGTGATACAGCATGGAACATCTGCCTGGCACTGCGCGATAATGGCTTGTTGGCAAAACCAACCCATGGTAATATTATCAGGTTTGCGCCGCCTTTAGTCATGACTAAAGAACAGTTATTGGACTGTGTTTCTATTATTACGAAAACACTGAAAGACTTCGAAAAATAATAATTCTAATTTCTTTTAAATAAAAAAGCGACCAAATAGGTCGCTTTTTTATGATATGTAGAGGATCAAAAATTATTGTCCCATCATTTCCTGAATACGCTCTTGCATAAGGTCCTGATCCTGCATGGTCTCCCAACCAAATGTGGTTATCATCCAAAGTAATAAAATCAGATACAACGCACCTAGTATAATACCAATAATGGATAGAATTTTACCAATTTTTACATTTTGATATCCGGTGTATAAATCCGGGTTTTCTTTATACAATTTTGTGGCTTTGCTAGCAAGCACTAAGGCGACAATTCCTAAAATGAAACCAACACCATAAAAGCAACATCCTAAAATTGAAATGATACCGAATACTAGAATAAGTGTGGAATTGGGTAATTTTTGTTGTTCCATGATTGACAGTTAGAAGTTAAAATGTTTAAAATAATAGCCGGTAATGATAATTACCGCATTCAATATAGCCAAAAAATAAATAAGTTTCCCGACGTATTTAAAATTTCTGATCGCATTTATCCCAATAACAGCGATAAGTACGATTAAAGTAAAAATAGCAGGATACATGTGAAAGGCTGCAGAAAAATCTCCTTGAATAAGAAAAACCATAGAACGTTGCATACCGCAGCCGAAGCAATCTAAACCAAATAATTTTTTAGACAGGCAGGGTAGCATGTATTGTTCGAAATTTTGAGCTATAAAATACATGGAAGCTAAATTACTAAATAGCCACCTATTATCATAATTAAAAGCGGGGTGCTTAATAACAACATTGACCGTAAAAGTCTTACTTCATTTAGTTCAGTAAGCTCGGTATTTCTATGTAAATTTGTTTTTAGTTAAATTCTAAAAATGAAGTATATAAATTATATCCTCCTGGTCGTTGGCGCAGCCACAGCGTTTTATTCGGATACCTTTACCGACTACAATCAAAAAACCACGGTTTTAGTGGTAGGAATGGTTTTGATGATGTTAGGAATCTACCGGATCTCTCGTGGTTTACGAAGTCGTTCCAATCAATCTGATGCGGAGGAAAACAGTCAAAATGAATAGATATTATGGCTTTTAAGGTGAATGATTTTGTTTCGGTTTTGGATGATGATCTTTCAGGTACGGTAAAACGTATTCAAGGAGATGTGGTTTATATCGAAACAAATGACGGTTTTGAACTCAGTTTTCACAGAAATGAACTTATTTTAATGGAGGATAAATCAGGTTTTGGCAAATCGATTTTTTCCGAAAGGTCTTTTAAAGAAGTGGTTGCTGAAAAAGAAAAACCAAAGCGAAAACAGACACCACGTAAAAAACCAAAAGAACGTAATGAAGTTATCATGGAGGTAGATCTTCACATACATCAGTTGGTGACTTCAACAAAAAACATGTCCAATTTCGACATGCTCACCCTACAGTTAGATACCGCCAAACGGAAATTGGAATATGCTATGGCTAATCGTATCCCGAAAGTCGTTTTTATTCACGGTGTAGGTGAAGGCGTATTAAAATTAGAATTAGAATATCTTTTTCGGCGTTATGATAACATCAAATACTATGATGCGAATTATCAGAAGTATGGTTTAGGCGCTACAGAAATCTATATCTATCAGAACACTAAAAGTTAATTAAAAGGCGGTGTTTCTTTTCTGGAGTTGGTTGTAATTCCATCATTTAGAATACCAAAATCCAAAAGTTCCTGAGACAAGAATGATAGGCTAATATCTCGTACTTGAGCACTAACGTTGTACGTTTGGTTAATAGTATGTTGTCTGTAAGCAGTAGCTGAAACCGTTGTGGCGACCTCGGGATTTAAATAATCAGCAATGCCCAAGGTTCCATTTGTGATATCGTTTTGAGGATTTTGGTCCTGAGATTGGTTTTCTTCATCTCTGGTAAGAACGCCATCACCATCATCATCCGGGTCTAAATAATCCGGAATACCATCGCCGTCGGTATCCTGAGCATCATCTAAAATACCATCACCGTTAGGATCGGGGTTTTCATTTTTAGTAAGAACATTATCCCCGTCATCATCCATATCGATATAGTCTGGTAATCCATCCATATCAGTATCGTCATTCTCTAAATTACCATCACCATTTCGGTCTTCCAAAATCGCTGTGACATCATCTTGATCATCTTCCACTAACACAGCGCTGAAATCAACAGAACAAGTATCACTTTCATCCTGAATAATGTTGACATTTGGCGGTATATTAGTACAAAAAAGATTATTTGGTAATGTTGCATCACTATAGGTTCGGTAATATATGGTCGCTGATTTTGTGGTTGTAGAGGTTCCGTCAGCACCAACAGCAATCAATTCGGCCTTTGTAAAACTGGTAATCAATAAAGAAAGTGATTCACTGGGTTCTGTTTTTGTTTTATACAATACGAGGTTGGATAAACTTTCACATGCCTGAAAGGTTTCGCCAAAGTTCAATTCTACGGTAATCACATCCCCATCATCACAAGCAGGTAAGATAAGGAGTGGTAGTAAAAGGTATAAAAACTTTCGCATTGTGTTTGGGTTTTAGGCAAAAATAGTAGAATTGTTAATTATAACGTAGCTTATTGAGAATAATTTTATTTCAAGTACTTTTGTACTTTATTACAGCAGGATGAGACAGGTATATTTTGATAATGCGGCAACCACCCAAATGCGAGATAAGGTTGTAGAGGCTATGACCGAGGTGTTGAAAAACAACTTTGGTAATCCGTCATCCACCCATAGTTTTGGACGTCATTCCAAAGCCCTGATCGAACAATCCCGAAAAACGGTAGCCAAATGTTTGAATTGTTCTGCTAGTGAAATTATTTTCACTTCCGGTGGTACAGAAGCTGATAATTTAGTGCTTCGAAGCGCTGTTCGCGATCTAGGTGTAAAACATATTATTAGTTCCAAAATAGAGCATCACGCCGTGTTGCATACCTTAGACCAACTCGCGGAGGAATACGACCTTACAATTAGTTATGTGAATTTGGACCCTCATGGTGATATTGATTATTTACATCTGGAAACCCTTTTACAAACAGACAAACCAACACTTGTGAGTTTGATGCATGTGAACAATGAAATTGGAACTATTTTGGACCTTAAAAAAGTGGCTGAACTTTGTAAAACATTTAGCGCTTTTTTACATTCTGATGCTGTTCAATCTATCGGTCATTATCCTTTGGACTTACAAGAAACGCCAGTTGATTTCTTAGCTGCTTCAGCACATAAATTTCATGGTCCTAAAGGTGTTGGGTTTGCTTTCGTTCGAAAAAACACCGGTTTAAAACCTTTGATCTTTGGGGGTGAGCAGGAGCGTGGGTTACGTGCCGGAACCGAATGTACGCATAACATTGTTGGCTTAGCCAGTGCTTTGGAGCTATCCAGTAATAATTTTGAAACGGAATATCAAAGTGTAAAAGAATTGAAGGCCTATTTTATCCGATCTTTAAAAGATGCGCTTCCTGAAGTTAAATTTAACGGCTATTCCGGTGATCTTGAAAAAAGCACCTATACTCTGGTTAATGTGTGTTTACCGGTTAGCGCTCAAAAAGGAGGAATGCTTCTATTTCAATTGGATTTGAAAGGTATTGCTTGTTCCAAGGGGAGTGCCTGTCAGAGTGGAAGTAATCAAAACTCACATGTGCTTAATGAAATATTGAATGATGCAGAACTTCAAAAACCCTCAGTTCGTTTTTCGTTCAGTATATTTAATTCGAAAGCTGAAGTAGATTATGTTGTTTCTGTTCTTAAGGAAAATATTTTGAGTCAGGTGTCTTGATCTTGCCTATTAAAATGACATTCGTGTTCTTAAATTGAATACTCTTGGGGTTAAATAGTTTGGAATGGCATATTGTCGTTTCGTGTAAACATCACGCACCCAAGTATTGGTAATAGAATTTTGAACGTCGAATATATTGTAGATCTCAAACCCGATACTCAGGGTTTTGAAGGGTTTTTTCCAACCATGATCGAAACGCTTATCTTCATCAACTAAAACATATTGCAGTCCTAGATCACCGCGCTTGTAATCCGGCAGACGATTTTGATATTGGTAAGGATCGGCATAGCTGGGAGATCCACCAGGAAGCCCTGTGTTATATACTAAGTTGAGATAAACCTTTAAATTCGGCACACTAGGAACATAATCCTGAAACAGCGCAGCAAATTTTAAACGTTGATCTGTTGGTCTTGAAATATAGCCTCTTTCATCAATGTTCTCTTCCGTTTTTAAATAGCCAAAACTAAACCACGATTGCGTACCGGGAACAAACTCACCATTCAGTCGAAGATCTAAGCCGTATGCATAAGCTTTAGCATTATTTCGTGCACGATAGCGGATTCTGACATTCTCCAAGGTATATGGGTTTACATCGCTTAAGCCTTTATAGTAAACTTCCGAACTTAACTTAAAAGGGCGATCCCACATATTAAAACTGTAATCATTAGCGAAAACGACGTGAAAGGATTTTTGAGCTTTAACTGTGGGTTGAACGGTACCCGAACTATCTCTTAGCTCACGATAGAACGGGGGTTGGTAATATAAACCACCCGAAAGCCTGAATAGCATATCTTTTTCCCAGTTCGGTTTTAAGGCGATTTGAACACGAGGGCTGATCACGGTTTGCCCTGAAGCTTGGGTTGCTGTACCTCTTCCATTTTTGTTCTTAACCTGCCAGTAGTGTGCCCTGACGCCTGCATTTAGCCAAAGTTCAGAGTTGCCTACCGACGTTTTTTTACTCCACTGGGTATAGGCCTGTATTCGGTTGATTGTGGTGAAGTTTGTTGCTCTTACATTTTGAAAGGGTACCAGAGGTCCGGCATATGGGCTGTAAGGTTGTTCATTTACAGGTGTGGTTTTTGGTGGTCGAATAGAAAATCCAGCCGAGTCAATAACTTCCCATTCAACCAGACGATCGCGAATATCCTCATTCGTAAATTTCACAGACCAATCAATACGGTTTTCATTTTTGGTATATTGTCCTTTGAGTTCTATATTCGATATCAAGGCATCCAAACTATTTCTACCATGATTGATCTGACTTCCGATACCTTGTGTGAATTCCACCTCACCTAAATTTTCATCACCAATATTGGTATTCACATCACCGAGTGCGTATTGAGCTAAAATATCAAAATACTCTTCTTCTGTGGTGTGATAGCTAGAGGCTATGAGATGCGTTGTAAGATGGTCATTAACTATGTAAGTCCCTTTTAACGCTCCAAAAAGCGTTTGGTAACGGTCTTTTTCCTGACCATTGTAATAAACGACCAGAGCTTTTGGATCGGCTAGGGTTCCAAAGTTAGTTTGCCGGGTTTGGGGTATAAAATTATAATTGTTTAGAGCGGCATTACCTAAAAAACTTAACTGGAATTTATTCGTAAAACGGTACGTGAATAAGCCTTGGACATCTGTAAAAACAGGGGAGACCGTGGTTTCTGTTTCTCTGGCATTGATCAATAACCGATTATCGCGATACCGGGCTCCAACAAGTGCCGTAAACTTCGAGTCTTTACTCATATTTTCTATCGAAATACCCGCGCCCAAGAGACTAAGATCAGCATGTGCTTCGAATTGATATGGTCGTTTGTAGGTAATGTCTAAAACAGATGATAACTTATCGCCATATTTAGCTTGAAATCCTCCAGCAGAGAAATCTACATTTTGAACCAAATCTGAGTTTACAAAGCTCAAACCTTCCTGTTGGCCCGAACGAATTAAAAACGGACGATAGACCTCTATGCCGTTCACATAAACTAAATTTTCATCAAAATTACCACCCCGAACGTTGTATTGTGTACTCAGTTCGTTATTGTTGCTTACCCCTGGAAGGGTCATCAATAAATTTTCAACACCCGGATTTGCTCCCGGAATTTTTCGAATGGTTTCAGGATCTAAACTTGTAATACCCTCAATATCTTTATTACGTGAAGAATTTACAACAACTGTTGCTATTTGTTCCACTGCTAATTTCATCACGGGATTAAATTCAACAATTTCACCATTTTTCAATTCGAATGATATCTCAATACTTTTAAAAGATATATGGGAAAATCGAAGTTTTATTAAGGTGTTAGCGGGAATACTTATCTGATAAAAACCATTAGCATTACTTTGAGTACCCGAGGTAGAATTCGTTATAGCTACATTGGATACCGGTGTGTTGTTTTCATCTAAAATAACACCTTGAACCGTAGCCGTCTGTGAGTAAACAACGGTTGTGAGTAATATGAAACCTAGTAAAAGACCCTTCGAAAAATTCAAATGAAATTATTTTATTTTCTGTAAAAAATTGCTTCAAATGTAGCACTATTTCCTGCATTATCCACCACGATCACTTTCAAATTATTTTTAACATCCCTAATAACATTATCCTTAAAATCATGCACTAAGGTATTAGTTTTGTAATCGTATTCTGTTAAAATCCATTTGCCGTTTACTGTTACGCGATAATCAGAAATACCGGAAATGTCATCTTTTATTTTTAATTTTAAGAAACGGAAATTACTTATCCATTGCCCATCATAAAAATTATCTGGTTTTATGGTTGGATTTATAGTATCCATAGCCAATGTGTAGGTTCCAAGCGTTTTGGTGTGGGTTGTTAGCGTGTTCCCCTTTCTATGTGTGGATGAATACGCCGGAAAGCCTTTGTAACCAACCAAACGCGCAATGTATAAATGCTTTAAATCTTCAGGTTTATATTTACTGACGTCGAACGAAATATCGAAATATTTCTTCGCCGGAACAATATCTTTATGTAGGGTCAAGGTGTCGTTGGAAACATTAAAATCCATATAAAAATCCTCGTAGAAGGTATCGGCGGCAAAAGAAACATCGACTCCATCTTTGCTTAAATTCACTTTTTGATCATGATGAATGAAATAGGGCGTTTTTTCTTCAGGCTTTGGTGTTCCCATAGCATTTTTAGTACCATTTATATTGATGGTAACCCAGGTTTCATTGTTTTTAAAATCGGAAACCCTTATTTTATAAACCACGTTAGTGCTGTCTTCAAGTCTCACAATACCATCGTTAACGACGTCTGTTATAATACTCAGTGGATTGTTGATCCTAAACAGTTTTTGAATACGTTTTTCATGAGTTTCATAGTATTCGTAATCGATCAGTTGATTGATGTGTTTTGATTCATCAAATGAAAATGATTTAAAATCTAGGCCATAATTTCGATTCCCATTCAAAAAAGTTGAGATGTTATAAACCCCGTTTTGATTCGAAGCCAGATCTTGACGGTCGATGGTCTCAATACCAAAACCAATTTTTCCAATAGCATTTACATTTTCCGTGATATAATCTCCACTATCCAATGGGATCAAACGCAATTTTATTCTGGAGCTTTCCTTATTAATGCCGGAATTTTCGTCCATAGGATAGGCAAAAACTGATTTAACAATAGGAAGTATATGGTCTTCAGTTTCGATTCCGAAAAGCATTGGATTGATCGGGTATTGATTTTTATCCCGAATTTCAAAATGTAAATGCGGACCAGCAGAGCCACCCGTATTTCCGCTGTAGGCTATAAATTCACCACGTTTCACCGGAAGTTCACCGGCACGCGGAAAAACTTCAACCTCATAGGACTCGTTACTGTACTGCTTTTTTTTAATAAAGTTTTCAATGCTATCATTAAATTGTTGCAAATGTCCGTATACCGTAGTGTACCCATTAGGGTGAGCAATATATAAGGCCTTACCGTAGCCGTAATGAGAAATTTTTATACGACTCACATAACCATCAGCAGCAGCCTTAATTGTTTGTCCCTCGCGCCCCTGAGTTTTAATATCTAAACCTCCGTGGAAATGGTTGGATCGTAACTCAGCAAATGTACCGGAAAAAATGAGTGGAATATCTAAGGGACTTTCAAAATAATCCTGAGGATAAATATTTTGGGCTCCTGCGCTAAAAACGTAAATGAATAGTAGTATCGGGATGAATCGCATAAGTAAGACTTGGTGCTAAAATATTAATTAGATTTCAATATGCAAACTATAAAACACAAAACCACTTGGGTTATTGTGTTAAAAACATCACATTTAAATTTTATGAGAAAAGTATTGTAAGTTTCTATTGCGAATGTTAACTTTGTGTAATAAGTATTGATATTTGTAAATGAGTAATATTGAAGAAATTGTTGATTCGTTAGAAAACAAAATTAGTAAGATATTACACAAAATGGATATTTTAAAGCAAGCTAATTCTAGGTTAAAAGAAGAATTAGAGCAATCGAAGCAAACGATTGAGGGTCAGTCTCAAGATATTTTAGCCTGGCAAGAAAAATACGATGCTTTAAAAATGGCAAATACAATGCTTGGTAGTAGCGATAATAAAAGAGAAACGAAACTCAAAATAAACGCTTTAATTAGAGAAATCGACCACTGCATTACGCAGTTATCAGATTAGAGAAATGAAAATCAATGTCCGAAAAGCTTAAAATAAAGCTATCTATAGCAAATCGCGTGTATCCACTTACGATTGAAGCTAGTCAAGAAGAAGGTTTAAGAAAAGCCGCTAAGAACATTGAGATAATGATAAAGCAATTTGAGCAAAGTTACTCTGTAAGAGATAAACAAGATGTACTAGCGATGTGTGCCCTGCAATTTGCCTCACAAGTTGAGCAAAAATCGATTGATAAGGCCACAGTAAGTGAACATGTCGAGGAAAAGCTAAAAGCATTGGATGCGTTGTTAAACGCACAATTAAGCTCTTAAAAAAACGTTCTTTAAATACATAAAGTTACTGCCTACATTGGTTATTTTTTTGCTGAACTCAACGTTAATTCTTTAAAAAAGGTGAGTCTAAGTTGTAAAAGCATGCTGCCTCCGAGCAGACCCTTGATCAGCTTGTTAGCCTTAAACTTGTTTTTAAGGAGTTCATTCAAATCCTTTACCAGTGTAGGCTTTTTTATATCTAACTGTCAACTAAATTAAATACATGGAAAACCCAATTATATTCACAATGGTAGCTGCTGTTGTTGGCTTAATCATAGGCTTTTTCGTGGCCAAAGCTCTCGAGAAAAACAATGCTTCAAAACTTATAAAAGAGGCAAAAAAGAGTGCGGCTATGATCTTAAAAGAAGCCCAAAGCGAAGGAGAATCGATAAAAAAAGATAAAATCCTTCAGGCCAAAGAAAAGTTTATTGAATTAAAATCGGAGCACGAAAAAGTAATCTTCTCTCGGGATAAAAAAATGGCTGAGGCCGAAAAACGAACTCGGGATAAAGAAGCTCAGATATCTAATGAGTTATCGAAAAATAAGAAGATCAATGAAAATCTCGAAGAAAAGGTTAAAGACTACAATCACAGGATAACTGTTCTTGAGAAGAAGCAAGAAGAAATTGATAAACTTCATAAAAATCAGGTTCAGCAGCTTGAGGTTATTTCCAGCCTTTCGGCGGAAGAAGCTAAAGAGCAATTAGTAGAATCCTTAAAAGGAGAAGCTAAAAATGATGCCATGGGCTATATTCAGAATGCCCTTGAAGAAGCGAAACTAACTGCGGAACAGGAAGCTAAAAAGGTGATCATTAACACCATTCAGCGTATTGGAACAGAAGAAGCAGTAGACAACTGCGTTTCCGTATTCAATATTGAATCTGATGACGTAAAAGGTAGAATCATTGGTCGTGAAGGTCGAAATATTCGTGCCATTGAGGCGGCAACAGGGGTAGAGATCATTGTTGATGATACTCCGGAAGCTATCATTTTGTCTTGTTTTGATTCTGTGCGTAGAGAAATTGCACGCTTATCTCTTCATAAATTGGTTACTGATGGACGTATTCATCCGGCCCGTATTGAGGAGATAGTCAAGAAGACCAAAAAACAAATTGATCAGGAAATTATTGAGATCGGTAAACGTACCGTGATCGATCTGGGAATTCATAACCTGCACCCTGAACTTATCAAAATGGTCGGTAGAATGAAATACCGCTCTTCATATGGGCAAAACTTGTTACAACACTCCCGTGAAGTAGCTAAACTCTGTGGTGTTATGGCTGCTGAGTTAGGCTTGAATCCAAAACTCGCCAAGCGTGCCGGACTACTGCATGATATTGGAAAAGTGCCGGATGCAGAAGCGGATATGGAAACTCCACATGCTATATTAGGTATGCAATGGGCTGAAAAATTTGGCGAGAAGGAGGATGTTTGTAATGCCATTGGGGCTCACCACGACGAAATCGAAATGAAAACATTAATAGCACCTATTATTCAGGTTTGCGATGCCATTTCAGGTGCTCGTCCAGGAGCGCGTCGTCAGGTTTTAGATAGCTATATTCAGCGTTTAAAAGATCTTGAGGATATCGCATTTGGATTTAACGGTGTTAAAAAAGCTTATGCTATTCAAGCTGGTAGAGAACTTCGCGTAATCGTAGAGAGCGATAAAGTGAATGACGATAAAGCTGCAGATCTATCCTTTAGTATTTCACAAAAAATTCAAACAGATATGACGTATCCCGGACAGGTTAAAGTAACTGTGATCCGTGAAACACGTGCCGTGAATATTGCAAAATAGATGCGGTTTGAAATATAATAAAATTAAAATCCAGCTTTTACAGCTGGATTTTTTATTTCCGGGGATGATACTTTTGAATCACCTTGGAAAGGTGGCTTTTATCCATGTGCACATAAATTTCAGTGGTGGTAATACTTTCGTGTCCGAGCATTAATTGAATTGATCTTAGGTCGGCATCATTCTGTAATAAATGCGTTGCAAAAGAATGTCTGAAGGTATGTGGTGACACACTTTTTTTGAGTCCGATCTTCTCCGCCAATTGTTTGATTATGGTAAAAATCATGGCACGGGTAAGCTGTTTACCACGTCTATTTAAAAATAGGGTATCTTCGTAACCCGTTTGAATGTTCAGGTGGTTCCGAATGTAAATGATATAGTTATTAATATATTTTATAGTTGAATTTACGATTGGCACAAAGCGTTCTTTATCACCCTTGCCCGTTACTTTTATAAAACCTTCATCAAAAAACAGGTCCGATAGTTTTAAGTTTACCAATTCACTTACACGAAGACCGCATCCATAAAGTGTTTCTAACATAGCTCTATTACGTTCTCCTTCTGGTTTACTAAGATCTATTGCAGCGATCAGTCTATCGATCTCTTCTTCTGAAAGGGTATCAGGCAACTTTCTACCTATTTTAGGTGATTCTATAAGGTCTAAAGGGTTTGTTTTGCGGTAGTCTTCAAAGACCAAAAAATTAAAAAAACTGCGTAAACCAGAGATGATTCGGGATTGCGACCGTGTATTGATCACCTTAGCCAGTTCATAAATAAACCGTTGAACGGTTTCTTTATCGATGTCGGTTGGAGACACGCTCACTTTGTTATCCTCAAGGTACTGGATCAGTTTCTTAACATCAAGACTATAGTTTTCAATGGAATTTGCAGCCAGTCCACGTTCGATCTTGAGGTAAAGTTGATAGTCTTTAAGAACTTGGTTCCATTTCATATTTGTAAAATTACACATACTTTGAAATTAGTTTTAAAATACTTTTAAAATAGTCTTTGTCCTAAGATTATAAAATGATTTTATCATTCATTAAAAACTATATTCAAAAAATAAGCATTTAAAATATCTATAAACAAATGTTAATAGATATTTTTAGATAAACTTTTAGAAAACATGTAAAAACACAGATAATTTCTGATTATATTCGCCAGACTTAACCTAAAAAAAATTATTATGAAAAACCTACTTTTATTTTCTTTTTTATCTGTTTTTATTTTTTCGGCCAAAGCCCAAACACAATTTGGTTTAACAGCTGGTTATTTCGGTGTATCTTCTAAGTCCTTCACAATTGGTGGAAGTTCTTTATCTGGCACAGCCTCGGGATTTTATGTTGGTGCTATGGCAGATTTTAAAACTTCTGAAAAATTACATTTGCAACCTGAACTTTTATACGCAAATGCGAATAGTAACGATGTCATCATTATTCCAATTTTGCTCAAATATTATACTACCGAAAAATTTAGTATCCAGGCAGGACCTCAGGCTTCTTATATTTTAGAAGATGCTTCTACTAATTATACTCCTTTAGGACTAGCTTTGGCTACAGGATTGGGTTATGATATTACTCAAAACTTTTTCCTTCAAGCCAGATATTCTGTTCAAATAAACAATTATTACAATGGAAATGAAGATTTTAGAGCTCGAGATAATTTTTTTACTGTTGGTGTAGGCTATAAATTCAATTAAATAAATATTTTTTAATAAGATAAAGCCGGGCATTATGCTCGGTTTTTTTATACCCAATTTTTAATATATTTACCCTATGAAAAAACTAATGATAATTAATGGTCCGAATTTGAATCTTTTAGGCAAACGTGAACCTGATATTTATGGTAAATTGTCATTTGAAGATTTTTTAGGTCAACTCAGAACGGAATTTGTAACCGTTGAATTGGATTATTTTCAATCGAACATTGAAGGGGAACTTATTGACAAACTTCAAGAAGCAGGCTTTTCATACGACGGGATCATTCTGAATGCCGCCGCTTATACACATACCTCTGTTGGTATTGGAGATGCAGTTAAAGCTATTGAAGCACCTGTGGTGGAAGTTCATATTTCGAATACCTTTAGCCGTGAAGAATTTAGGCACCAATCCTATATTTCTCCAAATGCCAGTGGCGTTATTTTAGGGTTTGGTTTACGAAGTTATAGTTTAGCCATTCAAAGTTTTTTGTAAAAATTAAAACTATTATAAATAAAAAGTTCCGGCGCAAACCGGAACTTTTTTATTTTAATGTCTTTATTCTTAAATGTGAATAACTTCATCATAAGCATCAGCGACAGCTTCCATCACAGCCTCACTCATGGTAGGATGTGGATGAACTGCCTTAAGTACTTCATGGCCTGTCGTTTCTAATTTTCTACCTAATACGGCTTCTGCGATCATATCGGTAACACCGGCACCAATCATATGGCATCCCAGCCATTCACCATATTTAGCATCAAAAATAACTTTTACAAAACCTTCTTTATTACCACCGGCACTTGCTTTACCCGAGGCAGAGAATGGAAACTTTCCAACCTTAATGTCAAATCCTTTTTCTTTGGCTTGTTTTTCAGTTAATCCAACACTGGCAATTTCTGGGGAACAATACGTGCATCCAGGAATATTTCCATAATCCAAAGGTTGTACATGTTCTCCAGCGATTTTTTCTACACACAATATCCCTTCCGCGGAAGCGACATGAGCTAATGCCTGACCCGGCGTTACATCTCCAATGGCGTAATATCCCGGTATATTGGTTTGGTAAAAATCGTTTACTAATATTTTGTCGCGGTCAACAACAATACCCACATCTTCCAATCCGATATTTTCAATATTGGTTTTTATCCCAACAGCACTTAAAATAATATCCGCTTCAAGCTGCTCTTCACCTTTACTGGTTTTAACCGTTGCCTTTACACCACTCCCGGACGTATCCACACTAGTTACTTCTGCCGAGGTCATAACCTTTATGCCGGACTTTTTGAAAGAGCGCTCCAATTGTTTGGAAATATCTTCATCTTCAACGGGTACAATGTTTGGTAAATATTCTACAACAGTGACCTCGGTACCCATGGAGTTATAAAAATAAGCAAACTCAACACCAATAGCGCCAGAGCCTACTACGATCATTTTTTTTGGTTGTTTTGCTAAGGTCATGGCCTCTCTATATCCAATTACCTTTTTACCGTCCTGTGGCAAACTAGGCAACTCTCTGGAGCGCGCACCGGTTGCAATGATGATATTATCGGCACTATATTCGGTACCATCTACATCTATTTTTTTACCAGGTTTTAGTTTTCCAAAACCTTCAATGACGTCAATTTTATTTTTCTTCATCAAAAACTGAACGCCTTTACTCATGCCATCAGCGACACCACGACTACGTTTTACAACCGCATCAAAATCGTGTTCAGCGTCTTTCACTTTTAAACCATATTCATCAGCATGTTTAAGATATTCGAATACTTGAGCTGATTTTAAAAGGGCCTTTGTAGGAATACAACCCCAGTTTAAACAAACACCACCTAAACTTTCTTTTTCAACAACAGCAGTTTTAAAACCTAATTGCGAAGCTCTAATAGCGGTTACATAACCGCCAGGCCCGCTTCCAAGAACTATAATATCGTATTTACTCATGAGTTATTTTTTAGACTGCGAATTTACGAAATCGAAATCTAAAAAAGAATACTGACCTGTTTTTAATTTTATTCTGAGTGTCCTTTAAAACTGGCCTAATTAAATTTAGGTATTTATAAATTTCCAAGAAATTTAAATTATTGATTATCAAATGTTAATAAAAATGAGCAAACATTAAAATTTTTATGTAATATTTTAATATAACTTACTGATGTTCAGTTATTTTGATTAAATTCAAGTCTATTAACAAACCAAAATTAATCCAAAATGAAAAAAGTATCAATTTTATACATGCTACTATTTACAGTAGCCATGTATTCTCAAAAGAAAAAAAACGGAACTATTTACAGTGAACACCCAGCTATAAACGTGGTGGAAGCTATGCAGCAGGCCTTTGTAAAAGGGGACACTGCGACCGTGGCCGGTTATTTAGCAGATAACTTTCGCGCTTTCGACGGATTTAATATGAACCCTGACAATGAGGGAAGATCTAAAGAAAATTTTTTAAGACAATCTTATTGGTGGAGTCAGAACATCGATTATTTGAGTATTTCCAGAGCGGGAGGAGCTTATCCCGATGCGCTGGAGTATAAAGAAGATGGTATTTGGGTGCAGACCTGGGATGTTTTACATGGTGCAGATAAAATAACTGGAGTTAAAATCGGCGGACCTTTTCACCAGTTATATGTGATAAATAAGGACAACAAAATTGCAAGAGTAATTGACTACAGCGAAAATATCGGGCCTGAAATAAGAGAGGCAAGATTTCCAAGAACCAATGGTACCATATATAATTCGCATCCAAATATAGACACGGTTAGGAAAATGGTGAACGCTTTGGAACATGGAGATGCGGATAAAGGCTTTAGCTATTTCTCTGAAAATGCATGGTTTAGAACTATTGAAACCCCTCCTGGCGAAAGAAATTCAGTAGCCGACGAAAAGAAGAATTTTTTAGAAATGTTGAAAATCTGGGATATTGTTAGTATCGATGTGGTTGGCTATCCAGACTATCTGGAATACGAAAAAGACGCGACCAAGGTGGTTCAATCCTGGTGGAATTTTAGAGTTAAGAAAAAATCCAGTGATAAAGTGATAAGTATTCCTGTATTATTGGTTCATAGATTCAATGATGAAGGTGAAATTACAAGTGAAATGGGCTATTTTACTACAACCGCTATGGCCGACTAAAAAAAGTATTTAATAAACAAAAAACCTTCAAATTGGATTTGAAGGTTTTTTTTATGATATAATTTCTAGTATTTTTTATTACTGAGATTTCTCAAAATCGATACTTACAGAATTAACACAATAGCGTGTTCCGGTTTCAGTTGGACCATCATTAAATACATGTCCTAAATGACCACCACAATTGGAACAAACAATTTCTGTACGGATCATACCATGACTTTTGTCTAAAACGTAATCTACTGTTCCTTTTATGGATTGATCAAAACTGGGCCAACCACAATGGGCGTCAAACTTACTGTCGCTTTCAAATAGTTTTTGCCCACAGCCTTTGCACATATATGAGCCAGCTTCAAAATGCAAATTGAATTTTCCTGTATGTGGCCGTTCCGTTCCTTTTTCGCGCAAAACACGGTATTCCTCATCACTCAAACTTTCACGCCACTCGGCCTCGGTCTTTTGAAGTTTATTTTTCATCTTCTGGTATAAATTTTAGTGCCACACCATTTATACAATGTCTTTTTCCAGTAGTGTCACTTGGGCCATCGTTAAAAACATGTCCCAAATGTCCTCCGCAAACAGCGCAGTGCTCCTCGGTTCTTGTATAACCTAACTTGCGGTCTGTAGAATAAGCAACATTCCCTTCGATCGGTCTGTCAAAACTAGGCCAGCCAGTACCCGAATCAAATTTATGGTCACTTTTAAAAAGTGGTGTGTCACAGGCCGCACAAATGTAAGTTCCCTTCTCATAATTTTTATTTAATGGGCTAGAAAAGGCACGCTCAGTACCTTCCTCACGCATCACATAATATTGCATATCCGTAAGTTGCGCCTTCCATTCTGAAGGAGTTTTATTGATTACTGTGGTTTTCGAGGTATTTTTATCCGAAGGTTCTTTTTGGGTGTAGCCTTTACAGCTAAAAACTAAAGCGCATAGGCTAATCAAGGTAATTTTAATAAAATTCATATTCTTTTTCTTTAATCAGTCGACTTCACTGATAGAACATAACAAATTCCGACAAAAAATATTTCAAAAGAATTTATAAATAAAAGTTTTTATATTGATTTTTACCTATTCAACAATTTCGTACATTTAGAAAACAAAAAAATAATTATGAAAAATAAACATATTCTTGTTCTAAGTATTTTATCATTTCTAATTTTAGCCTGTGCCACCAATCCGTTTACAGGTAAAAAGACCATGGCATTTGTGCCAAATTCTCAATTATTTCCAACAGCTTTTGCGCAATATGATGCCTTTTTAAAAGAAAACAAGGTTATTACAGGAACTGAAGCGGCAAACATGGTAAACCGGGTAGGACAGCGTTTAGCTGTTGCTGCCGAGCGTTGGTTGACTGCAAATGGAAACATTGGTTATCTCGAGGGTTATAAATGGGAATATAATTTGGTGAATGATAGTTTAGTAAATGCCTGGTGTATGCCAGGAGGTAAAATTGTGGTTTACACAGGAATTCTTCCGATTACCCAAAATGAAACCGGACTAGCAGTAGTTTTGGGTCATGAGATTGCCCACGCACTAGCTAATCATGGTCAGCAGCGTATGAGCGCTGGGATGGTACAGCAATTAGGTGCCGTGGTTGGTAATGTAGCAATAAATGATGAACAATCTAGACAAATATTCAATCAGGCTTATGGCGTAGGTTCACAGGTTGGCGGTATGTTGCCTTTTAGTCGTTCTCATGAAACTGAGGCCGATCATATAGGTATTATTTTAATGGCTATTGCAGGATACAATCCGGAGGAAGCTCCTGAGCTTTGGCAACGCATGAAGGCTCGAAGTGGAGGTCAGGCACCACCCGAGTTTTTAAGTACACACCCTTCAAACGATACCCGAATTCAAAATTTGACAAAATGGGTTCAGGAAGCTAAAACCGAGGCTTCGAAATACGGTGTTACTCAATTTAGGTAATTTTTCATTCTAAAATATTTCATTACTTTAGAAGCGGCCAATAAAAGGCCGCTTTTTTATGAATCAACTCACCAAAGGAAGTAGGAAACTCCTAAATGCCTGGGCCTTTTATGACTGGGCGAATTCTGTTTATAGTTTGGTTATTGCATCGGCTATTTTTCCTATTTTTTACGGGAGTCTTTTTAGAGTTGCGAATATTGAAACCGTTAAGGTTTTTGGAGGTGAAATTGCCAGAGCACCACTGATAAGTTATACCACTTCTATCGCTTTTGTTTTTATTGCGATAATTACGCCTCTTATTTCTGGGATTTCAGATTATATCGGAAACAAGCGTGGATTCATGAAGTTTTTCTGTTATCTGGGAGGTCTTTCTTGTATTGGTTTATACTGGTTTTCATTAGAACATATTTACTTTAGTCTATTGTGTTACTTTTTTAGTTTAGCAGGCTTTTGGGTAAGTTTTGCCATAAACAATTCATATTTGCCTGATATCGCTTTTCCAGAACAACAAGATAAAATAAGTGCTAAAGGGTTTTCTTTGGGTTATGCCGGCAGTGTTATTTTACTTCTCATTAATCTAGCCATGGTAATGAAGCCCGATCTTTTCGGAATTATCACTGATGCCAGTGGATTGGCAGAGGTAAAGGCCATGAAATACTCTTTTGTTTCGGTAGGTGTCTGGTGGATCGCCTTTAGTCAGTATACGTTTTATTATTTACCTAAAGGGAATAAAAGGGAGAGGAACACCCATAAATCACATGTGATCCTAAACGGTTTCAAGGAATTGAAATTGGTTTGGCATCAATTAGGGGAAAATACCAAACTAAAACGCTATTTAGGTGCATTTTTTGTTTACAGTATGGCTGTGCAAACCGTGATGCTTATTGCTACCTATTTTGGTGAAGAAGAAATTCTTTGGGGTTCGGATTCGGAGCGAACCGTGGGTTTGATTGTGAGTATATTAGTGATTCAAGTTGTGGCTATTATCGGGGCAACCCTTACGGCTGCAGCTTCTAAAAAATTCGGGAATATTAAAACGCTTATTGTAATCAATATGCTTTGGGCTATAATCTGTGTTTATGCTTACTTTGTAATTACACCAACGGATTTCTATATTGCTGCAGGGTGTGTAGGTGTTGTAATGGGAGGTATTCAGGCCTTATCTCGTTCTACCTATTCAAAGTTTTTGCCGGAAACAAAAGATACTGCCTCGTTTTTTAGTTTTTACGATGTATCTGAAAAAATCGGGATTATCATCGGTACTTTTTTGTATGGATTTGTAGCTCAAATTACAGGAAGCATGCGTAATGCAGTGCTGTTTTTACTCATTTTTTTCCTAACCGGTATTTATCTTTTAACCAGAGTATCTAAACCTAAATAACAAAAAATCCCATCGCATAGGCAACAGGATTTTAACGTCATTATTTCAAGAATTTATTATTCGGATTCTGTTGGCTTTTCAGCTTTTTTGATATCAATACTCAATTCTTCTTTTTTCGAATCAAAATCGATGATAATATCATCGCCCTCGGTGAGGTTTGATGATACAATTTCTTCAGCCAAAGCATCCTCAACATACTTTTGAATAGCTCGTTTAAGCGGTCTGGCGCCATACTGTTTATCAAAACCTTTTTCCGCAATAAAGTCTTTCGCCTTGTCGGTAAGCGTCAGGTTATACCCTAAACCTTTGATTCGGTCTAGCAGTTTACGCAATTCGATATCAATAATTTTGTTGATATCTTCCTTCTCTAAACTATTAAATACCACCACATCATCAATACGGTTCAAGAACTCCGGAGCAAATGATTTTTTTAAGGCATTTTCGATCACACTTCTCGCATTAGCATCTTCCTGTGCTTTTTGAGAAGCAGTTCCGAAACCAATACCGGTACCAAAATCCTTAAGTTTTCTGGCTCCAATATTTGAGGTCATTATAATGATCGTATTTCTAAAATCAATTTTTCTACCTAAACTGTCAGTTAAGTAACCGTCGTCGAGCACTTGAAGAAGCATATTGAACACATCAGGATGCGCTTTTTCAATTTCATCAAGAAGAATCACGGCGTAAGGCTTGCGTCTCACTTTTTCAGTTAATTGTCCACCTTCCTCATAACCAACATACCCTGGAGGCGCACCAATTAAACGTGAGATCGCAAATTTTTCCATATACTCACTCATGTCGATACGTACTAACGCATCATCACTATCGAATAATTCTCTGGAAAGGACCTTCGCTAACTGGGTTTTACCAACACCGGTTTGTCCAAGAAAAATGAACGAACCAATAGGTTTATTAGGATCTTTTAAGCCCGCACGATTACGCTGAATCGCTTTAACCACTTTAGATACAGCTTCATCCTGACCAATTACTTTACCTTTTATAAGGTTAGGTAACTCAGCCAATTTATTGATCTCTGTTTGAGCGATACGATTCACAGGTATACCGGTCATCATAGAAACGACATCAGCAACATTATCCTCCGTTACAATCTCACGATGCTGTTTTGTTTCTTCTTCCCATTTTTGCTGGGCTATAGCTAACTCTTTTTCAAGACGTTTTTCATCATCTCTAAGTTTCGCTGCCTCTTCGTATTTTTGTTTTCGAACTACAGAATTTTTGGTTTCCTTAACGGCTTCCAGTTTTTTCTCTAAATCGATAATTTGTTTTGGAACATCAATATTGGTAATATGTACACGTGAACCGGCTTCGTCTAAAGCATCAATGGCCTTATCCGGTAAAAAGCGATCAGTCATGTATCTTGCGGTTAACTTGACGCAGGCTTGAATAGCTTCAGGGGTAAAATCAACATTGTGATGCTCTTCGTATTTACTTTTAATATTATTTAAAATTTCAATGGTTTCTTCAATCGTGGTAGGTTCCACAAGTACTTTCTGAAATCTTCGCTCCAGAGCACCATCTTTTTCAATATATTGACGATATTCATCGAGGGTAGTGGCACCAATACATTGAATCTCACCACGAGCTAAAGCGGGTTTGAACATGTTTGACGCATCTAGACTACCGGTAGCACCACCAGCTCCAACAATGGTGTGGATCTCGTCAATAAAGAGGATCACATCATCATTTTTTTCAAGCTCATTCATCACGGCTTTCATGCGCTCCTCAAACTGGCCACGATATTTCGTACCAGCTACTAAACTTGCCAAATCCAGAGTTACCACGCGCTTATTAAATAAAATACGGGATACTTTACGCTTCACGATGCGAAGTGCCAAACCTTCTGCAATTGCTGATTTACCTACACCGGGTTCACCAATTAAAAGCGGATTATTCTTTTTACGACGGCTCAACACCTGAGAAACACGTTGAATTTCTTTTTCTCTTCCTACAACCGGGTCTAATTTGCCATCTTCCGCAAGGGCGGTTAAATCACGACCAAAATTGTCTAATACCGGAGTTTTACTTTTTTTGTTACTTTTTCCGGACGGAGCATTAAAGATATTTTCCTTAGAATTATCGTCATCTGCCTGAGAAGCATCATCATCCTGGAACGATTCTGCTTTAGGCTCTATGTAATCACTGTCGTTTGTTATCATTGATTTAAATTGTTCTTTAACATTATCGTAGTCTACTTTCAACTTATTTAAAAGTTTTGTAGTTGGGTCATTTTCATTTCTTAATATACATAACAATAAATGAGCTGTATTTATTGAAGTGCTTTGGAATAATTTCGCTTCAAGAAATGTTGTTTTTAAGGCACGTTCAGCCTGCCTTGTTAAGTGTAAATTCTTTTTTTGATTAGAGGCAATCGTAATATTGGGATTGGCAGGACTTAAAATTTCTACTTTGCGTCTCAGATGGTTTAGGTCAACCTCCAAGGCGTTCAGTATATTAATCGCCTTCCCATCGCCATCACGTAACAGCCCAAGCATCAGGTGCTCAGTACCGATAAAATCGTGTCCTAAGCGCAGTGCCTCCTCCTTGCTGTAAGCAATAACGTCCTTTACTCTTGGTGAAAAATTATCATCCATAATCTATCCTTTCTGCTTTTAAAAGTACTAAAACATTTTACAAAGGACAAAAACTATACCTTAAATTAAATGTATGTTGCTAATTGACGAAAAAAAGTTTATAAAATCAAAATATTTCATGTATTACTTATTAACTGAAAACACCCCTAAAATTGTTAATAAAAAACATGAAAAAACGAGCCTGTATGCCCTACAGTCACTACCGAAATTCTTATATTAGCACGTTATGAATAATGGATAAAAACTAAACTAATTTTATATGGCAGAAGGTGAAAAATTGATACCTATCAACATTGAAGATGAGATGAAATCGGCTTACATTGATTATTCAATGTCAGTCATTGTGTCACGTGCACTACCAGACGTAAGAGATGGTTTAAAACCTGTACACAGGAGAGTTCTTTTTGGGATGCACGAATTAGGAGTTAGATCAAACTCCTCCTACAAAAAATCCGCAAGAATAGTGGGTGAGGTTTTGGGTAAATACCATCCTCATGGTGATACTTCGGTATACGACACTATGGTTCGTATGGCTCAGGAGTGGAGCTTACGATATATGTTAGTTGATGGTCAGGGAAATTTCGGTTCTGTTGATGGCGATAGCCCGGCAGCGATGCGTTATACAGAAGCCCGTATGCGCAAAATATCTGAGGATATGCTTGCCGATATTGACAAGGAGACTGTAGATCACCGATTAAATTTTGATGATACATTACAAGAACCTACTGTTCTACCAACTCGTGTACCGGGACTTTTAGTGAACGGCGCTTCGGGTATTGCCGTTGGTATGGCAACGAATATGCCTCCGCATAACCTGTCCGAAGTTATCGATGGTACGATTGCTTATATTAACGATTCTTCTATAGAAATTGAAGAACTGATAAAGCATGTAAAGGCTCCTGACTTTCCTACTGGTGGAACAATCTATGGTTATGATGGGGTTAAGGAAGCCTTTGAAACAGGTCGTGGACGAATTGTGATTCGTGGGAAAGCGAATATTGAAGAGGTAGCTGGCAGAGAATCTATTATCGTTACAGAGATTCCTTATCAGGTGAATAAGGCGGATATGATTAAGAAGACAGCCGATCTTGTTAATGATAAGAAATTAGAGGGCATTTCAACGATCCGCGATGAATCCGATAGAAATGGAATGCGAATTGTTTACGTTTTAAAGCGTGATGCGATACCTAATATAGTTCTTAATAAACTATATAAGTATACCGCACTTCAATCTTCATTCAGTGTAAATAATATTGCATTAGTTAACGGTCGTCCACAGTTATTGAATCTTAAGGAACTGATTCATTATTTTGTAGAACACCGTCATGAAGTTGTTGTAAGACGTACGAGATACGAATTACGAAAAGCTGAAGAGCGTGCTCACATTTTGGAAGGTCTCATTATTGCTTCGGATAATATCGACGAAGTGATTGCGCTGATTAGAGCTTCCGCGAATGCTGAGGAGGCACGTGAAAAATTAGTAGAACGCTTTAAACTTACTGAAATTCAAGCGAAAGCCATTGTTGAAATGCGTTTGCGTCAACTTACTGGTCTGGAGCAAGATAAGTTACGTGCGGAATATGAAGAATTGATGAAGACCATTGAAGACCTTAAGGACATTCTGGATAAGAAGTCCAGACGTATGGAGATCATTAAGGAGGAATTGGAAGAAATCAAAAGTAAATACGGAGATGAACGCCGTTCGGTAATTGAATATGCAGGTGGTGATTTGAGTATTGAAGACATGATTCCTGACGAAAAAGTGGTTATTACGATTTCTCATGCAGGTTACATTAAACGTACTTCGCTTTCAGAATATAAAACACAGAATAGAGGTGGTGTTGGACAAAAGGCTTCAACAACGCGAAATGAAGACTTTCTTGAATATTTATTCGTAGGGACGAATCACCAGTATATGTTATTCTTCACACAAAAAGGTAAATGTTTCTGGATGCGGGTATACGAAATCCCGGAAGGAAGCAAAACTTCTAAAGGAAGAGCGATTCAGAATTTGATCAATATAGAACAAGATGATTCGGTAAAAGCTTTCATTTGCACTCAGGATCTGAAGGATGAAGAGTACATAACCAGTCATTATGTCATAATGGCCACGAAAAATGGTCAGGTTAAGAAAACTTCATTAGAGCAATATTCTCGACCAAGAACAAATGGTATCAATGCGATAACGATTAAAGACGACGACGAACTATTAGAAGCTAAGCTTACTACAGGAGAAAGTCAGGTGGTGTTAGCTTTAAAATCTGGTAAGGCCATTCGCTTTGAAGAAGCTAAAACGCGTCCTATGGGAAGAAATGCTTCCGGTGTACGTGGTATTACGCTTGCCGGCCCTAAAGATGAAGTGATTGGTATGATTGCCGTAGATGATATGGAGAGCAACATACTTGTAGTCTCAGAGAATGGTTATGGTAAGCGTTCAAGTCTTGAAGACTACAGAATTACCAATAGAGGTGGAAAAGGTGTGAAAACTATTTCTATTACGGAAAAAACTGGTAATTTAGTAGCTATAAAAAATGTAACCGATGATGATGATCTTATGATCATCAATAAATCGGGAATTGCTATTCGTATGGCAGTTCAGGATTTACGTGTTATGGGAAGAGCCACGCAAGGTGTTAAATTGATAAACCTTAAAGGAAATGATTCTATTGCTGCTGTTGCAAAAGTTATGCATGATGATGATGAGGTTGATGAGGCTGAAGGAATAGAATCTGAGGCGTCTTCGGAGGATGGCACAACTCTTGATAATACTAATGATGAAAATAATTCAGATACATAAATTAAATATTTTAAAAATGAGAAAACAATCACTTTTTATCATAGCCTTGTTTACGGGTACTTTAATTTTCGCACAAAAAAGGGAATTAAGGGATGCTGAAAAGGCACTCAAATCATCTAATTATGCTGAGGCGAGAGCAGAATTAAAAGCAGCAGAGGCTTTGATGTCGGAAATGGATGAAGATTTAAAATCCAAGTATTATTACTTAAAGGCAGAAACATTATATGCTGGAGGTAATGGTTCTTTAAAGGATATTCAGGAAGCTCAAGAAAATTTAGATAAAGTAAAAACAGAATACAAGAAAGAAGCTGGCGATTTTAAAATAAAAATGGCTAACGAATTAATCCAGAAAGGGAATGATTTCTACACCAAAAATGATTACCCTAAAGCTTCAAAATATTTTGAGCAATCTTTTAGACTATCCACAATTGATACAACTTTCCTATATTATGCTGCCGCAACTGCCTTGAACACGCAGGATTATGATAGAGCGTTAAATTTATACGAAGAACTTAGAGACCTTGGTTACACAGGTGTTCAGAAAGAATACTATTTAACGAATAAAGAAACAGGTGAGGAGCAAGTATATGATAAGAATACCTTTGAATTGTATAAAAAGACCAAAGAGTATATCAAGCCGGAAGTACGTTTAGCGGAATCTAAACGACCTGAGATTATTAAAAACATTGCTTTGATGTATATCAACAATGGTGATAATGAAAAGGCTATAACCGCGATTCAAGATGCTCGTAAAGAAGATCCAAATGATGTAAATTTGGTTCTTAATGAGGCGAATATTTACTTAAAAACAGGTGATAAAGAAAAGTTCAAGGAGCTTTTAGAAAAAGCGACCCAAATGGATCCGACTAATCCGGAATTATATTATAACCTCGGTGTTGTAGCTTCACAAAGTAATGAACAGGACCAAGCAAAAACTTATTACGAAAAGGCCATTGAGTTGGACCCGGAATATATTAATGCATACATTAACCTTTCAGTTTTAGCCTTGGCTGATGAAAAGAGCCTTATCGAGGAAATGAATAGCCTTGGAAACTCTGCAGCCGACAATAGACGTTATGACGAGTTAAAAGAAAAGCGTCAGGGGTTATATAGAAACGCTGTGCCTTATCTAACAAAAGCTCTGGAAATAGATTCTGAAAATCTGGATGCGGCTCAAACCCTAATGAATATTTACAGTATTCTGGGTGAAACGGCCAAATTTAAAGAATTGAAAGCTAAAGTTGCGGAATTAGAATCTAAGTAAGACCGACATAAATACATTAAATAAAAAAACCTTCAGAGTACTCTGGAGGTTTTTTTTTATATAATTTTTTTAATCACTCTTAGCTTATGGGTATGCATTTTTTTATCGACATTATAAATACCGGAATGGTCCAATCGATCAATCCGAACTTTACCATGGGCGTGAATAATGTAATTATCTTTCATAATAATCCCAACATGGGTAATTATACCTTCATTGTTATCAAAAAAGGCTAGGTCTCCGGGTTCACTTTCTTCAATAAAACTTAAAGCTTCACCCTGTGTGGCTTGTTGCGAGGCATCCCGTAATAACTTATAACCGTTGAGCTTATAGACCATTTGGGTGAGTCCTGAACAATCGATACCAAAAGGCGTTTTGCCACCCCATAAATAAGGGGTGTTTAAATATAGGAAGGCTGTTTCGATAATATTATTTTTGGCTTTTTTGCCTTGAGTAGTATGGCCGTCAAATTGGTGGTTTAATAGCTTTAAGCCATTCAAGGTAGCCCCTAAAGGAATAGCATATAGCTGTTGATTAGGGTCTTGAATGAATTCAATGAGATCACTTGAGAGTTTTGGTGTATTTTTCTCGAGTGACTTATAGTCATCCTCCGAAATTTCTACATATTGTTTATTGTCCACCCAACACTCATACCCATCATAACATAGACGGACTCTGCTCCAGGATTTGCGTTGTTCCAAAATCTTAAAAATTTCACCGTATAATAATTGAGAGACCAATTCGCTGGTATCATTAGGTTCAATTCTAAGAGGAACAATACTTAAGTTACAAATTCCGTACAGCATTCAAGTTTAGTTACGTTCAATGACCATTGCCGAAGCTCCGCCGCCACCATTACAGATTGCAGCAGCTCCGATTTTCGCATTGTTTTGTTGTAAAATACTTAATAAGGTAATTAAAATACGAACTCCCGAACAACCAAGGGGATGACCCAAGGATACCGCACCACCATTTACGTTAACATTTTTGTCGTTCAAACCAAGTATTTTCATATTAGCCAAACCAACAACCGAAAAGGCTTCGTTAAATTCAAAAAAATCAACTTCATCTATTGATATTCCTGCTTTATCAAGTGCCTTTGGAAGGGCTATGGCGGGGGCTGTGGTAAACCATTTTGGTTCTTGGGCCGCATCCGCGTAACTTTTAATGGTCGCTAAAGGCTTTAAGCCTAAAGCTCCTGCTTTTTCTTTACTCATCAAAACCATGGCACCAGCACCATCATTTATGGTAGAAGCATTAGCAGCCGTAACGGTACCATCCTTGCTAAATGCAGGGCGAAGGCTGGATATTTTTTCCATGCGGATATTTTTAAACTCTTCATCCTCGCTAACCACAATATCATCTCCACGACGCTGAGGTACATTGACAGGAACTACTTCATCCTTAAATTTCCCGCTTTCCCAGGCAGCAGCTGAGCGTTTATAAGATTGGATAGCAAAAGCATCTTGATCTTCACGAGAAAATTTATATTCTGTAGCACAGGCATCGGCACAAACTCCCATGGCATTTTGATCATAGGCGTCTACTAAACCATCTTTTTGCATACCATCGACTAAAGTCGTTGGTCCAAATTTTGTTCCGGTTCTAGCCTGTAAATAATGTGGTATTAAACTCATGTTTTCCATACCGCCGGCCACTACAATATCGGTGTCGCCCAAAGCGATCGATTGTGCTGCCTGCATGACGGCTTTCATGCCTGAGGAGCAAACTTTATTCACTGTTGTACAGGGTACGGTATCTGGAATTCCTGCATAAATAGCAGCTTGTCTGGCAGGTGCTTGCCCGGCTCCCGCCTGAACGACGTGACCCATCAAAACTTCTTCAACCAGTTCAGGTTTTAAATTAATTTTATCAAGTGCACCTTTTATCGCCACCGCCCCTAGTTTTGGAGCAGGAATGGTCGATAATGCACCCATAAAACTTCCTATTGGAGTTCTGGCATACGACACAATTACTACTTCTTTACTCATAACGTCATCTTTAGTTTAGTACTCGCGAAATTAATCATTTTTTAGCACAAACTGAATGATTCACACCTTAGAAAAATGTGGCAGCTATTATTTTTATTACATTTGAAAACCTTTTAATTTATAATGAAAGACTTTATAAACAAATTATACAGAAATCACTCCCTGATTTACAAAGCACTTTTGTTTGTTTCTACCACATTCGTTATTGTGTATCTCTTTCCGAAAAGTGGTAAGTTCAAATACAATTTTGAAAAGGGTAAACCGTGGCAATCTGAAAATCTCTATGCCCCGTTTGATTTTGCTATAAAAAAGTCTGAGGACGAAATTTCTGCTGAAAAAAAATCAATCACCGAAAATGCTACGCTATACTTTGATATCGATGAAACCATTAAGTCCTCGGTTGAGGAATTATTTAACAAAGACTTTGAAAAAACCTTTTCTGATTCAATTACGAAACGGCGATTAAACCAATTATATAATATTGGACAAGCCATTATTGATGATGCCTACGATTATGGTGTTCTTGATGAAAACTATAATTTTTCAAACGATAGAACCATTGCCATCGTTGCCGGTCGCGTCAAAAAAAAGGATGGTTTATATGCCGATTTAACCAGGCAGGATCAATTAACAGGGATTATAAATTCATATTTAACCAAAGAAAATCTACAAGATTTTAAAAACGGATTTACGTCACTATTTTTCGATCTTATTCAGCCGAACTTGAGTTATGACAAAGCATTTACGGAGAAGGCACTTCAGGAAAGTTTAGATAAAATTATTTTTACTCGTGGTAGCATAGAACGTGGTACTTTAATTGTTGCCAAGGGTGAGGTGGTTCAAGGCGATAAATTTCAGATATTAAAATCTTTGGAATCCGAGTACCAGTCGCAGGTTTGGAATCAATCGAGCTTTTATTGGGTTTTGTTTGCTTATACCTTATTGGTGTCATTAGCCTTATTGATGCTACTCTTGTTCTTGCGGAAATACAGGCCATCGGTTTTTGACCATAATACCAAGGTGACCTTTATATTCTTCAACATCTTTTTGATGGTATTTTTAACCACTTTGGTGATCAACTATAATTCAAAATACATATATGTGGTCCCCATTTGTATAATGCCGTTGATCTTTAAAGCGTTTTTCGATGCGCGTTTAGGTTTGTTCGCACACGTAATCACAGTATTACTATTAGGGTTTATTGTACCGAATAGCTATGAGTATATGTTTCTTCAGATCATCGCCGGTATTGTTACTATTTTAACGGTATCCGAGTTGTATAAACGAGCAAATTTATTTATTTCCGTGGGGCAAATAACCCTGATCTATATAGTGGCTTATTTTGCCTTTTTCGTGATCCATGAAGGTACTATTGAGACTTTGGAGTTAACTGTTTTTGGATTATTTATTTTAAATGGTTTAGCTACTTTATTCGTACAACCATTAATATACGCTTACGAAAAATTATTTGGTTTAGTGAGTGATGTATCGCTATTAGAATTATCAGATACCAATTCAAAATTACTAAAAGAGTTATCCAATGTAGCACCGGGAACTTTTCACCACTCCTTAAATGTGGCGAATTTGGCTGAAGCTTCGGCCAATGAAATAGGGGCTAATGCGATGTTGGTGCGTGTAGGAGCCTTATATCACGATATTGGTAAAATGAAAAATCCAACTTATTTTATTGAAAATCAATCAACAGCTATCAACCCTCATGACGAATTATCTGCCAAGGAAAGTGCGAGTATCATTATCAATCATGTGATTGATGGGATTGAAATTGCCCGAAAGAATAATTTACCAGATCGGGTTATTGATTTTATCCGAACCCATCACGGCACCAGTTTGGTATACTATTTTTATGTGCAACACAAGAAAGATTTTGATGAAACAGACACGGCCGATTTTAAGTATCCCGGGCCAAAACCTTTTAGTAAAGAAACCGCAATCCTCATGATGAGTGATAGTATTGAGGCTGCATCAAAAAGTATAAAGGAACCAACTACGATCAAGATTGATGATTTTGTTGAAAATATAATTGATAAGCAAATCGAGGAGGGGCAATTTTTAAATGCGAATATTACCTTTAAGGAGATCCAATCGATTAAAAAAGTATTAAAATTAAAGCTTGCCAATATATATCATTTACGTATTGAATATCCCGAATAAAAAAGTAAATAAAAAGTTGCGTTGTTCTTTTGATTAAATTACATTTGCAACCGCAATTTTATTGCATAAGTTCTTGTTAGAATTTAGGAGAGGTGCCAGAGTGGTAATGGAGCAGATTGCTAATCTGTCGACGCGCAAGTGTCGCCCGGGTTCGAGTCCCGGTCTCTCCGCTAATATTTTAAGATAACCCACTCGGGGTGTAGCGTAGCCCGGTTATCGCGCCTGCTTTGGGAGCAGGAGGTCGCAGGTTCGAATCCTGCCACCCCGACAAATTAAAGCGTGGAACTCCTGTGGAAAGCGCGCTTTCCTAAAGGAGTGGAAAGGTTTAATTTTAAATTAAAGTTTTACTTTAATTTGCAACAAACCTATTCAGGATCAATTTTATTAATCCTGCCACCCCGACAAATTAAAAGAGTGAATTTATTTTACTCGGTTAGGTCGCGTAGCTCAGCTGGATAGAGCATCTGCCTTCTAAGCAGACGGTCACAGGTTCGAATCCTGTCGCGATCACAAAAAGCCACACAATTTTAGTGAGGCTTTTTTGTTTTTGTGCTGTTCACGAGGGCTCTGAATGTATTAATATTTTTTATTATTTCTGTTTTTTTCATCAGTTACCCAGCAACGTTTAAATTACTGATATCTAATCTTAAAGTGTTGGAGCCTTTTTAGATTTCTATTAGTGAATTATTAAGAAGTATTAATTTCAAACTTAGACTTTTAATCTTCTTCTTTAGAGTAAATGCCGCCATGAGATCTTCGGTCAGAATATAATTTATTCAATTTAACTAATTTTTATAATAGTTTATTATCTTTAAAAAAACTAACTAACCAATGATTCAATTCTTTCGTAAAATGCGCTATAACCCTAAGGTAAAGAATAAAATAGGTAAGTATGTTTGATTAGCCGTTGAAGAGATTTTACTGGTAGTTATTGGAATATTAGTAGCACTTAAAATCAATATTTGGAATCCGAATCAAATGAATAAAATTGAATGTGAAAAACTATTTTAATAAATTACCAAGATAAAAATGAATAAAAAAGTAGTACTTCGATTTAATTACTCGATAATTATTTTTTTAAGTATTGGTATTTACTTCACATCCATAGAATCATTAATTGGGCAAACAGAATCTTTAGAACCTATAATTTCTTCTTTCAGTAAGTATAGTAATCCTTATAGAGAGCTTGCCTATTGTCAATTAAATAAAAGCACATACTTAAAGGGAGAAATGCTTGGGTTTAGTGCGTATGTTTTGGATAAAGATCTAAAAGTCCCTTCTAAAAACTCAAAAAACCTTTATTGCGTTGTAACTGATAGTAATAACAAAATTGTTAAAAGTAAATTGGTAAGGTTAACAGATGGATTTGCTAATAATGTATTTAGTATAGATAGTAGTTTTACATCTGGCAATTATACATTTAAAGCATATACCAATTGGATGAGGAATTTTGATGAACCTAATGCCTTTATCGAATTGTTTCATGTTATTGAACCAGAATCAGAAAATGTTGTTAAAAAACCTGTAATTGAAGAGAGTTTAGATGCTCAGTTTTTACCTGAAGGTGGTTATTTAATAACATCTGTACAAACGGTTGTAGGTGTTATAATAAAAAACGCACAAGGTTTAGGAGTTTCAAATATTGAAGGCAAGGTTTACAACACAAATAATGAATTAAAAGCAACATTTAGAACCAATGAAATGGGTATTAGTAGATTTTTATTAATCCCTGATATCAATGAAAGATATATCGTTAAAATTAATCACTTAAATAGGATTTCCAAATATCAATTAGACGATGTAAAACTTAAAGGAATCTCTATTAATGTTAATAACACTAGAAATAGTCTCGCTATAGTCTTTAGAACTAATGAGGGTACATTAAATGACATTAAAGGAAAGCTTTTTAAAATGACAATTCATAACGGAAAAGGAGTAAATGGATTCACTTTTAGATTTGATAGAAAGGAAATCGTAAGAATTCTTGATTATAAATTACTATTTCCAGGCACCAATATTATTACGCTATTTGATGAACAAAACAGACCCATCTTAGAACGGCTGTTTTTTAATTATAACGGTGTGAATCTTTTAACAACGGATAATCTAATTTATGATGTGCGTAGAGATTCCACTCACATAAAAATACCTCTCAAGAATTTCGGAAATGAGTCAAATATATACTCTAACATAAGTATCTCAGTGCTTCCAGAAAAAACGAAAGCACATCAAAGACATCATAATATTATTTCTCATACCTACTTACAACCCTACCTTAAGGGCTATATTGAGAATGCCCAATATTATTTTACAAATGTTGATTTTAAAATTAAATATGACCTTGATATCTTATTAATAACTCAAGGATGGAGCAGTTATAAATGGGATAATATCTTTGAGTATAACATCACCGACGATTATGCTTATGAAGATGGAATTGTATTAAGAGCCCATCAACAAGATAGTAGGCAGAAAGATTTTGTAATATATCCACTGAAGTATAGCAATGTAGTAGTTTTAAATTTAACTGATGATCAAAATAGATTTGTTGTTTCCAACCTATATCCTACTGGTGACGAAAGACTGAGTATAGGTACTTTAAATAAAAGTGGGAAAACAAAGGACAGTCCAAAATTATATTTACAATTTTTTCCATCTAATATTTCCAATTATAATTTTAACAATTATATATTACAACCAAGAACTTCAAATTTAACTCAGAATTTGTCTGATTCAATGTTTACCCAAGTTGATCTTAATTTAACACAGGTGCTTGAAGAAGTTGTAGTTGAAGGTAAATCAAGAATAACTAAAATCAAAGATTTAGAAAATTCATTTAGTAGGGTTGATATTTTTGATGATAAAAAAAGAGCAATGAATCTTACATTGGCGAGTTATATCAATTATTATGTGCCCGGCTTTGTTGCCTTTGAAGGGGGAGGTACCTTAAGCATAAATAAAAGAGTGACTACAACATTAATAGGTGCTAATCAAAGTCCCCTTATTTATTTGGATGATTTGCTTATTTCGGGTTTAGATTATTTTTATGCTTTTGATATGAGTAATGTCGATTACGTAACGGTGAATGAGAACGGAAATGGAGAAGGGTTTTTAGGAGCCAATGGGGTAATTAAAATATACACTTCATTTGATTATAGGAAGAAAAGAGATGATAATTCTTTTAGGCAGTTTGATTTTCCTTTAACTTTCTCAGAAGATAAAAAATTTTATGCTCCAAAGTATAAAGTATATAATGATTCATTTTTTAATGAATATGGGGTAATTGACTGGTTTCCAAGATGCTCCTTGGATGAAAATGGAATTTTAAACTTCACAGTCTATAATCCGGCAAAAAATGATATGAAACTTTTTGTTGAAGGAGTTACAGGTGAAGGAAATTTTGTGTCGGAGACAATAGTTTTAAAGCTGAATGATGACAATTAACAATTTTAAACCAGCCTTTTAAATACCGTTACAGCTAAATTTTGTTTATCAATTCATTTATCGACTTAGACTTTAAATTAGTCATTAAAGTCTTTTTTGAATCACTAAATATATCGTGTAATGAACACTTATTCTCTTGGTCACATTCTTTAAACCCTAATGCACAAGTACTAATTGATCTTTGTGTGTTTAAAACTTCGATGATGTCATTTAAATTTTGATTTTTATCCTCTTCTTTTAAATAAAATCCGCCATGAGGTCCTCGCTCAGATGATATTTTATTCGCTTTGGCTAGTTTTTGTAATAGCTTAGATAGATATGATAGAGGCACATTAGTATGAGAGGCAATATCCTTAGCCTTTAATTTCCTTCCTTCATTTGAGTGGAGTGCTAGGTGTAGAACAGCCTTAATAGCGTATTTTGATGAATTTGAAAGCATTTTCAGGACTTAAATAATCTATTGCAAAATAAAAAAGACTTCTATGTCTTTAATATGATAAAAGTCATATTTTTTCCTGTTTTACTACCATAAGTTTGTATTCCAATTACTACTATTCGTTTCAATTAAAACCATATTATGAAAACAACATCCAAATTATTTTGTGCCTTAATCATCTTATTCCTGGTTAGTTGCGGAGGAAAAGAAAAAGAGAAAGAGAAAGAGTCTTTTACTTACGAAAAAACAGAAACAACCGCAGACAAAAATGTTAGTATGGAAGAAGAAAATATCCCTGCTTCAAAAACCATCGATCTTAACAATAAAGGGGTAGGACCAATAAAGGAAATAAAGCTGGATAGCGAAATCAATCAGGAATTAGTAACTCAAGGTGAAGATATTTTTAAAAAAATGTGTACCGCATGTCACAGGGAAAATAAAAAATTTATAGGCCCTGCGCCTCATGGTGTTTTAGAACGAAGATCTCCAGAATGGGTTATGAATATGATCTTAAACCCTGAAGGAATGGTGCAAAATGATCCTTTAGCAAAAGCATTGTTAATTGAATTTAATGGGTCTCCAATGGCAAATCAAAACCTTACTGAAGAGGAGGCGAGAGCTATTTTGGAATATTTCAGAACTTTAAAATAATAACATATGAAAAATATAAAACCTTTATTATTAGTTTTTGCTTGCTTATTTTTTGCGTTTTCTTGTAAAAATAATAGCAAAGACTCAAGCTCGGAATCTGTAACTACAGAAGAAAATAATACGAATAAAACAGGACAGGCATTTATTGTTGATGATGCGTCTACACCTAACTGCCTTCAGATAGCTATGGGCTCTCCAGACCATAAAACACTAGTAGCAGCTGTTCAAGCGGCACAAGTAGAAAATGCTTTGGTTAATGTTGGTCCTCTTACTGTTTTTGCCCCTACAGATGCTGCTTTTTCTGCTTTACCAGAAGGAACGGTGGAAAATCTGGTAAAACCAGAAAACAAAGAAGTCTTGGCTAACATTTTAAAATACCATGTTACACCAGGTAATTTAAGCACTTCGATTTTAACCAAACTCCCAAAATTAGGCCAGGCTAATAATCAATATGTAAAGGTAGAGGTTGTTGATGGCAAACCAGTTATAGGTGGGGCAAACATTATAGCTTCGGTTAAAGCGGGTAATGGTATTGTACATGTTATAGACAAGGTTTTGTTACCTCCTAATGAATAAATAATTAACAATAATAAAATAGAATATGAAGAATTTTTTAAAATCGGCAATTGGAATAATCATTATTATAATTGCATTTACAGCTTGCAACAATAAGTCTGGTAAATCCGGAGCTCTAGCTAGCAGCGTTGCAGAAAAAGTTTATGTTGCTCCCGGAGAGCATGATGAGTTTTATGCCTTTGTCTCGGGGGGATTTAGCGGACAGTTATCTGTTTATGGGTTGCCTTCAGGGAGATTGTTTAAAGTTATTCCGGTGTTCTCTCAGGATGCAGAAAAAGCCTATGGTTATAATGAAGAAACTAAACCAATGTTAAATACTTCATTTGGCTTTATACCATGGGATGATGCGCACCATCCGGATATTTCTCAAACTAACGGGGTTATAGACGGACGATGGGTGTTTATTAATGGAAACAACACGCCTAGAATTGCAAAAATTGATCTTTCGACTTTTGAAACTACCGAAATTTTAGAAATCCCCAATAGTGCCGGAAACCATAGTTCTTCATATGTTACCGATAATACAGAATATGTCGTAGCCGGTACGCGGTTTTCTGTTCCCATTCCACAACGTGATATGCCCATAAACGAATATAAGGGTAATTTTAAAGGAACATTATCTTTTATAAAGGTTGATCAGGAAGATGGTGGTATGGACTTGAAATTTCAAGTTTTAATGCCTGGTTTTGATTATGATAAAGCACACCCGGGAAGAGGTAAATCGCATGGTTGGTTCTTTTTTACAACCTACAATACTGAAGAGGCTAGTACACTTTTGGAGGTTAATGCCTCTCAAAACGATAAAGATTTTATTGCTGCTGTAAATTGGAAAAAAATTGAAGAATTCGTAAACAATGGAGGTGGAAAAAAAATGGCCACTAATTATGCACATAATGTGTATGATGAAAAAACACATTCTGCTACTTCTACAATGAAAAAAGAAGTACTTGTTGTTGATCCTTCTGATGTTCCTGGAGCACTTTATTTTTTACCAACTCCAAAATCTCCACATGGTTGCGATGTTGATCCAACGGGTGAGTATATTGTTGGTAGTGGTAAGCTTTCTGCCGATGTTACGGTACATTCATTTACAAAAATGTTAGATGCTATAGAAAACAAAAAATTTGCAGGAGAAGCTTACGGAATCCCTATTTTAAATTTTGAAGATGTTTTAGCCGGTAGTGTTAAACAACCAGGTCTAGGGCCGTTACATACAGAATTTGATAATAAAGGTAATGCATATACGTCATTCTTTATTTCATCCGAAATAGTAAAATGGAAATTAGGGACATGGGAAGTGGTGGATCGTCAACCAAGTTACTATTCTATTGGTCATTTAATGATCCCCGGAGGTAACTCTCAAAAACCATTTGGAAAATATGTTGTTGGCATGAATAAAATTACTAAAGATCGGTATTTACCAACGGGTCCTGAAGTAACACAATCAGCTCAACTTTACGATATTTCTGGAGACAAAATGGAATTATTACTTGATTTCCCTACCGTTGGAGAACCTCATTATGCAGCGGGTTGTCCTGCAGACCTCATTAAACCTAGATCAAAAAAGATTTTTAATTTGGAAGACAACGAACATCCTTATGCTGCAAAAAGTGAAGCTGATACAAAAGTTGAAAGAGATGGCAATGTGGTACATATTTATATGACTACCATTCGAAGTCATTTTTCACCAGATAATATTGAAGGGGTGAAAGTAGGTGATAAAGTTTATTTTCATGTAACAAACCTAGAGCAAGATTATGATGTACCTCATGGCGTAAGTATGATCGGAGCCAATACATCAGAGTTGCTTATTATGCCCGGACAAACTGAAACCTTCCTTTGGGAGCCAAAACAAGTAGGGGTGTGGCCATTTTATTGTACAGATTTCTGTTCGGCTTTACACCAGGAAATGCAAGGCTATGTTAGAGTTTCTTCAGCTAATTCAAATGTGCCATTAAAGTGGTCGCTGGGAGAAGATATTGAATAAAAATAATGCTTTTGCATTTATTTTAGAAATAAGGGCGAGGGTATATTTATCCTCGTCTTTTTTCTAAAAAAGAAATGATTTAAATATAAAATGTAATACTATGAAAAAGTCTAATATAATCATGTTAATAGCGGCACTTCTGCCTTTAGGTTTATTTCTTTTTCCACTTTGGAAAATTACCTTGGAAGCCCCTCAATACCCAACTTCTTTGGGTATGAGTATATATATTAATGATTTTGCAGATGTCAATCCTCATGATATTAAAAACATTAATTTAATGAATCATTATGTAGGTATGAAATACATTCCGGAGAGCATTCCAGAATTTAAAATTTTCCCAATAGGAATAATAATAACCTCAATAATAGGGCTTTTAATCGCCTTCAAAGGGAATTATAAATGGTTCTTGTTTTGGTTCGTTTTAATGGTGGTTTTATGCTCGGCAGGCATGTATGACTTTTATCTTTGGGAATATGATTACGGGCATAATTTAGACCCTAAAGCTATAATGAAATTTACAAATCCGGATGGCACGCAAATGGGATTTCAACCACCTTTATTCGGGAGTAAGGATATATTAAATTTTACCGCCCATTCTTATCCTAGATTAGGTGCTTTTTTATTAGGTCTGGGTATTGCGTTTTCTTTTATTGCCTATCGGGTTGGGTTAAAGCAAAGTAAAAGCTTAAAAACTTAATAAAAATGAAGTCTTTAAACTGTTTTTTAATACTGCCGATGTTGCTGTTTTATAATTGCAATGTTACGCCTAAGCCCATAGATTACGGAAATGATGGATGTCATTTTTGTAGAATGACTATAGTGGATAAGGTTCATGCGGCTGAAATTGTTACAAAAAAGGGGAAGGTTTATAAGTTTGATGCCACAGAATGCATGATAAATTTTAAAAAATCATTCGATGTTTCAAAAATTGAATTGTACCTCTCTAATAATTTTACCGAGCCGGAAGTATTAATTGATGCCACTAAAGCAACTTTTTTGATAAGTGAAGAAATACCCAGCCCGATGGGGGCTTTTTTATCGGCCTTTAAAGATCCCACTGAAGCTCAAAAATTTCAAAGTCTAAAAGGTGGGACCTTATATTCCTGGGAAGAACTTCAAAATCATCTTAATTAATTGAACTGTTTTGTAATAAATATAAGCCTATTAATTTTCACCCTGATTGGTTATTCTCAAACCATAACGGTTTGCAATACCTGTCCTGTTTCTTCCCTAAAAAGTGCGATACAATTAGTAGAAAGAAACGGCACTATTATTATTGAAAAAGGCACCTATAAAGAACATAATATTATCATACATAAGCCACTAAACATTATTGGAAAAAATCAACCCGTTATAGACGGCGAATTAAAGGGAGAAATTATTACCATAGTTTCAGATTCAGTTTCTGTCGATGGTTTAAATATTATCAATGTAGGTAAAAGTTATACTGAAGATTTTGCCGCCATTAGAGTAAAAAAGAGCAACTATTTTACCATTAAGAATTTAGTATTAGAAAAAATGTTTTTCGGTATTTATATAGAAAAATCAAACCATGGCACCATATTTCACAACAGGATTATAGGTAATGCTACATCCGAGTATAATTCAGGTAACGGTATTCAACTATGGTATAGTAATCATGTGAATATTGAACAAAATCATATTCAAGGCGTGAGAGATGGTATCTATCTGGAATTTACGCATAATAGTTTTATTAAAAATAATACAAGTACAAAAAACTTAAGGTACGGACTCCATTTTATGTTTTCAAACAAGAATGTTTATGAAGCAAATTTATTTGAAAACAACGGCGCTGGTGTTGCTGTTATGTTTTCAAAAAATATTAAAATGAAATATAACAGGTTTAAAAAAAACTGGGGAAGCGCATCGTATGGAGTGCTTCTAAAAGAAATAAACGATTCTGAAATAATTGGTAATTTTTTTGAGGAAAACACTATAGGAATAAACATTGAAGGCTCTAATAGGATGCTTTACAAAAACAATAATTTTATAAATAATGGTTGGGCCATTAAAGTGAGAGGTGCGTGTTACACGAATACTTTTTTTCAAAACAATTTTTTGTACAATTCTTTCGATATTTCTTATAACAGCAAAGTAAACGATAATGTATTTAATCAAAATTATTGGAGCAACTACACAGGCTACGATTTAGATAAAGATGGTTTTGGAGATGTGCCTTACAGACCCGTTAAGCTGTTTTCTTATATAGTAAATAGAACGCCTGAGACGATAATTTTATTAAGAAGTTTATTTATTGATATTATAGATTTTTCAGAAAAAGTCTCGCCTGTTTTTACGCCGGACGATTTAATGGACAACAATCCCTTGATGAAAAAACACCATGATTAGAATTGAAAATTTACATAAAAGGTTTGGTAAAAACGACGTATTAAGTGGTTTAGATCTTGACATAAAAGAAGGAGGCATATTTGCCGTTCTGGGACCTAACGGTTCGGGAAAGACAACATTAATAAAATCTATTTTAGGGATGGTAATACCAAATAAAGGCAATATTTACTTATTTGGGAGCGACATAAAAAAAAGTCCTTATTACAGGAATAAGATTGATTACTTACCTCAAATTGCAAATTTCCCTAATAATTTAAAAGTCAAGGAACTCATCAACATGATCAAAGATCTTAGAGGTTACACCAAAAACGACACTGATTTAATAAGTCAATTTAGTTTAGAACCATTTCTTGATAAAAAATTAGGAAATCTATCCGGCGGAACCAAACAAAAAGTTAATCTGGTTTTAACCTTTATGTTCAATAGTCCTATTATGATTCTAGACGAGCCAACATCGGGGTTGGATCCTATTTCATTACTCACTTTAAAACAATTAATACAATCTGAAAAAGATAAAGGGAAAACGATATTAATTACCTCACACATTATGAGTTTTGTTGAAGAAATATCAGATGAAATCGTGTTTTTATTAGAGGGAAAAATTTACTTTAAAGGCACTATTAATGAACTAAAACAAAAAACCAACCAACCGGACTTTGAAAATGCTATAGCGACAATTTTAAAAGAAAACCATGCTAAAAATATTAAAATATAGTTTTTACGATTTAATCCGTAGTCGTTGGAGTTACGTATACTTTGCATTCTATTTGTTGCTTAGTTTTGTGTTGTTATTTTTAAATAATGACCTTTCTAAAGCGGTTATAACTTTAATGAATGTTATTATAATTATTGTCCCGTTAATAGGAACCATTTTTGGAGCCATGTATTATTACAATTCTAAAGAATTTACAGAACTCCTGTTAGCACAACCCCTAAAGCGGTCTTCAATATTTTTAGGTCAGTATTTAGGCGTAGCTATTTCCTTATCAATGAGTTTAATTTTAGGGTTGGGGCTACCTTTTATTTTTTATGGTTTATTTAAATCCAATAGCATTTGGGATTTTTCATTACTAATAATTACAGGAGCTTTATTGTCGTTTGTTTTTACGGCATTGGCTTTTAATATTGCTTTATCTAATGAAAATAAGATAAAAGGATTTGGCTATGCAATTCTTTTATGGCTATTCCTGGCTATTATTTATGATGGTCTTTTTTTAATGTCGCTGATACTTTTTGAAGATTACCCACTAGATAAACTCTCTTTGGTAGGCACGATGCTAAACCCGATAGACTTATCCAGAACACTCATTTTACTGAAATTGGATATTTCTGCACTTTTAGGTTACACAGGAGCTATTTTTAAACAGTTTTTCGGAACAAATTTAGGACTAGTAATATCCTTTATAATGTTATCCTTGTGGATCATTTTTCCTGTTATTAGAATTGTTTATAAAGCTAAAAGAAAGGATTTTTGATAATTTTAAAAGAAACTAATAAAAAATGCGCAGAATTAATCCCTCAAAGTATAGATTATAATTAAATAAGGAGCTACGTAAAGTAACTCCTTATCGAACCATAGATATTCTGTTTTGATTTTTATTTAGATGCGCTTCCAGGATAAAATGTAAGCGTACCTGTAAACACATGATCTGTTTGATGTTCTGGGAGAAAGCCGTCTGGAAAGTTGGCCCAGCCACCTTCGATCAAATTGACATAACTATCAGTTGTGCCGCTACCGGTTGCGCCCTCAAAGCGACCTGTACCGCCTGTAAACTCAAAGGCATCTCCAAACCAAAGTTCATAGTAAGGGTCATCGAAGATTTGATATATTTGACCTATGACTCCGGAAGGGGGAATGTTAAAGTATAATTCATCTCCATTCGCAGCTATAAACACCCCTTCACCTGCTTTATATTGGAAATTAGGGCCTCCACAAAAAGAGATTGTTGTTGTAAATTTTCCTAAGTGAGTACCCTCACCTTCACCCACCTGATAATTACCAGCCGCACCAAAATCTTCATCAGGATTGGTTGATCCGTAAGCTGAACAATCAGGGGTGAATGAATAATCTCTAAGGGTAAAAAAAGTAGCTTTAAATGGTACCGTTATGGCTTTTGGTGTTGCCATTTTTAGAGAAAATCCATCGGTAGGTTCTGTGCCTTGAATTTGCTCTTCTGAACAAGAAAAAAGTAGAAATAAAGAAGTAAGGGCTGTCATGAATAAATGTAAACGATTCATTTTTTAAAAAATTTAAAAATTGTTAAATAAAAAAATATAGAACCGAAAAAAGGTAGAAGAGTTGATTGGTTAAGCTAATTCAGTATATTAATCCCATAGCCATTTTACACCAATTAATCCTGGTGACACTTGTGCTTAAAGTGTTGAAATATAGAAAGATAAAAAAAAATTATTAATGATTAATATCAGATATTGTAAATAAATAATTTAATATTTTTAAAAGTTAGGCTAGTAGGGTGTCGAAAACTTGGTATTTATCGAAAACCCTTTTAAAACGGCCCTTCAAAAATAACGAGTTCTTAATTGGTTTTTCGACAAACGATTATCATTTTTTTCCCTTCATAATCCGTAGTGAAAAACAAATAAATATCGCCACCATCAGAGATCTTAAATTTCTGTCGTAATTGTTTTACGCTTTCCGGAAAATTTCGGGTCGTGATATTGGCTTTTTTTATTCCAGCTTTTTTAAGGTCTTTTTTACTGTAAGGAATGATATTCTCGATCTCAAACCGACGCCCTGGAAATTCAATTAATTTTTCACTAGTATATAAATGGGTGTGTTTATCGAGTTTGGAAACCTTGTATTTTTCAGAAATCAATTGAAAGGCCCCAGCTTTTAAGATGGATGCATTCGGTTCATATAAATATTTTTGAGGCGCATTATAGTTAGCAGAAGCGTATTTTTCTTCTTTTAACAAAAACGAAAATAATTCTGTATCGTCCTTTTTTAGATTTACGGTAATCACTTCAAGACCATATTGATAGTTTTTTTCTAAAACCCAAAGTAGTTCTTTTACTTCATTGTTCACACTAACCACATGAATTTGTTTAACAGATTCAAGCTCCTTTAAGCCAGCACTGAGATCTAATAAAGGTGCTGTTTTTATTAAAATATGATTACTGTGTTCAAAAAGTGTTTTTAAATGTTCCGGAACGTCGGGTAGACAATCTCTTAAAAAAAATACACGTCCTTTACTGTCGTGCCGTCTTGAGGGATCGATAAAGATCCAGTCGAAATGTTGCCCGGACTTTTTTAGATAGTCAATGCCATCCTGCGGAACGAACGTAATATTTGAAACTTTCAGTTGTTCAAAATTATGACTAACCAGCTTTGATAATGGCTCATCAATTTCGCAATGCGTTACGGCTTTAACTTTTTTTGCAAAATAAAAGGAATCTACACCAAAACCGCCGGTAATATCGATTAATGAACCACCCGAAATTAGACCTGATTTATACTCCGCAGTGATTTCGGAGGATGTTTGCTCGATATTTAACTTCGTTGGGTAATAAATTGCTGTAGTATGGAACCAGGTAGGTAATTTATCTTTGCAACGTTTTTTCGCCTCAATTTGTGATAAAAGTTCTTCGGTTTGAACACCAGGGAATGATGGTTTTTTTAAGGCTAAGTTTACCAAATCCGCATCCAGATTCTTTTCTATAAAATTCTGAACGGTTGTATTTAGAATGGCGGCATTCAACAAAAATAAATTATAGATCGCGGGTTAATTTTTTAACGATTTTGTTCTCGGATAGGAATTCCTTTAAAATAACCTTAATGGAGGTGTAGGTTGGAATAGCAATAATTAGCCCTACAATACCAAATAGAATACCAGCAATTAAGATCACTAAAAATATTTCTAGAGGGTGAGATTTTACGCTTTTTGAATAAATAATAGGCTGACTGAAAAAATTATCTACAACCTGCCCAATAGCAAATATTACTAATACCCCAAGAGTTTTAGGTAAAATCACATCGCTAAAATTCATACCAAGATTACTCGTCATTGTTAAGGTAACCATAATTACTAAACCGATTAAAGGACCTAAATATGGAATTAAATTAAACAGGGCACAAAGAAAGGCGATAACTATGGCGTTGTCTATCCCAACAACTAATAAGCCAATGGTGTATATAATGAAGAGCACCAAGATTTGGAGAATAAGTCCGACGAAATATCGAGATAACAGGTCTTTAATTTTAACATAAGACTTTTTCCAACGCATTTCTTTATCCTCAGGAATAAAAACCGTTAAACCACTCTCAAGTAAATGACTGTCTTTTAGAAAGAAAAATGAAATAAATAACACCGAGAACAAGCCGATACTAAAACTTCCAAGACTACTGATCACCGTATTTAAAAAATTAGGTATGATTGAATAATCTAAATTATCTAATAGATTTGAAGCTTTTAAAGATTGTTCAATATCAATCTGTTTGAGGTTGAAATAATTTACGATTTCGGTATACAGGTTTTCTATATTGTTTTGAAGGTCGTTAATATTTAAAAGTGATAAATTCTGTCCTTGTTTTAAGACCAGGGGAATAAATAAACTCATTAACCCCAAAAATATACTAAGCAGTAAAACAATTGTAGCCACAACTGCGATGGTATTTTTAAATTTCAATTTTTGAACTAGGAAAAGAACTATTGGGCGTCCAATGAGTGAAATTACAGCGGCAATGGCAACGTATGAAATTACCGAGCGAATATCGTATAATAAATATACCAGTAGGGCAATACCAAAGATAATCGCTACTGCCTTTAAAATCCCGTTTGATATAGTATTAGAGTTCATGCAGTAAATATACTAATTTGAGGGAATCAAAATCTCGGGAAGATTTTTTCTTTTTCATTTTAATGAAGAAAATCAGGGAAACTTTAATAATTGTTTTGTGATTTCATAAAGAGCAATATTTGCTGCCTGAACAACATTCATGCTGCTATTTTCGCCGAACATATCAATATGTAAAATAGTGTCTGAAACCTTTAAAGCAGCATCTGACACGCCTTCATTTTCATTTCCTACCACCACAGCAATAGGCTTTTTAAGAGAAAACCTATGGCTTTGAATAGCGGAACTCCTCGAAGTAATTTCAAGGGCTATGATATGATAGTTTTGTTTTTTTAAATCGGTTAGAACATTTACAATGTTTGTTTCAATTTGGTAAGGCACTATTTTTTCAGTGGCCCGCGATGTTTTTTTTATTTTCCGACTTAATTGAACATTTTCTCCACACAAGATCAATTTTTCGACTCCAAAAGCATCTGCAATGCGAAATAGACTTCCAATATTAGGAGCATTAGTTACCTCGTCGCAAACTAAAATAATTGGAAATTGATGTTTATTAAACTTGGAGTTGTAGTGGGTAAGCTGCATCGTTTTTAATAACTAAGGCATGGTTCAATGCTCAAAAACATATTTAATGATATTAGCCCCCATTTCTAATGCCTTTTTGCGAATTTCAGGCGGATCGTTATGAACCTCAGGGGATTCCCAGCCATCCCCTAGATCGGATTCATGCGTAAAAAGCAAAACCAAACGACCATCATTAAAAATGCCAAAAGCTTGCGGAGGTTTACCATCATGCTCATGTATTTTGGGAAGACCATTAGGAAAATTATAAAAAACACTAAAAATAGGATGTCTTGCCGGAAGTTCGATAAGCTCTTTATCAGGAAATACTTTTTTAAGTTCCCGCTCAAGGAAAGGCTTTAAACCATAATTGTCATCAATGTGGAGAAAACCACCTGATAGTAAATATTTCCGAAGATTAGTTGCCGCTTCCTCATTAAAAAACACATTGCCATGGCCGGTCATGTGTACAAAAGGATATTGAAAGATCTCCGGGCTTTCGACTTCTACAGTTTGGATTTTCGGGTTTATCTTGGTGTTTATATTGGTGTTACAAAAGCTAACTAAATTTGGAAGAGCTGTAGGGTTTGCATACCAATCGCCACCACCTTTATACTTGAGAAGTGCGATATCCTGCCCATTAAGTAAATTAAAAACAAGGTAAAAACTAAAACTTATTATGTGTCGTTTGAACTTCATATTATTGATTTATAAAAGCTACGGAATAGCAGGCTACAATAGCCGCTGTTTCTGTACGTAATCGGGTATCACCTAAGGTTACCGGTTTAAAACCGTTTTTGATGGCTGATTCAATTTCCCGGGATGAAAAATCACCTTCGGGACCAATTAAAATAGTAACGTCTGTATTTGGTTGTATGATTTCTTTTAGTGATTTTTTATCTTTTTCTTCGCAGTGAGCAATGAATTTTTCCCCTTTAATATTCTCCTTTACAAAGTCATTAAAAGAGGTTAGATCGTCAAGTTCAGGCATAAAAAAATGCAATGATTGTTTTGTGGCCGCTTGAATAACTTTTTCGTACCGCTCCTTTTTAATCACACGGCGTTCACTGCGCTCACAAAGTAATGGGGTTATACGATCGATACCAATTTCAGTCGCTTTCTCCAGAAACCATTCAAAACGGTCATTCATTTTTGTTGGCGCAACGGCAAGGTGAACCTGATAGGGTCTCGGAGGTTGTTTTGTTTTCGAAATGAGAGATACCACACATTGCTTTTGGTCTGGCTGAATAATTTTGGCTTCAAACAACCAGCCTCTACCATTAGTGATATTTAATTGATCTCCTTTCGACTTCCGAAGTACTTTTATAATATGTCGGCTCTCATCTTTATTAAAACTAAAGGTGTCGCTGTTTTCGTGTATGTCGGAGGTGAAAAATAATTGCATGATCTTAAAATTTAAGTCTGGCCGAAGCAGTTATATCTTGTTTTGAAAAATGACCTTCTAAATATTTTAAATAGCCTACAATAGCGATCATAGCAGCATTATCTGTCGTAAATTCAAATTTAGGGATATATGTGGTCCAACCAAATTTTACTTCACCTTGTTTTAAAGCTTCCCGGATTCCAGAGTTTGCCGAAACACCACCACCAATAGCGATATGTTTGATACCGGTTTGTTTTGATGCCAGTTTAAGTTTATCTATTAAAATTCCAACAATAGTATATTGAATGGAAGCACAAATATCATTCAGGTTATTCTTTACAAAATCAGGATCAACTTTGGTTTCTCTCTGAACAAAATAAAGTATGGCTGTCTTTAATCCCGAGAAACTAAAGTTTAAACCATCAACTTTAGGTTTAGTAAATTTATAGGCCTTCGGATTTCCTAATTGGGCACGTTTATCCATTTCGGGGCCGGCAGGATAACCCAAACCAAGTAATTTACCGCTTTTGTCAAAAGCTTCACCAACAGCATCATCAATGGTTTCTCCAATAACCGTCATCTTAAAATTATCATCTACACGAACAATTTGCGTATGTCCACCAGAAATGGTGAGCGCTAAAAATGGAAAAGGCGGCTTTTTCGATCCGGCATCTTCAATAAAATGTGCCAGAATATGAGCCTGCATATGATCGACATCAATTAACGGAATGTCTAGTCCGTAAGCCAAAGATTTAGCAAATGAGGTGCCTACGAGTAAACTTCCCATTAAGCCCGGACCACGAGTAAAAGCGATAGCACTTAATTGCGATTTAGAAATACCAGCTTTTTTAAGGGCTTGATGTACCACCGGGACAATATTTTGCTGGTGTGCTCTGGAAGCCAATTCGGGCACAACCCCACCATAAGATTCATGTATTTTCTGACTGGCAACTTCGTTACTTAGAATTCTTCCCTGATGGATTACCGAAGCGGCGGTATCGTCGCAGGAAGATTCAATTCCAAGAATAAAAATATTTTCTGCGGGCATTAGTGAATATTAGGCACAATAATTGTTAATTTTGAATAAAATAGAAGTCTTTGAACCACTTCTCTTTCGTAAGTACAAAAATAGACTATTCAAAATTAAAACATAAGACTTAAATCCATCAAAAAAGTATTTAAAATAACGTATAAGATTGTAGGCATCTTTGTGATGCTCTTTATTATCTGCGTTTTGGTGCTTTCTATTCCTCCGGTTCAAACGGCCTTAGGTAATTATGCTACTAAAAGACTTAATGAGGAGTTTGGTACAAATATCAATATCGATCAAATTGGGATGCAGCTTAATGGTGATGTACAACTAAAAAAAATATACATTGAGGATTTTAAACAAGATACTTTAATAGCCATTAACAGACTTAACACATCTATCATAAGTGTTAGGAAGGTTTTTAATAATAAGTTAACCTTTGGTGATGTTGATATTCAGGGGCTAACGTTCAATATTAAAACCTACAAGGGGTATAAAGACACTAATTTGGATGTTTTTGTAGCCAAATTTGAAAGTGATAATCCCAGAGAAGAGCCTAGTGAATTTTTATTGTCTTCCAGTGATATTTCTATTGTAGATGGCGTATTTCGAATTTCTGATGAGAATAATGATAATCCAGAAGGTCTTGAATTTAATAACTTGAATATTAATGCTACAAATTTTCTTGTAAAAGGAAGTGATGTAAGTACCCGGATCAATAAATTGTCATTTAACGATAAGCGTGGGTTGGCCGTTAAGAATATGATGACCAATTTTGATTACACACTTACGGGAATGACTTTTGCGAATCTTGAGATTGAAACACCGAAATCGCTTATAAAAGGAGAATTGAAGTTTAATTATGAGCGGAAAGATTTACAGTATTTTGTAGATAAGGTTAAGATCAGTGCGCAACTGCGCGACACGAAAATTCACCTGGATGAGCTGAATACTTTTTATAATGAGTTTGGAAGTAACCAATACGCCCGAATCGATGTTGATCTCAATGGGACTTTAAATGATTTGGATGTAAACAGGTTAGATCTTACGAGCAGAAATACAAGGATCCGTGGTAACATAAATCTGAAAAATATATTCAGTAAACAAAAAGGGGATTTCGTGATGAATGCCAGTTTCAATAATCTTACATCCACTTATTGGGATCTTGATGCTATTATGCCCAACGTTTTAGGTAAGGTTATCCCAACCAGTTTTGAGACACTTGGAAATTTTAAAATCACAGGAACCTCCCGTGTAACAGCCTCTACCGTAGATGCCGATATTAATATTAATACTGATCTTGGGTTGGTAGATGCTGATTTGAAAATCAATAAGGTTAACGATATTGATAATGCATCGTATAAAGGAACTCTTAAGTTTGATGAATTTGACTTCGGAACCTTTTTAAATGCTCCGAAGGTGGGATCAGCCTCACTAGATTTCGATGTGGATGGGAAGGGATTTGTAGCCGAAAAAGTCAATACAGCTGTAAGAGGAGATATTTACCATATTGTTTACAATGATTACGATTATTCGAATATTAAGGTAGCCGGAAATGTTCGAAATAAAATTTTTGATGGAAATTTAGTGGCTACAGATAAAAATTTAAATCTAAATTTCACCGGGTTCGTTGACTTTTCAGAAAAAGTTAATAAATATGATTTTGAAGCTGAAGTATATTATGCCGATCTAAAGGCTTTGAACTTCGTTAATAGAGATGATATCGCAATCTTTAGAAGTTCGGTAAAAATGAACATGAATGCTAGTAGTTATGATGATGCATTCGGAAAAATTGCATTTAAAAACACGAGCTATAAGAATCAAAAAGACACCTATCTCTTCGATAATTTAAGTTTAGAATCAAAATTTATTAATGAAACACGGTTTATTGATATTATTTCACCTGATATTATTGAAGGTCATATGGAGGGAAAATTCAGGTTCAAAGATCTCAAGAAATTATTCGAAAATTCTATAGGTTACATTTACACGAACTATCAGCCTTATGAGGTGGATACAGAGCAACATATTAATTTCAATTTTAAGATTTATAATAAGATTGTAGAGGTTGTTTTTCCAGAATTAAGTTTGGGCAAGAACACTTTTATTAGAGGACGGGTAGAGAGCGATGAGCGGAAATTTAGATTGACTTTCAAATCACCTGAAATAACTTACCAAAAGAATTTTGCCAATAACATTGAACTACAAGTCGATAACAGTAACCCCTTATTCAATACTTATTTGGAGGTAGATAGTTTAAACACCAAATACTATAATGTTTCAAAGTTTAATTTAATTAATGTTACAGTTAATGATACCTTATTTATTCGTTCTGAATTTACAGGAGGCAAAAGAAATAACGATAAGTTTAACCTAAGTCTGTATCATACCATAAACGAGGATAATGAATCTGTAGTAGGGTTCAAGAAATCAGATGTCACCTTAAAAGATAATAAGTGGTTTATTAATGAAAACCGTGATCTAGATAATAAGATTTCATTTGATAAAGCCTTGTCAACATTTACTATTGATAATCTCAGAGTTAACCATAAAAATGAAATTATCAGGTTATCGGGCTTTGTAAAAGACTCTACCCAGAAAGACATCAAGCTAAATTTTAAAAATGTTGATCTTGCGAAAATAACGCCGGATATTGATAGCCTCTCTCTAGCAGGAAATGTAAACGGTAAGTTGGATATACTGCAGAAGAATGGCAGTTATTTACCTAATTCAACAGTCGTAATAGATGATTTTAAATTGAACGATATTGAGTTAGGCTCTTTCGATGCCAGCATTCAGGGTAATGCAGATTTAACGAATTATACGGTTGATGCTTTCATTAAAAACGATATTTCAAAATCGTTTCATGCGCAGGGAAATATAGAGGTGGACGGAGAGCAATCAAAAATTGATGTTGTACTAAATTTCAATAAATTCAATCTGCAACCTCTAAATCCGTTGCTTCAGGATATTTTAAGCAATATCAGGGGTGAGATCAGTGGAAAAATTGATTTGGTAGGCGACTTGTCTCAGCCGGGCTTTAATGGCGATCTCGTTCTGGAAAATGGTGGTTTAGGAATCCCTTATCTGAATGTTGATTACCAATTTGATCCAATATCCAGTGTAACGCTTAAAGATCAGTCCTTTACCTTCAATAATATCAAAATCACAGATACTAAATTTAATTCAAAGGGAATTCTCAAAGGGAGCTTGAACCATGAGAATTTCTCCAATTGGAGTTTGGATCTGGGTATTCAAACAGATAGATTACTCGTATTAGACACTAGTGAATCTGAAGAATCTTTGTATTATGGTACAGGTTTTATTGGCGGTGTAGCTAGCTTGAAAGGACCTACTGAGGCACTTGTTATAAGTGTGGTTGGTGCTACAAAGGAGGGAACCGTGTTTAAAATACCTTTAAAGGATACCGAATCATTCGGAGACAACTCCTATATCCATTTTATTACCCCCGAAGAAAAAAGTGCACGAGCTAAAGGAGAGGACATTGAGTTTAATGAAATTAAAGGTCTGGAACTCGATTTTGATTTAGATATAACTGAAGACGCCGAGGTAGAGATCATCATTAATAAAGATACAGGCCATGCCTTAAAAGGTCGCGGTCGTGGAGGTATTTTAGTTGAAATAAATACCAATGGAAAGTTTGATATGTGGGGGGATTTCTCCGTTTTCGAAGGAACCTATAATTTTGCCTATGGCGGATTGGTTCAAAAGGAATTCTCGGTGCAGCCTGGTGGTACTATAGCCTGGGATGGTGATCCTTTGAAAGCTCAGATTAATATGAAGGCCATCTATAGAACACAAGCCAATCCATCACCGTTACTAGATAACCCTGTAAACAGAAGTATTCCTGTTGAATTAGTTATAGAGCTTACAGGCGATTTGGAACAACCTCTGCCAACCTTCAGTTTTGATTTTCCAAATGTAAATTCAGCTATTAAATCAGAATTACAGTACCGCTTAGGAACCGGTGATAACATTAGTAATCAGGCCTTATATTTCTTGGCTAGTGGAGGTTCTTTTCAGGGGCGTGGCTTTAACGAATTAAGTCTTTCAGGTACGATTGCGGAACGATTAAATGGTATCATTGGTGGTATATTTAGTTCCAAGAATGGTAAATTCAATATGAACCCTTATTTTGAGGCCGGTCAAAATACGGCAAATTTTCAAACAGATAACCGTGTTGGATTTACTTTACAAACCCAGATAAGTGACCGTGTACTTATTAATGGTAAAGTAGGAGTTCCAGTTGGTGGTCCCGGAGCTACTGAAACTGTGGTAGCAGGAGATGTGGAAATAAACTTTTTGCTAAATAAGGAAGGAACCTTAACGGCAAGAGTTTTCAACCGGGAAAATAGTATTCGAAATTTTGGAGAGAATATTGGATACACTCAAGGTCTCGGTTTGTCGTATAACGTAGATTTTGATACTTTTAAGGAATTGCTTCGAAATATCGTAAAGAAGAAGAGTGAACCCAAAGAAAATACCACCGAACAACCTGTTGAAACCGAGGAAAAAGTGATTCCAGACGTCTCGCCATCCAGCCAGATTTAAGAAAAACTACCTAAGATTAGACCTTATGTACTAAGGGGTTTAATATTTTTATTAACTAAAACGTTATAGTTTTCTTTCCCCATTGAAAATATAGCTACAGGTTTAGAAATGTGCTTTTTGTTTAGTAATTTTACTGACTTAATTAGAAAATGAATGCCAAAATTAATAAAGAAACTAGCCGTACTAACTTCAGGTGGCGATTCGCCGGGAATGAATGCAGCTATAAGATCTGTTGTCAGGACCTGCGCCTATCATAATATAAAGTGCATTGGATTTTATCGCGGGTACGAGGGACTCATTGAAGGTGATTTTAAAGAAATGGATGCTCGAAGTGTTCGCGGAATTATCAATAAGGGAGGGACAATTTTAAAATCTGCCCGATCTAAAGAATTCAGAACAAAGGAGGGCCGTAAGAAAGCACACGAACACCTTGTAAAGAATGACGTTGATGGCCTTGTAGTTATTGGTGGAGACGGTTCTTTTACTGGAGCCTTGATATTTAATCAGGAGTTTGGTTTTCCTGTTATGGGAATTCCCGGAACTATTGATAACGATATTTTTGGAACCTCCAATACTTTAGGATTTGATACTGCTTTGAACACCGTTGTTGATGCCATTGATAAAATTCGTGATACAGCCAGTTCGCATAACCGCCTATTTTTTATTGAGGTTATGGGGCGTGATGCTGGTCACATAGCATTGAATACTGGTGTAGCCGGTGGTGCTGAGGAGATTTTAATACCTGAAGAAGATCTGGGTATGGATCGTTTGGTAGATTCCTTGAATCGTAGTAGAAAATCAGGAAAGACCTCAAGCATCGTTGTAGTTGCTGAAGGCGATAAAATAGGTAAGAATATTTTTGAACTTAAGGATTACGTCGATCAAAATATGGAAGGCTACGATGTACGTGTTTCTGTATTAGGTCATATGCAACGTGGTGGTCCGCCATCATGTTTCGATCGTGTTTTAGCAAGCCGTATGGGAGTTAAAGCCGTAGAATCTTTACTGGAAGGAAAAACCAATTTCATGGTTGGACTATTAAACAGTAAAATGGAATTAACGCCTTTAGATAAGGCGATTAAAGGAAAAACAAAAATTAATTTAGAACTTTTACGTGTCTCAGATATTATGAGCACATAACCAATTACAAAAGAATATGTCAAAACTAAAATTAGGAATTAACGGATTTGGAAGAATAGGTAGAATCGCTTTTAGAGTAGCGGCTTCGAGACCTGATGTTGAAATAGTAGCGATCAACGATTTATTAGATGTTGATCATTTAGCCTATTTATTAAAATACGACTCAGTACACGGAAGATTCAACGGAACTGTAGATATAAAAGGAGGGAATCTTGTGGTTAACGGAAATGAGATCAGAATTACAGCTGAACGTAACCCGGAGGATCTAAAATGGGATGCTGTAGGCGCTGAAGTTGTATTAGACTGTACTGGTATTTTTACCACTTTAGATAAAGCGAAAGCACACTTGAAAGCAGGTGCCAAAAAAGTAGCTATCTCAGCACCTTCAGCAGATGCACCAATGTTCGTAATGGGTGTGAACCACGATAAAATTACGGCTGCGGATACTATAGTTTCTAATGCCTCTTGTACAACAAACTGTTTAGCGCCTTTAGCTAAAGTTATCAATGATAACTTTGGAATTATTGAAGGCTTAATGACTACCGTACACGCAACAACCGCAACACAAATGACTGTTGATGGACCATCTAAAAAAGATTGGCGTGGTGGTAGAAGTGCTTTGGCGAATATTATACCGTCTTCTACCGGAGCAGCAAAAGCTGTTGGTAAGGTAATACCTGAACTTAATGGTAAATTAACAGGTATGGCTTTTAGAGTTCCAACACCTGATGTTTCAGTAGTTGATTTAACAGTAAGAACTGAAAAATCTGCTTCTTGGGATGAGGTAAAAGCCGCCTTAAAAGCTGCTTCTGAGGGACCATTAAAAGGAGTTTTGGGTTATACTGAAGAAGCTGTGGTATCTCAGGATTTTGTTTCTGAGCCCATGACCAGCGTTTTTGATGCAGGAGCTAGTATCGCTTTAAATGATAACTTTTTTAAACTGGTATCATGGTATGATAATGAGTTTGGTTATTCAACGAAACTTATTGACTTGGCCCAATACATAAGCAAAGTTTAATTTTGAATTTATAACAATTTAAGACTTCACCTAATGGGCAATCGTTCATTATGTGGAGTTTTTTTTTATCTTTAAGCTATGGTATTAATAGTTGATAGTGGTTCTACAAAATCCGATTGGATAGCTGTAGATAAAAATGGAAATAAATTACTGGAAAAGATCCGTACCAAGGGTTTAAATCCGGCTATTCTTTCCAAGAAGAAACTGATTAAAATAATTAAAAACAGTGAGGAATTAAGCAACAATAAAGAGGTTGTAACTCATGTATTTTTCTATGGTGCCGGTTGTGGTACTGAAAATGCGAGAAATTTATTGACTGAGGTTCTTACGGAAATTTTTGTGAATGCACATGTAGAGGTGAATGAGGATACTCTTGCCGCTGTATTTTCAACTATAAATCACCCAACTGAAGCTGCTGTTGTATGCATTCTTGGTACTGGTTCTAATTGCAGTTATTGGGATGGTAATAAATTGCATCAGCGGGTGAAATCATTGGGCTACACGCTCATGGATGATGCCTCAGGAAATTATTACGGAAAGCAATTGATCAGAGATTACTACTTTAATCATATGCCCGAAAATGTAAAAATAGCGTTTGGTGCTAAATACAATATGGACGCAGACTTTATAAAATACAATTTATATAAACAACCGAGTCCAAATGCGTATTTAGCTAATTTTGCTGAGTTTATGTTTTTGCATAAAGATTCGGAGTATACTATCAATCTTATCAAAAAAGGAATTCGTCTTTTTGCTACCAACATGATTATGCAGTATAAAGAGGAGCTAAAAACTGTTCCTGTTCATTTTGCAGGATCAATAGCTTATTTTTCCCAAAAGGAAATTAAAGAAGTTGCTCAGGAAATGGGCTTTAAGGTGGGTAATTTTATACGACGACCAATCGATGGCTTGATTCCTTTCCACACGAACGATATGTAATTTTAGTTTTAAAGAGCTTTGTTGTTTTCAAAAACAGAAGGTTATAGGGCTGATTTATGGGGTGTTAGCATTCTGTTTCTGTGCTTTTCAACGGTATTATAGTTCTCAGGCGCTGTTAAATTTCCATGTTTCAGCGGTTGGATAGCTATGCTTTGAACTTTTTATTTATATCTTTATGCGACGGTTTAAGCACGAATTAATGTCTATTCAAAGCAAAATTAAAAATAATATTACCCCTAGATTTGTACTTTCTTTTGTTGTCTTTTTTTCAATAATAGCAATACTTTCTCTTACCTATTTTTTTATTGACCAAAGGATAGAAAGCACCAACATGGTTTATATTCTATTGGGTTTGTGCGTTGTTCAGATTCTCGTTTTACAATACTTTTTTAAAAACCAGATAAAGCATGATCTTATTCGGAAAAATCTGGAGAAACGCTTAGACGTAGTAAATCATAAATTAGAAGAAGCTCAGAATACAGCAGATCATAAATCGGCGTATCTGGCCAATATGAGTTATGAAATCCGGACACCATTGAGTACGGTTTTAGGAATGCTTAATATGTTAAAGCAAACTGAATTGAGTTCTGATCAGTTGGCACAGGTGGAAATAGCAGATTATTCTTCAAAACACTTATTGCAATTGGTAAATATGATTACCGATAATGCTGATATGGAAAGTGGAGAGGTTACCTTAAAAATGTCAACCATGGACTTGAAGTCTGATCTTTCCCGATTGTTTAAAGTATTTGAATATCAGGCCTGGGAAAATGGCTTAGATTTTGAATATAAATTTTTATCAAAGCATAAGAAAAAATATTCTCTTCTAGGTGATTCTGCCAGAATTCAGCAGGTTTTGATCAATTTGATCAACAATGCTATAAAATTCACAAATTCCGGCAAAATATCTATTATTGTTGATGATACCGTAGGATTAGAGGAAGATCAAATTGTGAGTTTCTATATTAAAGATACCGGTATTGGTATGGGGCCAGAGGTAATGCAAAGTGTTCTAAATCATTCGGAGCAAATCAATCCTCTTTTTAAAGATTACCGGGGAGGTGGTCTAGGGCTTTCTATTTCGTATAATTTGATAAAACTAATGGGTGGGGAGCTCAAGGTTGAGAGTAAAGAAAACGAAGGCTCTACATTTTATTTCAGTTTACAACTCAAAAAAACCTTAAATATCAAAGAAGAGGTTAACCAAACTCAGCCTTTTTTAGAAGAAAAAATTAATGTTTTGGTGGCCGAAGATAACCTGACTAATCAAAAGGTGATCCAATTCTTATTAGAGCAGCTGGGTGCTAATTGTACTTTTGCCCGAAACGGTCTGCAGGCTGTTAGACACTACGAGAATAAAGATTTTGATATTATTTTTATGGATATTTATATGCCAGACATGAATGGGTATATGGCTACACAAGCCATTAAGGAGACGGCAAAATATATAAAAAGGAACACACCCATTGTTGCGGTTTCGGCAAGTGCTTTTGAAGAAGATATTGTAAATGCAAAAGCAGCTGGTATCGATGATTTTATTGCCAAACCTATCGACGTAAATCGTCTTAAAGAACTACTTGAGAAATACGCGCCAAAGACTTCAATAACCCGTTAGGGTTTTACGGCTATGACACTAATTTCTACATTAACATTTTTCGGCAATTTTGCTACTTGAACAGTCTCGCGGGCCGGAGCTGTAGCATCATCAAAATATTGTCCGTAAACACTATTTATCTCCGAGAAGTTATTCATATCACTAATAAAAATAGTGGCTTTAACAACAAAACTAAAATCCATATCTGCGGCTTTAAGAACTGCTTTTAGATTTTCCATAACCTGTTTTGTCTCAGCTTTAATATTATCAGTGACCAAACGATTGCCCTTTGGATCGATAGCTATTTGTCCCGAAGTGTATAAGGTGTTTCCACTTAAAATAGCTTGGCTATACGGTCCAATAGGCTGTGGTGCGTCGGAAGTTGTTATTATGGATTTCATATCTGATTAGATTTTTTGAACAACAAATTTAAAGTTGAATATCGGGTTGTTTTCTTTGTTCGTATTTAAGATCTTTCAACATACTGGATTTAATGCCAATAAAAAAGTTCCAGGAACTTCTTGAGCTAAACGGAACCCAGCTGAAATTCATTCGCCAACTTAGAAGATCCCGTTCAAAGCGTAATTGGGTAAAAGTAAATCCGGCATTTTTCAAGTCGTAACCCGATGAACCACCTACAGACCATTTATCAGAAAGCTGGATATCTCCCGAAAACATTAACGAATGTGATGAGATTTCATTTTGCCTTCGGCTATTTGAATAGTTTACAGCATAAGCTAAACGAATACTCCACGGCACTTTATAGTTATATAGTTCACTTTCGGCATTTTCTTTTTCTTTATCGTCTTCACCCTCATTTTGACGCCTCGCAAAATCTTCTGAAACTCCCAATAAATCATCAGCGCGTCCTCCATTCCTCAAGTTTTGTTCGATACCGGACTTATTACGGTCATTACCCTTATTGTCCTTGCTGGAAAAAGACCAGCTTGCATTTAAATTCGCTCCAGTAAGCCTGAATATACTTCCACCATTCTTGACATTTAATGTGTTTATTCGGTTATTATCACTATCCAAAGCGTAGGGGTCAAGTGTTGCTCCAAAATTGACATTAAGTTTATTATTTAGGAGCGTAGTTCCTCCACTCATTCTAACAGGGCTCAGTTTTAAAGAATCTCCTGCAAAATTATACGAGGTTGAAAAGTTTAAATTGTTTAATAATTTTATTTTTTTAGGCTCTGTCGCGGTGCTATCCCTATCACGTACTTTAGCTTCTATATTGTTCGATAATGAAATACCCATTGAACTTGAAAAACTCTTGGAAGGTGTTCCAAATACACCTTGTTCAAAACGGGTATAGTCGCCATATAACCTGTCAATATCTTCTCGTGTCTGGCCGTCTGCTGAAATAATTTCTACACTGTCATAATAGGTATCAAAAGCCGGATTAATATTGTAACTAATAGAAGGTCTCATAATATGCCTAATAGCCTTGATCTTGCGGTCTTTACCTTCTTTTTCAAAATTAAACATACCATAAACAGTGGTTCCTATACTTGTACTGAAATTGTAGGTTCGGAAGCTATCAAAACCATTAACACTTTCTGTTGAAAATTGGCGACTCACCTCGTCATAGTATTTTTTAATGGTTTTAAGTGTCCAGACCTCCTGGTAATTGGTACTGGCACTTAAACTAAAATATTTAAAAACCTTGAAGTTAGTTGTTAACGGAATGCTATGTTGCATGCCGGTTTTAGCGTCATCGAACATTGCTTTAGTAAAAAACAAATCGTCTGTGGTCTGGATTCTGTTTTCTGCCCTAAGATTATATTGGAAGTTAATATTTTCAAAAACACCCTTTTTTGATCCATTTTTGGGTGCGAATGGATAAATTCTACTCATACTGGCCTGAAGCGTAGGTAAGGTCATGTTAATTTGCTGTGTATTGGTGTTTTGGGAATGCGTCGCCGTTACACTGAAATTCACCTGTGGTTCACCCATAAAAGTTTTTGAATAAGAAACTGAAGATGATAAGGTGTTATTTAAAAAAGCGCCTGTGTTAATCTGGTTTAAAGAATTTCGATAATACGTACTGCTTCCTAAGTTAACGGAGGCCGAAAACCTAGAATTCGGACTTGCCTTAGCATCCTGACTGTGAGACCATTGTATATTATAAATTGTGGATTTCGAATAATCAGGAAAACCACGCTCGCTAGAGATCAAGCTTTCGTATCTTAATGCAACATTACCGCTAAATTTGTAGCGTTTCCTATAAGTGCTCTGTGTTCGTAACCCATAACTTCCATTGGTGTAATAATCGCCAAGAACAGATAGGTCAAAATAATCGTTAATAGCAAAATAATATCCGCCATTCTGCAAAAAATAACCGCGATCATTTTGCTCCCCGAAACTAGGGATAATAATTCCTGAGGTATGTTTTTCTGACTGAGGAAAAAATCCAAACGGTAATCCAACTGGTGTGGGAACGTCATAAATAAAAATATTCGCCAAACCGGTTACGATCTTTTTCCCAGGAACAACCTTTCCCTTTCTAAGTTTGATATAATACTCAGGATCCTCGAGGTTTTGAGCTGTGGTATACTTTGCATTTTTTATAAAGTACACCGAATCATTTTCTTTTTTCGTGACATTAGCAATAACGGTTCCTTCCCCTTGAGCTGTTTGAGAATTAAAAATTAAAGCTTTCTTTGTTTTGGTGTTAAAAATAATGGAGTCTGGCTCAACCACATTGCTACCTTGGGTAAAAACGGGTTTTTGCGTGTATCCCTCAATAGAATCAAGAATCCCTTTGGCGTATACCGTATTTTTTGTATAATCTATAACAATATTACCAGCGGTAATATTCATATCGCCATAATCAATTTTGGCATCGTTATACAAGTACATTTTGTGTGCTTTTCTATCGAAGGTGGTATAGTCTTGTGCATGATAGACTATATTGTTCTCTAAAAATCCTTTTTTGGGTGGAATACTATCGTTTTGGGTGGAATCTTGTACTTTCTGATTAATAACAGGGTTAATCAAACTATCATTTACAACCAGTGTTGTGTCTTTTTTTGTTTGGTCAACGGTTTCAGATTTAGGGATGGTTTTTCCTTTTTTAGGGATATCTTGGGCAAAGCCTAACATGTTAATAAACACTGTAAAACTTAGGGTAAAAAGTATTTTAATGGTGTTTGTACGCAACGCTTTTAAATGTATTTTTGTAAAAGTATGGCTCGGTTTTTGAAATGCCAAAATTACATATATTTTTCTGTGATTGTTTTATTATTTCCATATAAAATTGAAATTTGAAATAAACACGGATTAATGTTCGTTAAATCGATAACAAGTTCGTCCAAATAATATTTTAATAGAGAAAAACAACAATTTTACATGAAAACGAAATACATACTACTTTTCGTATTTATTTTATCAGTATTTACTTTAACCTCATTTAATTCAATTCAAATTGAGGGTGTTGAGGAAAGTAAAGATAAATTTGTTGTTGTATTAGATGCTGGTCATGGGGGAAAGGATCCAGGGAAACCTTCAAAATATGGTTATAAAGAAAAAGACATTGCGTTAAAAATAGCCCTTGAGGTTGGGGAACAATTAGGGAAAAACCCGAATATTAAAGTAGTTTATACCCGGAAAACCGACGTGTTTATTGAATTACGAGACCGTCCTAAAATAGCCAACAAAGCCAAAGCGGATTTGTTTGTTTCTATTCATTGTAATGCTCACCACAGTCAGGCCTATGGAACAGAGACCTATGTTATGGGAGTTGGTAATACGCAACGTAACTTCGAGGTTGCCAAAGCAGAGAACGAGGTAATTTTTCTAGAAGATAATTATCAAGATAAGTATTCAGGATTTAACCCCAATTCACCCGAATCTCTTTTAGGAATCTCGGTGGTTACGGAAGAATATACCGATCAGAGTATTTTATTGGCTAGTTTAATTGAAAATAATTTTGCCGATATGTATCAAAGAAAAAGCCGAGGGGTAAAACAGGCTAGTTTATGGGTTATTCACCAAACGGCTATGCCAAGTGTTCTGATAGAAACAGGTTTTGTAACCAATCAAGCAGAAGGCGCTTACTTAAATTCTTCAAAAGGACAAACCCAAATAGCAACAGCTATAAGCAAGGCAATTTTTGAATACAGAGACCAATTGGGTGGCGGATATATTGCTGAATATGCCTTAACTGATCAAATTTCTGAACAGATCGATACGCTGCCTGAAAACTCAATTGTATATAAAATTCAAATCGCAGCCAGTTCTAAGGCGCTTGAAACAAAACCCTATAATTTTAATGGTTTAGATCATGTTACCCGTGAAAAAGAGGGTAATTTGTACAAATATTTTTACGGAGCGACCTCAAATTACAATTTAACCAAAGACCTTGAGGACGAGGTTAAAAGGAAGGGGTATACCAGTAGTTTTGTCGTGGCTTTTAAAGACGGAAAAAAAATTAGTCTGACGGAGGCACTAAAAACAGCGGCAAATTAAGATGTTCTTCTTATATTTATTCTAAATTTGCTAATCTAAAGCCTATTTAATTTGAAAATATCTAAAGAAGTAAAAACCTCAATATTAGTTATTGCTGGTATCGTTTTGTTCATTTTTGGTTTTAATTATCTCAAAGGGAAAAACCTATTAAATTCTTCAAGAACATATTACGCGGTGTATGATAATGTTGAAGGCTTAGCGTCTTCAACCCCTATAACCATTAATGGTTTACAAGTTGGAAAAGTTGTTTCTATTGGTTTCAAAGGAGACGGATCTGGAAAGTTGGTTGTGAAATTTACAGTAGATAGTGATTTTGAATTTTCCAAGAATAGTAAAGCTGAATTATATGAAACCGGTTTGATTGGTGGTAAAGCCATTGCTGTTGTTCCTGCTTTTGACGGTGCTACTATTGCAGAACCAGAAACATATTTGGAGGGCACAAAAAAACCGGGCTTGAGCGAATTGGTAAATCAGCGTTTAACTCCACTTCAGGAAAAAGTTGAAAAAGTAACAACAAGTGTAAATACCGCTTTTACAAATTTAAACGATGTATTTGATGATGATGCTAAAGCCAGTCTAAGAAAAAGTATTGAAGGGCTGAACGGGCTGTTAAAAAGCTTTGAGCGAACATCAAATTCTTTAAATAGCTTGTTATCGGATCAAGATAGTAATTTGAACAAATCACTTGCGAATGTAGAGCATATCAGCTCCAATTTATCTAAAGTATCTGATTCTTTGGCCGAAGCTAACCTGAAGCAAACCATAAATAATTTGCAAACGACTCTCGATAATTTAAATACAACTATCGCAGGAATCAATGATGGAAATGGAACCATGGGTAAATTGATGAATGATGACACCCTTTACGATAATCTGGAAGGCGCAAGCAAACAATTAGAAGAACTACTTCAGGACCTAAAATTGAATCCTAAGCGTTATGTACATTTCTCGATCTTTGGTAAAAAGGGTAAGCAATACGATGCTGAGGGTAATGAAATAAAGGACAATTAATTTTATGATGGACTTAATTCCTCAAATACTATTTGTAATCGTACTCATTTTGGGTATAGGTTATTTCACCAAAAATGTCAAAAAATTACGTCGTAATATTTCTCTTGGTAAAGATGTAGATGTTAGTGATAATAAATCCCAACGCTGGAAGAACATGGCATTGATTGCCTTAGGGCAAACCAAAATGGTACGCCGTCCCATTTCAGGTATTTTACACGTTATTGTATATATAGGTTTTATTATTATCAATATTGAGGTACTTGAGATCATTGTTGATGGTATTTTCGGAACACACCGGATAGGATTGGAAATTTTACCGGAATCTATTTATGGTTTTTTAATTGGTGTCTTTGAGATTTTGGCCGTTTTGGTTTTTGTTTCAGTAATCCTTTTTTGGCTGCGCCGAAATACTCTAAAAATAAAACGTTTTTGGAGTAAAGAAATGACAAGCTGGCCAAAGAACGATGCCAATTATATTTTATACTTTGAAATGGTGCTGATGGGCCTGTTCTTGATCATGAACGCCACAGACCCTGTATTACAGGAAGCTAATACCGGTAATATATTTAGTCAGTTTATCGCACCTTGGTTTTCTGATTTTCCTGAAAGCACCGTTCATCTTATTGAGCGCTCTGCCTGGTGGTTACATATTATAGGGATCTTAATATTTTTAAATTATCTCTATTTTTCAAAACATTTACATATTTTACTGGCTTTCCCAAACACTTATTTTGGTCGTTTAAAACCTCAGGGACAGTTTAATAATTTGGCATCAGTCACCAAGGAAGTAAAAATGATGATGGATCCAAATGCAGACCCTTTTGCAACTCCTGCTGAAGGACCTGAAGATGATGTTCCTGAAAAATTTGGGGCTAGCGATGTACAGGACCTAAGTTCGTTACAATTGTTGAATGCATATACATGTACCGAATGCGGTCGCTGTACCAGTGAATGTCCGGCCAATCAAACAGGAAAGAAATTATCTCCTCGTAAGATAATGATGGATACTAGAGATCGTTTGGAAGAGGTTGGAAAAAATATTGATGCCAATGATGGTGAGTTTAAACCTGATGGAAAGCAACTTCTGGACGATTATATCAGTAGGGAGGAGCTATGGGCCTGTACCTCATGTAATGCCTGTGTTGAAGCTTGCCCGGTGAGTATTGATCCACTTTCTATTATTATGGAAATGCGTCGTTATTTGGTGATGGAGCAGTCGGCTGCGCCAATGGAATTGAATAATATGATGTCCAATATTGAAAATAATGGAGCACCCTGGCCATACAATCAAATGGACAGATTAAATTGGAAAAACGAATAAAAGAATATACATGAGCGAAGCACTAAAAGTACCAACAATGGCCGAATTTATGGCACAAGGCAAACAACCCGAAGTTTTGTTTTGGGTCGGTTGTGCCGGTAGTTTTGATGACCGAGCAAAAAAAATAACAAAAGCCTTTGTAAAACTCATGCATAAGGCAAAGGTCGAATTTGCTGTATTAGGAACTGAAGAAAGCTGCTCAGGTGATCCTGCGAAACGGGCAGGAAATGAGTTCTTATTTCAGATGCAGGCCATGACCAACATTGAGGTTTTAAATGGTTATGAAATCAAGAAAATTGTTACGGCTTGTCCTCATTGTTTTAACACCCTTAAAAATGAATATCCTGAATTGGGTGGAAATTATGACGTAATGCACCATACTCAATTTTTGAAATCATTATTGAATGAAGGGCGTTTAAGTATCGAGGGTGGACAGTATAAAGGAAAACGGATAACGTTTCATGATCCATGCTACTTAGGTCGAGCCAATAATGTTTACGAAGCACCACGTGATCTTATCCAAAAACTGGAAGCTGAACTTGTAGAAATGAAGAACTGTAAGCGCAATGGTTTGTGCTGTGGTGCAGGAGGAGCCCAAATGTTTAAAGATGCTGAAAAAGGTGATAAAGAAGTAAATATAGAACGCACTGAACAGGCGCTTGAGGTGGAACCTGAAATTATTGCAGCGGGTTGTCCTTTTTGTAATACCATGATGACGGACGGTGTAAAGGCTAAAGAAAAAGAAGGATCCATTGCTGTAATGGACGTCGCTGAATTGATAGCCAATGCTCAGGATCTTTAATCCAGAAAATTATTTTTTAATAGACTTATTCCCAATACCAGTATGCTAGTAGATTTTGAAAGTTTACCTGAAGAATCCAGAGTTTGGATCTATCAGGCTAATCGGTCGTTTACCGAAGAAGAGCTTGAGGAAATATCCGAAAAATTGGATGCTTTCATTGAAAAGTGGACCGCTCATGGTGCTGATTTGCAGTCAGGCTATACTATAAAATACAAGCGTTTTATAATCATGGCCCTGGATCAAAACAGGAATGCGGCTACCGGTTGCTCGATCGATGCATCCGTACATTTTATTCAAAAGCTGGAACAGGATTACGAGGTTGACCTAATGGATAAAATGAATGTCTCCTACAAACAAGGGGAATATGTAGCTTATAAAACGTTAACAGATTTTAAACAAATGGCTAAAGATAAAGCCGTTTCAAAGAATACGATTGTTTTTAATAATCTGGTAACGAATATTGCTGAATTCAAAGAAAATTGGGAAGTACCGGCTTCCGAAAGCTGGCACAGCCGATTTGTAAAATAGTGCAGGGGCATTTTTAATTTTTTTAAAAACTTTTATTTCTCATTTAGAATCCTGATTTTTACGGCTTTTAAAAGTAGAAGAAGCAATAAGTATGGCCAACGAGATTTTCTTACTAAATATATCAGGACAGGACAAACCTGGTCTAACATCAGGTTTAACAGGTGTTTTAGCGCAATATCAGGCTAAAATTTTAGATATCGGTCAGGCCAATATACACGATACTTTATCTCTGGGTATCCTTTTCGAAATTCAATCCGGCAAAAAATCTGCTGCTGTTCTTAAGGATTTACTTTTTAAGGCTTATGAGTTAAATATAAAAGCGAAATTCACACCTATTTCATCGGATGATTACGAAAAATGGGTTGGTCTACAAGGCAAGAATCGTTATATCGTAACTATTTTAGGGAAGAAATTAGCTGCTGAACAAATTTCTGAAGTTACAAAGATCATTTCAGAAAAAAATCTCAATATCGATTCTATTAAGCGGTTAACTGGTCGATTGTCTTTGGTGAAAGAGGAAGAATATCCTAGAGCTTCCATTCAATTATCAATCCGAGGTAAAATTGATGATAAAGCGGAGTTTACAGAAAAATTCATGCAAATTTCAAGTGATTTGGATGTGGATATTGCTTTTCAAGAAGATAATATTTATCGGAGAAACCGTCGTTTGGTGTGTTTCGATATGGATTCTACATTGATTCAAACGGAGGTTATAGACGAATTGGCTGATTTGGCTGGGGTTGGGCCGGAAGTGCGTGAAATCACAGAATTGGCCATGCAGGGAGAGATCGACTTCAAAGAAAGTTTTACGCGTCGTATGAAACTCCTTAAAGGCTTGAAAGAAGAAGTTCTGCAAGATGTCGCAGTACGATTACCGATTACTAAAGGCGCTAGGAGACTTATTGATACTTTGAGAAGTTACGGTTTTAAAACAGCAATCCTTTCCGGGGGCTTCTCTTATTTTGGAGAGTACCTTAAAAAAGAATTGGGCATCGATTACGTTTATGCGAATCAGCTGGAAATTAAAGATGGTGTTTTAACTGGTGGTTACCTGGGAGAGATCGTTGATGGTAACAAAAAAGCAGAGTATCTTAAGGAAATTGCCAAAATGGAAGGTATTAATATTAGTCAGACCATAGCAGTTGGTGATGGTGCAAATGATCTAGCTATGTTGAATCTGGCCGGTTTAGGGATCGCTTTTCATGCCAAACCTAAGGTAAAACAAAATGCGCAAAGTTCTATTTCTAGTATCGGTTTAGATGGCGTTTTATATTTACTGGGTTATCATGACCGGCATATCGATCTATTGGAATAAAGTACTCCTTGTTGTTTGATAACTTCGTTATAAAACTATCTTAAAGTCTTTTCATCTTTTTCTTAAATGTAGTACTTTGGCACAGTTATTACTGCTACTTGGTACGTAATTAAATAACATAATTGATCCTTCATATGCGCCATATCTTTTTCTTATTACTTATACTCTTTGCCCCAAGAATAAGTTACTCTCAAAATTTGGCTAATCCCCTTAGGGTGGAGGATGCTCGTGAACAGAAAAAATGGGTAGATTCAGTATATAATGCCTTGAGTTTAGAAGAAAAAGTAGGGCAGTTGTATATGGTTCAAGTTATGTCGGATCAGGATCAACAATCGAAAAATAATATTATAAATACCATTAGAAAGTATCACATTGGGGGAATTATATACTCTAATGGCGGACCTGTAAAACAGGCTAAACTTAATAATGAGTTGCAGGCCTTATCTAAAACCCCTCTTCTTATTGGGATGGATGCCGAATGGGGATTGAGCATGCGGCTAGATTCTACTTTTGTATTTCCATGGAATATGACTTTGGGTGCTATCAATAACAATAAGCTTGTTGAAAAAGCAGGAAAGCATATTGGGGAACATTGTAAACGCCTGGGGGTCCATTTTAATTTTGCTCCAGTTGTGGATATCAACACCAACCCAGACAACCCCATTATAGGTAATCGGTCCTTTGGAGAAGATAAAATAAATGTTACTGAAAAAGCATTATCCTTTATGGTGGGTATGCAAAGCGCTGGAGTTTTGGCATGTGCAAAGCATTTTCCGGGTCATGGTGATACAGATCAGGATTCTCACAAAACATTACCAACAGTGAGTTTTGATGAGGACCGTATTGAGTCGGTAGAATTATATCCCTATCGATCATTAATTAAGAATGGCTTGTCTAGTGTTATGGTAGCCCATTTGAATGTGCCTGCCCTGGAGCCCAGAGAAGGCCTTCCTTCATCATTATCAAAACATATAGTAACAGATGTTCTGAAGGGCCAACTTGGATTTGACGGACTCATATTTACCGATGCCTTGACCATGAAAGGAGCATCTAACTTTAATGAAACGGGCGACATAGACCTTGCAGCTTTTCTAGCAGGGAATGATGTGATGTTGATGTCGGAAGATGTGGGCATTGGTATCTCGAAGATAGTTGAAGCATATAAAATTGGTGTAATCAGTGAAGATCGATTAGCTCATTCAGTTAAAAAGATTCTTGAGGCTAAATATAAGGTAGGCCTGTCTGATTACGCTCCTATTAATCTTCATAACCTTTTAGAAGATTTAAATCGTATTGAAGATCAGGTACTAAATGAAGATCTTATCGAAAGTGCCCTTACGATAGTTAAAAATAAAAATGATCTACTCCCCATAAGAAATTTAGAAACCAAAAAGATAGCCTATGTGAATTTAGGAGATGATTCTGGATCCTATTTTATAAATGAATTAAAAAAATATACCAAGGTTAATGAAGTTGATAACAAACAACTAAATAACAGGCTTTTGGGCTATAATACCGTAATTGTTGGATTACACAGGTCCAACGAATCACCATGGAAGTCCTATAAATTTACTAAAGAAGAAATAAGTTGGTTGGAAGACATCGCTAAAGATCATATGGTTATTCTTGATGTATTTGTAAAACCGTATGCTTTGTCAGACTTAAAAGAGTTGGATAATATAGAAAGTATCGTTGTAAGTTATCAAAACAGTAAATTGGCCCAGGAAAAATCGGCTCAACTTATCTTTGGAGCTATTGCGGCAAATGGTAAATTACCTGTTTCTGCTGGAAGTGAATTTCCAGTTGGTGCGGGTATTACATCTTTCGACTTAAAACGATTGGGGTATACCATCCCAGAACGGGAAGGGATGAGTTCAGAACGATTAAATAAAATTGATTCCATTGCACAGCGGGCAGTAGATTTAAAAATGACTCCTGGTATTCAACTTTTAGTAGCCAGACATGGTAAAGTGGTCTACAACAAAAATTTTGGTAAGCATACCTATGAAGGTAAAAATTATGTTAAGGACGAAGATATTTATGATGTGGCTTCCTTAACAAAAATATTAGCAACCCTACCGCTTTTAATGGAGTTAGAGGAGAATGGAATTGTGTCTTTAGATGCCCGATTAGGAGATATATTGCCAGAATATAAAAATTCCAATAAAGCTAATATTACCATTAAGGAAATGTTGTCACATTATGCTCGATTAAGACCATGGGAACCATTTTATTACCACACCTTGAATCCCGATACTAAGCGTCCGAGTGCTAAATATTACCGCACGCAACGAAATACATTATTTAATATAGAGGTTACAAAAAATATGTATTTACGATCGGATTACCCTGATTCAATTCAAAAAATCATTAAAGAATCTGAACTTTTACCGAAACTACGCTATCGCTACAGCGATTTTCCGTATTACATTTTGAAAAAATATATAGAAGGTTATTATAACAAAGGATTAGATGAGTTGGTTCAAGAGCATTTTTACCAATCAATTGGTGCGAATCATACAACATACAACCCTTTTCACACGGTAAGTGATACTAAAATAGTGCCAACAGAAATGGATGATTATTATAGGTATCAGGAGATCCACGGTTACGTTCATGATATGGGAGCGGCCATGCAAAATGGGGTAGGAGGCCATGCCGGTATTTTCAGTAATGCCAATGATGTGGCTAAAATCATGCAAATGTATCTTCAAAAGGGATTTTATGGTGGAAAACGGTTTTTAAAACCGGAAACTATTGATAAATTTAATACCTGTTATTTTTGTGAACAGGATAATAGACGTGGTGTAGGATTTGATAAACCTCAAATAGAAGGAGATGGTCCTACCTGTGGTTGCGTGTCTTTAACCAGTTTTGGGCATTCCGGATTTACTGGTACTTATGCCTGGGCTGATCCGGATGCAGATATTTTGTATGTGTTCATGGCAAATCGAACATTTCCTAAAGCAGGAAAGAATACTTTATTAAGAGAAAATGTTCGAACAGATATTCAGGAACTTATTTATGAAGCAATTATAGAATAGTAGTTGTTGTATTTTACTGTAGAATTAATTTAAAAAAGCCGAAAGTGCTGAAAACGAAATGAAAATAGGAATAGTATGTTACCCAACCTTTGGAGGAAGTGGCGTGGTTGCAACCGAATTAGGTTTGGAATTATCAAAGCGTGGTCATGAAATTCACTTTATAACTTACAGGCAACCTGTGCGCCTTGAGTTATTGAGTAACCATGTTCATTATCACGAGGTAAATGTTCCTGAATACCCCTTATTTCATTACCAGCCTTATGAGTTAGCCCTTTCCAGCAAACTCGTTGATATGGTGAAATTACATCAAATTGATATACTTCATGTACATTACGCCATCCCTCACGCATACGCGGCCTACATGGCGAAGAAAATGCTGTTAGAAGAAGGTATCCACATTCCTTTTGTAACAACCCTGCACGGTACAGATATCACACTTGTAGGAAGTCACCCTTTTTATAAACCTGCGGTAACTTTTAGCATCAATAAATCAGATGCGGTTACAGCAGTTTCACAAAGTTTAAAGGATGATACTATGCGGTTGTTCAATATTAAAAATGATATTCATGTCGTTCCTAACTTTATCGATCTGGATAAATATAAGTTTACTTTTACTGATTGCCAAAGAGCGATGATGGCCGATGAAAATGAAAAAATCATTACTCATGTTAGTAATTTGCGACCCGTAAAACGCGTTTTGGATGTCATTCGGATCTTTAATAATATTCAAAAAGAGATTCCCGCCAAGCTCATGTTAGTAGGTGAAGGTCCTGAGCGAGAGAAAGTGGTTTCTTTATGTAAAAAACTTAAAATTTATGATAAAGTGGTCTTTTTAGGAAAAAGTAATGAGATCGATAAGATTCTATGTTTTAGTGACCTATTCCTTTTACCTTCTCAAACGGAGAGTTTTGGGTTGGCCGCATTAGAGGCTATGGCGTCAGGTGTTCCTGTAATATCCAGTAACACAGGAGGAATTCCTGAAGTAAATGAACAAGGATATTCAGGCTTTTTGAGTCATGTGGGCGATATTGCAGATATGTCTAAGAATGCTCTTTACATTTTAAAAGATGAAGACCGATTAAAAACCTTCAAAACCCAAGCAAGAAGTCAAGCTCAAAAGTTTAATGTTCATAAAATAGTGCCCGTTTATGAAAAGATTTATGAGGACACCCTTGAAAATTGCACGATATCGTAAATTAAAACATAAAAAAAACGCCTATAAGGCGCTTTTTTTTATTAAGACTATACTTAGAATCTGTATCTTATCCCTAAGGCAATATCAAAATCCAGATCATTATTTCGATTACCAAAACCAAATTCAGGTCTGGCATCTAAAGATAATTGAATCGGAATATCAAAATTATACTCGATCCCGATATCACCAGCACCGAAAATAAACGTTTCACTGTTGTCGAATCTTGGATCAGGTGTGTCATAACTATATGATGCTACACCACCACCTACACCGGCATACCAGTTAAAATTGCCATCTAGTAGCCATACCCATTGGTATAATGCAGCTAAACTGAAGCCATCAAAATTATTATCGGAACGAAGTCCTAGATCTAACTCCAGGCGATTGTTCATGCCTAAAGCTCTTTGATAAGATACTTCGGCACCAAAGCCGTTGCCATCACCCAGACGTAATCCGAGGGCATTGCTAGAAATTTGTTGAGCATCAGCAGTAAATGCGAAGCCTACTAGTAAAAATGTAATTAGAATTGATTTCTTCATAAAATAAATTGTTTTGGTTTATAAGTATATACGTCCTTTTTAACTAAAAAGACCATATTTCTATTATTCAATATTAGAAACAAAAATAAGACCAAAATTGTAATTATCTTTATCCAAGTAGAATTTTCTGAATTATATGTCAATAAGAAATCGGTTAAATACAATTGAATCAGACCTTAAAGGTGAATTATTTTTTGATAATCTTATTAAATCGGTTTACGCCACTGATGCTTCAGTATATCGCATGTTACCTTTAGCAGTTGCCTACCCAAGAGATCCGTCGGATATAAAGAAGTTAATTGCATTTGCTAAAGCTAATAGCATTAGTTTAATTCCCAGAACAGCAGGAACATCGTTGGCGGGTCAATGTGTGGGCGATGGCATTGTGGTTGATGTTTCGAAATATTTTACTCAGATAATTAGTTTCGACAAAAACTCAAAAACCGTTACGGTCCAACCCGGTGTTGTAAGGGATATATTGAATGCCTATTTAGAACCTCACGGACTTTTTTTCGGACCCAATACGTCAACCTCTAACCGTTGTATGATTGGAGGAATGGTAGGAAATAATTCTTCAGGGACCACCTCTATTAGATATGGCGTTACCAGAGATAAGGTGTTACAATTGAAAACAATTTTAAGTGATGGGAGTGAGGCTGTTTTTAATACAGTTTCTGCAGAAGAATTTCATAATAAAACAAATGAAAAAAGCTTAGAAGGTCAGATTTACAAAACCATTTACGATAACCTTAAACCACAAAATGTTCAACAAGGTATAACAGAAAAATTTCCAAAACCTTCCATTCACCGTCGCAATACAGGTTATGCTATAGATGCTTTGATCGACTCGGATGTTTTTAGGGCCTCTTCCAAAAACTTCAATATGTGTGAACTACTCTCGGGAAGTGAGGGTACTTTGGCATTTACAACAGAAATAACACTAAAATTAGATGATCTACCACCAGAATACGCTATTATGGTACCATTTCATTTTAAAACCATTGAAGGATGTTTACTGGCTGTAGTTCCTGCTATGAAACATAATTTGTACACCTGTGAAATGATGGATAAAACCATTTTGGACTGTACTAAGCATAACCGTGCCCAACAAGTGAATAGGCAATTTTTGGAAGGAGACCCCAAAGCCATTTTAATGTGTGAGGTTCGTGCAAAAACAATAAGTGACGTTAAAATTCTTGCTGATAGCCTTATAAAATCTGTTATGGCTACCAACCTAGCCTATGCAGCACCGATACTTCAAGGCGATGCAATTAATAGGGCTGTGGAACTTCGAAAAGCGGGTTTAGGGCTATTAGGCAATATTATAGGAGATAAAAAAGCGGTGGCTTGTATTGAAGACACAGCCGTAGTTTTAGCGGATCTGGCCGAATATATTTCCGAATTTACTGAATTAATGCGCACCTTTGATCAGGAAGCGGTGTATTATGCACATGCCGGAGCAGGGGAGATACACCTCAGGCCCATTCTTAATTTAAAGGCCTCTGAGGATGTTAGATTGTTTAGAGATATTACAACGGCTGTTGCAAAACTTGTAAAAAAGTATCGAGGTTCGATGAGCGGTGAACACGGTGATGGTATCGTTCGGTCTAGTTATATCCCCATGATGATCGGTGAGGATAATTACCAAATATTAAAGCGAATCAAATCCGTTTTTGACCCGAATAACATATTTAATCCGGGTAAAATTGTTGACGCATTGCCTATAGATAAAAACTTGCGCTATGAGCCGGATCGAATAGAACCTGAAATTACGACAGTAATGGATTTTTCAGCTTCGGAAGGTATTTTACGAGAAGCGGAGAAATGTAATGGTTCTGGTGATTGCAGAAAATTGCCGGAGTTTGGCGGTACCATGTGCCCGAGCTACCGGGCCACTAGGAATGAAAAAGATACCACAAGGGCTCGTGCCAACGCTTTAAGAGAATTTTTAACCCACTCTGAAGAATCTAATCGATTCAATCATCAGGAGCTTAAAGAGGTGTTCGATTTATGTTTGAGTTGTAAAGCTTGCGCGAGTGAATGCCCGAGTAGTGTTGATGTAGCTAGTTTAAAAGCAGAGTTTCAATATCAATATCATCAGGCTAATGGAGTTTCATTACGCACAAAATTATTTGCCTATAATGACCATATTAATCGCTTGGGTGGTTTAGTACCAAGATTAACCAATGCTATTTATTCGAATAAATTCACGGCTAAACTATTGAAATCTGCCGTGGGTATTGCTAAAGATCGTACACTGCCTCTGGTAGGACCTAAAAACCTTTCTACTTGGTATGATGAATTTATAAAGGGTTCTTCAAACCGTAAATTCATAAAAACAGTTTATTTGTTTAATGATGAGTTTACAAATCGTTTGGATGCTACTATAGGAATGGATGCTATTGAGTTGCTTAATGCCTTGGGTTATAATGTAAAAATTATAAAGCATGCCGAATCGGGACGAAGTTTTATTTCCAAAGGCTTATTGAAACAAGCTAAAAAAAGAGCAAATTTAAATGTGTCTGTTTTTAAAGAATTAATTTCAAAGGATACACCATTAATTGGGATAGAACCTTCTGCGATTTTGAGCTTTAAAGATGATTATCTGAAGCTAGCCAATGATAAGGAGGCAGCACAAGCTATTGCAGAGCACACGTATTTAATTGAAGAGTTCCTTGAACAAGAAATTAAATTAGGACACATTACGACGCAACAGTTCACAACAGAATCAAAAACGATTAAGTTTCACGGGCATTGCCATCAAAAAGCATTAAGTAATGTGATGTCTAGTTTTTCGATTTTAAACTTACCTCAAAATTTTAAAGTAACGGTCATCCCAAGCGGCTGTTGTGGTATGGCAGGAAGTTTTGGTTTCGAAAAGGAACATTATGATGTGAGTATGGCTATTGGAGATCAAACTTTATTTCCGGCTGTTCGAAAAGCTCCTGAGGGTGTGATCATTGCCGCTAATGGAACAAGTTGCAGGCATCAAATAGCTGATGGCACAGGTAAAAAGGCACTTCATCCTATATCCATTTTAAAAGCAGCCTTAAAATAAGTTGATGTAAGAAAGGATGTTAGTCGATCTTTTCCTTTTTAGGTCTTTTAACTTCCTGCTCAACAATAGTAATAGCAGCAATAAGATCTTGCATATCTAAACTGTCATCATCTTCATTAACACTGAAAGGAGCTAACTTATCCTCATCAAAGTGATAGATTTTCCAACGTTTGAATTGATATTCTAGAGCTGTAAAATTTTCAATCCAATCCCCTGAATTTAAATACATGGTTTTTCCATTTTTGGTTTCTATTATTTCCATCTTGGGTTGGTGAATATGGCCGCAAACTACGTAGTCGTATCCATTTTCAATAGCTAAATGCGCAATTTCAGTTTCATAGTTCTTTATAAATTTTATGGCATTCTTAACCCCATTTTTGACTTTTTTTGAAAGGGAAAATCGCTCTTTACCCATTTTATCCAAACCCCAGTTAATGTAACGATTTAAAACCGTTAACAGGTCGTAACCATAACCACCCAGCTTCGCAAGCCATTTTGCATGTTTAATAGAAACATCAAATATATCGCCATGAAAAAACCAGGCTTTTTTTCCATCAAGGTCTAGAACCTGTTTATTTACGATAGATATGTTCCCAAGTTCTGTTCCGGCAAACCTTCTAAAGGCTTCATCATGGTTACCGGTAATATAGATTACCCGAACACCATGAGCCGCCATGTCAATTATTTTCTTGATCACTTTTAAATGTGATTTTGGAAAATAACGCTTTTTAAAGTGCCAGGTATCAATAATATCACCATTCAAAATCAAGATTTTTGGGGCAATACTATTGAGATAGGTAAGTAAAGGCTTGGCTTGACACCCATAAGTGCCCAAATGTACGTCGGATATTACCGCAAGCTCTAATTTTCTTTTGATGGTCAATTTATTCCAGTTTTTTCACACTACAAATTACTTCTTTTAATATTAAGTAATAATTACCTAATTATTACTTCTGTATCAGTTTTCTGTTAACTTATTGTTATGCAAATATCTAAAAGCTATGCAAGTTATTAAAAACTAATTTTATATTAAATATCTGTATGCAAAGAAACTATGTAATACCGCTTATTTAGAGGGCGGAATTAGAAAAAAGCTTTATTTTAGCAAAAAATATTAGTATGGCAGGAAATTCCTTTGGCAAACTTTTCAATCTTACAACCTACGGTGAATCACACGGCCCGGCCTTGGGTGGTGTCATAGACGGATGTCCGCCGGGAATAAACTTAAATTTGGAAGCCATTCAAGATGAATTAAACCGAAGAAAACCAGGGCAATCTAAGATCGTAACACAACGGAAGGAACCTGATTCGGTTGAGTTTCATTCAGGCATTTTTGAAGGTGTTACAACAGGAACGCCTATTGGATTCGTGATCAAGAACACGAATCAGAAGTCAAAGGATTATACGCATATTAAAGATACCTATCGCCCTAGTCATGCCGATTATACTTATGATCAAAAATATGGTCTTCGAGATTATCGTGGTGGCGGTCGAAGTTCGGCCCGGGAAACAGCTTGCCGTGTTGTGGCCGGAGCAATTGCTAAACAGGTGATTCAGGATGTAAAAATAACGGCTTATGTGTCACGCGTGGGAACTTTAGGTTTAGATAAAAATTATCAGGAAATCGATTTATCACAAGTAGAATCGAATATCGTGCGATGCCCCGATGCTGAAATGGCGAAACAAATGGAAGATTACATTAAAGAGGTTCGAGGTAAAGGCGATACAGTTGGTGGTGTTGTGAGCTGTGTTATTCAAAATGTTCCTGCCGGTTTGGGTGAGCCCGTATTTGATAAACTTCACGCCGAATTAGGGAAAGCTATGTTGTCCATAAATGCTGTAAAGGGTTTTGAATATGGTAGTGGTTTTCACGGAAGTACGATGTATGGTAGCGACCATAACGATGCATTTAATTCCGATGGAAGTACCAAAACTAATTATTCAGGAGGTATTCAAGGTGGGATCAGTAATGGTATGGATATTTATTTTAATGTCGCCTTCAAGCCCGTAGCAACTTTAATTCAGGAATACGAGACTATTGATAAAGAAGGAAAGGTGGTAACAATGCACGGAAAAGGTCGTCACGATCCTTGTGTGGTTCCTCGAGCCGTTCCTATTGTGGAGGCTATGGCAGCCCTTGTAATGGCAGATTTTCACCTTTTAAATAAACTGTACTCCTAAGCTAAGGTTTACACAATTTACAAATCATATTGAAATACGTACCTTGTTGCTTTTGATGAACAAGAAAACTGACTTTAATAGCATATGAAGAAATTAGCACTACATTGGAAGATTATTATTGGAATGGTTCTCGGAATTATTTTCGGGTTTATAATGACCTCTGTTGACGGAGGACGAGGCTTTGTTGGAGATTGGATAGCACCATTTGGAACCATTTTTATTAACCTTTTAAAATTGATCGCTGTTCCTTTAATTCTAGCGTCATTGATCAAAGGAATCTCAGATCTAAAAGATATTTCCAAGATTAAATCGATGGGACTTCGGACTATTGGTATTTATATCGGTACTACCCTTGTGGCTATTATTATTGGTCTAACCATCGTTAATACGGTTAAACCCGGTAAAGGAATGCCAGCAGATACACTTCAAAAAATTGAGGAACGTTATCAAAACGATGCCGGTGTAACTGATAAATTAGTAAAAGCTTCGGCTCAAAAAGATGCCGGTCCTTTACAATCACTAGTAGATATTTTTCCAAGCAATATATTCGAATCGTTCGCAAATGCATCAATGTTGCAGGTGATTTTCTTTGCCCTTTTTGTGGGTATATGTTTGCTCTTAATTGGTGAAAAGAAAGCCAAACCCTTGATTGATTTTTTTGATTCGCTTAATGATGTCGTCATGAAAATGGTCGATTTAATTATGCTTTTCGCCCCCTATGCTGTTTTTGCGCTTTTAGCCAATGTTATTGTGGCCTTTGACGATCCTGATATTCTTATCAAATTATTACTATACTCGATTTGTGTATTAGGCGGACTTATATTGATGATCTGTTTCTACCTTTTACTCGTTGGTGTTTATGTGAAAAAATCGCCAATGTGGTTTTTACAACAAATAAGTCCGGCACAACTTCTCGCTTTTTCAACCAGTAGCAGCGCAGCAACCTTACCCGTTACCATGGAGCGCGTTGAAGAACATTTAGGAGTGGATAAAGAAGTTTCAGGTTTTGTGCTTCCTGTAGGTGCCACTGTTAATATGGATGGTACAAGTTTATACCAGGGCATTGCGGCCGTTTTTATCATGCAGGTTATTTGGCCCGAAGGATTAACCTTTACGAATCAGTTGGTTATTGTTTTAACCGCCTTGCTAGCTTCAATTGGAAGTGCTGCGGTACCTAGTGCCGGTATGGTTATGTTGGTAATTGTTTTGGAGTCGATTGGTTTTCCTGAGGAATTGTTACCTATCGGGTTAGCACTTATTTTTGCTGTAGACAGGCCTTTGGATATGTGTAGAACAGTTGTAAATGTTACAGGCGATGCTACAGTGGCACTTATAGTGGCAAAATCTTTGGGGAAAATTCATGACCCGAAACCAAAAGAATGGAATGATCATTATGATGAGGTAAAATAGTTAATCATGAGTACATCATTGAAATTAACAACTCCTGTTGTTTCTGTAAGCTGGCTGCATAATCATTTAGACGCCGAAAATTTAGTTGTTTTAGATGGTACCGTTGGAAAAACTCCGGATGACAATTCATCGCAAATTCCAAAGGCACGTTTTTTCGATTTACAAAATAAGTTCAGTAATATAAATGATCCGTTTCCAAATGCCTTCCCATCAATGGAGCAATTTGAAAAAGAGGCTCAAGCTTTAGGTATAAACTCTGATACAGCCATAGTGGTTTATGATGATAAAGGAATTTATTCCAGTGCACGTGTTTGGTGGATGTTCAAGGCTTTTGGTCATGATAATGTTGCTGTTTTAAGTGGAGGCTTTCCAGCATGGGAAAAAGGGGAGTACCCCGCAGAAAAAGTGCTCTCTTATTCAGGTAAGGAAGGTAATTTTAAAGCCAGGCTTCATCCAGAAATGATGGATTTCTTTAACGATGTAAAAATTGCGGTACAAAATAACACCCATACCACAATAGATGCGAGATCTGCCGACCGTTTTGAGGGTAAAGTTCCCGAGCCCCGAGTAGGTTTGCGTCAGGGTACTATACCCAACTCTGTTAATTTGCCTTTCAATGATTTATTGGAAGACGGTTGTTTAAAACCGAAAACTGAATTAGAAAAAGCCTTTAAAAAGGTAGCAGATAAAAATGATCCTATAATTTTTTCATGTGGTTCGGGAATCACAGCCTGTGTACTTGCTTTGGGTGCAACGGTAGCCGATTATAATAATATAGCCGTTTACGACGGCTCCTGGACCGAGTGGGGAAGTTTGGTTAAAGCGTGACTACTCTAAAAACTTCACTTTAAGTTCGGGAGTAGGTATCATGCACGCATCCTTTTTGCCAAACCATTTATAGCGATTTTTAGCAATAAAATCATAGATCAAATTTCGAATAAAAGGGGGTATGATGAAAAATACACACCAAATACGGTGTAGAAAACCTAATTGATAGGCAATTTTTAAGGCTGCTGTACTTTTTGTGTCAATACCTCTCTTAGGGTTATAAAGTATTACGGAATCGGTCTTGGTGGTATCTATATTAAATTTATCAATAAGATATTTTCCAGTCTCACTTTGCAAGGCAGTAAACAGGAATTGATCTTTTTTATCATATTTGATAACGTATTGTATACTGCGATTACAAAGGTTGCAAAACCCGTCAAAAAGAATTAATTTTTTATGTTCCGGGATGTTTTTCATTTTTTAACGGCTTCAACCAGTTCTAATTGTTCTAAACTCACAGTGGTGGTAAACATACCATAATTCACAATCGCTTTGTTTTTTTCGATCTTATCAATGCTTCCAACCGCACGGCCGTCCTCAAGTCTCACGCGATCTCCAACTTTAAGGATAGGTTTTGGTTTTTCAGGAACGGCCTTCGCTTTTTGCTTTTCTATTTTTTTCTTTTTTCGAATAACTTCAACCTTCTTTTCGGCTTCTTTTTTAACCTGCTCTTCTTTAGCTTTCTGAGCCTTCTTTATCTTTGCTGAAACTTTTTTGCGTTTTGAGTTTTCGATCTGAACGAGTTTGAATAATTCGTTCATCAATTCACGCTTCCGCTTATTCTCAAAATAGTTTTCAGCAAGGTCATTTACTTTCTGGCCTAAATAGATTAAACGCTGATTACTGTCGTATAATTCCTGGTAACTTTCCAGTTTCTTCTGTATTCGCGCATTTATTTCTTCTAATTTATCAGCTTCTTCAGAGGTTTTCTTCTCATTCGCTTTTAAAGATTGTCCTGTTCGCTCTAATTTAGAACGCTCTTTTTGCAGCTTAGCAATTGTAGCATCAAAACGCACTTTACTTCGTTCAATTTTTTTCTTGGCACGATTAATTAAACTAAAAGGAATACCATTTTTTTGAGCTACTTCAAATGTAAAACTACTTCCAGCCTGACCCACAACCAATTTAAACATGGGTTCCAGGGTTTTTTCATTAAAAAGCATGTTTGCATTTAACATATGCGGTAATTCGGTGGCGAGTATCTTTAAATTAGAATAATGCGTGGTAATTATACCATAGGCCTCGCGGTGATAGAATTCCTCAAGAAAGGTTTCCGCTAAAGCACCACCCAACTCCGGATCACTACCGGTACCAAATTCGTCGATAAGAAATAAAGTATTTTTATTGCATTTACTTAAGAAATAACGCATTTGCTTCAAGCGATAACTATAGGTGCTTAAATGGTTCTCTATTGATTGGTTGTCTCCAATATCACTTAGGATCCGATCGAACAAACATACTTTACTACGCTCATGTACCGGAATTAAAATACCGCTTTGTAACATTACTTGAAGCAGACCAATGGTTTTAAGCGTAATACTCTTTCCACCGGCATTAGGACCTGAGATCACAATAATGCGGCTGTCTTTTTTTAAAGCTATCGTTTGTGGATAGGTTTCTTCGTTCTTTTCTAGATTGGTCAGATATAATAAAGGATGGTAAGCATCTCTTAAAAACAGACTTTTGTCTTCGGTGAACTCAGGTAAAATAGCATTTAAAGATTTCGCATATTTGGCTTTCGCCGAAATAACATCGATCCGAATTAAAAATTCCTGATAACGCTTTAAAAGGGGTAAAAAGGGCCGAATATAGTTGGTGACCTCCTTTAAAATACGAATCACTTCCTCACGTTCCTCGTATTCCAAATTATTCAGTTCCCTAGAGTATTGTAGCGTGGTTTCCGGTTCAATATAAACAATACTACCGGTTTTACTGCCGCCCATCACACTGCCTTTTACTTTTCTTCGATACATGGCCTTTACAGCCAAAACACGTCGGTTATCTACAACAGTTTCTCGAATATCATCCAGATATTCCAGATTATGGTAGGTATTGAGCGCCGTCGCAAAACTTTGATTGATCTTGCCTTTGACTTTATTAATGGCTTGTCGTAAGCGAAACAACTCATCAGATGCCTGATCTTTTATATCGCCAAAACGATCTACAATACTATCAACCTTTTCAATAATAACTTGTGTGATTTCAATGTCAGAGGCATATTGGTAAAGGTTAGGGTAGTATTCTTCAAACTTTTTTAGAAACTTCAGAATATCATTAACGGTTAATGATAGGCTTACCAGTTTTTTTAAACTGTGCACTTCTAAAAAGGTGTTTTCAATTTTAAGTAATTGTAATTCCTTGTTTATAGCTTCAAAACCATGATTTGGAATGCGGTTATCATTATAGAATGAAGATAGATATTCATTGGTAAGTGTTAAGCTGGTCTTTAAATCCATCTCATTTGAGAAGGGCCTTATTTCTAATATTTCTTCCCGTCCTAAGGGTGTGATACAAAGCTCGCTTATTTGGTCTAAAACCCTTGGAAACTCCAGATCTTGGAGTGTTTTTTCATTAATATGTATGCGTCGTTCTTTCATAGATTTTGCCGTGCAAATTTAAAGAAAGTATTCCTTCTATTCGGGATTTGTATAGGTGTATTTTTAGTTTGAGTAAATTCCAGAATTGGAGACTGATTAACTAATATAATTCCAAATATTTTTAAACTTAGTAAGTTGTTTATAGGTCTTTAAAATCAACTGATGTTCAGGTTGTGTGAATGAAGGATCCTGATTAATGATTTTCTTGGCATAGAAACGTGCACTTTTCAAAATGTCGTTGTCCTTAATAATGTCTGCTATTTTAAGGTTTAATACCCCACTTTGCTGCGTTCCCATGATGTCACCTGGCCCTCTTAGGCGCAAATCCACTTCAGCGATCTCGAACCCATCATTAGTTGCTACCATGGTTTCCATACGGGTTTTACTGTCGGTACTCAGTTTGTGGCTGGTCATTAAGATACAATAACTTTGTTCGGCACCACGACCCACACGTCCTCGAAGCTGATGCAATTGTGACAAGCCAAAACGCTCAGCACTTTCAATAATCATAACGGAGGCGTTTGGAATATTCACGCCAACCTCTATGACTGTAGTGGCCACCATAATATTTGTTTCACCTTTTATAAAGCGTTGCATCTCATAATCCTTATCGGCAGGTTTCATTTTACCATGAACAATGGATATTTGATATTCCGGTTTTGGAAAATCACGTTCAATGCTTTCATAGCCATCCATAAGGTCTTTATAATCCATTTTCTCACTTTCTTGAATCAATGGGTACACGATGTAGATCTGGCGTCCTTTTTTAATTTCATCGCGAATAAATTTAAAAACCTGAAGCCGATTATTATCATATCGATGAACAGTTTTTACGGACTTTCTTCCCGGGGGCAATTCGTCAATAATTGAAATATCCAGATCGCCATAAACCGACATGGCCAAGGTTCTTGGAATAGGGGTGGCCGTCATGATCAAAATGTGGGGAGGTGAGTCATTTTTTCGCCATAATTTACTACGTTGAGCCACTCCAAACCGGTGCTGCTCGTCGATGATTGCAAGTCCCAAATTTTTAAATTTCACTTTATCTTCAAGTAATGCATGTGTGCCAATAAGGATGTTTAAGTCGCCATTTTCAAGATTTTCATGAATTATATTTCGTTCTGAAGTTTTAGTTGAACCAGTTAATAATGAAATACTGATATTCAATGGTTTACATAGTTCAAGTAATCCATTATAGTGCTGGACTGACAAAATTTCAGTCGGAGCCATTAAGCAGGCCTGAAAACCGTTGTCAAGTGCTATGAGCATTGACATGAAGGCTACAATGGTCTTTCCAGAACCAACATCACCCTGCAATAGGCGATTCATTTGGGCATGACTCCCCATATCGGCTCGGATTTCTTTAAGAACACGTTTCTGTGCTCCGGTTAATTCGAAGGGTAAATGGTCTTTATAAAAGGTGTTAAAATATTCACCTACCGTTTCAAAAACAAAGCCCTTGATTTTTGATTTATGGACCCTATTTTTGATGATGAGTTGCAATTGGATATAAAACAATTCTTCGAATTTTAATCGGAATTGAGCTTTAGAAAGGAGTTCCGGGCTTTTCGGAAAATGAACATTAAATAGCGCATCTTTTTTACTGACCAGTTTTAATTCGGATCGTAAATTATCTGACAAGGTTTCGGAGAATTCGCCCTTGGTTTCTAGAAATAATTGTTGCATCATGGTACTCATAACCCGGTTTGAAATGCCTCTATTCGATAACTTTTCTGTAGAAGGGTAAATAGCCTGCATGGCAGAACGTAAATTTTTTTTATGTTCTGATAAGAGTTCCATGTCGGGGTGCGGCATACTAAATCGGTTATTGAACCAATTGGTCTTTCCAAAAATCACATATGGAGTTTGTAATTTTAATCGTTCTCTGATCCATTTTTGGCCACGAAACCAAACCAATTCCATAACCCCGGTGTCATCCTGAAATGTTGCAACTAAGCGTTTACCTCGTTTTTGAGCGACCTCTTTAAAACCGGTAATAACTCCCACCACCTGTACATCGGCATTATTTCGAGGTAATTGATTTATTTTGTAGTATTGTGTTCGATCTATATATCTGTTCGGAAATAAGTTGATCAGATCCTGATAGGTATGGATACCAAGCTCCTTGCGAAGTAAGTCGGCACGATTTGGGCCGACACCTTTCAGGTAATCAATGGGTGTTTGAAGATTTACAGACATAAAGCGAATTTAGGGTATTTCATTTAAGATTAAAAGTGCTAATTTGGTCTAATCCTTGCAGACCTGTTCATATGAATAAATTACTGAGTCTACTTTTTTGTTTTTCTGCGGTTCTTAGTTACAGCCAACAAACTGATGATGTTGATTTTATTTCGGCCAAAGCGGAAATAACTTTTGATACTATTTATAGAAAGGTTTCTGGAAGCGTAACCTATTATTTCCATGTTCTGAAAGCTGTAGATTCCGTTTATTTGGATGCCAAGAACTTTGAAACTTTGTCCTATCACCTAGATGATGAAATAACAGATAGTCTATACAATGGTAAACAACTTATAATCAAACACGCTTTTAAGCCAAATACCAATCATAGTGTGACTATAAAATGGCGTACAAAGCCTACAAAGGCCTTATATTTTATTGATTGGGATTATCCGGATGGTAATAAACAGATCTGGACGCAGGGGCAGGGAAAATACACGAGTAACTGGTTACCGTCTTTGGACGATATGAATGATAAAATTATATTCGATCTGTCAATCGCCTTCAATAAGAACTATCAAGTTTTAGCTAACGGAAAGTTGAAAGGTAAAACATGCAATGATTCTACAAGTATCTGGCATTATAGTATGGAACAGCCCATGTCTAGCTATCTGGTTGCTTTGGCCATTGGTAACTATACAAAAAAAGTAAAAAATTCGCGTTCTGGTGTACCCATCGAGATGTATTACTATCCTGAAGACTCTTTAAAATTTGAACCAACTTACCGCTATACTAAGGAGATTTTCGACTTTTTTGAAGAAGAAATTGGTGTCTCGTATCCTTGGCAAAATTATAAAGTGGTTCCGGTAAAGGATTTTTTATACGCCGGGATGGAAAACACGAGTCTCACTATTTTTTCAGATAGTTTTGTAGTAGATTCCATTGGATACAACGATAATAATTTCGTGAATGTAGGAGCCCATGAATTGGCGCATCATTGGTTTGGTGATTTAGTAACGGAAACTTCCGGAACCCATCATTGGCTACAGGAAGGGTTTGCGACTTATTATGCCTTACTGGCCGAACGGAATCTTTTTGGTGAGAATTATTATTATTGGCGTCTTTATGAATACGCACAAACATTATTTAAACAGGATAAAAGTGGCGGTGGCACCTCACTTTTGAATCCCAAATCAAGTAGTGATACCTTTTACAAACACGGTGCCTGGGTATTGCATGTACTTCGGGAAAAAGTAGGTGATTCTGTATTTAGAAAATCTATAAAAGAATACCTTAATGTTCATCAATTTAAAAACGTAAGAACTGAAGATTTCTTAAGTATCGTAGAAGATTTTGGTGATGTAGATCTTAAGGCGTTTAAAAACAAGTGGATAACAGCAACTTCATTTGATTATGATACAGCTATTGAAAGTTTGAAAAAGTCCGCTTACATCCATGAATACCTTATGGCCGATTGCGAGGTTGTTAATTCAAGATGTAAAGATTATTTGGCTTCCGGAATTTCCGATGAATCTAAGATCAATATTGTTACCCAACTTAAAAACAATATTTCTAAAGAAGATTTTAAAAATTCATTACAAGTGCGTCAGGCTATAGCCCAACAGGTTACGGAAATACCGGCGAATCTTAAGACTCCATACGAAAGCCTTTTAAACGATCAATCGTATAAAACTATAGAGGCCGCTTTATTTAACTTATGGCGGAATTTTCCTAAGGATCGCTTTAAATATCTCGACCAAACCAAAGACTTGGATGGTCTGAAAACGAAAAATATTCGTTTGTTGTGGTTAACTTTAGCATTGATTACCGATGATTATAATTCAAATGAAAAGCCTAATTATTATCAGGAACTTTTAGATTATACCAGTCCAAAATATGGTTTTGAAATTCGACAAAGCGCTACGCAATACCTATACCAAATTGGGGCTTGTAATATGGAATGCCGTGAAAATTTAGAACAAGCAAGGCATCATCATAACTGGCAATTTTCTAAATTTGCCAACCAATTATTAAAAACAATGGATCAATGAAAGCATTAGTAATTTCAGGAGGCGGCAGTAAAGGCGCTTATGCCGGAGGTGTCGCCCAATATTTGATCGAGGAGGAAGGCAAAGATTACGATATGTTTTTAGGAACCTCTACAGGGAGCTTGTTGGTTCCACACTTAGCCGCTGGAAAAATTGATAAAATCTATGATGTATTTACGAATGTAAATCAAAATAAAATATTCAGTATTAACCCCTTTAGGATTAGAAAAAAGGGAAATCGTGAATATGTATCGGTTAACTTTTTTAATACCTTGGTTCAATTTATAAAACGGAAACGTACGTTTGGTGAGAGTAAGGCATTACAACGTAATATTCGACTAAACTTTACACGAGCCGAGTATAATTATATTCGAAATAATGTAGAAGATGTTGTGGTGACGGTTTCTAATTTATCGAAGAATAGGGTTGAATATAAATCTATTAATGATTTTACTTATGAAGAATTTTGCGATTGGATCTGGATATCCTGTAATTACATACCCTTTATGTCTTTAGCCACGCGTGATGGCTATGAATACGCCGACGGCGGACTGGGTTGTGTTGTTCCTATTCGCGAAGCTATTTTACGAGGTGCTACTCAGGTCGATGCTATTGTTTTAGAGTCTGAATCTATGGAATATAATAAGGTATTAGGGAAGAATCCGTTTTCCTTAATGATCAATTTATTTGGCCATTTACTGGATCAGGTGGAACGAAATGATGTGACCATTGGGAAGTTGGCAGCTAAAAACAAGGATGTAGAACTCAATCTCTATTATACACCATCAAAATTAACAGAGAATTCCTTGATTTTTAATAAAAAGCTAATGACTTCGTGGTGGCAGCAAGGCTACGACTATGCCAAAGGAAAAAGTGAGCAGGGCAAGTCTAACGAGCTTCGAATCGTTTAAATTTTACCACATTTCAGAGACTTCTTCTTTAATAAACGATAATCCTGCATCACTAGGAGCTAAACGTTCCATCATTTCGGTTAAAACGATTTCTCTAAGTTTATTGGCTGAATCTGCCTTTTCTGATAATCCGGCCTTTCTTATAAGCTGTATGGTAGCATTCTTTGAGGCTGTAACAATATTCCAGCATTTATCACTAACATAAATTTGTTGTGATAAATTGTGTTCAAATTCTTGTTCAATCGTGTGTATTAAAAGTGCCTCATAGTCTTCTTTACTTGACGATATCGGTGATACCCGAATAAGTAATTTAGAAGGTGTGATTCTTTCTAAAAAAAGCGCCATACGCTCATACGCCTGCAAACGTAATGGCATTGCATTTACTTGTAATTCTTTTTTGAGCAAAAATCTTCTACGTCCATCTTCGTTTTTAGTGTGCTCTCGGAAAAAATAATAAGCGATAATTCCCGTGATAATGGCTGGGATCGCATACATAAATAGGTCTAATATTCTGCTTATTTCCATGGTTGTTTAGTAAAGAGATTATTTGGTTTTTGTGCTTCCCAAATATACACAATCTTTTAGCTTTTGCATACCTTCGAAAGGTACTGGTGTTTTTTCATAGTTATACGCTTGATCAAGTTCTTTAGAAAGATTATGATCGTCTACGTTAATTTCAATATCATGCATTTTAAACTGGCAGGGATGTTCATAGCCTGCAGCATGGGTTATTTCTAAAAATTCTTTCCTAAAAGTTTTAAAATATTGCGCCAATCTTAATGATTTCAATGTAGGATCTATACCATTCTGTAACCATTTGTTTTGGGTGGCTACCCCGCTTGGACAACGATTGGTATGACAAATCATGGCCTGAATACAACCGATACTCATCATAGCCTCTCGGGCTACATTAATACAATCTACACCCATGGCGAATGCCATAGCTGCTTTGGCCGGGAATCCTAATTTCCCACTTCCAACAAAAACAATACGATCAGTAAGACCTTTTCGTTTAAAAAGTTTATACAAAGCACTGAACCCATAAACCCAGGGTAGTGAAACATGATCTGCAAAGCTAGGCGGGGCAGCACCGGTACCACCTTCACCGCCATCAACAGTTATAAAATCGGGACCTCTGTTTGTTCTTATCATCTCGTTGGCCAGAACTTCCCACTGATCGAGTTTACCGATAGCTGCTTTTATACCAACAGGTAATCCGGTTTCTTCTGCGACGGCCTCAATAAATTCCAATAACTCCGGAATGGTATTGAAAGCTGTGTGGTAAGCTGGAGAAAGCACATCTCTTCCAACAGGCACCCCACGTATTGCAGCAATTTCTTTTGAAATTTTTGATCCGGGTAATACACCACCTTTTCCAGGTTTTGCACCTTGGGATAATTTAATTTCAATAGCCTTGATAAACTGGTTTTCTGCAACCAGTCTCTTTAATTTTTCCATAGAAAATGAGCCATCTTCATTCCGGACACCAAAATAACCAGTACCAAAATGAAAGATAATATCACTACCATTTTTGTGATAAGGAGACAGGCCGCCCTCGCCAGTATTGTGATAGCCACCTGCCAGCTTAACACCTTTGTTTAGGGATTCTATAGCTTTTGCGGAAAGTGAACCAAAACTCATCGCTGAAACATTAATAATTGACCCCGGACGATATGGTTTTTTTCTTTTATTAAAAGCGCCCATAACTTTAGCACAGGGCACAAAATCAGGATCTATTATGTTGGGGTGATTTTCCGGAAGTTTAAAGGGAAACAATTCATTGTTTATAAATACATGCTGAATAGCATAAATATCTCTATCAGTCCCAAAACCTCTGTAATTATTTTCCCGTTTGGCAGAAGCATAGATCCAGATCCGTTCAATTCTGTTAAAAGGTAGTTCCTCTCGGTTACTGGCCACAAAATACTGTCGCATTTCCGGACCAATACTTTCCAGTAAATAGCGTAAATGACCAACTATAGGAAAATTATGTGTAATAGAGTGGGCACGCTGAAAAAAGATGTCGCGTATGGCTAATAAAATTAGGAAAATGAGAACCCAGACCCACCAACTCAACTCGGACAAAAAGTTAAGAATGCCATCCATATCATTGATTTAAATAATCTAAAGTGAGCTGAGTTAAAGCTTTTACGCCGTAAATTAAGCCGTCTTCATCAATTCTGAAATCTGGAGTATGATGCGCAAATTGTGTTGTATTTCCCGGTGTCATGCCACCCAGCTGAAAATAAAAACCAGGAACTTTTTCCTGAAAGAATGAAAAATCTTCACCACCGGTGGTTGCTTTCATCAGTTCAACCTGATTATCCCCAACCACTTTTTTTAAGCTTGGCAACATTTGATTTACCAGGTCAGGATCATTGTAAGTAATCGCCGTATTATTTTGTATCTTGAAAGTGGCTTCACCGCCATAAGCCTTAGCAATGGTTTCAGACATTTCTCGCATGCGATTAACAATCATTTCTTTCATTTTCGGATTCAGTGTTCGCACAGTTCCAATCATTTCAGCACTTTCAGGTATAATATTGAAGCGCACACCACTAGTTATTTTACCCACTGTTATTACAGCCGCCTCTTCGGTTAAATTAGCCTCCCGACTAATAATACTTTGAAATCCGTCTATGATTTTTGCAGATATGTAAATAGGATCAACGCCCATCCACGGTCTTGAACCATGCGCTTGTTTCCCTTTAACATGAACTTCAAACCGCTCAACGGCGGCCATCATTCCTTCTGGTTTATATCGCAGGGTACCTACCGGGACTGTCGATTTAATATGCAATCCAAAAATAACATCTACTTTGGGGTTTTCGAGTACGCCTTCTTTTATCATTAGAGCTGCACCACCTTCTTCTCCCGGAGGAGCACCTTCTTCTGCAGGTTGAAAAATAAATTTTACCGTGCCTTTTATTTTATCTTTATTATTGGCTAATATTTCGGCAACTCCCATTAAAATGGCCGTATGTGCATCATGACCGCAAGCATGCATAACCCCAGTTTTTGTGCCGAGGAATTCTGTTTCTACCTTACTTTTAAAGGGTAGGTTGTTACGCTCAGTTACAGGTAATGCATCAATATCTGCACGAAGCGCGACAACTTTTCCAGGCAGATCTCCCTTTAAAAGACCCACAACACCGGTGTGAGCAATCCCAATTTTAACTTCTATACCAAGCGATTTTAGGTGTTCGGCAATTTTTTCAGCAGTTCTAAATTCTCGATTGGATAATTCCGGATGTTCATGAAAGTCGCGACGCCATTCAATGACCTCAGACTCCAGGGCCAAAAATTGTTGCTCTAAATCCGATTGTGCTTGTGCAGCATAAAAGCCTGCTAATAGAAAGATGAGAACTAGTTTTTTCATGTTATGCTTAGTAATTTTCTTTAAATATATTCAAAAATTAATAAAGCAACCCCTAGCTCAGGATTGTTTATAATTATTAATAAATCTGCTTACTTAAAAGCTCAACAATGGTTATTTTCACATCATAAAAAGAATTGGAATTGGAGACTTATTTAAATCAACTAAACGACGCTCAGAAAGAGGCTACTTTACAAAAAGATGGCCCTATGATTGTTATTGCGGGTGCGGGCTCTGGTAAAACCCGAGTACTCACCTACCGCATTGCTTATTTGATGAGCCAGGGTGTTGATGCTTTTAATATTTTATCATTAACCTTTACCAATAAGGCTGCTCGTGAGATGAAAGGGCGTATCGCTGATATTGTAGGTTCCAGTGAGGCTAAGAACTTATGGATGGGAACCTTTCACTCAGTATTTGCGAAGATTCTACGCATTGAATCTGATCGTTTGGGGTATCCTAGTAATTTTACAATCTATGATACTCAGGACTCTGATAGACTCATCGCTTCCATAATTAAGGAAATGAATCTGGACAAAGATGTTTATAAGTATAAACAAATTCGATCCAGGATTTCATCCTATAAAAATAATCTCATTACCGTAAAAGCCTATTTTCAAAATCCGGAGTTGATTGAAGCAGACGCCATGGCTAGAAGGCCCAGAATGGGTGATGTTTACAGGGAATATGTAGATCGTTGCTTTAAAGCCGGGGCTATGGATTTTGATGATCTTTTATTAAAAACCAATGAACTTTTAACCCGGTTTCCAGAAGTATTAGCTAAGTACCAAAACCGCTTTAAATACATTTTAGTAGATGAGTATCAGGATACGAACCATTCACAATATCTTATTGTACGCGCGTTATCAGATAAATTTCAAAACATTTGTGTGGTAGGTGATGATGCTCAAAGTATTTATGCCTTCAGAGGTGCAAATATTAATAATATTCTCAATTTTCAAAAAGATTATGATGATGTTAAAGTGTTTCGTTTAGAGCAGAATTACCGATCCACAAAAAACATTGTGAATGCGGGTAATTCTATTATCGATAAAAATCAAACCAAACTTGAAAAAATAGTTTGGACCGCTAACGACGATGGTCAAAAAATTCAAGTACACCGTTCTTTAACCGATGCGGATGAAGGACGTTATGTAGCTAATAGCATCTTCGAAAATAAAATGAATAATCAGTTGGCGAACAGTGATTTTGCCATTTTATATCGTACTAATGCACAGTCACGTTCTATAGAGGACGCGCTTCGGAAACGTGATATTCCTTATCGTATCTATGGAGGATTATCATTTTATCAGCGTAAAGAGATCAAGGATGTCCTATCTTATCTACGATTAGTGGTAAATCCTGCGGATGAAGAAGCTTTGAAACGTATTATTAATTTTCCGGCTCGGGGTATTGGGCAAACCACAATTGATAAACTTATCGTGGCAGCAAATGCTGAGAATAAAACCATTTTCGATATTATGAAAAATATCGCGAGCTCGACGGTAAAGCTCAATTCTGGAACTAAAACAAAACTTGAAAATTTTGTAACGCTTATTGAAAGTTACCAGGTGATGAACCAAACTGCTGATGTTTTTGAACTGGCTGAGCACGTTACCCGAACAAGTGGATTAATTAAAGAATTCAATAAAGATGGTACTCCTGAGGGTGTAACCCGGATGGAAAATATTGAAGAATTGTTAAACGGGATGAAGGATTTTGTTGAAGGGCAAATGGAAGTAGCCGATGCCACGGGATCTTTAGCTGAATTTTTGGAAGACGTTGCCTTGGCTACCGATCTGGATAGTGATAAAGGAGATAGTGATCATGTTGCTTTAATGACGATACATTTAGCTAAAGGTTTAGAATTTCCTTACGTTTATATCGTTGGTCTCGAAGAAGATTTATTTCCTAGTGCCATGAGTATGAATACGCGCAGTGAACTGGAGGAAGAGCGGCGCTTGTTTTATGTAGCTCTAACACGGGCTGAAAAGCAAGCTTATTTAACTTACGCCTTAACACGGTATCGTTGGGGAAAACTTATAGATTCCGAACCAAGTCGGTTTATTGAGGAAATCGACGAACAATATTTGGACATTGTTACTCCGATTGAAGAACGCCGCATAAACCCAATGCTTAGCGCCGATATTTTTGGTGATGTAGAGCCTAACCAAATTCGTTTTAAACCGGCAAAAAAAGTCAATTTCAAAAAGGGAAAACCCAAAAACGAACCCGAAAAATTCCAGGTTTCTGCCCCAAAAAACCTAAAACCTGTTTCTAAGACTAATGGAAAAACGAATCTTTTTGATAATGAATTGGTTGTTGGAAATGTGGTAAAACATCTTCGGTTTGGAACTGGTGAAGTTCTAAAGATTGAAGGTGCTGGCGCAGACATGAAGGCTGAAATTAAGTTTCAACATGGTGGTGTTAAAAAACTACTGCTCCGTTTTGCAAAGCTGGAAGTTTTAAGTTAATTTAAAAGAGCATTAATTCAAGACTCTAAAAACAATTTATCTTTTTAATAATAAGTTTAATGAACTTTGAGCTTCGCTTATCGTTCTAAAAGTTCGTCATTATGGCTGAAATCATTAGAATTTACGAAGAGAATCCTAACCCTAAGGCCATCGCGAAGGTTGTGAAGGTTTTAAAAAACGGCGGACTAATCATTTATCCTACTGATACCGTTTATGGTTTAGGCTGCGATATTAATAATGTAAAAGCATTGGAACGGGTCGCCTTGATAAAACAAGTGAAACTGGAAAAATCTAATTTTTCCTTTGTTTGCCATGATTTAAGTAATCTTAGCGATTATGTAAAACAGATCGACACCAAAACTTTTAAAATTTTGAAGCGAGCTTTACCAGGCCCATATACCTTTATTCTTCCGGGTTCTAATAATTTACCAAATCCTTTCAAAAAACGTAAAACTGTTGGTATTCGGGTGCCAAATAATAATATTGCTCTAGAGATTGTGAAAGGTCTTGGAAATCCTATTATCTCTACTTCGATCAGAGATGAAGACGAAATTTTAGAATATACCACGGACCCCGAACTTATTCAAGAGAAATGGGATAACTTAGTTGAATTGGTTGTTGATGGTGGTTATGGAGGTAATGAAGCCTCTACCGTTATAGATCTTTCTGAAACGCCACCTGTTATTATCAGAGAAGGCAAGGGTGGTCTAGAAATATTATAAATAAAAAAAAAGCTCAGCAAAAATGCTGAGCTTTTTATAAGTTTTATTCCTTAAGCTTAGTTTCCACCAGCTTCAAGATTTTTCATTTCTTGTTCTATCATTTCATAGAATTGATCAATCTTAGGTAAGATCACAATTCTAGTACGTCTGTTCATTGCTCTGTGTTCAGGAGTGTCATTGTCAACTAACGGTACATAAGAACTACGACCTGCAGCAATTAACTGACCTGGATTTACACCTAAGTCCTGTAATACACGAATTATAGAGGTTGATCTTTTCACACTTAAATCCCAGTTATCTAATAACGGTGGTTGGTTGTATGGAACATTATCAGTATTTCCTTCAACCATACATTCGAAATTCGGTTTGCTATTCACTACTTTCGCTACTTTCGCTAAAACCTCTTTAGCTCTTGAAGTTACAGTATAGCTACCGCTTTTGAATAATAGATTATCGGCAATTGAGATAAAAACAACACCTTTTTCAACATTCACTTCGATGTCTGGATCATTGATTCCAACCTCTCGTTTAATGCTAGTTACTAAAGCAAGTGTTACACTATCCTTTTTGGTTAAAGCATCTTGTAAACGTGTAATTTTAAGATCTTTTTCTTTTATGCTTTCTAAAGTTTTCTCAACATTGCTTGCGCCTTTTGCAGAGAGTATTTGTAAATTATCATTGCTTTTTCGTAAATCAGCAACTTGTTCTTCCAAAGCAGCTGCTCTAGCCGTAGCAGAAGCGCGTTCTTCTAAACATGAGTTCAATTTTACTGTTGCTGAGTTCAATAAGTCTTGAGTTTCTTTTTGTTTTGCTTCTAGGTCAGTGTACTGCTTTTTAGAAACACAAGAGCTTAGAATAAAAAGTGCAGAAGCTCCAAGTAAGAGTATTTTTTTCATAATTATGTTAATGAGATTTTTTAAGATTCGATATTTATTTTATAAACACTTCAAAAATAGGTAAAAAACGGCTGAATCTCGAACGATTAACAAAACTTTTGCTAATTTTTTACAAACTTTTAAAGTATCTGTTTTTATTTACGAAATAACGAATAACAATGGATTTTATTTGGTAATAATTTTTTTTGTTTAATGTTAATTTCCGTTGATGATATAGTGTCTTGAAATGACCGTAAAAAGATAAATGGGCTTTTAAAATAGCAAGCATAAATTTGGGTTTTCCATCTAAAATAAATTTCATTGCGGCCAGGCCATCTAAAATAAGGCGCACAAGTACAATATACAGTAAAATCCCTTTGGCATTTTTAGTAAGGGTATACAGGCTATTTCTAAAATTTAAGAACACTTTTCTAGCATCGGTATTTTTCAACGTAGCTCCACCGAGATGGTATACCGTAGATTGCCCGATATATTTTATCTCATACCCTTTGTTATTTGCCCGCCAACATAAATCAATCTCTTCCATGTGGGCAAAGAACGAATCATCAAACCCACCTAACTCTTTAAAAACTTTTGTACGAATGAAAAAAGCGGCACCGCTGGCCCAAAAAATAGAAGCTAAATCATTGAATTGACCTTCATCTTTTTCTATGGTATTAAAAATTCGTCCACGGCAGTACGGGTAACCGAACTTATCAATAAAACCACCCGCCGCACCAGCATATTCAAAGTAATCCTTGTTTTTGTAATCTAATAATTTTGGCTGAGCGATTACTGTATTGTGTTCCGATTTAAAACAAGCCACAATAGGCTTTAACCAGTTTTTGGTAACTTCAACATCGCTATTCAATAAACAAACCACATCGGCATTAACAGATTTAAGCCCTTTGTTATAACCCGTTGCAAAACCATAATTTTTTTGATGCTGAATAATCTGAACAGAAGGAAATTCTTTTTTTACAAAATTCACAGAATCATCTTTTGAAGCATTATCGATCAAAATAATCGCGGCTTCTCCAGAAAATTGGACTACAGAGGGTAAAAAAGTTTTTAACAGCTCCTTTCCATTCCAATTTAATATGACGACAGCGAGTTTCATTTAAGCGTATTCGGGGATATCTTTTAAAAAGTGATAACGACTTTGTTGGTAATCCATAGCACAATAATAGTGATTTAAACCGTTAGTTATCATTAAATACCGTGCATTCAATGCTAAATTATAACGTGCTATTTGATCGAAGGTGTTTTGTGTAATCGGGACTTTTGGTGCTTTACATTCTACCACAAGGTGTATGCTGCCATTGGGATTGAACACAACAATATCATAACGTTTTTTTAAATCGTTAATCAGAAGTTCTTTCTCAACATTGATAAGTGATTTAGGAAATCCTTTAATTTCCATTAAAAACTGTAAGCAGTTTTGCCGTACCCATTCCTCAGGTTGTAGAATCACAAATTTTTTACGAATAGGATCAAAAATAGATACTTTATTTTCCCTATTTTTGAATCGAAATGAAAACTTTGGAAAGTCTAATTCTTGCATGTATTCGTAATGATTTTTTCAAAGGTAACTTACTACAACAAAAAAGCAAATAGGAATTCAAAAATGTTATGTTCTTGAATTTTTTAAATTGAATTTTCTCTGATTTGGACGAAGTAAAACAACTAGTAGCAGATATAAAAAAGGGTCAAATAAAGCCTATTTATTTTTTAATGGGTGAAGAACCTTATTATATTGATAAGCTATCTGAATTTATTGAAACAACGGTGTTATCTGAGGCAGAGCGCGGCTTCAATCAAATGGTATTGTATGGTCGCGACGTAACCATTGATGATATTGTTGCTCAGGCGAAACGATACCCCATGATGGCCGACCATCAGGTTGTTATTGTAAAAGAGGCTCAGGATCTGTCCAGAACCATTGAAAAATTGAGCGCTTACGCGGAAGCACCACAGCCATCTACTGTTTTGGTGCTGAATTACAAGTATAAAAAAATAGATAAGCGTAAAGCACTTTATAAGGCTATCCGAAAACAAGGTGTGGTATATGAGAGTAATAAATTGTACGATAATCAGGTAGTCGATTGGATTCGTCGTATTTTGGCACCGAAAAACTACACTATTTCCCCGAAAGCTGCGCAAATGCTGGTTGAATTTTTAGGGACCGAACTTAGTAAGATCAATAATGAATTAGAGAAATTACAGATTATTTTAGAACCTGGAAGCCAGATCACACCTGAGATAATAGAGGAAAATATAGGAATAAGTAAGGACTTTAATAATTTTGAACTTCGTAAGGCAATAGGAAATCGTGATGCTAGGAAGACCTTTCAGATCGTTAAATATTTCTCGGAAAATCCAAAAGATAATCCCATGATTGTTACGGTTGCGCTACTATTCAATTTTTTTTCTCAGCTTTTAACCTATCATGGATTACTTGATAAATCACCAAAAAGTGTGGCTTCTGCTTTAAAAATCAGTCCGTATTTTGTAAATGAATATGTTACAGCTGCCAGAAATTACCCGATGAAAAAGGTGAGTGTTATCGTATCGCACTTACGAACTTTCGATGTAAAAAGTAAAGGGGTAAATTCCAATGCGGTTCCTCAAGGCGACCTGCTTAAAGAGCTTATGGCGAAGATACTGGCTTAAAACCAACTTACATATACACGGATATTGTTAATCCGAACATGGTAAAAAACAAAAGGATGAGAACCAAAGGGATCACAAATTTTAACCATTTATCGTAACCAACTTTAACGATTGCCAGAGAAGCGAGTATTAATCCTGTAGGGCTGATAAATGCGAAAAGCCCCATGCCATAATTATAGGCGTTTACAATAAATTCTCTTCCGATGCCAACACCATCAGCCAAAGGCGACATAATTGGCATAGTTAAAACAGCCATTCCGGATGAAGAAGGAATAAAAAATGACAAGCCACCGTAAATGTATAGCATGGCATTAATAAAAATACCCTTGTTCATGCCACTGGTTAAATTACTGGCATAGTACAACATGGTGTCGCTAATCAGTCCGTCTTCCATAATTACAGTTATGCCTCTGGCAATACCAATAATTAAGGCCACGCCTAGTAGTTCTCCAGCCCCTTTAACGAAAGTATCAACAAATTGAGACTCTCTGATCTTTCCTATAAAACCTATGAGCACAGATCCAACGAGAAAAACGGAGGTCATTTTTATAAACCACCAACCTTCCACAGATACGCCGTAAACCATGATTACAAAACACATGGTAAAAACAAAAAGGATGAGACGTAAACGGTTGGTTAGGGTTATAGAAGCATTGGTAGTATTTCCAAAATGATTTTCGATAGCTTCTTTTTGACTGAAAATAATGGATTTAGATGGGTCTTTTTTTACTTTCTTGGCATAAACTAAAATATAAATAATACAAATTGTGGTTCCCAGAACAAAAAACAGGATTCGGTTGGTAATTCCTGAAGTCCAGTTTATACCTGCGGCATCGGAGGCAATAATAGCGCTAAACGGATTAGTGGTAGCACACATGGTTCCAATTGAAGACCCAATGTAAATGGAAGCCAGTGCTACCATGGCGTCGTATTTGGCAGCCAGAAAAATAGGAATAAGAATAGGGTAGAAGGCGATGGTTTCTTCGGCAAGACCAAAGGTGGTACCTCCTAAAGCGATCAAAAAAGTAACAGCTATTATCAGGACGAATTCTCTACCTTTTAAGGTCTTAGCGAGCCAAGAAATGCCTGCATCGAATGCACCAGTCAAATTCATTATTCCGATAAGTCCACCAATTACCAAGACCAGAAAAATAATGTCAGCTGCCTCGATGATCCCTTTGATTGGTGACTCTATCAAAGCAACAATACCTTGTGGTTTCGCTCCAAGATTTTTATAAGTTCCAGGAATATTTATGGGTTTCCATATATCGCCACTTGTAAATTTTTCTAAGGGAATTTTTATTCCAAGTTCATCTAATGTTTTCTGAGTAACAGGTAAGGTTTTCTGGTGGTCCAAACCTGCTCGGATAAATGTGTTATCAGCAGAATTAAAGCTTAAAGTATCATATTTTCCTGCAGGAACTATAAAGGTCATTAAAGCCACCAATGCCGCGATAATCAATAAAATGGTTTGAGCCGTGGGGAACTTCCTTTTTTTCAATAGATTTACATTTAAATAAATTAAAGATAGTACTTTTTTAGAAAGTTTTTATGGAATTAAAAATTGATGATCGCTGGAAATCCTTACTACAAGAGGAATTTGATAAGCCTTACTTTGAAGCCTTGACACAATTCGTAAAGTCAGAGTATGCGAATCATGAATGCTTCCCACCGGCCAATCAGATTTTTAATGCCTTCAACCACTGTCATCCCGAGGATTTAAAGGTGGTCATTATTGGTCAAGACCCATATCACGGCCATGGACAAGCCAATGGTTTATGTTTTTCTGTAAACGATGGGGTGCAACATCCTCCATCTTTAGTAAATATTTTTAAGGAAGTTTCAAATGACCTTGGAAAGCCATATCCTGAAAGTGGCAATTTAATGTCTTGGGCAGACCAAGGTGTTTTGTTGCTTAATGCGACCTTAACAGTTCGGACTCATCAAGCCGGTAGCCACCAAAGCAAAGGCTGGGAGAATTTTACAGATGCCGTTATTAAAAAAATTAATAGTACAACAACGGGAATTATATTTTTATTGTGGGGTGGTTATGCAAAGAAGAAATTAAAACTGATTAATACTTCAAAGCATTTTATTCTAACCTCAGGACACCCTTCACCTTTGAGTGCGAATAGAGGCTATTGGTTTGGAAATAAACATTTCAGTAAAGTCAATAAAGTTCTTTATGAGCAGGGTAAACTGCCAATTAACTGGTGATTAAAAAAAGGAAATCTTTAATTAGTAATTAGCTACCTGTAGGTGCTAATTCTTCAGATTCATCGATTCTAATTCTAGTATTAAGAATTACCGGTTTTTTATTAATCCGTGTTTTACGAGAAATTTTGTTACAGCTAAATTTTAGCAAAATAAAATTAATGGAGAGAAGAACCGCAATAGCAAGGGTAATTTTTAAAATCATAGGCATTAGGGCTTTTGTAGGAAATCGCAGGTCATAATAGATGAAATGCAAATATTCACGTTTAATTAATAGCTATAAGCAAAGATAATAAAAAAAAGACTACAAGCAAATAGCTAAAGTACTAATTTAAAATTTCTGATAAATCGTTATTTTTTTGACTATAATTTTAGATTTTTACTAAAATTGAACATTCAATATTTCCAAATAGCCAAACTTTTTATGAATTGAGCAAAAATCTTTTTTTAGAAGCGAGGCCTTGTTTTTATTAAATATGAATTATTTTTGATAAAATTTTAAGTATGACGTCACCAAAGTGGATTACCGTAAAAGAATATGAGGATATAACCTATAAAAAATGTGAAGGTGTCGCTCGTATAGCGTTTAACAGACCAGAGGTTCGGAATGCTTTCAGACCGAAAACAACCAAAGAACTTTATGATGCTTTTTATGACGCAAATGAAGACACCTCTATTGGTGTGGTATTACTTTCGGCTGAAGGGCCTTCTCCCAAAGATGGTGTTTATTCCTTTTGTAGTGGCGGTGATCAAAAAGCTCGTGGACATCAAGGTTATGTTGGTGATGACGGCTATCACAGGTTAAATATATTAGAGGTGCAACGATTAATTCGTTTTATGCCTAAAGCTGTTATTGCTGTGGTTCCTGGTTGGGCTGTTGGTGGCGGACATAGTTTACATGTGGTTTGCGACTTGACACTGGCCAGTAAAGAACACGCTATTTTCAAACAAACTGATGCGGATGTCACAAGTTTTGATGGCGGTTATGGTTCAGCCTATTTAGCTAAAATGGTCGGGCAGAAAAAAGCACGTGAAATCTTCTTTTTAGGTCGTAATTACTCGGCACAGGAAGCCTTTGACATGGGTATGGTAAATGCGGTTGTGCCACATGTGGAATTGGAAAGTACTGCTTTTGAATGGGCTCAGGAAATATTGGCAAAATCACCTACATCTATTAAAATGCTAAAGTTTGCTATGAATCTTACTGATGATGGCATGGTAGGGCAGCAGGTATTTGCAGGAGAAGCCACTCGTTTGGCCTATATGACCGATGAAGCCAAGGAGGGCCGTGATGCGTTTTTAGAAAAACGTAAGCCAAACTTTGATAAAAAATGGATTCCATGATGAATAATCTATCGGTCTGGATCGCATCCATGCGTTTAAGGACCTTGCCTTTATCAGTTTCCGGAATTATTTTGGCCACATTTCTAGCCCTTAAAATGGGGTATTTTAGTTGGTCAATATTTATTTTGGCGCTTCTTACAACTTTGAGTTTTCAGATACTTTCAAATTTAGCAAACGATTATGGTGATGGCTTAAAAGGAACTGATAACGCTAATCGTATTGGTCCGGAACGCGCCATTCAAAGTGGAAAAATTACACCGAAACAAATGCAAAACGCCATTTATATTAATGCTTTTTTAGCGCTCTTGTTTTCTGCAATTTTAATTTTCACGGCATTCGGCTCATCACAAGTTATTTTAATTTTAATATTTTTTGTTTTGGGTATTGCCTCTATTGTAGCAGCCATAAAGTATACGGTAGGGAAGGAAGCCTACGGCTATAAAGGGCTGGGGGATCTGTTTGTGTTTATTTTTTTTGGACTCATAAGTGTTGCAGGTGGTTATGTTTTGTATGCGAAAACACTGGATGCTATTGTTTATTTGCCCGCTGTAACTATTGGACTTTTAAGTGCTGGTGTTCTTAACCTTAATAATTTACGCGATATAGCTTCGGATGAAGCCTCAAAAAAGAATACTCTGGCCGTGAAATTAGGAGCTAAGAAAACAAAGGTCTACCATAATGTGTTAATAATTTCTGCTGTGGTATTTTCAGCTTTGTTTGGTATTTTGTATTTTCAATCCTATTATAGTTTGATATTTATCGTCAGCTATCTGCCCCTGCTACTGCATTTAAACCGTTTTAATAAAAATAAGGTTCCAAAGCTATTGGACCCGGAACTCAAAAAATTGGCTTTAACTACCGTGTTATTAGCTGTTTTAATGGGGTTGGGTCAAGTTTTATGAGAACAGAGTAGTAACAATAAAAATCTTTGAAAAATGAAAATTACGTTTTATGGCCATGCCAGTTTAGGAATTCAGATCGGCGACATTAATGTTCTAGTGGATCCTTTCATAACGGGGAATCCAAAGGCTTCTAATATTGATATTGACACTCTAAAGGCAGATTATATTTTAATAACTCATGCCCATCAAGATCATATTTTAGATGTTGAGACCATCGCTAAACGCACAGGAGCAGTTTTGATCTCTAATTTTGAGATTATATCACACTATGAAAAGTTAGATTTAGAAGGGCATCCTATGAATCATGGTGGCCAATGGGATTTTGAATTCGGTACTGTAAAATATGTGAATGCTATTCATACGTCGTCATTTCCTGATGGAAGTTATGGTGGGCAACCTGGCGGATTCATTATTGAAAGTGAACACAAAAACATATATATTGCAGGCGATACAGCTCTGACATATGATATGAAACTTATTCCATTACAAACAAAACTGGATCTGGCGGTTTTACCTATCGGGGATAATTTTACCATGGGTATTGATGACGCTATTCTGGCAAGTGATTTTGTGGAATGCGACAAAGTACTTGGTTATCATTACGACACCTTCGGGTATATTGAGATCGATCATGATGAAGCCAAGAAAAAATTCTTTGAAAAAAATAAAGATCTTATGCTTCTCGATATTGGTGAATCTATTGAATTGTAGATGATAAAAGCCCGTTTTAAAAAATACACTCTCAACTTTAAGCAAGCTAGCGGTACTTCCCGAGGTGTTCTGAAAACCAAGGATACCTGGTTTCTTATTCTAAATAATGGAATAGAAACCGGCATTGGCGAATGTGGCATGTTTAAAGGCCTCTCGGTGGATGATCGTCCTGATTTTGAAGAAAAGCTACAATGGGTATGTAAACATATTGACCTTGGTTTAGAGGGGCTATTGAAAGAAACCTTAGAATTTCCGAGCATCCAATTTGGCTTGGAAATGGCTTTTAAGTCATTGCAAAGCGAATATCCTTTTGAACTATTCCCATCTAAATTTTCGGAAGGTAAAGATGCCATCGAAATTAATGGACTTATCTGGATGGGTTCGGAGCGCTTTATGAAAAAGCAAATTTCAGAAAAACTTAAGTCTGGTTTCAAATGTATAAAAATGAAGATCGGGGCTATTGAGTTTGAGCAAGAACTCAAATTATTGCGCTCTATACGTAAGGATTTTTCAGCAAAGGAAATTGAATTACGGGTGGATGCTAATGGTGCTTTTACCCCTGAAGAGGCTTTAGACAAGCTTAAAATATTATCCGAATTGGATTTGCATTCCATAGAACAACCTATAAAGCAAGGGCAGGTAGATGACATGGCAAAACTTTGCGATTTGACGCCTTTACCCATTGCTTTGGATGAGGAGTTAATTGGTGTTTTTTCCGATACCAAAAAGAAAGCTTTACTTCAAACCATAAAACCACAGTTTATTATTTTAAAACCTTCTTTGGTTGGTGGTTTTGCAGGAAGTGATGCATGGATTACTTTTGCAGAGCAAGATAAAATAGGCTGGTGGATTACCAGTGCTTTAGAGAGCAATATAGGTTTGAATGCCATAGCACAATTTACCTATCAAAAGCAAAGTTTATTACCTCAGGGTCTGGGTACAGGTGGTCTTTTTACGAATAATGTTGAAAGTCCGTTAGAAGTGATTCAAGGCGCCTTGTTTTACAATGAAAAAAAATCTTGGGATCTAAGGCAGTTGAACTTAAATAATTTATAGAATATGTATATAGCACAAGCATTTAAAGGTCTGCACGAATGGTGGCGGTATTTGGTAGGATTAATTTTTGTTTTTATTGCTATTGTTATAGGGCAATTGCCTTTAACTGTTGCTGTTGTTATGAAAATGGCTATGGGAGGCGAAAGTGAAATAGCCTTAACTCAGTCAGAGATACTAGGTGTTTTGGAACCCAATTTCAGTTTGTTTCTCATGTTGCTTTCCTTTGCTGCAGGGCTAGGTGCTTTATTATTAATAGTGAAGTTTCTGCATAATTTGAGCATTAAACAGCTTACTACAACCCGGCCAAAAATTGATTGGAAGCGTGTCGGATTTATTTTTGTGTTGTGGGGTCTTATTTCCAGTGGATTCATTTTAATGGAATATTGGATGACACCAGAAGATTATGTTTGGAATTTTGAACCCATGAGATTCATCATCTTGTTTTTAATAGCTATCATAATGATACCACTTCAAACCAGTTTTGAAGAATATTTATTCCGGGGGTATCTCATGCAGGGGATGGGAGTGATCTTCAAAAACAAATGGTTACCTTTATTAATTACTTCTGCAGTATTCGGATTATTACATATAGCCAATCCTGAGGTTGAAAAATTAGGTTATACCATTTTGGTCTTTTATATAGGTACAGGAATGTTTTTAGGAATTATAACTTTAATGGATGACGGATTGGAGCTTGCCCTTGGTTTTCATGCCGCAAATAATTTATTTACAGCGCTTTTAGTAACAGCAGACTGGACAGCTTTTCAAACTTATTCAGTTTTGAAAGATGTTAGTGAACCTGATAAAATGGGTATTTTTGAAATTTTTGTTCCCGTTTTTGTTGTATTTCCTATTTTACTTTTTATTTTATCGAAGAAATACGGGTGGAGTAACTGGAAAGACAAGCTTTTTGGTAAAGTTGTCGACCCTAATTCACAAGATGCCATTGATACGATAGGGCAATAACCTTAAAATAACTAACGCCTATGACGCCAAATTACACGCAAGTTCACAATAGATTCCGGTTAAACGGTCATTATTACTCTTTTGATGATTTAATGGAAGTAGCCTACAGTTTTGTTAAAGAAGGAGAGCCCTATCAAGAGCAAATTGGAAACTTTTTGTTGGATTGGTTGGATAATAAAGACTACATCATTGCTAAAACCTCAGGCTCTACAGGGAGGCCTAAGCGTTTAAAAATAAAAAAGCAAGCTATGGTAAACTCGGCAATTATGACCGGTGATTATTTTGGTCTGACTCCCGGTGATAAAGTACTTAACTGCCTGCCCTCTAATTTTATTGCCGGTAAAATGATGATCGTTCGTGCTATCGCCTTAGGCTTAAGCCTGGAGTTGGTAGAGCCATCAGCACATCCCCTTATCGATTACGAAAAGAAATATGATTTCTGTGCTTTTACACCGATGCAGCTAAAATTCTTTTTGAATTACAGTAAGAATCTTAAAACCATAATCGTTGGAGGTGCACCGGTTCCAAAATCGCTGTTAGAAGCTATTCAGAATATTCCTTCTAAAGTTTATGAGACCTTTGGAATGACTGAAACAGTATCGCATATAGCGATGAAAAAGCTCAATAACTTCAAAAAGCCGAAAGATCTTTCAAATTTACATTTTAAAACCCTTCCAGAGGTTAGCATATCTCAGGATGATCGGGGTTGTTTGGTTATTGATGCCCCCAAATTATTGGATAAGCCTATCGTAACCAACGATATGATCACCATGTATTCTAATACAGAATTTGATTGGTTAGGGCGCTGGGACAATGTGATCAATACAGGAGGTGTCAAGGTCTTTCCTGAACAAATAGAGCATAAACTACAAAAAGGCATTAATAAACGCTTTTTTATTACTTCAATACCTGATGACGCGCTCGGGCAGAAAGTGATCTTAGTTGTTGAGAGTGAACCTTATGATATCGATAGTTCTGTGTTTGAATCTTTAGATAAGTTCGAAAAACCCAAAGCTCATTATTTTGTACCCGCTTTCGCGGAAACGGCTTCACATAAGATCCATCGAAAAAAGACTTTAAAAAAATTACAACTGCAGGAATCTTAAACCTGTAGAACTCCCATATTGAATGGTTTTTCGATAGGAGCATGGTTGGCGGCCTCTATGCCCATACTGATCCAAGTACGTGTATCCAGCGGACTAATAACCGCATCGGTCCACAAGCGAGCTGCGGCATAATATGGTGATACTTGATCATCATAGCGTGCCTTAATCTCATTATACAATTTTTCTTCCTTAACCTTTGTTATTTTTTCACCTTGTTTTTCAAGGGATGCTTTTTCAATTTGAAGCAATACTTTAGCGGCTGAATTCCCACTCATAACAGCCAGCTCAGCACAAGGCCAGGCTACAATGAGTCGCGGATCATAAGCTTTTCCGCACATAGCGTAATTCCCTGCACCGTAACTATTACCCATAATTACAGTGAATTTAGGAACGACCGAATTACTTACGGCATTTACCATTTTAGCCCCGTCTTTGATGATGCCGCTGTGTTCGCTTTTACTGCCCACCATAAACCCGGTGACGTCTTGTAAAAAAACCAATGGTATCTTTTTTTGGTTGCAATTCGCGATGAACCGTGTCGCTTTGTCGGCACTATCATTATAGATCACACCTCCAAATTGCATTTCTCCTTTTTTGGTTTTTACTAATTTACGCTGATTTGCAACGATGCCAACGGCCCAGCCATCGATACGAGCGTAACAGGTAATGATGGTTTGACCATAACCGGCCTTATATTCATCAAATTCGGAATTATCTACTAGGCGTTTAATAATTTCGTAAGTATCATATTGATCTGCACGGCTTCTGGGAATAATACCAAAAATATCTTCAGGTTTCTCAGTTGGTTTTTTGGGATTAACCCGATTGAATCCAGCTTTGTCATAATCACCAATTTTATCCATAATATTTTTAATGGTATTCAAGGCGTCCTTATCATCTTTGGCTTTATAATCTGTAACTCCGGAAATTTCGCAATGGGTACTGGCACCACCTAAAGTTTCATTGTCGATGGTTTCTCCAATTGCCGCTTTTACCAAATAACTACCGGCCAGGAAAATACTTCCTGTTTTCTCAACAATCAAGGCCTCATCACTCATTATAGGTAAGTAAGCACCCCCGGCAACACAACTACCCATAACAGCTGCAATTTGAGTAATACCCATACTGCTCATAACGGCATTGTTTCTAAAAATACGACCAAAATGTTCTTTATCCGGAAAGATCTCATCTTGCATTGGTAGATATACCCCCGCAGAATCAACAAGATATATAATTGGCAGACGGTTTTCTATAGCGATTTCCTGAGCTCTTAAATTCTTTTTCCCAGTTATAGGGAACCAGGCACCTGCCTTTACTGTGGCGTCATTTGCCACCACAATACATTGTTTACCACTAATATAACCCATTTTAACCACAACTCCGCCTGATGGACAACCACCATGATCCTTATACATACCGTCACCTGCAAAAGCGCCAATCTCAATAGATTTCTTTTTAGGATCCAATAAAAAATCAATACGCTCCCTAGCTGTCATTTTACCTTTAGCATGATGCTTTTCAATACGTGATTTACCGCCGCCTAAACTAACCTCTGCGTGTTTTTTTTTGAGTTCAGAAACCTGCAATTTGTTATGATCTTCGTTTTTATTAAAGGTAATATCCATGGGTATTTAATTTTCTACGAATGTACAAAATAAGCATAATAAAAGTCAATAAATTGTTAAAATATATTACATGGAAATATATTCCTTGGAAAATAAAATTAATTTATGTATTTTTGTATCAGAAAAAAGAAACTATGAAAAACATTATAGCCTTTGGAGGCTCTAACAGCAAACATTCAATTAATAAACAACTGGCTACATATGCGGCTTCTTTAGTGCAGGATGCCAATGCCAAAATATTAGATCTAAATGATTATGATCTGCCTCTGTTCGGCGTAGATCTGGAAGCGGAGCAGGGCTTTCCTGAAGATGCTCATAAACTATTAGAGGAATTCAGGGATGCTGATGGTATTGTGTTGTCCTTGGCGGAACATAACGGCGCCTACACCGTAGCTTTTAAAAATGCTTTAGATTGGTTATCACGTATTGAGGGAAAGTTATTTTTTAATACGCCTATGTTGCTCATGGCTTCGTCACCGGGTGGCCGCGGCGGTAAATCGGTGTTAGAGATCGCAAAATCACGGTTTCCACGCCATGAAGCTGATATTATCGAGACGTTTTCGTTTCCTAATTTTAACGATAACTTTAAGGATGGGAAAATTGTAGATAGTGATTTGGATTCTGAGTTGAAGGCGGCAGTAGAAAAGTTTAGTAATAGCTTATAAAAATCATGGGAGATATTAGTAAAGACATACAATCCACATTTCCGAACAACCGGATTAAGGCGCTTCTTAATATTCTGTATACGGCGAATTGGATCTCGAGTTGTCAGAACGAATTTTTTAAATCGTTCGGTATCTCGCCACAACAATACAATATTTTACGCATTTTAAAGGGTGCGAAAGAGCCTTTAAATGTACAGGTAATTAAGGACCGCATGATTGAACGTGCTCCAAATGCCACACGTTTAATGGACAAACTATTAGCTAAGGAGTATATTGAGCGTTTACCTTGTAAAGAAGACCGACGTGTGGTTAAAATAGTGATCACGAAAAAGGGCAGGGCGTTACTGGACAGTATTCCTGCAAACTTTAATAAGAATCTTCTAAAAAATTTAAATGAACAGGAAGCTGAACAATTAAGCGACCTGCTGGATAAAATGAGATAAAAATAAAAGAAAGGTTGATAATATGGAAACAATAAAAGAAAACACAAGTAAAATGGAAACTGTTGTTCACAGAGCAGACAGTAGAGGATATGCAAATCATGGTTGGCTGCAAGCCACACATTCCTTCAGCTTTGCGAACTGGTTTAATAAAGATCGCATTCAATTTGGAGCTTTACGGGTCTTGAATGATGATATTATTGCGCCAAGTATGGGTTTTGGAACGCATCCGCACGATAATATGGAAATCATTACGATACCATTAAAAGGTGTTCTAAAACACCGTGATTCCATGCATAATGAATGGCAGGCAGTATTACCAGGAGAAGTTCAGGTGATGAGCGCCGGAACTGGAGTTCAACACTCTGAGATTAATGGATCGGCTACGGAGCATTTGAATTTGTTCCAAATATGGATCTTCCCCGATACCAAGAACGTGGAACCTCGCTATGGTCAAAAACGATTTGAAGAGGCTGATCGAAAAAATAAACTTCAAACTTTAGTGACTTCTATGGACTCCGATCATGAAGGTAGTTTGAAAATTCATCAGGATGCTGTATTGTCGCGTATTGATTTGGATAAAGACAAGACTTTTACCTATGAATTAAAAGGTGAAAATCATGGTGTGTATGTGATGACTATTTTTGGAGAACATGAGATTGCCGGTGAAACGCTTCACAGTCGAGATGCAATTGGAATTAGTAATACCAAAGAATTTACAATTAGTACTAAAGAAGATACCGGGTTATTGTTTATTGAAGTACCGATGCAGTAATTTAGTTTACAATTGATTATTAATTAAATGTTTTTTGGTAATTTCGAATTGATTTATCTAAAATAGTTTTAGTAATCGCACCATAAATTAACCTACTACTCTTGTATAAAACTGTAATTAAGAATACTTTTTTTTATGGACTGGCGACAGTTGTTCCTAAAATAATAAATTTTTTATTAGTAAAAGTTCATACGGATAGTTTGAATGTAAGTGATTATGCGGTTAATACTGATTTCTATATCTGGATATCTTTATTTGCTATATTATTGACTTTTGGCGTGGAAACCTCTTTTTTTAGATTTTATAATGATGAAAATGATAAAAGTAAATTAATAGGTACGACATTCATTACTACCGTTTGTTCAGTAATTTTACTAGGTATCTTTTTTTGTCTTTTCGAAAATTTTTTATTAGAAATTTTCGATTTTACTGGTAACTCTTTTAGAATTAAAATTTTATTTGGTGTTTTAGCGTTCGATACTTTATCAACTATTCCATTTGCATATTTAAGAATAAAAAATAATGCTAGTCTATATGCGATAATAAGGTTTGTAAATGTTATTATAGTAGTAGGCCTTAATTTATTTTTTTTAAAATTCCTGCCAGAATTTATTGATTCGTATAGAAAATTACCTTCGATTTTCACAGAAAATTTTTATAAAGTTAATTTAGTAGATTATATATTTATTGCTAATTTAATTGGTAGTGGAGTTTCATTTTTATTATTACTTCCTTATTTGATTAAATTCAAATTTTATTTTGATTTAACTCTTTTAAAAAGGATAATAAAATATGGATGGCCTATTGTTATTGCAGGCATGGCCTACATTATTAATGAGAATATGGATAAATTTTTGATTAAAAGATTAGTTGGAGGTTCGGAAATGGGTATCTATAGTGCTTGCTATAAATTATCTATTTTCATGAATTTGTATGTCATGGCATTTCGTTTAGGTATAGAGCCCTTTTTCTTTAATGTATATGCAAATAAAAATGCTAAAGCTATTTATTCAAAAATAATGACCTATTTTGTAATTATTGGATCATTAATTTTATTTGCGATTGTTGCTTTGGTTGATGTATTTAAGAATTTTATAAATCCGAATTATTGGGATGCTCTAATAATCGTTCCAATTGTATTGTTAGCAAATTTGTTTTCAGGGATTTATCAGAATTTATCAATTTGGTATAAACTTATTAATAAAACATATTTTGGAATGTGTTTCTCTTTAATTGGGGCGACAATTACTGTTTTTTTAAACTTATTACTTTTACCAATATTTGGTTTTATTGTATCAGCTTGGGTAACTTTAATCGTATATTTCGTAATGACATTGTTATCGTATCGTTATGGGAAAAAATACTATAAAATTACCTATAATATTCGAAAAATAAACTTGTACCTAATAACTTCCATAATTTTATCAATTATTTCATTTTGTTATTTTAGAAATAACATATTTGTTTCTATTTCCTTGATTTTATTTTTTATTATTTTCACAATAATTAACGAAAGAAAAGAATTAATGATTCTGTTAAATAAATATTAATTTTCAAAAATTCTTTTTATTTGATAGAATAAACGTTCAATTAACCTTAAGTCATCTGTAATAATTTCTGCCGTCCCTGTCATTTCTTGTTTAAACTCTATTTCTTTGTTATACGAAGTTATGAGTTTGTTAGACAAATTAACATCAACTGTATACAACCCATTATTATCAGGAGTTGAAGAAATATTCTTAACTGTACCCTTTAATATTCCAAACTCGATGTTTGGATAGTTGTCAAGTTTAATGTTGACCTTCTGTCCACCCATGATTTTTCCAGAATTTATAGGAGGGGTTTTTAATTTAGCTATGATAGAGGAACTTTTAATCGGAATTATTATAAATATCAAATCTCCTTGATTTACATTTTGATTTGTATTCCAAATATTTAAAAAGGAAACTTTTCCTTTAATATTCGATTTTAATACATAGTTATAATACCAATCTTTAATGGCTTTTTTTAACTGATTCAATGATTGAAGAACATTTTTGAATAACGTTATTTCTGTTTCAATACGATTTATTTCTGTATCCTTAGATTTTTTTTTTGCATTAAAAATCCCTTCTCTTATTTGAGAGATAGAAGCTTCGAAACTTTTATAATTAAGCTCAGCTTGAGAATATTCTAACTGTCTTTTTTCGTAATCTTGTTCGGAAATTACACCTTTTTCAAATAATAATTTATACCGATTTAAATCTTTTTTTTTAAAAGTTAATTCTATTTTATTGATTTCTTTTTGAGATTTTAGGTTTTCGAGACGTTTGTTAAGTTCTAAAGCAGAATATAGATTTGCTTTTTCTTCATTAGAAAATGGTTTTAATTCCAAATTTAATTTATACTTATTGTATGCGTTTTCAAATATTGCAAACTGAGAAGCTATATCTCCCAACGATAAATTTGGCAAGCTATCCATTGGAAATTCAAACTTATCTTTAATTTTAATTCTATCAATTATTTTTTTTAAATAAAACACATCCTTATAATTTGCACTATTATCAATTATCGCAAAAGGCTCACCGGATTCAACCAAATCTTTGTCTTTAACAAATAAATTGCTTATTCTCCCTGTAGTTTTTGCATATACTTTTTGCGGAGGAATATTTGAAGTTACTGTTACCTGGGATCTAATAACATCTGGATATTTAATAAACCAAGTTGCTAAAAAAATGAAACAAATGGCAATAAAAATTACCGTTATACCCCATTTTAAAAATAAATTTGGTTGCTTTTCTAAAATCTCTCTTATTTGTTCACTATGAGTTTCTATTTCATCAATCTTCATAATTAATTTCCTAATTCTAATTGGTCTTTCACTAATTTAAAATACAATCCTTTATTATTTACTAATTCTTGATGATTTCCGTCCTCTACAATTTCACCTTTATCTAGAACAATAATTTTGTCTGCATTTCGTACAGTACTCAATCTATGGGCTACGACGACGACAGTTCTGTTGTCGGAAAAATCATTTAAATTATTCATTATCTCACTTTCATTTGTTGAATCTAAGGCACTCGTAGCTTCATCAAAAAATAAATAATCAGGGTTTTTATAAATCGCCCTAGCTATTAATATTCTTTGTTTTTGACCTCCACTAATACCCATACCACTTGCACCAATTCTTGTATTGTAGCCCATGGGTAGTGATTCAATAAAAGACTCAATATTAGCTATTTTAACAGCACTCAAAAGCCTTTCTTTATTAATAAACCCTTCTGAGTCAGACTCTGTTATGTTTCTAACAATTGTGTCTGAAAATAAATACCCATCTTGCATAACAGAACCACATTTTGATCTCCAGTAAGAAACGCTCAAATCTTTGAAATTGATATTACCCACTTTAATTGTGCCAGATATCGGGTTAACTATTTTGAGTAAATGTTTTATTAGAGTTGTTTTGCCGCTTCCACTGGCACCGACAATTGCAGTAATTTTCCCCTGTGGAATTACAAAATCTATGTTTTTAAGTACTAAAGAAGAATGTTTACTACCATACCTAAAACTGAGTTTTTTTATAAATATGGATTTATCGGATGGTAATTGCCTTATATTATTTTTCGTTTTATTCTCCTCATCATCTTGAAGGTGCACATCAGATATTCTTGCTAAACTTATTTTAGTATCCTGAGCTGATTGAATAAAGGTTATTAAGCTATTTACAGGGACATTTAATTGTCCTAAGATATATTGGACTGAAAGCATCGCTCCTAGAGTAAGTTGACCATCAATAACGCCTTTAGCTGCCAAAAATGTAATAATGATGTTTTTTAATTGATTTATAAAGGAACCACCAATATTTTGGGCTTGTTGAAGTGCTAGACTTTTGATTGAGACTTTATACAATCTAGCTTGTATCGTTTCCCATTCCCATCTTCTCCTCCTTTCCGAACCATTGAGTTTAATCTCTTGCATTCCATTTAAGAGCTGAATGATACTGCTTTGGTTACCTGAGGCTAAATCAAATCTTTTGTAGTCTAGTTCTTTCCTTTTTTTTAAAAATATAATTGTCCAAACTAGATACAATAATGTTCCAAGAATAAATATTGAAAAAATAAATAAATTATAATAAGCCAATACTAAGGAAAATACAAAAATGGTAACGAAGGAAAATAATGCGCCAAGAGTTGAAGATGACAAAAAATTTTGAATCCGAGTATGGTCTTGTATTCGTTGTAACAAATCCCCAATATTTTTTCTATCAAAAAATAAAACAGGTAGTTTCATTAATTTCATTAAAAAATCAGATAATAATCGAATGTTAATTCTGCTTGTCATGTGCAGCATCAACCAATCCCTAATTATCTGAACAGAAGTAGTGCTAGCAAAAAAAACTAATTGAGCAATTAGTATTAGATATACAAAATTTAAATTTTGGTATTGAATACCATAGTCAACCACCGCTTGGGTTAAAAATGGCATAGCTAATTGTAATAACGTAACTATAAATAGTCCAATAAATATTTGAATTAAAACTTTTTCATATTTCCTGAAATATGGAAACAAAAATCTGAACCCTAATTTTTTAGTTTCAGTATTATCTTCACTCTTATAAAATTCAGGAGTTGGCTCCAATAATAAAACTAAACCTTCAGAATGAGAAAGTTTTTGTTTATTGGGTATCCAACCATTTAAAAATTCTTCCTTAGAATAACTTATAAGACCATGAGCTGGATCGGAAACATAGATTTTATCATTTTTAATTTTATAAACGACTATAAAGTGTCTTTGCCTCCAGTGAGCAATACAGGGTAGTGGGACTTCTTTGGATAGAGTATCAAAGGTTACATTAGCGCCAAAGGAATGCATACCAATAATCTCTCCTGCTTCAGCTATACCACCGTAAGATGATCCTTGTTGAGTAATACTTGCTTTTTCCCTTAAAAAATCTATTTCAAAAATTCTCCCATGAAATTTTGCTATTATTTTCAGACAAGTCGGCCCACAATCCTTCATGTCCAACTGTTTATAGAAAGGAAACTTTTTAGCCATTAATTGTAACAGTTTTCTAAAATAGATTGTTCTACTTGTTGCACATAAATTTCATGAAATAACTCTACATATGTATCCGATGATTTATAACCTTGACTAATTAAAGACAGTGCCTTATTTAGATTACTACATCCTAAATTACTATTTAACAACTTTAGTTGAGATAAGCCCTTAAAATAATAAGCTTCAGAACACTTGTCATAATTTTTGATTACCCTATCAAATTCAATAATAGCTTTATCATACTCTTCTAAATAAAAAAAACTTATTCCTTTGTTTAGAAAAACCTGATAATCTACCCAATCTTCCCCATGTTTTTTAGACGTATTACCAATTGAGATATTAAATTCCTGTATTGCTAACTTAAAATCACCTAATTCCTTATGTGCCAACCCTTTCAAATAATGAATGCACTCACCCATAGGCCAATCTGAAAATCTTGGTGTCGAGTCATCGTACCTATTCAATACTTCCAAAGCCATTTCATAATCATGATAATAATACAATAAAACCCAGCCATAATAAGCACCAGCCTCATTAGGATTCATTCTGTATGATTTTTCTAAAGAGGAAATAGCAATATCATAATTCCCGTTTTTTGTGTTTTGAACGGAAAGAGCGTGATAAATTTTAGCATTAGGAGACTTTAATTTAGAAATCGCATATTCCATGATTTTATTACCTCTTTCATTATTACCATTATAGACTTGAGAATATCCAAAATGGAATATCAACATATAGACAAATTGATTAAATACAATTCCTAAAACAATAATTAAAATTATTAAAGATGAAAAAAAGATTAACAATCTCTTTTTCCATTTCTTTTTTCTTTTTTTTATCATTTCGGTAATATATCGATAAGCTTTCCATCGATCAATTTGAAAGCGAAAAATTTATGACTGTTTATATTTTCGCCATTATCATTAACTGCTGGAATCCATTTTTTTAGACCTTTAGTTAATTGGAGTAACCTATGAATAATAGTCTCATCCATAATGGTATTTTTATACTCAAGAGAATAGGTGCTAACTTTATAATTCCCTGTATCTCCAATACAATTAACTTGAAATTGAATTTGAACAATACCTGTGTTTTTATCATTTTTTATTTGGCTATAATTTTCATAGAAATGTCTTTTTATTTCATAAAAACCACCTTCATAACTTAAATCAGGATGGTAATATGGATATTTCTTATTTCCACATAATTTAAAATTACTATCTGACGAATTACATGCAGGTAGTAATAAAATAAGAAACATAATTAGAATAGTTCTCATTTAATCAATTGGGTTTAATTCTTTAAATAATGAATATGAAAAATTATATAATTGATTATCTAGCCTAAAATTCTGCGTTTTTGAAATCCACTTTTGGCTCATTTCTTTATGCTTATTTTTTAATTCAGAATATATTTCTAATCCCTTATCTTCAAATATGTTTTCTACTTCAATTTTGTTTATTGGGTTTTCAAAAATTTTTAAATCTAAATAGCATTTACCTATGTAAAATTTCATCCTTCCTAAAAGTTCATGCAGTTTTTCTCCTTCAAAAACATCATTTTCTAGTATGGCATCTAAACAAATAAATGTTGTGAAATAAGTGTATAAAGCATGAAGTACCACATGGATATCTCTCGTTTCAACTATTTTACCTTCTTCGTTCTTTAACTCTTGGACTATATATGAAGGCTCAACTTTGAGAAATTCATCAATATCATAAATCATTGCATTAAAGATGATATGTCCAGTTTGGTGAGCAATATCATCAATAAAAAAAACTTCATTATAATTTTCTTGACAAGCATTAAAAAAAGCAATGCCTTGGGCACTTAATGTTGCAAATGAATTTCTCAAATCATCATTGACATTGAAGACAACTACTTTTTTAGTAACAGACTCGATAAGTTTATAATGGTGAGGAATATATTTTTTTATTAGATAAAAAGCTTGTGTTAGGTGAGAAATATGTTTTTTTGTTATTTCCTTAATTTCTACATCAATCCTATTTAAATGTTCATCATAGTAAAACTGATCTAATATTTCAATAGGATACTTTAAAAGTTCTATTGTGGTATCTTTGATTAACTCAATGGGCTCAAGTTTAAATTTATGACTTCCATCTTCATCTTCTAATCGAATTTGTTTTAAATTACTTAAATCGTACGCTTTTAGTTTAGAATCCGTTATTAGCCATCCTATATTTGGAATGTAAATTCTTCCGTGTTTATCTGTAATTACCTTAATCTTATAATTTTTGATATTACTGTAACCAAAAATTATTGAGTCAAGTTGATTAAAATAAAGTTCTTTTTTTTTAAAAAAAGCAAAGAAAAGAGGTTCTTGATAAATGTTGTCATCCTCGAAATCTAAAATATCAAAAATATTAACACGTTCTTTATACAGCAGAATTTTTATATTTTCAATTAGCTTATTTTTTCCTATTGAATTGTTTATTAGCATTTATTTTTTAATAATCATCTTAAATTTTTAATAAAAGCCCAAATGATTAATTAAACACTTAGACTTTTAACATTTTAAATTGAATTAATCACGTGTTTGCGAAGACATATGGACTGGAGCCTCAAATCCAGCAGCTATATAGTCCTTGATTTTAGCCCAAGTACCGTCACAACCATGACAATCAGACCAATCTCCTCCTTGAACTTTTTCAAGAACTTCATTAATGTTTATGTTTTCTGCTTTTGCTTTGAAAGCATCTAAACTTAATCTACTCATAATAAATAAATTTTAAAAATATTGCCTACTCTATTAGCTTTTCGGCATCCGCTTTAGATATGAAACAATGTTAGAGAAGTCTTTTAAATAATTATTTACATTCACGACCTAAATAGCTGTTTTTTAACATTATTAGAAATTTCACTCTCGACAAACGGTAATAAATTCAAATTTTCGATAAGATAAATTCTAAAGGAGTTAGTGAATAATTTTGTTTTAAACTTGGCATCACTTTATTCATTCGCCTATTATCGATAATTTGTACGCTTTGAAGTTTATATTTCTTGAGGACTCTCAATTTAGATACTTTTAACCGCTAAATTGTTAAGCCCTTAATATAAATGACACGTCGTAAAACGATTTTATATATCTCTTTATTTATTCTTTCTTTTTCCGGTTTGATACACGCACAGGATCTGGAAAATGCGAATAGTGCTATTCTTGATTCCCTGCTTACGGAAGTTCCGGAGCTGACCAAGAGAGATTCTGTTATCGTAAGCAGCTCGATATTTGGTGTAGGGATGAATATTGTTGATGATTCTGACGACAGAATTGGAGAAGTATTCGATCTTTCTTCGGGGTGGAATTATGCACCATATCCCTCAAGGTTGAGTTTAGGAAAATACTGGCGAAGTGGTTTGGGTCTTGAAGGTATAGCTTCATACAACCGCTATAAAAGAGGTAAAATAGTAGGTGGTTTACCCTTACCGGAAGGAAAGAACTACTGGGCTTTTGATGCTCGTTTAAGCTATGACCTTAAAAAAATAATTGGTGATAATGGCTGGTTTGATCCGTATCTTGGTATTGGACTAGGCGTAAATACTGCAGTTGGGGAATCCCGAGCAACCTATAATGCCATTTTTGGATTTAGAACTTGGTTCTCAGACCGCTGGGGACTGGACATAAATACGACAGGAAAATGGACCATGGATCCAGGTTTGACAGACCATATCCAACACGCAGCCGGCGTGGTATACCGTTTTAATTATGAGAAGGATCTGAGCAAAAAAGGAGAAAAGAAATTAGCTGAAATTGAATACATTCAAAAGGAAAATGAACGTATAAAAGATTCTGTATTTAAGGTGTTAAAGGCTAAAGAAGAGGCTTATAAACGTGCACAAGAAGAGGCTAGAAAAAAAGAAGCTGAAAGACTTGAACAAGAGCGCAAAGCAAGGGAAGAAGCTCGTGAGAAGGAACGTAAAGAAATTGAGAATCAGCTGGAAGCTTTGGAGCCTATTTATTTTGATTTTGACCGATCGTTTTTAACGCAATCTTCAAGAAAAACACTTGAGGACCTTATGGCGATATTTAAAGCGCATCCGGGATTGGTACTTGAAATAGGGGCTAATACCGACTCGCGAGGTTCGGACGCCTATAATTTAAAACTCTCGGAAAGGCGTTTACAATCGGTTTTAGATTATTTGGAGAATGAAGGTATATCTTCCGATGAATTGGTTGGTAAAGCTTATGGGGAATCAAACCTGATCAATGAATGTGATGACAACACGCCGTGTTCGGAAGCTAAACATCGCCTAAATCGCCGAGCTGAATTTAAGATTCTAAGTTTTTAAAATCTAGTAAAGTTTATAAATAATAAAGCATCCGCATTTTGAGGATGCTTTTTTTGTTTAAAAATACGATATTTGTGTTTCCAACCGCGCAAAGGATAGCAGCGATATCCTTTTTTTAGGCTTTTTCTGCCTTAAAAAAGATAAAGCGAATAGCCTGACCACGCCAAAAGCGTGGGTGCGCCCTAAAAAAGAAAAGAATTATTATGGCAATGAATAAAAATACGGTTTTGGCTTGGGCCACATGGATTATGATTATTGAAGGTTTAATATTGATCGCCCTTGGCGCCTTTCGTTACGACGAGGTTGCAGGCTGGGGATTTGCCTCTGTGGGTATTGGCTTTTTTGCTATTGCCTGGGTGTTTAATGCTTTAAAAGGACGCGTATAATGAGTGATGATAAGAAGGTTATTTTCTCGATGTCGGGAGTAACCAAAACGTTTCAAAGTGCTAACACGCCAGTGCTTAAGAATATTTATTTAAGTTTTTTCTATGGCGCTAAGATCGGGATCTTAGGTTTGAATGGTTCCGGGAAGTCGACTTTGTTAAAAATTATTGCCGGTAGAGATAAGAACTATCAGGGTGATGTTGTGTTTTCACAGGATTACACGGTGGGCTTATTGGAGCAGGAGCCGGAGTTGGACGACGAGAAAACCGTGATGGATGTAGTTAAGGAAGGTGCTGCCGAAACTGTTGCTATTCTTGATGAATACAATAAAATTAATGATCAGTTTGGGTTGGAGGAAGTATATTCTGATCCTGATAAAATGGAAAAACTGATGGCGCGCCAAGCGGTGCTTCAGGACCAAATTGATGCGGCGAATGCCTGGGAACTGGATACCAAATTAGAAATTGCCATGGACGCTTTGCGCACTCCTGAAGGTGATAAAAAGATAGGTGTACTTTCGGGTGGAGAACGGCGCCGCGTAGCTTTATGTCGCTTGCTGTTGCAGGAACCGGATGTATTGTTACTGGATGAGCCTACAAACCATTTGGATGCCGAATCCGTACACTGGTTAGAACATCATTTAGCACAATATAAAGGAACGGTTATCGCGGTGACGCACGACCGGTATTTTCTAGATAATGTAGCCGGTTGGATCCTTGAATTAGATCGGGGGGAAGGTATTCCTTGGAAAGGAAATTATTCATCGTGGTTAGATCAAAAATCAAAACGTTTGGCTCAGGAGAGTAAAACGGCTTCGAAACGTCAAAAAACTTTGGAACGTGAGCTGGAATGGGTACGACAAGGTGCTAAAGGGCGACAGACCAAGCAAAAAGCACGTTTGAAGAATTACGATAAATTATTGAGTCAGGATCAGAAACAACTTGATGAAAAGTTGGAAATATACATCCCGAACGGACCACGTTTAGGGACCAATGTGATCGAGGCGAAACATGTTAGTAAGGCCTATGGCGACAAATTGTTGTACGACGATCTTAATTTTACTTTACCGCAGGCAGGTATTGTAGGAGTTATTGGCCCCAATGGCGCCGGAAAGACCACAATATTTAGAATGATCATGGGAGAAGAAACACCTGACAAGGGTGAATTCATTGTTGGTGATACGGCTAAGATCGCCTATGTTGATCAGAGTCATTCGAATATTGATCCTGAGAAAACGATCTGGCAGAATTTTAGTGATGAACAGGAATTGATTATGATGGGAGGTAAGCAAGTAAATTCTAGAGCTTATTTGAGTCGCTTTAACTTTTCCGGAAGTGAGCAGAATAAAAAAGTGTCCTTATTGTCAGGAGGTGAGCGAAATCGCTTGCATTTGGCAATGACCTTAAAAGAGGAAGGCAACGTATTATTATTGGATGAGCCTACAAACGATCTTGATGTTAATACCCTTCGTGCGTTGGAAGAAGGTTTAGAAAATTTTGCCGGCTGTGCTGTTGTTATTAGTCACGACCGTTGGTTTTTAGACCGGATTTGTACGCATATATTATCATTTGAAGGGAATAGTCAAGTGTATTTCTTTGAAGGTGGATTCTCCGAATATGAAGAGAATAAAAAGAAACGTCTGGGTGGAGATATTATGCCTAAGCGAATAAAATATAAAAAGCTCGTGCGCTAACTATAAAATTTATGAATAAAAAAACGCCTGCAACATGCAGGCGTTTTTATTTATTTATTGTCGTTTCCATAAAGATGTCCTTCGGTAAAATCGCGATAGGGCTTATTCTCTTCGTTATCTTCAAGAATCTGCTTATTAATAGCATCCAACCTTTCGTTTTCCTTTTTAAGGAGATATGATTTTCTGATACCTAGTATTAATAGAATGGCAAAGAAAATTACCACAATAATCAACGAGGTCACTATGGTGCTTTCATCCATGATCGCATACAACGAAAAAGTAATATTTTGGGGCATGGTTTGTAAGGTTTGTTAAGTATAAATGTATAAAATCAAATATACTATTTTTTATGGAAATAAAAATTAATTGTTTGGATACCAGTCTAATTGCACAACATTTATTTTTGAGTTCCCATTATTTACTGAAGTTTTAAACTTAGAAACATCGCTTAAACCACCCGTTCCTCTATAGTGATAAGGATACACCTTCTTAGGTTTGAAATCAAGAACAGCACTGGCCGCACTGTCCACCGTCATGGTGTAAGGTAAATTCATGCAAACAAAGGCCATATCAATATCTTTAAGATTACGCATTTCCGGAATATCCTCTGTATCCCCAGAAATATAAATGCGATCTTCACCTAAGGTGACTACATAACCGTTTCCTCGACCCTTAGGATGAAATTTTAAGGCTTCTTCACGTAAATTATACATCGGAATTGCTTCTAAAGTAATTGTTGAGCCTCCAATATTCATATTTGTTGTACCACCATTATTCAACACCATACTATTAATATTAGCAGATTCCGGCATTTGATCAACTGCGGCCTGAGGTGCTACCACCGGTGCATCCAAAGCTTTTAGCGTTTCTACATTTAGGTGATCGCCATGAATGTCTGTCACCAATATTAAATTAGGTTTTGGCTGTCCTTTAAAAGCTTCAGCACCACCTACAGGATCTACGTAAATAACGGCGTCTTTATAGGTCATTACAAATGTAGCATGCTCGATAGGTGTAATGTTAACAGCGTTTTCGATTTTTGCTGATTCGTTGGTCATACTGGTTTTCTCAGCTTCGGTAGTTTTTTGTTTGCAGTTGAAAAAACTAGCAATTAAAACGAAAAGGGCAATTTTTTTAAAATACATCTTCATTGTTTTTTGGTTTCTTATAAAGATAATTTTTTTATTCATTATATAAACATGTAACTTTTCAACTATTTTTATCAATCTATAGAGGTAATCTATAATCCTACTATTATGAGTTCAAATCGCATTAAAAACATAAAATCCAGACTATTATCTGACCATTACTATATTTTAAAACGTTTAAGTTTTGATTACCGCATGAAAAATGGAACTTGGGTAAATCAAGTACGAGAAGTGTATGACCGTGGTGATGGTGCCGGTATTTTATTATATAACAGAACGAAAAAAACGGTTATTCTGATAAAACAATTTCGGATGCCTACCTATCAAAATGATAATCCTGATGGTTTTTTGATCGAGGTCTGTGCTGGATTACTAGATAAAGACAATCCGGAAGCTTGCATTATTAGGGAAACCGAAGAAGAAGTTGGATACCGCCTTGATACGGTGACCAAAGTATACGAGGCCTATTCGTCTCCAGGGGTCATGACAGAAAAAATGCATTTTTTTGTTGGGGAGTATACCGATGCTATGAAAGTAAGCTCCGGAGGTGGTCTTGATAGTGAAGCGGAAGACATTGAGGTTCTAGAGTTGCCATTTAAAATGGCTTTGGAAATGCTTAATTCCGGGCAAATTCAGGATACCAGAACCATTGTTTTATTACAGTATTTACAAATTCAAAAACTTCTGGATTGATTTCTAAATTTGTCGCAATCAATTCCTAAATAACACGGTACATTTCGGTGTTATTTCGTATTTTTGTGACCCTTAAAACAGAAAGAGAAAACCATGTCTTTATCAAAAAAACAGATCTTAGAACGTGCCAATCTGATGAGTAAAAATACACTCATGGAAACTTTAGGCATTGAATTGATTGATATTGGAGAAGATTGGTTAACCGCTAAAATGCCAGTTGGGCCTAAAGTGCATCAGCCTGATGGCGTTTTGCATGGGGGCGCTACAGTAGCTTTGGCTGAGAGCGTGGGTAGTTTCGCCAGTCACATTTTTTTGGATTCCGAAAAACTATTTATTCGTGGTTTGGAGATCTCTGCAAATCATATTAAATCTGTTTCTACAGGATATGTTTATGCCACGGCCTGTTTTATGCATAAAGGAAGAACCACACAATTGTTTGATATTAAGGTCACTGATGAAGACGGAAATACTATATCTATTTGTAAATTATCAACGATCTCTTTACCAAAAAGAAAGGTATGAATTTAGAGGCATTCTTTGAGCGCTTTAAAGATCAGTTTGACCAAGATTTGCCGTTCGTAATTTATAGGAAGCCCAATCAAAAAAGACTTCAGGGTTTATTGCAACGCATGGACAGCTTGTTTACCACAAGCGATTTTTCTGAAATGGGTTTTGTGTTTTCACCATTTGATTCCAGGAATAAAACCATTCTACTACCCTTAAAAGATTCTGACCATATTTTTTGTGAAGAATTTGAAGGTATGGCTTCTGATTTAGCTCTAAATAAGAACGATGTTCAAGAACCCACAAATGAGGCTCTAAAAAAGGCACATATTGATCTTATTGAAAAGGGCAAGGCCTTTATTGAACTTACCGATGTTAAGAAAATTGTATTATCACGGAAAGAGGAGGTGCTTCTAAAAGATCATGATCCTTTCCAGATTTTCACAAGTCTTTTAAATAAATACACGTCAGCGTTTGTGTATTGCTGGTACCACCCTGAAATTGGGTTGTGGCTGGGTGCTACGCCAGAAACTTTAGTAAAGTTGGAAGGAAATCATTTTTCTATTATGGCCTTGGCGGGAACGCAAAGCTATAATGGGACTTTAGAGGTGGCCTGGCGAGATAAAGAGCTGCAGGAACAACAATATGTGACGGATTATATTGTAGATCGTATTAAAGCCTCGGTTGAAAACATTCAGCTCTCCGAGGTACAAACTGTAAAAGCAGCTAATTTACTGCACTTAAAAACTAAAATTTGGGGCAACCTAAAAAATGGAATTTTCAGTCTGAAGGATTTTTTATTTCATTTGCATCCAACACCTGCCGTTTGCGGATTGCCTAAAGATAAAGCGAAACAATTTATTTTAGAGCACGAAAATTATGACCGTAATTTTTATACCGGTTTTTTAGGTGAATTGAATCTCGAAAGTGTTAGATCGCCACGTAGGGCAAAGCGAAATATTGAAACCCGGGCCTTTGAAACCACCAGTACCAGCACCCAATTATACGTTAATTTAAGATGCATGTCTTTAGAAGATTCGAAGGCTATGATATACGTTGGAGGCGGAATTACGGTGTTTTCCGATCCTGAGGAAGAATGGGAGGAAACGGTTGCAAAAGCTAAGGTTATTAAATCGGTTTTGTAATTGCTGTTTAGAGGCTGATTTTGTATTTTTGCAATACAATTTCTATAGATGATATACTCAAAAATTCCTTTAGCACAAACGGTTATTGAACTTTGTAAAAAACACGGAATTCGTCATATCATAATTTCCCCGGGTAGCCGTAATGCGCCCTTAACTATTGGGTTTACGCACGATCCTTATTTTTCATGTTATAGTATTATTGATGAGCGATCTGCAGCGTTTTTTGCTTTAGGAATGGCTCAGAATTTAAATAAGCCCACGGCAGTGGTTTGCACTTCGGGTAGTGCGGTGCTTAATTATTATCCTGCTGTAGCGGAAGCTTATTTTAGCAACATACCTTTGGTGGTTCTTTCTGCCGACCGTCCGGAGCATCTTATTGGGATTGGTGATGGTCAAACCATCAATCAGCCTCATGTTTTTAAAAACCATATTCGGTATTCAGCGGTCTTGAAGTTAGATATCAATCGCGATAAAACCTTAAAGGTTAAATCGTTACAAGTAGCTGGAGACTTATCAACCTCCGAATTGGATGATCCCGAGCATCTTCAAAATAAGGTGCAATACTTTAATGAAAACGCCATAAACATGGCACTTCATACGGCGTACCATGAATCAGGGCCGGTACATTTAAATATTCCATTTGATGAACCGCTTTATGAGACTGTTGATGCGCTTTCGGTTTCACCGGAAAAGACGGTATTTAAAGCTCCTGATGGTGTTTTAGATCCTGATGTTCTGGAGACCTGTGTCTCAGATTGGAATTCGGCTTCCAAAAAAATGATCCTTGTAGGTGTTAATACGCCGGAAGGTATCGATGAAAAATGGTTAAACTACTTTGCAAATGATCCAAGCGTTGTTGTTCTAACTGAAACAACATCTAATATACATCACGAAAAATTCTTTCCATGTATCGATCAATTTGTAACTCCGCTTACGGAGGATGAACGCGCTAAACTGAGTCCGGATATTTTATTGACCTTTGGTGGTCTTATCGTTTCAAAGCGTATAAAAGCCTTGTTGCGAAAAAATAAACCACAACAACATTGGCATATTGGTGCACATCATGCGAACGATACGTTTTTTAGTTTGAACAGACATATCAAAATGACACCGAATCTGTTCTTTGAGGCTTTTTTAACGCAGGTGGAGCCCATTGAGAAAGCGACTTATTATCCAACTTGGAGCCCTATAAACAAGTTCCGCCTAGAGCGTCATAATGCCTATATAAAAAGTATTCCGTATAGTGATTTTCTGGTATTTCACCATATTATCAAAGGTCTCCCTAAAAATAGTAATCTACAAGTCGCCAACAGTTCCGCCATTCGTTATACCCAACTATTCCAAATAGATAAATCTATAAATGTGTTTTGTAATCGTGGAACGAGTGGCATTGATGGCAGTACCTCTACGGCCATTGGATATGCGGTTCAAAGTGAGCTTCCTACCATACTTGTAACTGGGGATCTGAGCTTCTTTTATGATAGTAATGCCTTGTGGAATAACTATATACCAAAGAATTTTAAAATAATTCTATTAAATAATAATGGTGGAGGTATTTTCAGGATTTTACCGGGCCAAAAAAATACTGCGAATTTTGATACGTATTTCGAAACCACCCACCAGCTTACCGCAGAACATATATGTAAAACCTATGGTATTGGTTATCGAAAGGCCGATTCTGAGGAAGGTCTTCAAAAGGAACTGGCCTCGTTTTATGAATCCAATACAGAACCACAGTTACTTGAAATCTTCACGCCAAGAACTCTAAATGATTCTGTTTTATTGGATTATTTCGACTTTATTAAATAATTAATGTCATATCATCCCATCAATCAAAAATTATAAAAAAATGAATCAACGCGAAGTACTCATTCAAAGATACGCTGCTGAATTGCAGGAAAAATTTAATGTAAAGCCCAATATGGAACTTTTAACCAAGGTCACTATTGGCCTAGGACCGTCTATTTATAAACCCGATGCAGCAACGGTGTCGGGATCTGATCCGTCAGAATTAAATCGGGTTAAAACAAACTTTTTAATAGGGAAACTAGGTTTGGAAGACACATCAGTTTTAGATACTACAATAGCTAAAATTATGGAAGCTTATGGCCAGTCAAATCGTAATAAATATCGGGCAGTTATTTATTATTTACTGACTCTTCATTTCAATAAGGAATCGGTCTATCTATAAGCTGAAATCGATTAAAAGGCACTACAGAATTGTAGTGCTTTTTTGTTTTTCAAAACGGATTATGATTACCTTTGCGGCATGATAGAATTAGGACAACGTAATACTTTAGAGATACTTAGGGAGACTGACCACGGTGTGTATTTGATAGATGATGATGATAACCAGGTGTTATTACCCAATAAATATGTCCCTGAGTCTTTTCAGATTTGGGATAAAATTGATGTTTTTGTTTATCTGGATCATGAAGAGCGTCCGGTTGCAACCACGGAAACACCATACATTATGCGTGGTGAATTTGGTCTATTGCGTTGTAGTCAGATTACGGAATATGGCGCCTTTTTAGATTGGGGACTGGCTAAAGAATTGTTTTGTCCGTTTCAGGAGCAGGCCTTTAAAATGAAAGCTGGGGGCTGGTATTTGGTGCATTGTTATCTGGACGAAAAAACAAACAGGTTGGTGGCTTCCAGTAAAACGAACCATTTTTTAGATAATAAAGATCTCACAGTTAAGGAATTTGAAGAAGTAGATCTGATTGCCTCTCATCCCTCAGATATTGGATGGAATGTTATTGTAAATAAATCCCATGCAGGACTTATTCATAAAAATGAAATTTTCAAGGATATTAGTGTGGGAGATAAATTGAAGGGTTATGTCAAAAAGATCCGTCCTGGGAATAAGCTCGATATTGTTCTTGAAAAAATAGGGTACCGTAGTATTGAACCTAATGCTGATAGGATCATGCAGGAATTAGGCGATCATGAAGGATATTTAAGTTTAAATGATAAATCCAGTCCGGAGGAGATCAAGCAGCAGCTTCAAATGAGTAAAAAGAATTTTAAAAAAGCTATCGGAACGCTCTACAAGCAACGTTTGATCGACATCAAGTCGGACGGTATATATTTAAAAGATTCCGAATAAAAAATGATCAATCAGGATACTATAATTGCTTTAGCGACACCTTCGGGAGCGGGAGCTATTGCTGTGCTCAGGCTCTCCGGACCCCAAGCCATTGCTATAGCCGATAGTCATTTCAGATCGGTATCCGGAAAAAAATTGATCGATCAAAAAACACATACCATTCATTTGGGGCACATCATTGATGATAAACGCACTATTGATGAAGTTTTGGTTTCTGTATTTAAGAACCCCAACTCGTATACCGGAGAAGATGTGATTGAGATCTCTTGTCATGGTTCAAGTTATATTCAACAGGAAATAATTCAACTTTTTTTACGAAAAGGCTGCCGTATGGCATCAGCGGGTGAGTTTACCTTGCGGGCTTTTTTAAATGGTAAGTTGGATCTAAGTCAGGCTGAAGCTGTGGCTGATCTGATTGCCAGTGATAATGAGGCCTCCCATCAAATTGCCATGCAGCAAATGCGTGGTGGTTTTTCTTCGGAGATCGCAAAACTCCGTGAAGAGCTTTTGAATTTTGCTTCACTCATCGAATTAGAATTGGATTTTGCTGAAGAAGATGTTGAATTTGCGGACCGCAGTGAATTTAAAGCTTTGATCGAACGCATCAGTTTTGTTTTGAAGCGCCTTATAGATTCCTTTGCAGTAGGAAACGTGATAAAAAATGGTATTCCCGTGGCTATCGTTGGGGAGCCGAACGTAGGGAAGTCAACCCTCTTAAATGCTTTATTAAATGAAGATCGCGCCATCGTTTCTGAAATTGCAGGAACTACCAGGGATACGATTGAAGATGAAATTTCGATAGGAGGTATAGGGTTCAGGTTTATAGATACAGCCGGAATTCGAGATACGCAGGATGTGGTGGAAAGCATCGGTATCAAAAAGACCTTTGAGAAAATCGATCAAGCTCAGGTGGTCATTTATTTGTTTGATGCCGGATCCTTTTCGGAAGAAAAAGCCACATTTAAAGTTGAGATCGAAAAGATCAAGAATAAATATCCTCAAAAACCATTGATTGTTTTAGCTAATAAGGTTGACACGATCAATGATAAGCAAAAAGCTGATCTGGAATCTCAAATTCCGGAAGTCGAACTGATATCGGCGAAAACAAACTTTGGAGTTGATGAACTTCAGGATAAATTACTAAGTTTTGTAAACACAGGGGCGCTTAAAAACAACAATACGATTGTTACGAATACGCGTCATTATGATGCGCTTCTAAAAGCATTAGAAGAGGTCTCAAAAGTTAAGAACGGTTTAGAATCCGGTTTGTCCGGTGATTTATTGGCGATAGACATCCGTCAAGCCTTATACCATTTTGGAGAGATAACCGGAGAGATTACTTCCGATGATCTGCTTGGTAATATCTTTGCGAATTTTTGTATTGGAAAGTAAACCTATTTTCTTTTAACTTCTTTTGATTGTTTTTATTTGATATTCAAATATTTAGGTAAAAAAATAGTCCGTTTTATTTTCTTTTAATATCCTATTTTTATACTTTTATTACACCTTATGTACACTTAGTGATTTAAATATTTTGAAAGGTGTACAAAAGATGTAAAAAACCTACTTATGAAAATTTCCCTCAAGCAAAAGAAGCTGAAAAATGGCTTAGTTAGCCTTTATCTTGAATTCTATAAAGGATCCTATGTAGATAAAAATGGAAAAAGAAAGCATCAGCGTGAATTTGAATATTTAGAGCTTTACATTTCACAAAACCCATCTTCACAGGATAAATTAAAAGATCAGGAAACCCTAAAGCTAGCTGAAGAGATCTTGGCCATCCGAAAAGCCGATGTTATTCAAGGTAAATACCAAATTAAGAATGCCAGAAAGTCTAAAATTAGGTTTCTTGATTATTTTGAACAACTTAAAGAGGAACGGTATAATAGCAAAGGAAACTACGGAAATTGGGATGCGGCTCTCAAACATCTCAGAAAATATTGTCACCCAAGCACTACCTTCAAGGATATTAATGAAAATTTCATTAAGGGATTTAAAAAATATCTTGATACTGGGGCAAGAACTAAAAGTAACTTAGAACTATCTCAAAATTCAAAATACTCTTACTTCAACAAATTTAAAGCTGCTTTAAAGGAAGCTTATGAAAACGGTTACTTAGAAAAAAATCTTCTCAAAAGTGTAAAGGGATTTGACCAGGGAGAGTCAAAAAGAGAATACCTAACGTATTCTGAACTTCAGGCATTAACTAAAGCCAAATGTAAATATGAGATTTTAAAAAACGCTTTTATTTTCAGTTGCTTAACGGGATTGCGATGGAGTGACATAAATAATATGACCTGGTCCGAAGTACGCGATGAAGATTCCGGATCCAGAATAATTTTTAGGCAACAGAAAACTGATGGACAGGAATACTTATATATTTCGGATCAAGCCCGGGAATTATTAGGGAAAAGACAATCCGAATCTGAGAGGGTATTTACGGGATTAAAATATGGTGCTCATTTTAATGCGGAAATTTTACGATGGTGTATGCGTGCAGGTTTAACTAAACATATAACATTTCATAGTGCGCGACACACTAATGCAGTGTTACTCCTGGAGAATGGCGCTGATATTTATACGGTTTCAAAGCGGCTAGGCCATAAAGAAATTAGAACTACTGAGATCTATGCTAAAATCATTGATAAAAAAATGAAGGAAGCTGCAAATATTATCCCCGAATTAAAAGTTTGATCATGAGTATAGTCTATTCTTATTTCAAAAAAAACCATAATGAAAAATATCTGAAAGAGTTTTTTGATTCACGAGGCCATAAATCCTCTGACAGTATTAAAATTAAAAATTATTTATCAGAATTCAATGAGTTTCAATTCACTCAATTAGTAATGGATTTACTAAGTGAAATCCCATTACATTCTATAGATTTTGAAAAATTAAAACTTCTTTTTATTAAAAATGACTATTACCTATTTGAGGATCCCAAATTTATTTTCAGTTATGATTCAAATTTTATTCCCTTTAAACAAGAAGTACATGATTATTTGAAATTTAATTGTTCCAAGGAATTAATTGACTTTGTTGATTATTTGAAATCAACAGATGAACTTGTGAAAGAAGCACATATTCAGAAACTTAGAAGTTTTTCTACAAACATTAAGCATAATTTTTTTCAACAAATAGAATCTATTAAAGCTATTATCGAGTTTCATTTAAATGATAATTCAATAAATATTGAGGGGTCTCAAATTTATTTTTATTTGTGTGTAATTGAAGCATTTAATGAGTTTGAACAAAAGTTATTGTTAGCACTCGACCAAATTGAAGAAAGGATAGAGGATTTATGTGAGGTTCAATCAGAAATGGTCAAAAACAATTTTAATATTTCTGTTAAAGAGGAAAAATTAAAAAGAATATATCGTGAGTTAGAGAGATGTGAGTTCATTAATTTAAACGAGATATGTGAAAATGGATTTCTTAAAGTATTTAAATGCGATTGGGATTCTCATGAGGAGATTTTAAACCTTAATATGGATAATCTCCAGTTCTATTGTTTTGTAGATTGTTTAAATAAGTTTTTCAATATAAAAATTCCTTTTACGACTATCGAAATTAGCAAGAAAATCAAAAACAAAAATGGATTTATAAATGCTAAATCTATTTATGCATCTAAATCTAGAGGACAAATGCTTCCAAAAGATGAAGATTTAATAACCAATTCCTTGCTTTCAGCAAAAAAAGGTTAAGGTTCATAACAACCTTAACATCCTACTATTTATTTTCTTTTCCTTTGTTCACGAATTCTTAACAAAAGAAACAATTAGCGCTAATTGTTCATAATTGATAAAACAATTAATATGGACAATTTACAATTGAATGAACGTTTAGAGCGGATAGAAAAGCTCCTGGTTTCGAATAAAAAGGTACTTACCTTCGACGAAGCTTGTGATTATACAGGCATTTCCCGAAGCTACCTCTATAAATTAACTTCTACTGGCCAAATTCCTTTTTCAAAACCTAATGGTAAAATTATCTTTTTTGATAAAGAAAAGTTGGATGATTGGCTACTTCAGAATAAGAGTAAATCTACCTCTGAAATTCAAAGTAAATCTTTGGATTACGTACTAAAAAATAAAAAATAGTAGTACTATGTCTGAAGATGTAATCCCATACAAAAGATTAGGAACTAGATATTATAAGGATCTAGATAGACCATTAATTTCAGGTGATACTGTATCGGTAATGGTTCCCTGGAACAAGGAGACGATCATTGCTGATCACGGTAAAAGCTACCTTTCAAAAATCCCAAAACTGGATGGGTTTTGTTGTATTCCGGATCACATAAATTTCCAACAACAAATAGGTAGTTTTTACAATACGTATCATGAATTGCCATTGAAACCAAAAAAAGGAAGTGTCAAGACTTCTATTGAATTTGTCGAACATATTTTTGGAAAACAAAAAGAATTAGGACTAGACTATCTAAAAATCATTTACTTATATCCAACTCAGATTTTACCAATTTTATGTTTGGTAAGTAAGGAACGTGGCACAGGAAAAAGTACTTTCATAAAATGGCTTAAAGCCATTTTTAGCCAAAACATGACCTACATTAAGGGTGATAGCTTTTCATCTCAATTTAACGCGGATTGGGCTTCAAAAACAATCATCGCGGTTGATGAAGTTTTTTTCGATAAAAAAGAAATCACAGAACGCTTAAAATACCTAAGTACTACAGATAAGGATAAGGTTGAGGCCAAAGGAAAAGACAGAGAAGAAATAGAATTCTTTGGAAAATTTATTCTATGCAGCAACAATGAAGATACTTTTATATTAATTGACTCTAATGAAATTAGGTTCTGGGTCCGAAAAATTCCACCCTTTAAAAATGAGGATACTGAATACCTTTCCAAACTTATCCGGGAAATCCCTGCCTTTCTTCAATTTCTTATCGATAGACCTTTTTCAACTCGAAAGAAATCAAGGATGTGGTTTACTTCTGATCAGATAAAAACAAAAGCACTTTTGAAGCTCATGTGGCTCAACAATAATGTTATTGAAAAAGAGATGGTAGAGCTTTTCTACGAGATCTTTGATTCTATATCCGACGACCAGATAAAAGTAACTCCCAGGGAAGTCGTTGCCATTTTAAGTAAGGCGAGACGGTTAACACTTGAGGTGAACGAAGTTCGAAAAATTTTAAAACACAAATGGAATTTATCTCCTTCTGATAATTCTAATGCATATCAAGGATTTGAATACACCAGTTATGGTGAATTTGTTCAAATTGATCGAAAAGGGCGGTACTATGCTATTGAAAGAAAAATGATTACTGAAATTTTTGATGAAATGATGACAAGTTAATATAACTAACTAAAAATCAATTAAATAATATGTCATCAAAGTTGTCATCAAAATATCATCAAAAATAAAGTGATGACTGTAAAAAAACACTTTTGATGATTGATGAAAAAATGATGACACGTGAATCACTTGTATTTATAAGGGTTAACAGTAGTTCGTCATCAAATCATCAAAAAAAATTAAAAACAAATCTATCATGAAAAATCACAAATTAAATTGCGAAAAAGCCCGTGACATTTCCATCGTGGAAACGCTGAAAAGATCCGGGCATTTTCCAATTAGGGAAGCGGAGAAAGAAGCTTGGTTTCTGAGTCCCTTTCGGTCAGAAACCCAAGCCTCTTTCAAAGTTGATAAACAATTAAATCGGTGGTATGATCATGGTGCCGGTAAAGGTGGAAATGTAATTGATCTGGTCATGGAGTTAAATAATTTTTCAATTTCAGAAACTTTAGAATTCTTGCATAATAAAGTGAATTCTTTTTCTTTTCATAAGCCTTCTCCCGGGTTACTAATTAAAGATAAAAATCACGAAATTCTTGAGTTAAAAAACCTGGAACATCATGCGCTTTTAACGTACTTAAAATCCCGAAAAATTGAGACTGAAATAGCTAGGACTTATTGTAAAGAAATTCATTATAAAGCTAACGGTAAAAACTTTTTTTCAATAGCCTTCAAAAATAGATCTAATGGCTATGAAACCCGCAATTCTTTTTTTAAAGGATGCCTAGGAAAAAAGGACATTACTTTTCTAGAAAAGGGAGAAGAAAACCTATGCATTTTTGAAGGTTTTTTTGACTTTCTATCTTATCTCACTTTGTTTGGTGATCGCAATTTAAAGGAAGATTACATCATCCTAAATTCAGTATCGCTAATCGAAAAAATCTCTGAAATCATAAAAAAATATGATGTGATTTTTGCCTGTTTAGATGATGATGAATCGGGTAAAAAAGGACTAAAAAAAATTCGTCAATACCATGCAAATGTTTTTGATGGAAGTATGTTTTATCATGGGTTTAAAGATATAAATGAATATCTGATGAATCGTACTATTGAGCCTGTTACAGAGTAAGCAAGGCGGAACGGAGCAGAGCATCCGTTCCACCTTGCCCTACGGGGTTAAAATACTGTTTCACAGTATTTTATAAAAATATATGATTTAAAACATTATGCATTTACGTTGTAAATGCTCTGTTAAGGCTTTTAAATATTACATATAACTGCATAAACAATTGCATAATGAAGTATAAAACGATAAGAATATATGAAAGTGATTTTGATAAGATGAATAGCTTTTGTGATCGATATAAACTAAGTAAAACGGAACTCATTGAAGCCCTTTTAATCTATTTCGAAAAGACTGATTTAGACCCTAGAGAACCCTCTAATGCAACCAAGGAAATTTCAAAACTTAAGAGTCAATTAATCAGCTTTATTAAAACACAAGAAAAAGACAAACTGAATCCATTGATTAAAAAACAAGATCTTCTGATTACTGAATTTTCAGGACTTGTGAAAGATCAATTTGTAACAAAAAGTTTCATGATTGAATTAGCTACGAAATTGGGTAATTCAATAGTAAATAAACTCCAAGAAAATGGTAATTAAAATTCAAACTTCTGATAAATCAAATGGGAATAAAGGGTCCAGTATGGCATTGGCAAATTACCTAGAAAAGGAAGATTTGCAAAAGGAAAATGAAGCTTTTGAAAGGGGAGAATTACCCATGCCAAGAACCGGCTTTTTTTCACACAAAAATGATGGCTTGATGAAAAGTGAAGTGATAGAGGAAATTGACAATAACAAGAAAGGGTTGAGTAAAAATGATTCAAAATTCTACGCTATAAATATTGCACCCTCGGAGAAGGAACAGGAACATATTTTAAGCGGTATTACGGGAAGAGAAATTCGGTCTATAAGCGAGTTATCAAAAAATGAATTGGAAAGATATGAGAATATTTTGAAAGACTACTCCAGAAAAGTGATGGATGAATATGCCGTCCATTTTAAGCGCGAAAATATCACTTGTGGTGATCAACTACTTTATTTCGGTAAAATAGAGCATGAAAGGCATTACAAGGGTACTGAGCTCGCAGTAAAACAAGGTATAGTAAAATCCGGAACAAATAAACCGGGATTAAATTCCCATGTTCATGTTATAGTTAGCCGAAAAGATCGGGATATGAAATTAAAATTATCTCCTTTGGCCAACGATAAAGGAAATGGTAAAAAGTGTATTACTAATGGGAAAAATGTTCAACGGGGTTTTGATCGAAACCTTTTCAATGTAAAGGCTGAGCAACTCTTTGATAAAAACTTCAATTATAACAGGTCCTTGAATGAGCGTGTTGAATACCGAATTCAGATATCCAAGGATCCTTTATTAAAAGCCCAGATTGAACTGGAAAAAGACAAAGGGGAAAAAGACCGGCAAGAACAAAAAGTGATCTCTGATTTTGATAAAAGGAATGGCTATTCAGAAAAAGACAAAGAAATCAACCAGGAGATAAAACCAGTAATTGACAAATCAAATGAAAAAGAATTATCAATATGAAAGCACTAACTAATGAACCCATTTCGATTCTAATAGTATCATTTTTTTTATTGGGTGTAATCTATTTTTTTACTATTCTTCATAACAAGTTTAAAGTTGGAATACTCAATTCCCTTATTACCATTGGAGTAATTCAACTCGTAGGATTGGCGATTCCTTATTTGTTTGTAGCTGAATGCATTTTAGGTGTAATATTCCTATTTCTACTGTTATTTAGATTATTTAAACCTTCCAAAAGAAAACCTAAGCAAAAAAATAATTTCAATGACGAGGAAAGCTTTTTTCTTCGATCGTCATTAGGAACTATCCAAATAGCTAATCCTTTTAGGGGGATTATTATTGAAGGGGGAGCAGGTTCCGGTAAGTCCAAATCACTATTCTACCCAATTATTAAACAAATGATGATAAGGGAATATACGGGTGTGTTGTATGACTTTAAATCTCCTGAATTATCTGAATTTGCACACGCGATTCATAGTGAACTAAATTCAAAGGTTAAGTTCTCATTTCTGGACTTTAAGGATCATAGTAGATCCTCACGTATTAATCCGATACATCCAAAATATGTAAACAAACAAGCGGTAGCCTTTGAGTTAGCATCTGTATTAATGAATAATCTGTTACCCGAGAATATTAAACATCCGGATTATTGGTCCAGAAGTAGTATTTCCATCGTAGCAGGGGTAATTTGGTATTTGAGAAACAATCATCCTGATAAATGCACTCTACCTCATTTAATCGCCTTAATTCTCTCCTATAAATCAATTTCAATAATAGATCTTATTTCAAAAGATCTCGAGTGCATAGGTATGATATCTAGTATAAAAGAAGCTCATGAAATGAAAGCTGAAAAACAGTTGGCCGGCGTAATAGGAACTATTAAAAATGCATTGGCCCAGTTAAATTTTCCAGAGCTTTTCTACTTATTATCTGATGATCAAGTAGATCTAGATTTAAACAATCGGGAAAATCCAACATTTCTCTGTATTGGCAATGATAGTACCCTAACGACAACCTATGCTCCAATCATTTCATTGGTCATTAGTGTGTGCCTTCGAAAAATGAACGAACCAAATAAGGTTAAAAGTGCAGTTGTTTTGGATGAGGCTCCAACGCTGTACATTCCGAATTTAGAACAAATACCGGCCACGGCCAGGTCCAATAAAATTGCTACTATAATTGGATTACAAGATTATTCCCAAATGGTTGACAAATATGGACAGGATAAAGCCCAGGTCTTGATTTCAAATTTAGGGAATCAATTTTATGGTCGTACGGTCAATGAACGCACAGCCCGGATGATTACTGCTTTATTTGGAAAAGAGGATAGAAAATATGTTTCCAGTTCAACAAGTAGTGGAAGTAGTTCCGGAAATGGGTTTATAGGAAATTCATCAACAAATCGCGGTACAACAGAATCTTTTCAGGAGAGGGAACGGGTCAAAGTATCGGATATTACGAATCTTCCTGCAGGTAAATTTTATGGCATCGTGGCTGAAGGAAATTGCACTGAATTGTTAGGTGTTCAAATGAAGCAAACCGAGCCAATTTACAAGTCATTTGAAAACAGGAATATTGAAGAAAATATTTCAGATTGTTTCAAAACTATCTATCGAGAGGTTGAAGCTTTCTTAAATGGAAAACCTGAGGATGATGAACAAATCGACAATAACTTTAAAATTGAATTAAATTAAAATGATCATGCTAGAACAAATCAACTTATACCATGTGATTGATGTTTTTAAAACAGCGCCAAGTAATTTTTATAGTCCTTGCGGAAGAAATAATTTACTAACCCAAAAAGAAATTGATATTCGAAAGATGCCAGGATTATTATTTCTATTAACCATTTCAGAAAAAGAAATTGTTTTTAGGCGATTTTGGGAAATTTCAAGATTACCTAAAGAATATTGGGGAAGAGCTTTTGAAGTAGCAATTGAATTTCTAAAAAAGAATAATATACCAGAGAAAAAACAGGTAATGATCATAGATGAACTCATCAAGGAAATTCATGTACTTGAAGCAAGTAATGGTAGAATACTTCATAATCCAATTGGTTAAAATATGAAGAATACAAATTGTTATATAGTCTATTTAATGGTTTTGAAAGATCAACCATATTTTAAGTTTGGTAAAACCATTACCCGAAAAAAAAGAATTTTTTCTCTGAATACAGTCTATGATTTTGATTTTGAAAAAAGTGTCGTATTCCAGTTTTCGAATGCCAATAAAATGATGATCGCGGAAACCTTAATTAAAGATCAGTTTTCTTACCAATTAGAGGAGTTTAAAGGAAAGGATGGCTGGACCGAATTAAGACAGTTAAAAGATTTAAAAAAAGTAATTGAGGTGGTAAGGGATCTTCAACTTTTAGAAGCAAAGGAGATAGGCTTTAATGAATTTATTTCTAAAAAGCCAAAAAAATCAATTGTTTCAAAAAACTTAAAGAGGACAAAAAATAAAATTGACTATAATCAAAATTTTAAAATTGAAGTTATGAAACTCTTTGAAAAAATCAGGGAGTTGAAAAGACAAAATAAGATCCTTGAAATTTCTTCAGAAGATAATGATTTATTGGTGTTTACAATTAAATCTGAGAAAATAATAAAATCTTCAAATTATAATGTAGGACTTAAACAATTTAATGTTTGCTACACTCTTGGATGTCAATCTATGTTCGAATTTAAACAACATGAATCTATTAAATTCGATTTTCATTTTCCAATCAAGTCTATTAAGGAATTTCAACCTAATTGCTTTGATTGGTTTATTGATGAAAAGAGATTTCTAACAAAATATTTAGGTTTAAAATGAAAATAGTTTTTATTTCAGATACCCATGGAAAGCATAAAGATGTAAAAATACCTGAAGGGGATATTTTATTGCATGCTGGAGATGTTTCAATGAAGGGGAGAAGTGTGGAAGTAGAATCGTTTTTAATATGGTTTTCAAATCAGCCTCACAAATATAAAATATTAATTGCCGGTAATCATGATTGGTATTTTGAAAGTAATTCAGAAGTGATGTTAAAGGCTCGTATTCCAAAGAATATTATTTATTTAAATGATTCCGGATGTACTATTGAGGGAATTCATTTTTGGGGTTCTCCCGTACAACCAGAATTTGGGAAATGGGCTTTTGGTAGGAAGCGTGGCGATGAAATAAAAAAACATTGGGATTTTATTCCAAAAAGCACAGATATTCTGATAACACATGGACCACCCCGGGGAATACTTGATTTAACTCTAAAGGAAGGTCAAGTTGGATGTGAAGAATTATTAACCAGGGTAAATGAAATTAAGCCGAAAATTCATGTTTTTGGTCATATTCATGAATCATACGGAGTCATTGAAAAGGGTAAAACTAAATTTATAAATGCAAGCCTGGTAAATTATGAGTTTATTCTAATTAATAATCCGATTGTAATTGATTTGGATTAAGTAAATGAACTTTAAAATATTAAATAATTATTTAAATAAATGAATATGGAAACCTACTACAGTCCCTCAAAGGAGGATCGAAATTTAGCGAAGTTGTCTTGTGGGCCTTTGGAAAATGAACTTAAATCATGCAATTCCAATAGTCTGGACATTCAAATTAATGGGAGTCATAACAAACTTAAAATTCCTTTCCAGGCTTTGAGTTTTTTAGCTCAAATTTTAAAAATTACTAGCCGTGGTTTATCATTTTCATTAGTAACTACTCCTTCAGAAATTGGGGTGTTTGAAGCATGTAATATTTTAGGCTGCTCAGAAGCCTTTTTAAATGAACTTTTGGCAGAGGGTAAAATCCCATTTACGAAGGTTGGTAAACATATAAGAATAAAATTTGATGACTTGATAAGCTACCACCATGAGATGAAAAAAATTCAAAAGCAAAGTTTAATTGATCTTATAAATTCAAAAGGAAACTAGGTCAATATTCATGCAAGTAAATAAATTGATTATATAACATTTTTGTTATATAACAAAAATGTTATATATTTGCATGGTAATAAATGAGTAAGTTCATTGAAATAGATTGTTTAACCCTTAAAATTAGCAAAATGGCTAAAGTCAATGAGCTTGTAAAAAGGCTCAAAAAGGACGGGTGGTTTATGCATCGTCATGGCAAAAAACATGACTTATATAGGCATCCAACCAAAAGTGGCGAATTGGTTATTCCCAGACATGGTAGTAAAGAATTAGCCAAAGGTACTTTACAAAGTATCTTGAAAGAGGCAGGGCTTAAATAGCCCTTCTTCTTTCGAAATTAACTAAAACAAAGATCGAGATGAAAACAAAATTGACTGCAGTAATAGAAAAAACAGGTACTGGTTTTTCAGGTTACATTAAAGAATTGAATGGTATAGCCACCACAGGGGATACTATATCAGAAATAAAAGAGGATTTTATTCTTGCTTTAGAATTAAAAGGAATAGAAAATTATGAAATTGATTATGTAATTGATTTAGAGCAATTTTTCAGTTATTTTAAAGTAATAAATAAATCTGCTTTTGCGGAATATATTGGTATGAATAAGAGTTTATTTAGACAGTATACAGGAAGCTTAACAAAATTATCTGATGATAAATTATTGGATATTACAAAAGGTTTACATAATTTAGCTAACGACTTTAGCAACATTGTATTGGTTAGATAATCAATTATTTTCTTCGAAGTCATTTATTACAAAAAAATGGGGTTGCTTAATTACTTCCAAACGAATTTGAGAAAGTGAAAAAGTTTATAAATTAAACCCTCCCATTCTAAAAGAGACTATGATGATAGTCTCTTTTTTTTTTGCAATAATTCGAAAGTTAGTTTAGATAAAGTCGTTTATAAAAAACTCAAATTTATTTACAAAAATTTCATTTCTGAAGAATTATATTTTAAATTCAAAATTGTAAATTAATCAAGTCCCTTATAAACGCATTTATCAGAAAATCATGAAATTAATACAAGAAGGTGCATTTATATCAGAATTAATTTTCCAGGCTAAAATTGTATCATATTCAAATGATAGATTAAAATCTAAAGATGAATTGGATAAAATTGCTGTTTGGTCAGCTATTCAAACCATTTTGATATCTTCTGGAAATGTTTCTAAAATTCTATGGCCAATATCGAAATATAGGGAAAGAGGTAAACAACTTAGGAAGTTACTTAACATTGATTATGATAGTGTTTTAAAAAATAGAATATTCCGGAATAAATTTGAACACTATGATGAATTTTTAGATGATTTTTTTAAAGATAAAAATATTTCCTCTTATACTGATTTGGCTATGAATCCATCTTTAAGTTTCTCGATAGGTAAATCTTGTCATAGAGGATATAATGATTTCAACAATACCCTAGTCATTCATGGAGAAATTTTAAACTTAAATGATATTGTAGATAAAGTAGAACAAATTAGGCTTAAGTGTGAAAGCTTATTTATTTAATTACTTTAACAAATTTATAATTCGTTACAAGATTTAAAATTAGTAGATGAATCTTTAATTTTTACAGAATTTTTTACGGATTTTCCTACGGTTTGGTTTTATTTGCTAAATTGGTTACCTCAAATCGCAACAAACCATACTCGAGAACTTTGTGCACAATGCGGAAAAACAAAAATACAAACTAAATAATTACAATAAATGGAATTTTTCGGAATAGATTGGACAAAAAAACACATACTTAAGACTAATACGAAACTTGTCTGTACTTCCGAAGAAGAAGATTTATCAGCTGATGAATTGAGACGTGAAGTAGAACCTTGGCTTTCAGCAATATTTCAAAGCGAGCATTTATCCGTTTTGATAGGTTCTGGTTTAACTAGTTCAGTTTCATTTGTTGCAGGTGTTAAGCCCCAAGAAATGTGGCGACTTTCTCTTGAACACGAACTCAAAGAGAAAATTAAAGCAAAGGCTGATAAATCTGCGGTCGATATGAATCGTGGTGAAGCAAACATTGAGGATGATATTAGAGTAACTCTAGAATTAATAAATGGACTTAACATAATTGATGATGAGAGAGCAAAAACACTATCAATCGAACTAAATGCTAAACTTCGAACTTTTATTTCCTCAATACTTTCAACCGAAAAGGAGTTTTTTGAAAAACTTCATAAGGAAGAAGAGGGAGCAATAAAGGCATTTAACCTTTTAAAAAGTTTTGTTTTAAGTTTTACAAGTCGTTCAGCTTCTCGTGAACGATTAAATCTATTTACTACAAATTATGATAGATTCATCGAACTTGCTTGTGATGAAACAGGTGTTTTATTACTTGATAGATTCAAAGGAAAAATACAACCTATATTCAGAAATACTCGATTAGAACTAGATTATCATTATAATCCACCAGGTATAAGAGGAGAACCTCGATATGCGGAAGGTGTTGCTCGCATTACCAAACTTCACGGTTCTATTGACTGGTGTTTTGATAGCGATAGAATAATTAAAACACTATTACCATTTGGTGCAGATGATAGTCATCCAGCTATCCCAAAAAATATAACTGACCAAGTTGTTATTTATCCTAATTCTTCTAAAGACCTAGAAACCGCTTTTTATCCTTATGCAGAGTTATTTAGAGACTTTTCATCTTCAATTTGTCAGCCAAACTCTGTAATAATTACTTATGGCTATGGTTTTGGAGATAGTCATATTAATCGAGTGATTGAAGATATGATGACCATTCCTTCAACTCATTTAGTTGTTATTGCTTGGGATAAAAATTATTCTAAAGAAGGTGAAGCACCTAATTACGGTTCGGGTAGAGATAGAATCATTAGATTTTTAGAAGACAAAAATTCTGCTCAATGTACTTTGATGATTGGAGAACATTTCGGGAATTTAGAAAATCTAGTTGAACACTATTTACCAAAATCTGCTATTGATAGATTAACGGTGAAAATGCAAAAAATTAAAGATAACAGAGGAGACAACAAAGCTGGATTTGGAGAAGGCGAAACCGAACAAAAAACTGAAGCCTAATGAAATTACAGCAATTTGATTTTGACCATTTACGTAATTTAACCATTGGTACAGTCGATTATGTTTCTCCAAATGAAATTAGGGTTGTATTAGATTTATCAGCACCTCAAAATACTGCATTGAATACTGGCGTGCCTACGTTATTCCCTAGAATTAATGGTTTTGTGCTCATACCAAATGAAAATGGAGCTTTGGTTGGTCTAATAAGTTGGCTTGGAGTTGAACATAGTCAATACCCAAAACGTAAAGGATTTAGAGATTTTGACTTAATTGATTTACCTTTTCCATTGCGAAAAATGTCAATTACGCCAATGGGAACCCTTAAACAAATTGGTAAAATTGAAAACAAAGAGTATCAACTTGAAAGAGGTGTTTATAGCTTCCCCTCTGTTGGTGATAGTGTTATTTTGCCCTCAGATACTCAACTTAAATCAATTGTAGAAAACAAAGAGAAAAATGCGAACGTAAAAATTGGAATCGCACCAATTGCAGGAAATGCAAATGTCAAGATTAATCCTGACAAACTATTTGGAAGACACATAGCAATATTGGGTAATACAGGAAGTGGTAAATCTTGTAGTGTCGCAGGTGTAATAAGGTGGTCTTTAGAAGAAGCTTCCAAAAATATAGAAGCTGGTAAAAAATTAAATTCAAGATTCATTATTCTAGACCCAAATGGAGAATACACAGATGCATTCAATGATTTAAACTGTGAAGTAAAAAAATTCAAAGTAGAAATATCTGAGGAAGAGAAAGATATTTTTAAAGAGCTAAAAGTTCCTGCATGGTTATGGAATAGCAATGAATGGAGTTCTTTTTCAAATGCAAGTGGCAGAACGCAAAAGCCAATTTTGAAGAGAGCATTGCGAGATTTAAGATCTGGTCATTCAAACAGCGTTGATGAATTTAAAACCAAAATAAGAAGTTACTTTTCTAGTTGCTTGATTACCGTTGGATTGGACTTAAAAATAGGAGCACAAGCTTTTAAAGCTGAATCGACAAAATTTGGAAGAAAACTTGATAGTTTATCAAACGATGCAGAATTTTTTGCAACTCAATCTGAAGATGGCGAATTAAAAACACAACTAGAAAATATTTCAACGGAAATAAGAAGAATTATTGCTGTCCGTTTCGATAGTTTCACTGATAAACAGACGGGTAATTTAGTAGAGTTTTATAGAGATTTTGAGGTAAAAGAGGTGAAAGAAATTTATGAATTGATTGAATCTTTTCTTGAACCTTTAGGCGGAATTGTTGCTTATACAGGACCTAATGAAGATACACCTGTTCCTTTTAATATAACAGATTTACCTGACCATATTGAGCATTTAGGACAGGAAGCAGGCGTTATTCAATTTATTGATTTTTTGGTAATGCGAATGAGGACTATGCTAGCCGAAACAAGAATGAACTCTATTGTTGTTCAGAATGATGATATCACATTAGAAAATTGGCTAGAAAGCTATGTTGATGGTATTTCTATAATTGACCTTTCATTAGTTCCTTCAGATATTACTCACCTTGTTGTTTCTGTAATATCAAGAGTCGTATTTGAGTCCTTGCAGAGATATAGAAGAACTAATAATAAACTACTTCCAACAAACATAGTAATGGAAGAAGCTCATAATTTTATAAAAAGGTATCACGAAAGTGGTGATGAAACTTCTGCTTCTCAACTTTGCACAGAATCTTTCGAAAGAATAGCAAGAGAAGGAAGGAAGTTTGGTTTAAGTCTTACATTATCGTCTCAAAGACCATCAGAATTATCACCTACTGTTTTATCACAATGCAATACATTTTTGCTACATAGAATAGTAAATGACAGAGACCAAGAACTTGTAAAAAAACTTGTTCCTGACAACATTGGTGGTTTATTAAAAGAACTTCCAATTTTACCAACTAGAAAAGCAATTTTGTTAGGCTGGGCAACACCTATCCCAATTCTAGTGGAAATGAATAATCTCAAAAAAGACCACAGGCCTAAATCAGAAGACCCGGATTTCTGGGATGTTTGGACTGGAAAATCGGAACGAAACGTAGATTGGAAATCATTGTCAGATGATTGGCAGAATACTAATAAAAAAGAAGAGGAAGAATAAATCACTGGGTACAACAACGTAAAAAAATAGTAGCAGTTTTAATGCTAATTCTAAAGTAAGTAAATATAAATAAGGTTTGTGTTTAACCGAAAATTTAGTGCATTTTAATCCGCTACTATTCTTATGCTAGACCGTTTTCTGCGAGTAAGAAACTTATCTAACTAAATTAAAAATTTGAAAGTGAAAAGAAAACTAAAGATAAATTCTAAATATTTTTTAATCATAAAGCTTTAAAAGTGCATCGGAAATTTAACTGAATTTAAGTTTAATTGGTTTAATTTAGAGCATTTATTTTGTGTCCTTTTTCAAACCAATAGAACAACTTAAGAATAGATTAACAGAAAAAAAAAATTAAATGCAAAACCTTTTAGATGATCTAAAAACATTACTTCAGAAAGATGAAAGACTTGTAGTAGATGGCAAGCTGCTCAAGAATAAAATCATTGAGTTGGCTTTACAGCTTGACCCTGTATTAATAAAAATGCTCCTTACACACGAGAGTATCAAAAAACACTTCTTTCAAGATGTTGAAGGTGTAATGGTCTTTGATAAAATCAAATTCCAAAAGTTTGTAAGTAACAAAGCCTTTTTACCTGATAGCTATACGTCTTTTAAAAACCGTATTGGTTTAACTGATGATGATGAGTTTATTAAAGAAAATAAGGATGTCGTATTGTCTTGGCCATATAAAGATTGTGTTTTAGAGGGCGGTCAAACTAAAGAGGAACAAAGTATTAATGAAGTTTTCTGGAATAAAACTCTTGCTCCTGATGAAATAGATAGGCTTTTAGACCCCAAAGTTTTTACAAACTTCAAAAGATATACATCAAAAGGAACTGAGCAGGTTCAGGAACTATCTAAAAATGAAAATCTTATAATAAAGGGCAATAATCTTTTGGCTTTACACAGTCTGAAACCTATGTATTCTAATAGTGTTAAGCTAATCTTTATTGACCCTCCATACAACACAGGAAGTGATAGTTTTAGATATAATGACAAGTTTAATCATTCAAGTTGGTTAACTTTTATGAAAAACCGCTTAGAGGTAGCAAGAGAATTACTTTCAAACGATGGTTATATTCTAATTCAAATTGACAATAAAGAGCAAGCTTATTTAAAAGTTCTTTGTGATGAAGTTTTTGGTTCAGCTAATTACAGAAATTCCATCATTACCAAAAAGGGTACAAAAAGTTTACAAAAACAGTTTACAGAAATTCAAAAACTTAATGCAGGTTTTGATACAATATTGCTTTACACTAAATCTGACCAAATAAAACTTCCAAACTTGTTTAAAGAGTTGTTAGGGGTAACTTCTTCTTCTTGGAATAATCATTGGCGAGGTACAGATAGACCAACGATGAGGTATGAACTATTAGGTATAAACCCTGATAGTGGCCAATGGAGATGGGAAAAAAACAGGAGTTTTGAAGCCGTTAAAAATTTTAATGAACTGATAAGTTATATAAAAAACTATGAAGGTAAAGACACAACAATTACCGATGAAATAATTGATAGTTATTACATTCAGTACATTGAAGAATATGGTATTAATGATAGTTCCGACTTTGAACTTGTGAGATTGAGTAGAAATGACAAACCTGAGCATTATATACCTCCAAGAACTAAAATTTTACTAAGTGAAAATTGGATGGATTTAAGTGTAGCTGGAAGGGTGACCAAGTTTGAGCACGAAAAGAATGAAGATATTTTAAGAAGAATTATAGAATGGCTAACATCAGAAAATGATATTGTTCTGGATTTTTTCTTAGGTAGCGGAACTACAGCGAGTGTTGCTCACAAGTTACAAAGAAGATATATAGGTATCGAACAAATGGATTATGGTAAGGAAGACTCTGTTTCAAGGTTGCTAAATGTAATAAAAGGTGATAAAAAAGGCATTTCTAAAGACATTAAATGGAAAGGTGGTGGTTCATTTATATATACTGAATTAGTCAAGGCAAATCAAAAAATTATTGAGGGTGTGTTACAATCTAATGAGGATGATATAAACGATTATTATAGTATGGTAAGTAATAACCACTTTAATGATTTTCGTATTAATGCTAATCTGGAGGAAGTTGATAAAAGCGAATTTGACAAATTGAACTTAGAAGAAAAGAAAGATTTTTTAATATCAATATTGGACTTAAACATTCTATATGTTAACTATTCAGAAATCAATGATGAGGACCATAAAATAACAGATTTAGATAAAAAGTTAAACCATCAACTATATAATCAAAGCAATTAAATATGGCAAATAGTAAACCTTTAGGAATGGATGATGAAAGCGGTTTTGCTTTCGTAAAAGAAATCTTAGATGGTCAAGTAACTTGTGCCATTAACTTCGATAGGCTTCAAAAACATCCAAAACACGGGTACATTATATTTGAATTTCTTTTATGTGAAGAAGCTCAGGTTGTCACGCCACATACCTCTCATCCAAATAGATATTGGCATAAGAACGCTCAAAAATTCATTTCTCTTTACAGGGTGTCAAAAGATTTAGAAGCTCATTTGTTTTTAGTAAACTATGCAAAATCCGGCACAAAGCACGAAGATAAAATTCGGGTTATCCTTGTTCAAGATATTGACGAACAAAAGGGGATTACAAAAGAGCAGTCAAAAAATTATAATAGAGCTGAATTTGCAAAATGGTTTAGAAAGCTCAATAAAGAAAGTTGTCAATAATGCAGAAACTACACGAAATATTAGATGCAGCTTTAAAATTTAATGGTCCCGATTTTTACAAAAATCAGGTTCCAGATTACGTCTATTCAAATCTTAGAGCCGATTTCAGTCCAAGGCCTTATCAGCAAGAAGCTTTTGGTAGGTTTAATTTCTTTTGGAAAGATTATCACGATAGACCAAAAGGAGTACCTACACAATTATTGTATCATATGGCAACTGGTAGTGGTAAAACGCTTGTTATGGTGGGGCTTATCATTTACCTGTATGAGCAAGGGTATCGTAACTTTCTATTCTTTGTAAACAGCACCAATATTATTGAGAAAACAAGGGATAACTTCTTTAATACCACATCATCCAAATATTTGTTTGCAGATAGTATTTCTATTGGCGATAAACAGGTTAAAATTAAAGAGGTAGATAATTTTCAAGCGGCAAACCAAGAAGATATAAATATTGTATTCTCTACTATTCAAGGTTTACATTCAAGGCTAAACACACCTAAAGAAAATAGCCTTACTTATGATGATTTTGAAGAAACTAAGATTGTTCTTATTTCAGATGAAGCACACCATATTAACGCTGAAACCAAAAAGAAAAATGAGCTTAAAAAAGATGAGGTTGAAGATATACTAAGTTGGGAAGGTACGGTAAACCGTATTTTTAATGCCAATAGAGAAAATTTACTGTTAGAATTTACTGCAACAGCCGATTTATCCAACCCACAAATTGAGGAAAAATACAGTGATAAACTCATTTTTGATTATCCATTAAAGCAATTCCGTATTGATGGTTATTCTAAAGAAGTCAAGGTGCTGCAAGCAGACCTTTCCCAATTCGATAGAGCCATTCAGGGAGTTTTATTAAGTCAATACAGGCGTAAGGTATTTGAGAAGTATAAAAAGCTTATCAAGCCTGTAATTCTCTTTAAGTCCAAAACTATTAAGGATAGTCAAAACTTCTTTGATGAATTTGCAGAAGGCATCAAAAACCTTAAGGTTTCTGATTTGGAAAAGATTAAAAATTCTAATCCTGATGAAGCCATAGCCAAAGTGTTTCAATATTTAGAGGATAATAGTATTAGTCTTGAAAACCTTATTATAGAGCTAAAAGAAGATTTTTCAGAAGAAAAACTCATTTCTGTAAACAGTAAGAATGAAAGTGAGGAAAAGCAATTAGCTGTCAATTCCTTAGAAGATGAAGAAAACGAATACCGTGCGGTATTTGCAGTAGATAAGTTAAACGAAGGTTGGGATGTTTTAAACCTCTTTGATATTGTTCGTTTGTATGATACCAGGGATGCCAAAAAAGGAAAGCCCGGTAAAACCACAATGGCGGAAGCTCAACTTATTGGTAGAGGTGCAAGATATTGTCCGTTTCAAATTTCAGAAGAACAGCAATTCTTTAGCCGTAAGTTTGATGAAGATGTTACCAATGAATTGAGAGTTTGTGAAGAACTATACTACCATAGTGCTTACAATCCAAGATATATTCAGGAGTTAAATACAGCTTTAGAAGAAATCGGTATTAAAGCCAAACAGTCTATTGAAAGACCTATGAAGCTAAAACCTCAATTCAAGGAAACATCCTTTTATAAAGCGGGCTTCATATTCCTTAATAAGCAAGAAAAATACAATCGTGAAGATGTATTCAGTTTGAAATCCACTCTTATAGAGCAAACACACAAAGTTTCTCTTAAAACAGGTTACACTAAGTCAAGTATTGCCTTCGGCAAAACTTCTACAGCTGCGGTAGATAAAAAAGAAAAGGAATACAAATTAGCTGATTTTGGAGCGCATATTGTACGTAAAGCAATCAATAAACTTGATTTTTATAAGTTTTCTAATCTTAGAGTACACCTTCCTAATCTTACATCTATTTCAGAATTTATTACCTCAGAGAACTATTTGGGTAAAGTAAAATTGGATGTATCAGGATTACCAGAGCAAATTGAAAACCTTACACCAAGAGAAAAACTTGAAGCGGCTATTAAGGTATTAGAAGATATTGCAGCTGTAATTGCTTCTGATAAGATTGAGTTTAAAGGAAGTAAAGAGTTTAAGCCTTTTATGATTAAGGATAAGATTACAGACAAGGTATTAAATTTTGCTCTTAGTGATAGTACCGATAAGGAGTTTGGTAAATCAATGATAAATCCAACAGAAACCAATTACCACCTTGATTTAAGTAATAGGGATTGGTATGTGTTTGAAGATTGCTTTGGTACTTCAGAAGAAAAGCTACTTATTAAATTCATTGATAAAGCCTACGAGAAACTAAAACCAAAGTTCGAGGAAATCTACTTAGTGCGTAATGAAAGGCACTTTAAGCTATACAACTTTGATGATGGTAGACCTACTGAACCAGACTTTGTTCTGTTTATGGTTAATCATCAACCCGAAGAAAGTATGCATTATCAAATCTTTATTGAGCCTAAAGGGGAGCATCTTTTAAAAAAAGACCAATGGAAAGAGAAATTCCTAGTACAATTAAGAGAAGAACACTTTTTGGAGCAATTATGGAAAGGCAAAAACTACATCATATGGGGGATGCCATTTTATAATGAGGTTTTAAATAAAAGTAAATTTGAACAAAGGTTTGATGAGATCACTGGTTTATTGCTATAATAATTTGATGAAAAAATAATTTTCATGAGTGATCCAAATTTTTTCATAGAGTAAACGATTCTTAATACCTTAATTTAATGGTTGATATACCTTATTCTTGGTAATTTCAACTTAGATTACCTAATATTTTTATTGAACATAATTCTTAATATTTATTTTCTAAATATTCTTTTATCAGTCCAATTAGAATTTCTGTTTCATTATCAATCATTAATTCCATTTCTAAACTTTCAATTTCCTTGTATTGCTCAATTATTGATTTAGGTGTTCTTACAGGTATCTTATCAATTCGATCTCTGATTGAAATAATTGTACTGGCAAAAAATGAGTCAGATAGATTATCATACATGTAATCAATGAGATCATATGCCTTATCTACTTCACCGATTTCTGCATAGCTGTTACACAATATACTGTAGACGGAAAATCGATTATCATTTCTTGAAACTAAATTTTCTAATATTGGTATTTTGTCTTTTGCATTCAATACTTCAAAGAAATCGAAGGCTTCTAAATTTCTATCTAATTGGTGTCTTTTAAAAAAGTCTAAAATTTTTTCCATTTCGCTTTCTTTTTGTTAAAATAAGTTCATTTGATAATATAGTGTAATTTCTGAATAATTTTCAAAAATATATTAAATTCAATTTATTCTTGTACTTTGTTGTTGAATTTCAAATAAAAGCAATTAAAAATGTACACCCTATGTACACCTGAATTCCTCTAAGGTCTTGTCAATACTGGTGTTGTAAAATATTGTATTGGGAAGTAATTATCATTCTTTTGGTTTCTAAGTATCTGGTTTTTTAGAGTTACGGGTTTAATAATAGGATCGTAATGAATAGAATCGAAAACTGAAATTGCACTTTTGGATGTATCATTATTTGAGACTCTGTTATTCTTAGAAATCTACAAACCTCTTGTGAAATAATTTAAGATAAGGTAAAATTATTTTTTGTTGGTTATGTTTAATCATGAAACTTTTTTAAATACTTTGTAGGTGTTTTACCAAATTTTTTTTGAAAACATTTACTAAAGTATTTAGGAGAATTAAATCCTACTTTATAACCTATTTCAGAAACACTCAATTTATTTTGTTCAAGTAGTTGGATTGCACGCTTCATTCTAATTTCATTAATGAATTCATTCGGGGTAAGATTTGTCCAAACTTTAATTTTAGAAAATAATAGGGTACGACTTACTCCTAATTCTAAACAAAACTTGGGAATATCGAATTGTTGATTAGCGATGTTTGTTTCAACAATTTCAAAAGCTTTTTTAAATAATTTTTCATCTAACGAAGAGATAGTGATTTCACTTGGTGTTAAATAATCGTCATTTGTAAATTTTAATTTAAGTCTTTTATTAGACTCTAGAATATTATTAACACGAAACCTAAATTCTTTTAAATTAAAAGGTTTACTTATGTAATCATCTGCGCCATTTTCAAATCCTTCAATCTTGTAAACTAGAGTTGATCTGGAGGTAAGTAATATGACAGGAATGTGGCTTGTCTTTAAGTTCTCTTTAATTTTTCTACATAATTCTGTACCCTCCATTTCTGGCATGATAACATCACTAATAATAAGGTCTGGAGTATATTTTAAAGCCTTTTCAAAAGCAATTTTACCATTTTCCGCATCAATAATATTGTAATTTGGTTTTAGGAAATCTCTGAGAAATAATCGCAATTGCAAATTATCTTCGGCAATTAAAATGGTTGATTTATCATTATCCTTAACTAAACTCTCTAATTGCATGTCAATTCTCAATTCATCATCATTTAGTTGTTCCTGATATTGAGTGAGTTCGTCACTTATTTTAAAATCTTTGAATATTTCATTTTCTGATAAATGATCTCTTCCTAGTGGTATTGCTATTGTAAAAATGGCTCCATGTGGATTATTGTTTTCAACGGTTATATTTCCCTTATGAAGGGCTACCAATTTTTTTACAATCGATAAGCCTATACCTACACCTTTATTGTAATTACCTTCCGGGTTATTATGAATTGGAATTTCAAAGAACTTGTCGAATATTTCATCAAAATATTTTTCTGAAATTCCCACCCCTGTATCTTTTACTGCTATTAGAATAAAATTATCGTTTTTAGAAACTTCAACATTTATAGTACCACCTTTTGGAGTATATCTAAAAGCATTTGAAATTAAATTATATAAAACTCGCTCTAATTTTAAACGGTCATAATAAACAAATATTTCTTTGTCTGTTGTGGTAAAATTATAGGTGTAATTTCCAACCTTTGCATATTCAGTAAAAGAGAGATAAATTTCTCTGATAAATTTAACCATATTGCCCTCAGCAGCTTGTAATTTTAAAAGGTTACTTTCTAATTTTCTAAAATCCATAAGTCTGTTAATTAATTTCAACAAGTGGTTGGAACTATTTTCTATTATCAATAACTTCTTATATACAATATTACTTCCTTTGTAATTTTCAATGAGCTGTTGCAGCGACCCAATAATTAATGTTAATGGTGTTCTAAATTCATGAGAGATACTGGTGAAAAAATCAATTTTAGCCTTATTGGTTTCTTCTATTTTTTTATTTTGAAAAGATTCTAATTCCAATTCATATTTTAGGTTTTCTCTCGATTTGAAAAATTTAATCACATAGAAAATTGCAGAACCGATAAGTAAAAAATAAATAGTAAATGCCCACCAACTGAGCCATGGGGCAGGTTGAACGGTTATATTTAATTGGGTTATTTTCTGATTCCATTTCCCATCATTATTAAATCCTTTTACTTCAAAAATATAGTCTCCAGGTGTTTGAATGGTATACGAGGCCTGTCCACTGGTGTTTATTGCCCATTGATCATTCAGGCCTAACAAACGAATCGAATATTTGTTTTTAGAATTATTTATAAAATTTGGTATTGAAAAACCAATAGAGAAGTTCGCTTGATCATAAGCAAGCTCTATATTCTTTGTGAATAAAATGTTCTTTTTTAAAATTTCATTTTTATCATTTACTTCGATAGTTTCATTATTGATTTTAAAATCTGTTAAAATGACTTCTGGCGTGTAATTATTTGTTAAAATATTTTTGGGGTCAAAAGACGAAACACCAGAATTCCCTCCAAAATAAAAGAGACTAGGGTTGTATTTTAAACAAGAGTTGTCATTAAATCCTTTGCTTTGTAAACCATCTGCTTGATTGTATATTATAAGCTTATTATTTGCAGGATTTAATTGCGCTATACCTTTATTAGAACTTAACCAAAGATTTTTATTTTCGTCCTCCAAGATACCATGAATGGAAGTTATTTCTGATTTTCCATTTATTAACTCAATTTTTTCAAATGAATTTTCATTAAAGAGGTATAAACCCTTCGATTTAGTGCCTACCCAAATATTATGATTAGTATCTTCGAACACGGTCTGAATATCAAATTTAGAATCACGTTCATTAAAAAAATAACGGTTTATTTTAAAATTATTTTGGCCAATATCACCAATAGAAAATGAATTTAGACCACTTTGAGTACCCACCCAAATCCTATTCTTAGAATCAATAAAATTTATTCTTACTCTGTTATTGGAAATCGAGTTAACATTTGTTGGATCGTTTCGTATTTGTAGCCAAGTATTATTTGATTGATTATAACGAATCAAACCATTTCCAAAAGTACCAAACCACAAATTATTTTGCTTATCTTTTTTAATGGAATACAGCCCAATTTTTAAGAGATCGCTTAATTCTTTAGGTATTCTATCGTTGTCACACCCTTTTGTTTTTAAGTTATAAATTGTTAAACCTGTTCTGAGTGTTCCTATCCATAATTCATTGTCCGAAATAAATAAAGATTTTATATGATTACTTGATAAACCTAATGTGTTGGACTCGTTAATAAACTCTGTTTTTTGGGTTTGAGGATTATATACTGTAATTCCAGTATCCACAGTTCCAAAATATAGGTTCCCGTTGGCGTCTGATTCTATTGAACTGATTACCTTAGAGGATAATTTATCCAAATTAATTTTGCCGAAATTATTATTGCTTTTATCCCAAAAGCTAATACCAGCATAATAGGTACCTATCCAAAAAGAACCAGCTTTGTCCTTAAAAATACATTTTACCTGATTTAAGTCAGAAGACTTATTTGGTAATGATTTTAGAATGTTGTTGGGTGTTAATAGGTATACACCAGAACTTGTTCCTATCCATAGATTATCATCATTGTCATATTGTAGTGCTCTAATATCATTATCAAGTGTTTGAAAAAATTTAGTTTTACTTAAAGAAGAAAATGTTCCGGTTTCAGTATTTATTTTATATAATCCACTTGTAGTAGCTATCATTAAATTAGAATTATTATCTTCTACAATATTTACTACATTAATATTATCTTCATTTACTTCATAATATTTGAATTTAAATTCATTATTATTTCGAGAAATTAATTTACTTAATCCTTTGGAGGTTCCAATCCAGATATTCCCTTTTTTATCTTGAAGAATACAATTTACTACTGAACCATTTATGCCATTCCCATTTTTAATATTCTGATTTACTTCTAGAAATGAATTTTCTTCAATATTATAAATAGCTAGTCCGTTGTTGGTTCCAATCCAAATCTCACGGTTAATCTCAAAAATAGTCCTTATTGTATTGTCATTAACAGAGTTGGTTTTATTATTATGAATAAATCTTTTAAAGGTTTTGCTATAAGGATCAAATCTATTTAATCCATCATAAGTCCCTATCCAAATAGAACCAAAAGAGTCTTCATGAATAGAAAGAATATCATTATTACTAATAGAATTGGAACCCTCGGGATTATTACGATAAACCGTAAAGTGATTTCCGTCGAACATATTTAATCCATCTCGTGTTCCAAACCAAATTTGACCAAATTGGTCTTGATGAATAGCAATTACAGAACTATTAGAAAGACCATCCAGAGAAGATATATTATCAAATCTGTAGTCATCTATTTGAGCATTAAGATAACTGGTTATAAAAAGTATGACAAATAGTACAGGACGGATCATTGAAATTTTTGTTCTAATATACATATGTTTTTGAGTAAAAAAGTCCCAAATAAGGTCTCTAATAGTCCAAAATCTTGGTTCAACAAACTTAGTTATTAATTTTTGATGTAAAATTACACAACGAATATAATAGTGAAATTAGATCACTTCAACTAACTAAACCAAATAAACGTATGAAAAAACTTTTACAGAAAATCAAAAAGAACTTGCTGTTATTAACCGTTATTATTTCTGCAAGTATGATCGGGCAAACAGTAATTTCCGGTAAGGTCACTGATGAAAACCAAATGGGTTTACCGGGAGTAAGTGTTGTTGAGAAGGGGACAGTAAATGGTGTTGCCACAGATTTTGACGGTAACTATTCTCTTCAAGTCTCTAGTAATAATGCTACTTTATCATTTAGTTACATAGGATATGTAAAACAAGAAATTTCAGTTGCTGGAAAATCAGTAATTAATGTTGCTTTACAAGAGGACCTGGATCAATTGGATGAAATCGTTGTTGTAGGTTATGGTTCCGCTAAAAAGCGAGATCTTACCGGTTCAATTATCCGGGTTGATTTAGAAAAGGAACCAGAAAGGGCAAATGTTAGTTTGCTCCAAGCATTACAGGGATCGGTTCCTGGTTTAAATGTAGGTATAAATTCAACTGTAGGTGGGTCACCTAGTATATCCATAAGAGGTAGAACATCACTTTCTGGATCTGATCAACCATTGATCGTATTGGATGGTATCATTTTTAACGGGAGTCTCAATGATTTAAATATTAATGATGTTAAATCTATTGATGTTTTAAAGGATGCCAGTGCTGCCGCTGTTTACGGATCGAGATCTGCGAATGGCGTTATCATAGTTACAACGAAAATGGGTACTGTTGGAAAACCAACGATTAGTTTAAATGTATTTTCCGGAGTTCAGAACTTATCACCGTCGGATGCCACAAACATAATGGACGGCGATCAGTTTATGACAAGACTCGTAGATTATGATTATCAATCGCGACAATTGGCTGCGTGGTATAGAACTATGCCTACAAGTGCTGATGGGCGACCTGTACGGCCTGATCCTACAGACCCTGAAGTGGTTAGAGGTGCCGCGCGTTCTGTTGAAGAATACGAAAACTGGCTAGCAGGAAACGAAATTGACTGGTTGGATGAAGTATTGAGAGATGTAGCAATGATTAAGAATTATGACCTTAGTGTGTCTGGGAAAACGGAGGGCTCTAGTTATTACATTTCTGGTTCATTCGTTGATCAAGAAGGTGTTGAGGTCGGAGATCAATTTAAACGCTCAACTTTCCGGGCAAATTTCGAAAGCAATATTGCAACTTGGTTAAAGTTTGGTTTAAACTCATCCTACTCTTTTGTCGATAATTCCGGTATAAAAGCCAATCTTGAAGATGCCTTAGAAGCAAGCCCTTGGGCCAATAAATATCTAGAAGATGGTATTACCTACCCACTTGATTTGGCTGGAGAAAGAGCACAGCCGCATCCATTTTCAAATACCATCGGGGTGAATGATAATACTAGAAATAGTGTTTTCCTAGCTCCTAAATTAGTATTTTCTATTCCTAAAATTGAAGGATTAAAATATGAAATTAACTACTCCTATTTTAGCGAAAACAGAAAAAGATTTCAATTTTATCCCAAGGAGACAAGAATTGGCACTGATAGAAATGGGCAGGCCAGTAAACTTCACGTATTCAATACAAGTTGGATTTTAAATAATATTATCTCTTTCAGAAGAACGTTTAACGGTATTCACAGTTTTGATGTGACATTGTTGGGTAGCCGAGAAAAAAGAACTTTTGGAAGTTCTTCTTTAACTGGAACTGATTTCTCTATTCCATCTTTGGGATATGAGGGAATAGGTTTATCACTTATTCAATCGGTTAATTCTGGAGCAGAAGAAGAAAATAATATAGCCTATATGGGAAGGTTGAACTATAAGCTAAAAAACAGGTATTTATTTACAGGTACGGTAAGGCAAGATGGTTTTTCAGGATTTGCAAAAGGTAATAAAACAGCTGTTTTTCCTTCGGCTGCATTCGGCTGGATAGTTTCAGATGAAAAGTTCATGAATCAGGCTAATAATTGGTTAAACTTATTAAAATTGAGACTTTCCTATGGCGTTAATGGAAACCAAGATGTTGGAAGATATGGTAGCTTTGCCAGAGCTCGAACCCGAAACATGGTATTTGGTGATCAGTCCTATGTAACTATCAGTCCTCAAAATTTAGGTAATGCAGATCTTACTTGGGAAACAACAACGTCATTCAATTTAGGTTTTGATTTTGGATTTATGGATAATAGGTTATCGGGATCGATAGATGTTTATGATTCAAAAACTGAAGATGTACTTGTTTCAAGAAATTTACCAACTATTACGGGTTTCAATAGTATTTTGCAAAATATTGGTGAAATCAATAACAAAGGGATTGAATTTAGTTTAAACAGTATAAATGTAAAAACAAAAGAATTCCAATGGACTTCAAATCTAAATTTCTCATTAAACAGAAACAAAATTACAAAGCTTTATGGTGGGGAAAATGATTTTGATCTTGGGAATAGATGGTTTACGGGAGAACCAATTAATGTGTTCTACGATTGGAATAATCTAGGGGTCGTATGGTCAGAAGAAGAATTTTTTAACGGAGAAACTCCTGAAGGGTTTTTTCCTGGCTATTTCAAGGTTGAAGATATTATAACCCCAGAAGGCAATGATCAATATGATCCGGATGATGACAGAAAAATACTTGGGACACCAGATCCAAATTATCGAGTGAGTTTCCAAAACAATTTTAATTATAAAGGGTTTAATCTAAGTATTTTCATTAACTCTATTCAAGGAGGTAATGGTTATTACCTTGGAAATGGCTCGGATTATCTTATTACGGGTGGGACCGATATCGAAAGAAGAAAGAACAGACCGGCAATACGTCCATATTGGAGACCAGACGCACCAACAACCAATTCTCCCGGTATGTTTTGGCCACAAAGTCAAACGGGTCCTCTATTAGTAGATCGCAGTTTTATAAGATTACAGGATATAACTTTATCCTATAACCTTCCTCAAACTACCCTTAAGAAGATTGGTGTTAAAAACTTACAATTTTATATGAGTGGTAAAAATTTAGTAACATGGACAAAATGGCCAGGTTGGGATCCCGAGGTTGGAAATAGTATTTCTCCAATCATGAGAACTTATATATTTGGAATAAAAACTTCTTTTTAAACAAACTATAATTATTATTAGTATGAAATTTATAAAAAATTTATTATCCATAAGAATAGTCGCCATAATAGCGATTCTATCAAGTGTCTTAGGATGCAATGAGAGTGTTCTGGAGGAAACTCCAAAAGATTTTTTATCAACTAAAAATCTATATGGCACTGTGCAAGAAATGAACCAGGCCATTTATGCCTTACATGAAAGAGTACGACAATTCTATTATTCTGGGGGACGTCATACCACTGTTATATTAGCAGGTAAGGGGTCTGATATGTGTTATGATGGTGAAAATCCGGCTGGAAGTCGGTGGTTAACAGACTGGTCTACCCAACTCACACCAACATCAAATATCGCAAGTTACTATTGGCAAAATTCCTATGAGGTTATCCAATATGCTAATGTATTGATCTCAGAAGCCGAGGCTTTTGATAGTAACGATAAAATTTGGTTGGGTAAACCAAATACTCAAAATGCTATCATTGCTGAAGCTAAGTTCTTTAGAGCTTGGTGTTATAGAATGTTAGTTATTATGTATGGAGGTGTTCCCTTGCAAACAGAACCCGTCGAAGGGGTTAAAACCGATTTTGTGCGAGCTCCAGAAAGTCAAGTTTTTGCCCTAATAGAAGATGACCTAAAATTTGGTGCCATGTATTTGCCTGGAAGAGGTGAAGAGGAGCAACCAGGAAGAATTACCAAGGGGGCTGCAAACCATTTATTGAGTGAAATATATCTAGCTCAAGGAAAATTTATTGAAGCTATTGCTGCTGCTAGTGCAGTAATTGATGATGCCGGATATGCTTTAATGCAAAACCGTTTTGGTGAGCAACTTAATAATGATGACCGCCTTCTTATTCCTGAAGGACAACAGGCCGATGCCTTCTATGATTTATTTCGTTATGGAAATCAGAACCCTTCCTATAACACAGAAGCTATTTGGGTTATGCAAATTGAACCTGAAATAGATGGTGGAAATAGATATGGAGGTGAACGTATGTTTGGAAACGCATATTATAGAATAGGTAGTGATCCATCCGGTAAAAAAGCGATTATTGGTGACAATCCTGACGCATCTCCGAACATCTATTTATCAACCTTTGGTAGAGGTGTATCCTGGGCCAAACCTACAAATTATCTCGCCTATACCATTTGGTCGGAATCGCGTAATGGCCCAGATGCGGATATTCGAAATGCCCGACATAACATTTTTCGTGACTGGAGATATAATAATCCAAACTCGCCTGACTGGTTCGGTAAAAAAATTGATTTTGTTAATGATTATCCGCCCGGATCAAGAAACGTATTGAATGATACCACACAGTATCTTTATCCATTTTTTACAAAATACGGTTCACCAGGTATTCACTTTACAAATGAAAATAGATCTGGTAATGGATATCACGAAGTAGATAGGTATGCAATGCGTTTATCTGAAACCTATTTGTTACGGGCAGAAGCCCATCTAGGTAATGGATCACCGCAACTAGCTGCAGATGATATCAATGTAGTTAGAGGTAGAGCTAAAGCTACACTTGTTAACGCCGGCGATGTGACTATTGATTATATTTTAGACGAGAGAGCTCGTGAATTTTATTCAGAAACCTTTAGGTTACTTACATTAATGAGGTTAGGTAAGCTGGTTGAATATACAATCCAATATATGGATAATCCTGTAGCTGGTGGTGGGACAGGAGCAGGTATTCAACCGTTCCATAGTAAATTCCCTATTCCACAAAGTGAAATTGATTTAAATATATCGGGTGTCTTGGAGCAAAATCCAGGGTATTAATAAGTATAAACCTTTTTGATATTTTCTAAAAACACACTATTGAGACTATTTAAAATAGTGTGTTTTTTTATGTTTTTACCCAAAAGCAAAAATAATTCGTTGAAAAAATAAGTCTTTCAAAAAGTTTTCAAAATTTTGAATAACAATAGTTTTCATTTCTAGCATTATGGCAGCGAACGCTGTTAATTCTAAAATGGAGTAATAGGATATTCATTTCATTAGATTATCAAGATGTTTTTCTTGAGATCGAAAACAGCCAGAAACTAAAAGAGAAGAAGTGATAATTTTCAACTTAATGGTCAATTAAATTAACAAATTAATTAATATAAGATTTTATGATCTTTAATTTGAAAAATAGCCTAACCTTCTCAGTTATATTATCTTTATTTCTCCTTTTATCTTGTAATCAAAAACAGGAAGTAGAGATTAATAGAACAAAAACAAATATTAATAATGATTGGTTATATTCTGAAAACCAAACAGAAGATATCAGTCAAATAAATGAAACATTAGATTGGAGTCCTATATCTCTGCCACATACGTGGAATTCTGAAGATGTAATGGATATGGAACCTGGGTATCGCAGAAGTTCTAGCTGGTACAAGAAAAATCTCAAAATCAATAAAATAAGGCACCAACAATATATCCTATATTTTGAAGGCTCAAATATTACATCAAAAGTTTATATAAATGGAAAAAAAGCAGGGCAACATATTGGAGGTTATATTGGTTTTAACATTAATATAAGTAATTATTTAAAAAATGGAGATAATGAAATATTAGTTTGGGTTGATAGTAGTTATAATCCGGATATTATTCCTTCGCAAAAAAGTGATTTTTTTATTTATGGAGGCATTACCCGCGATGTATGGTTAATAACAAAACCAATTGAAGCGATTGCCGGGGTAAAAGTGTCTACACCAAAAGTTTCTGAAAAAGAAGCTAGCTTAAGGGTTATAACCAACTTAGAAATTCCTGAGAAGAATCTGAATGATATAAAAGTTAAATTAATTTTAAAAGATCCCATTGGGAAACAGGTGAAATCCAAAATTGTAAGCCCATCAGGGTTTAATACAGTGGTGACAATTGATGATATAAAATCCCCAAAATTATGGGATACCGAAACTCCTAATTTATATACAATTGAAATTCAGTTGTTAAAAAATAATAAAATTATTGACGAAATAATTGAGCGGGTTGGTTTCCGTTGGTTTGAGTTTAAAGATCATGGTGCTTTTTATCTAAATGGAAAACGTTTATTATTGCGAGGAACTCACAGACATGAAGAACATGCAGGCTTAGGCTCAGCTTTGAGCAACGCCCAACATCGTAAAGACATAGAGCAAATAAAAGACATGGGTGCCAATTTTGTTCGTTTAGCGCATTACCCGCAAGATCCAGAAATTTATAAAACATGTGATGAATTAGGAATTTTAGTTTGGGATGAGCTACCATGGTGCCGAGGAGGCATAGGAGGGGATGTCTGGAAAAGGAATACAAAAAACATGTTGAAAGAGATCATAGCACAAAATTATAATCATCCAAGTATTATTATATGGTCACTGGGAAATGAAATGGATTGGTTACCGGATTTTAAAGATGGAGACAATATTGAAGAAATAAATAGTTATTTAAAAGAGTTGAATACCCTGGTTCATGAGATAGATCCATCAAGAAAAACAGCGTTTCGAAAATATTATGAAGGATCTGATATAGTTGATGTATTTTCACCTTCAATTTGGTCGGGGTGGTATTCGGGAAGTTACAAAAGTTATCAAAAAGCCCTGGATTTATATAAAAAGGAATACCCTCATTTTGTGCATGCAGAGTATGGTGGTTCAAGTCACCTAGGTAGACATTCAGAAAATCCTATTACTGGAGAGGGTATTATCAACGCTGATGGATGGGAGGAAGCCATTGTTCAAAGCGATGTGCCAAATATTGCCCAAGTAGGTGATTGGAGTGAAAACTACATAGTAGATCTCTTTGATTGGTATTTAAGAATTTCTGAGACAGACACTAGCTTTGTAGGTAATATTCAATGGGCATTCAAAGATTTTGGAACTCCATTACGTCCAGAAAATGATATTCCTTATATGAATCAAAAGGGATTGGTAGCCAGCAACGGAAATCCAAAAGATGCCTATTATGTCTTTAAAAGTTATTGGGCGAAAAAGCCTTTTATTTATATAGAATCTCATACATGGACAGAAAGACAAGGCCCTAAAGATTTAGCTCGAAACATAAGTGTTTACAGTAATTGCAAGGAAGTAACCTTGTTTCACAATGGAAGAAATTTAGGACTAAAACAAAAAGACATAAATGATTTTCCTGCATCTGGTCTTAATTGGGATATACAGTTTATTGAAGGTGAAAATGAGTTGATAGCAACTTCTAATAATAATGGGATTATTATAAATGATACACTTTCTGTAAATTATCGCTTTGTTAAAAATGAACCAGCTTACGAACTTTTATTAACTTACCAGAAATTAGAAAACGGAAATTATTTGGTTATAGCAACGGCTGTTGATAAAAATGGGCTTAAATGTTTAGATTATGAAGAACCCGTATACTTTCAATGTCTTACCGGAGGGAAAACTTTAAAACTTCAAGGAACTTATACTGGAAGCGAAAAAATTGCTATGGCAAATGGAAAAGCAAGTATTGAAGTTATTCCCGATGAAAAAAATAGGCCGATTAAGATGATGGTGATTAACCAAAGTTTTAAAGGTACTTATTTAACAATTGATTATTAAAATTTATTCATGAATGGAGGCGAAAAGAATCAGAAATATTAGAGAATATTTATTATCATCAAAACTACTAACAATATTATTACTATTTATAGCATCATGTAATTACTCAGAAGACAAAAGTATAAATCCAAAGGGACAAAGTATTTTGTCCTTACCATATATAAAAGAAACAAACGGGGTAAAACAACTAATTGTAGATGGCGCTCCTTATGTAATGCTTGGTGGTGAATTATTAAACTCATCGGCATCCAGTATTGAATATATGGATTCAGTTTGGTCAAGATTAAAAGGGTTACACGTTAACACAGTTTTTTTACCAATAAATTGGCAACAATTTGAACCGGTTGAAGGCAAATTTGATTACACACTAATTGATGAATACATAAAGAGGGCGCATGAGCATGATTTACACCTCGTCGTTTTATGGTTTGGTAGCTGGAAAAATGGAAGATCGCATTACACGCCTGATTGGGTTAAAATGGATGTGAATCGTTTCCCCCGTATGCACCTTAAAGACCAAAAAACAAGTAATACAATTTCTAATTTGAATAATGAATGCTTGATAGCCGATAAGAAAGCCTATGTAAAGTTAATGGAGAGAATTAAACATGTGGATAAACATCATACTGTATTAATGGTGCAGATTGAAAATGAAGTTGGACTAAAAGGGGCTTCTAGAGATTTTTCTCCTGCTGCAATTACACTTTTTGAAAAACAAGTACCGAAGGAATTAATAGAGTATATTAACAAAAATATAGATAAGTTAAAACCTTTTATTCGGGAGGCATATCAAAATAATGGCTCAAAAAGGAAGGGATCATGGGCGGAGGTTTTTGGAGAGTCTTTACTTAGTGATGAAATCTTTATGGCCTGGAATTATGCTACCTATATTAACCAGATCTCAGCGGCAGGTAAGGTGGTTCATAACATTCCTACATTGGTAAATGCTTGGGCTGCAAAAGAAAATCAAATTCCTGGCGATTGGCCAAGCGGTGGACCAAATTACAGAATGTTGGATATTTGGCAGGCTGGAGCACCAAACATTGATATTTTTGCAACTGATAATTACGGAGAAAAATTTGATATCAAATCTAAAGCGTTTATACATCACGAAGAAAAATTTGATGCCAAGTGTAAAGCGTTTAAACATCAAGGAAATCCCCTATTCATTCCAGAGGCATGTGCTATTTGGCTTAAAGATACCATAAGTGCTCCTGCAAAAGCATTTTATACCATTGGTCATTATAACGCCATTTGCTTTTCTCCTTTCGGGATCGATCATGATGTTTACCACAGCAATCACCCTATAAAAAATGCCTATAAAGCGCTGGACAACTTGTTGCCTTTAATTGTTGTGGCTCAACTCGAGAATAAAGTAAATGCCTTTATGGAAATCGAAGACTCATCTCCATCTTCTTTTATTTTGGGTGACTTTGAATTTACCCCAAATTATGCCCTTAATAAAGCGCCACATATAAAAGGATTTGGTCTTATTATCCAAATAAGCGAAAATGAATTTATTATTGCTGGTAATGCTTTTGAACTTAAATATAAATCAACAGATAAGAATAAACCCTATGCGCAACTTCTTTCTGTGGAGGAAGGATCGTTTGTAGATGGTAAATGGCAAAAAGGGAAGGTTTTCAATGGTGATGAATTTGGAATAAAATTTCCCGCAAAGCCATTCGGTCTGATTGAAAACGTGGTACTTGACGAGATTAGAATTCACAAAGTTAAACTTTTTAATCATGATTAAAGTGGCAAAGGTTATTGTCCAATATATGTTCTAGGCTGAAAAATAAATTCTGGTCGATGGCGGCTACGTATTTCCTCTACTATATTCAAATCTTTAATGATCCTGATTCTCTAAAAGTAACATGTGCCAAATAATGGCAATACTCATATTGTTGGAATTAGCAAAAAGCCAATCTGGGATTATGGAATAAAAATATTAGGTTAATAAACATTTAATTAAGAATTAATAAATGAAAAAATCAATAAGCTCGTTAGGAACTGTTATTTTATTGATAATCCTTATTGCTTGTAAAGATCAAGAAAAGATTAAAGAAATTAATAAAACAAAAAGAACAAACATAATCTATATATTGGCAGATGATTTAGGTTATGGTGATTTAAGTTTAACAGGGCAAGTTAAGTTTTCAACACCCAATATTGATAAGTTGGCAAAGGATGGAATGTTTTTTGCCCAACATTATTCTGGATCAACAGTCTGCGCTCCCTCACGATCTTCGTTAATGACAGGAAAACATACCGGACACACTTTTATTCGAGGAAATAGAGAAATTAGGCCTGAAGGACAATTCCCATTAGATTCTTCAATAATTATACTTCCTGAACTTTTAAAAATGGGTGGTTATGTAACTGGGGCTTTTGGTAAATGGGGACTAGGCTATCCTGGTTCCGAAGGAGACCCTATCAATCAGGGGTTTGATGAATTCTATGGATATAATTGTCAACGCATGGGTCATAATTATTACCCAAATCATTTGTGGCATAATCAAAGCAAAGACATACTAGAAGGTAATAGTGGAAATAAAACGGAATCTTATGCTCCCGATATTATTCATCAAAAGGCACTCGATTTTCTTGAGAAAAATAAAGACACTACTTTTTTTATGTATTATCCGTCTATAATTCCTCATGCGGAACTTGCGGCACCTGAAAGGTATATGGAAAAATTTAGAGGAAAACTTTTACCTGAAATAGTATTTGAGGGTCAAGATTATGGTAGTGAACGGTATAAGAAAGGCGGTTACGGATCTCAAAAAGAAACTCATGCTGCTTTTGCTGCCATGGTGAGTCTTTTAGACGATCAGGTAGGCGAGATAAGAAAAAAAATAGAAGATCTTGGTTTGGCAGAAAATACAATAATTATTTTTTCCTCTGATAACGGCCCTCATAAGGAGGGTGGTGCCGATCCTGATTATTTTAATAGTAATAGAGAGTTAAAAGGATATAAACGTGATTTATATGAAGGAGGAATAAGAGTACCCATGATTGCATACTGGCCTAGTCAAATTAAGGCAAATTCAACTTCCAATCATATCTCTGCTTTTTGGGATATTCTGCCTACTATTTGCGAAATAGCAAATACAAAAACCCCGGAGGGATTAGATGGTATCTCAATGTTACCTGAATTTTTGGGAGAGAAACAATCGAAGCATAAGTATTTATATTGGGAATTTCATAAAAGAGGAGGTCGCCAGGCTGTAAGAATGGGGGATTGGAAAGGTATACGATTGAATATGGATAATAATCCGCTTGCACCCATAGAGCTTTATAATCTAGCTGTTGATATAGGTGAAAATAATAATATTGCTTCTAAAAATCCTGAAATTGTGGAAGAAATTGCAAATATTATGGAGAAAGAACATTGCCGTTCAAAGGTTTATAGCTTTTCCTATGAAATAAATTAAGAATTATTTAAAACTAAAAATAAATTTAAATATGATGATTAAACGAGGACCTTTTTTATTAGTTATAGCTTTAAGCATATTAATAAATTTGCAATCAGTTCAGGGGCAAATTAAACTACCAGCCATTTTTTCATCTCATATGACGTTTCATCCAAATTCTGAGGTGATGTTATGGGGATGGGCAGATGCAATGGAGAAAATAACCATTGAAACATCCTGGTTAGGGAAGCCTTTAGATACACATGCGGATTCAAGTGGAAATTGGAGGATTAGTTTACAAACAACCGATAGCAATAAACCTCAGATAATTAATATCAAAGGTGAAAAATCTTCTATTTTATTGGAAAACGTCTATTTTATTGAAATGGGGCCGGCGTCTAAAAAAGCTTCAAATAGCACTCTGGTTTACCCTGGAGAAGACGGGAGTCTTGTTTATAAGCCATATACGGAAAATGGTGATAAGATATTAGATTTTTCATATTGTGGATACCAACGCAGTGAAACGCCGATTCCTGATATCCCCGTTGTTGCTCAGCTTAAACCACCTTCAGGAAAAGCAACTGAGGTAGGTACGATGGCCTATTTAAGTGGTCCTGATAGCCAGGAAAAAATTCAGAGTGCGCTTGATAGCATAGCTTCTCTTCCCCCAAATGTGGATGGTTTTCGAGGAACCCTACTCTTAACTAAAGGAACTTACTATGTGAATGGAAGCTTGCTTATTCGTTCCGGTGTTGTTTTGCGAGGCGAAGGCGACGGTCCTTTGGGAACAACACTGATCTTTAAAAATCCCAAGGGAACAGGAATTTATGTGGGTGATTCGGAGGCGGAAATTGTGAGTATAGGAGACCCAACCAAAATTACGGACACCTATATTCCTGCAGCTAGTATGAATGTATCTGTAAAAGATCCAAGTACTTTTAGAAAGGGAGACCATGTGCTCATCACCAAAACGACGAATGATGAATGGATAAAAGATCTCGGAATGGATCGGATAACAGAAATTAGACCAAATAATAAACGTGTGAAGAACTGGAAGGCTAATTCCTTTCAACTGGAACATGTTCGTCAAATCACAGATGTAAAAGGAAATAGGTTAACATTGGATGTTCCATTACCGCAGTCAATTGCTACTGAGCATGGTGGTGGAACAATTGAAAAAATAAGTATTGACGAAATTGATTCATTTTGCGGGGTAGAGTCTTTACGCATTGTTTCGAATTATGATTCATCTATCAAAGCTGTCGATAAAGAGAACAAAGAATACTTCAGTGATGAGAAGAGCAATCTCAATTGTGGAATAGACCTAGCCAGCGTTAACGGTTGGGTTCAAAATTGTACAGTAAAACATGTGCGCCTTGCTGCCGTTAGAGCGAGTAATAACGCTCGATTTTGTACCGTTCGGGACTGTAAATCGCTTCAGCCTGTTTCTCCAATCAAGGGAGGGAGAAGATATTCTTTCTTAACCAATGGTGGAAGTCAAATATTGTTCTATAACTGCTATGCTGAAAAGGGACGTCATGATTTCGTGGTAGGTAGTCGGGTTTCGGGCCCTAACGCATTCGTTAATTGTACAGCCATTAATTCTACATCAATATCTGAACCACATCATCGGTGGAGCACAGGAATCCTCTACGACAATATTACTCTGAAAAAAGGAGGGACTCTTGCAGCCTTGAACCGCGGTGATTCTGGGTCAGGTCATGGCTGGGCCGGCGCAAATGTGGTTTTTTGGAACAGTAATGCGGAAGCGGTTGTAGTTATGGATCCACCGACTTCGGAACAGAACTTCGCTATTGGTTATTCAGGTGAAATACATGATTCGTATCCAACCGACAGACTGGAATATGCAAACGCCCGATCCGGTTATCTTGGCACACCAAATGCAGCTGTTTACAAAGGATTTGTCCTCATGGGTAGCGGTTACATAGAACACCCGGATAGACGGGTAGCTCCAAGAAGCCTTTTTATACAGCAATTGGAGGATCGTATTGGCAGTAAACGTTTAGCTCGAGTAATGAGTATTCCTGGGAAGATAAGGATAGGGAAAAAACCTAAGAAAATTGAAACCAAGGATCAGGCATTTTCTGCTAAAAATGAGTCTATTAGCCAAGATTCAATAATGTTGGAAGGCAAGTGGATAACCGTTCGTAAGAAGAAGTTTGAGCCCACATTAAGAGATATTTCATACGGTCCTTTTGAGCGGAATAAACTGGATTTTTGGAAAGCTGAATCTAAAACTCCAACACCTCTGGTATTTTATATCCATGGAGGTGGTTGGGGTGGTGGCAGTAAAGAATCTAACAACGGTCCCTATCTCAGTTTATTAAAAAAAGGTATTTCTTATGTAAGTATTAATTATCGCCTAGCTCGAAACGGGAACGTACTACCATGTAGCCTTCATGATGCCGCGAGAGCACTTCAATTTGTAAGAAGTAAAGCTAAGGAGTGGAATATTGATCCCGATAGAATAATTGCATCAGGAGGATCGGCAGGAGGTTGTTCAAGTTTGTGGTTGGCTTGCCATGACGACATGGCTAATCTGAATAGTGAAGATCCTATTGAGAGGGAATCCACACGACTTCTCGCAGCCGCAGTGATTTCAGCACAAACTACCATAGATCCATGGATAATACAACAGCGAATTGGAAACTCAGCCACTAGCCATTCAATGATTTGGAAGTCTGTTGGAGCAACCAGTCCAAAGGATTTATTTGAGAACTGGGAAAATTATAAGGATTTGTCGGTGGAATGCTCGCCCCTCACACATCTTAGTAAAAATGATCCTCCACTTTATTTGAGCTATACCAGCATTAGTAAAAAGCCAATAACGAAGGATGGTATTCATAATGCTGAATTTGGTAACATACTGAAAGAGGCCGCTGATTCTATAGGCGTTAATTGTAAAATTGAAATTAAAAGTAAGGAGACGCGTCAGAAGGAATTGGAAAAATTTATGTTTCGAATCTTTAATAAATCAAAAATAAAATAACGTGGCATGAAAAGAGGTATACCTTTTATGATCTATAATTCCGTTTTTATTCTGGTAATTCTTGGATTTCAGTCTGTTGCTTATTGTTCGACACATAATTTTGAAGTCGAATTAGATTTTTCTTCCAAGAAGTATAATAATTTTAGAGAAAAACTTTTAAAACCAAATTCCAACGACATTAATTATACAATGGACACTTTGAATTTTTTGAAAATTGATTCATTGGAGTACAAATATGATAGCCTTTCCGATACTTTAAGGATTAATAGTAGTAAAGAAAATTTGCTTGATTCATCAACTTACATTGATAGACCGGAGGACTCTGGGAAAAATGAATTCCCCATATATTTTCGATCATGTTTAAAGGAGTTTTCTGCTATCACCGACGAAATGAAATTGGTAAATGGGAATAAAGGCTATGTTAATAATTTCAATTTTGGAAACTTTAGCACTGGCCCTAGTTGTATTGCCAAAGTTAAAGGAGACTGGAAGTCTGATATCTTTAATATCGTAGTGCTCGACCAGGAAAAAGAGGTAGAAAATTACTTTAAGATTGGATTCACTGGAGTAAAAAAAGAAAGTTTCACACCCAAGGAAACCAAATATGGCAACACTTATTTAAGTCAATGTACTAATCCTCAAGAAGCTAAGTTTTATTACGGAAAAATGGACAAGGGTTCTATTGAAAATGAGTTTTCAAAGGATAACCCCAAATGCCACTATGCTAATCTGGAAATTAACCAGAACGGACGAGACAAAAAATTGTTCGGATTTAATGAAGACGATAAGGGGGGAGAACAGGGGATAATCCTCCTTGAAGATGCCATGACTGGAAATTGGCAGGAAAACTGGTTTCTCGATGGGAAGGAGGCAACGCTATCCAATTCGAAGGATGGTTTATTTTTTTCGGCAGGCACCGTGACCAAGAGTGATGACCCTATTCAATACCACGCTCATCATGCCGTACTTTGGACTAAGCAGGAATTTGAAGGTGATATCAAAATCTGTTACGAAATGACTCGAGTTGATGATAGCGACTATGGAACAACATTGCTTTATATCCAAGCTCAAGGAATAGGTTCGAGCCCCTATGTGAAGGACATTTCAGCTTGGAGTAAATTTCGTGAAATTCCTAGTATGGAGACCTACTTCACTTATATGAACCTTTTAAGTCTAAGTTTTCGTGAAAACATGCGTTGCAAACGTTACCCTTGGAAGGATGAAAATCTTGAATGGTATCCTGGAAAAGGTTTGATTCAGCCAATGGTGGACTATGGAAAAATTCTTCCTGGAAAAACCTATTTAGTAGAAGTGGAAAAGCGAACCAATTCACTCAGGCTTCGTTTGTTTGAGAAGGAAAGTCAGAAACTTATGATCGACCAGTTATGGAACACTGGTAATATTTTAATGGATAATGATCTCAAACGGATTGAAAAAGGACGTATCGGCCTTAGGCATATGTCGACCCGGCAGTTTATTTATAGAGATTTCAAGGTTGAGAGACTATGATTTACAAATGATTTCATCCAAGTTCCTGACTCGTTTAAAAATATAGGTTAATAAAACCTATCTTTCAGGGCTCAATGTGAAACTAAATTTATAAGGTTTATCCGGATAATACATATAGGGCTCGTGTGGTAAAGCTCCCCAGCTATTATCACCGCCAACACCTTGCATTTTATAATCAATATGGAGTTCAACAAAATCTTTTTTAACGATATCTGCGGTTGTTCTTAATAGTTTTGTTGTTCCAGGATCAAAATCTTGAGTACTATAGTGCAAGGCATTAAATTCTATTACGCCATTATTGGCTTTTACTTTTAACCCTATACCAGAGTGATTTTTTAAAGTTAACCATCGCACATCAGTTTTATGTCCGTTTTCTTGTGGTCTGCTATACGCAAAATATTGGTCATCTACTTTCGATGTGTAAAGACCAACAAAAGCAGCTGTATTTCTATCGATATAATTTTCCCAAGGACCACGTCCATAATAATTTAGATTATCAAATTCTTTTGGTAATTGAAGTTTTAAACCAATTCTCGGCATTCCTGGTAATTCACTTTTTTTAGCTTCAAAATTATAATTTACTTCAATCTCTCCATTTCCTCGTATAATGTAATTTAAAACTATTTCAGCATCAATTTGATTATTTTTATAAGAAGAAGTGACGGCTACTTCAGAACCTGAAATCTTTTTAAATTCCATGCTCTGTAATATTGATTTATGAGCAGCTTCTTTCCAAACTAAAACAGGTGTTGGAAATTTTTTTGTAAAATCATTATCTGTTGGAGCTCTCCAAAAATCTAACACCATAGGTTGTTTAATTAATTCATTCCCATTGAAATTATAAGATATTAATGCCCCTGATTTTTCAGAGAAAGCAACAGTAAAGTCATTTCCAGAAACTCTGATTTCACTTGGGTTTGTCGATAATTGAACCAAAGAATTTAGATTCTTAGTGTTATTGGCAAACTTGTAATTGTTTAAACTGAATTGTTCTGAAGCTACAATATGGCCAAATGGAATTAAAGGATCATAGTCATATTGCATCGCATAAAAGTTTATAAAGTACTCAGAATTATTATCTATTGAAGGAAGTTCTAAAATAAATTCTTTTTTTGATTGCGGTAATATCTCGAGAGGTTTGAAAAGCCCTGATTTTGTCACTTTTCCATTCGATACTAATTCCCATTTAACAATGTAATCATCAAGAGTTTTAAAGAAATAGTCATTCTCTACAATTATTTTTCCGCTTTTTTTATCAAAATTTTTGAATTTTATGTTTTGATATACTTTTTTAATTTCAAATAATCCCGGATGAGGTTTTAAATCAGCATCAACAACACCGTTTAAGCAAAAATTCGCATCGTGATAAACACCTTCCGGTTCGAATAGACCTCCATACGCCCAATATCTTTTACCGTTATCATCATACTGTGCAATCCCTTGGTCCATCCAATCCCATATAAATCCACCTTGAATTTGGCGATTAGAATAAACCAAATCCCAATATTCTTTAAAATTACCACTACTGTTGCCCATTGCATGTGAATATTCACACCAAATAAAAGGGCGTTCTGTATCTGTTCCTATCCAACTGTTTTTAAGATAACTTATTGTTGCATACATATTTCCAATAATATCTGTATGCTTTTCTTTAATATCGGTCTTTCTTTCTGCACGTTCATAATGTACCGGACGACTACCATCAAACTTATGAATTGCTTTATATCCGGCTAAAAAGTTTAGCCCTGTTCCAGCTTCATTTCCCATACTCCAAACTATGATAGACGGATGGTTTTTATCTCTTTCAACCATGTTTAACATACGTTCCAAATGTGCCTTTTTCCAATTAGGATTATTCCCTAATGTTTCATCCGGATTATAACCCAAACCATGGGATTCTATATTCGCTTCATCATACAAATAAAGTCCAAATTGGTCACAAAGTTTATACCAAAGAGGATCATTTGGATAGTGAGAAGTCCTCACTGCATTAATATTAAATTTCTTCATCATCCTTATATCGGCTTTCATCAATTCTTCATTTACAACATGACCATTATAAGGCGTATGCTCATGCCGATTTACGCCCTTTATTAGAATGGGTTTACCATTAACCAACAATTGACCGTTTTTTATTTCGGATGTTCTAAAACCTATATTGATTGCTGTAGCTTCTAAAAGTTTGCCTTCCTTATCATTTATGGATAAAGCTAGTTTATATAAATATGGAGTTTCCGCTGACCATTTCTTTACGTTAAGTATTGTAGTATTAAAAGAATACTGTGAGGTGCCTTTTTTTTGAGTAATATTAATCTGATTTTGTTTTATTGTTTCCCCGCTGGCATCTAATAAAAGGCAATTAAGAGTAAAGTTGTTGTTTTTATTATCTAAATTTTTAACCTCTACTTCTAAGTGGAAGTGTCCGTCTTGATAGTTTTCATTTAAAGACGCTTTAGCAAAAAAATCTTTTATTTGAGTTTTTGGCCTTGCGTATAGCATAACATCTCTTTGAATTCCTGAAAAACGCCAAAAATCTTGATCCTCAAGATAGCTGCCGTCAGTAAATTGAAAAACTTGTACAGCTACTTTATTTTCTCCCTCCTTTAAATACTTGGTGATATTAAATTCTGCTGGTAGTTTTGAATCTTGACTATACCCAACTTTTTCGCCATTTAACCATAAGTAAAATCCTGATTTAATTGAACCAAACTGAATATAGATATCCCGATCTTTCCATTTATCCGGTAGGTTAAAAAAAGTTACATAGGAGGCCACAGGGTTTTGTTCATCTTTAATATAAGGAGGATTACGGTCAAAAGGGTAGGTTTTATTTGTATAATGGTGATAGCCGTAACCATAAAATTCCCAATTACCCGGAACCGGTATTTCATCCCATCCGCTAACATCATAACCTAATTTTTGAAATTCAAGATTTCTTTTTGAAGCATTGGTAGCATATTGAAACTTCCATTTACCGTTTAATGTTTGTATATAATCATCTTCCGAATAATTATCATTAAAAGCGTTTTCTATGGATGAATAGGGGTAAAAAGAGGCACGAGCTTCTTCTCTGTTAACTTTGAAAATATTAGGGTTCTCCCAATCATTTTGACTGAATATGCCATGTGAGATTAGAGTTATGAAAATGAATAAATTATGTTTTTTCATGATTAACTTTTTTGTGTAATTCCTAGCCCATATAATTTCAATTGCTCATTACAGAAACCAAGGTTATTTCGGGCAAGATTTGGGAGATAGAAAACAGGCATAAATTAAGGCATCCATATGCACTTATAGAATTTGAAAAAGCTCTTTTAAAAGAAAAACTCTCAAGGCTCAAATCTATTTCCAATTAAGAATTTATTTATAATTCATCTCCTATGAAAAATAGATTATTTGCCGCCAAAAAGCTTATAAACTTCAGAGCCGGCACTTAAAAGTGCACCTGTTCCATAAACTTCTGTTTTATCTGGCCAGGCATTTCCCGGAGCTCCCCCAATTGGTTGAACATATCCTAACATACCATCATCTGTTACATGGTTTGTAATAGCAGTCCAACCTTTACGAACTGACTCAATGTATAAATCTTTATCTAAAATACCATTATTAATACCCCAGGCTAAACCATAAATAAAGAACGATGAGCCACTTGTTTCCGGAGTAGGATATTCTTCTTGACTCAATAAACTCATGGCCCATAGACCTTCAGATTTTTGAATGTCGAGTAGCTTTTTTGCCATCTTTTTATAGATTTCTAAAAAATATTTATACTCGTCTGTGTTAGGCTTTAATTCATTCATTATGTTCGCAAGTCCTGCAAAAACCCATCCGTTTCCTCTAGACCAAAATATTTTAGTGCCATTGTCTAATTTGTTCATGTAGGATTCATCTCTATAGTATAAGTGCTCTTTTTTATCGAAGAGAAATTCTGTTGAAGCTTTGTATTCAGTCATCAAAAAATGTAGATATTTATTATTTCCCGTGATATTATATAATTTGGCCCATACAGGCGGAGCCATGAATAGTGCATCACACCAACTCCAGCGATCATGATCATATGGTGTTTCCCAATTTAAAACAGATTGTGAGGGATGCATTAAAATAAAATCAAGCTGTTTCTTGGTTGGAGCAATTATTTCTTCATCTTTATACTTCCTGTAAAGGTCTATATACATTTGACCCACAGTTTGATCGTCTGCATGGTATATTCGTTTATGTAATTGCCATTCGTTTTCTGTTCCAATATTTTTAAGCCAATTGTAATACTTATCGTTATCGGCCATTTCCGCCCATTTTATCATCCCAACATATAATGCTCCGTTTGTCCAATTTAAAGGATGATGAGCTTGTGATCTGCTGTAAGTGTCCCGGAAATGAAAGATTTGCCAGTCAGCAACCTTTTCCATGATTTTAATTACTTCAGTTGGCTTTATTTCTTGGGAATAAGACGTGTATAATCCAATAAACAGTGAAAGAATTACTGTGATAACATTTTTCATATTTAATTTAACTTAAAATTTAACAAAAGTGAAACGATTGCGTAAAAGTCCTAATATAAATTTAATTATTTGAGATTTTAGAGGGAACAAAAGTACATTTAAGGTAGTCAAAAAGTATAACGGATTGAAATCCTTAGATTTTTGTTATTAGGTTAAATTTAAAAGCTGAAAGCTCTAATCTACCAAACCAAAGGTTAAGTTCGAAAAGAGAAAATTAAATTGATGTTTTCTTAAAGTTAAATGTCGAAGTCATCTTTTTAACTTTTAGGTGAAGGTTACAAAAGAATATTTGCTATTTCGGTTATTGAAATTATCGGTTCTAAATTTGTTGAAAATATTCATTTAGGGAGAAAATGAAAATTCAAAATGAGATTAAAGACGGTCCTTTACGGCATGGTTCTAAAAAATGTTCTTTTTTCAAGAATTGCCGAAAATAGGAAGTCCGTTTAGCTTAATATCAAGCTATCCCATTATCTTAATAAGAATAGTAATTAATAGTTCATGAAGATGAAAACTTGTATACTTTACTAGCATGAGCTTATTTTATTTGATTCTTTATTTCCTACTTCGTCAGTATTTAGTTCAATGTTAATCATCAAATTAGAATTTCACAGAAAACTTGTAAGTAGAAATTTTACTATGGGTTAAAATACCAATGAACAGGACAGATACGAACAAGCTTCTTCAAAATTTTTTATTCATACATAGGTTATATTAATAAACCTTAAGTTGATAAATTGATAGTTCAATCAAAATTCGAAAATTAAAAATATATAGGTGGTTTGAAGAATAAAATCCATCCCTTAAAGTTCGTTTTATTCTAGAGAAATTAAGGAGTTTAGGTATCCATATCTTCTTTTCTTTCCATAAAGAAGTAATCTTATATGTATAAAATAAGTGCTGATTATCAAGTTTTTATACTATTTAGATACTTAAAATGTACTTTTGTTCCCTCTAAAATCTCAAATAATTAAATTTATATTAGGATTTTTACAAAAGCACAAAATTTTACAAATCAAGGTCTCTGGTCACAACTAATATAATGATCATGTTTTTAAAAAAAATCTTTAATAAATTGAAAAAAACTGTACAGTTCGCCTTAACGACTATCGAACCTCAACTTACATATGCGCCTATTTCATTTATCGCTATTAGAAATTACTCGTGTGGCTTAATCAACCACCATGAGGATTATCTATGTTATAGAATAAATGTTTCAAGGTTATCCATAATGAAGGGAAACCAATAATTTGTTTTAGTTAGTTACAAAGAACCAAAGTGTTTATAGTTATGTCATAAGTATGAATTTTCTAAAAGCCTTTGGTTTTTTCAATTTTGTCAAAATCAGTTCAATTATATCATTAAAAGGTATTAAGTATCTATGTTAAATAACAAGTTTTTTTTGCTTACAGGAATTTTTGGTTTTCTTCTTTTTACGTGTTGTGAATGTAAAAACGATACCAAAGGTTTGAATAAAATCCTTTATAAGATTAATTTCGATGACCTTGCTGATGCTAATTTATTTGAGGCTGAAACTGAGGTTAACGACCAAGAAGTAAGTATCAAAGATGAAGCACTTGATATTGATGCTATTAAAGGTGCTACGGTTTGGTTTAAGAAAAAGCTTGAAGCTCCTGTTAAGATTGAATATACCGCTGAGTTGATTGCCAAAGGAGGTAATAATGATAGGGTAAGTGATCTGAATTGTTTTTTTATGGCTCTAGATCCTAAATGTCCATCTGATATTTTTTCTTGTCCGGATAGTTTAAGAACCGGTCGCTTTTCGGATTACCATAGGTTAAGAACCTATTATGTGGGTTATGGAGGTCATGATAATTCGACAATCAGGATGCGACGTTATAAAGGTTATACAAAAGAAAGACCGGTTTTACCGGAACATGATCTGGGTGAACCCCATGCGATCGAGGCCAATTTGCCAATTCATGTTGAGATCTCTGTTGTAGAAAATAAAATAATCTATGCACATGATGGTGATACCATTTTCACCATGGTGGATAAACTACCATATCATGAAGGTTGGTTTGCTTTTAGAACGGTTCGAAACCACATGAAAATATCACAATTTAAAGTCACCCAATTAAACACTGTTTTATAAATGTTTAAAGGGAAAAATGTTTTTAAAGATTGTGTTCTTTTCGGCTTTGTGATTAATTTTTCTTGTTTAGATTCATCTGAATCAAAAGGAAAGATATCAGAGCGGATCCGAAAGGGTGATATTCCAATATTGCATACTGATTAATAACAACCAATAAAATCGTAACCAATAACAACTAATGATTAATAAAAACATGAAATCTAAAAACCAAAAAGCAACACTCAGCCATATACTAATATATGCTGTTTTATTTATGAGTACCCTAAGCTTCGGTCAGAACTGGGAAACCCTTTTTAATGGTAAAAATCTGGATGGATGGAAGCCTATTGGAGGAACTGCTGATTTTGAAGTAACGGACGGTATGATTGTTGGATCCAGTAAAATGGATAAGTTAAACACTTTTCTGTGCACGGAAAAAAAATATTCAGATTTTATTTTTGAAGTTGATATATATCTTCCTAATATTTTGAACTCCGGTGTTCAATTCAGAAGTAATACCAGGCAAGAGAAAAATGGTACGCGTGTTTTTGGATACCAGTGTGAGGTAGACCCTTCGCCAAGAAAATGGACAGGAGGTCTTTATGATGAAGGCCGACGTAAGTGGATGTATCCATTAGCCAGAAACCAAAAAGCGCAAGATGCTTTTAGATTGGGAACCTGGAATACTATACGCATTGAAGCTTTGGGGGATGAGATCAATACCTATGTAAACGGACAACTCGCCAGTAGAGTTGTGGATGATATGACCTCAAGTGGATTTATTGGTTTACAGGTGCATCGCGTAGGATCTAAGGACGAAGTTGGTCGTCAAGTGATGTGGAGGAACATTCGAATTCTAACAGAGGATGTCGCAAAATATAGAACCACTCCGGACCCTAGAGTGGAACAAGTTAGTTATCTTAAGAATAAACTTACCGGCTGGGAAAAGAGTCATGGTTTTCGATTGCTTTGGGATGGAAAATCCTCGCAAGGATGGCGTGGAGCCAAGTTGGATGAATTTCCAGAATCCGGGTGGGAGATCAAAGATGGTGAATTAACTGTTTTAGACACCGGTGGTGGAGAAGCAACAGGTCCCGGAGATATCGTAACAACCAAAATGTACAGTGATTTTGAATTGGAACTTGAATTTAAAATCACAGAAGGTGCTAACAGTGGAATTAAATATTTTGTAGATCCAAGCCTAAATAAAGGAACGGGTTCAGCGATTGGCTGCGAATTTCAAATTTTGGATGACAAGAATCACCCGGACGCCAAATTAGGTGTTATGGGAAATAGAACCATCGGATCCTTGTACGATCTTATAACCGCCAAAAACCTATCTACGCCAGGCCGCTCGAAGAACTTTAAGGGTATTGGTAACTGGAATAAGGCTAGAATTGTTTCTAAGAATGGTAAAGTAGAACATTGGTTAAATAATGAAAAAGTGGTAGAATACGACCGTTATTCTCAAATGTTTGAAGCGGTTGTGAACTACAGTAAGTATCAAAAATGGGAAAATTTCGGTCGTTGGCCGGAAGGTACTATTTTATTGCAGGATCACGGGAACAAAGTAAGCTACAGAAGTATTAAAATAAGAGAATTTTAAGGATGACAACACGAAGAAATTTTATAAAGAAAACTACAATGGCCGGCACAGCGATCACTTTAGGTGGCTCGGCCATGGCAATGAGTGCAAAAAGTTATAATAATATCATTGGGTCCAACGAAAGACTGAATGTGGCTATCGTCGGATTAGGGCGACGTGTAAAGGCGTTCTATCCTCCAATTGGGGCTAAGGAAAGTAATGTGAAGTTGTTGTATTTGTGTGATGTGATGGAGAGTCAACGACTCAAGGCGTCGAAAGCCATTAGAGAACATATAAACTACGATCCAAAATTAGAAAATGACATTCGTAAGGTATTGGACGACAAGAATGTGGATATATTGATCAATGCAACACCAGATCATTGGCACGCACCAGGTTCGATTATGGCGATTAAAGCAGGAAAGCATGTTTATGTGGAAAAACCATGTAGCCATAACATGCACGAAAACGAACAGCTAGTGAGTGCGGCTGGACATTATAACAAGATTGTACAAATGGGAAACCAACAACGTTCTTCAAAACATACCATTGAAATTATGAATGAAATTCATAACGGCGCTATTGGAAAACCTTACTCAGCCTTGGCTTTTTACACTAACGGAAGAGGTGAAGTACCATTACAGCAAAAGGCTGCAGTACCTCAAGGATTAGACTGGGAATTATGGCAGGGTCCGGTACCCAGACGAGATTACACTTCTGAAACTTGGAATTATAATTGGCATTGGTACGGCTGGGATTATGGTACAGCCGAGGCCGGAAATAACGGAACTCATGAAATGGATGTGGCGCGTTGGGCACTTCAGGTCGATTTTCCTAAGCACGTTGATGTTGAGGCTGAAAAGCGTCAGTTTCCGGGTGATGGCTGGGAAATGTATGATGATATGTTGGCCACGTTTAAATTTAAAGATAACAAAGTCATTAAGTGGGATGGAAAATCTCGAAATGGCTATGAAACTTATGGTGCCGGTCGTGGAACGATTATTTACGGGACAGATGGATCTGTTTGGGTAGATCGAAATAAATATATTCACTACGATCGTAAAGGGAAGGTCGTAAAAAAATACGATTCAGGGAACAACGAGGCTGGGACAGCGCTTGGTGGAGGAGGTGGTATGTCTACTACCCATGTTCAAAATCTTTTTGAGAGCATACGTGGTAAAGCCCAATTAAATGCTCCTATAGACGATGCCAGTAAAAGTATGGCCATGGTACACTATGCCAACATAGCATTCCGAATAAACAAAGGTTTTGATGTTGATGAAACCAGTGGTAAAATTTTCGATCGTGAAGCTATGAAGCTTTGGAGTAGAGCCTATGAACCAGGCTGGGAGATTTAGTTAAATTTAGATCCGAAGTTTTAATTAATAAATTCAAAATGACCCCAAAGATTGAAAGACGAAAATTTTTGAAAAACACCTCTCTGGCAGTAGGAGGTGTATTGTTGTCGCAGTATATGCTCCACGGCAAAACTGAACCGGAAAATAGAATTATAAACGATATTCTGAAGATTGGTATAATTGGAACCGGAGCCAGAGGTTCCGGGCATATGAGACTCATAAAGAAAATGGATAATCTAAAAGTTGTTGCTTTTTGTGATATTATGCCATTCCGATTAAAAGATGCCATGAAATTAGCACCTGACGCTTTAGCTTATAAAGATTACAAACAGTTACTTGATGATAAGAATGTCGATGCTGTTATTATAGCAACACCATACAGTATGCATGGTAAAATGGCACTCGACAGCTTAGATGCTGGTAAACATGTGTTTTGTGAAAAAACCATGGTACGGGGTTATGAAGAAACTCAAATGGTACTGGAAAAAGTAAAACAGGGCAATCTTATTTTCATGACGGGGCATCAACATCGCAGTAGTCCATTGTATCAAAAAGTAAAAAAAATAATTGATTCAGGGTATATTGGAGATTTGGTTTCCATTGACTGTCAGTGGAACCGAAATAATAATTGGCGCCGTGTTGTAACGGATGAAAAATGGGGACGTATGATCAATTGGCGCATGTATCGAGAATATTCCGGAGGTTTGGTAGCCGAGTTGTTATCTCATCAAATCGATATTGCAAATTGGTATACAGAAAGTCAGTTAACAAAATTCACCGGGATCGGTGGTATCGATTTCTATAAGGACGGAAGAGAAACCTTTGATAATGTCCATGTGAATTGTAAATATGAAAACGGGGTAAATCTTTCCTTATCCTCAACTACAGCCAACGCTTATGGTGGTTACCAGATCAAGATTCTTGGTAAGAAAGCAACCATAGTTCTTACACGTGAGAAAGGTCATGTATATTCCGAAAACACCAAGGCCGAAAAAAAAGGGCTTGTAGATGGTGTTTCAGGGGCTACTCAGGCCTGGGAATCCGATGAAGGTTGGTCCATAGATGCGGATGGCACGAATGCTACCCTTTATGCCTTAAAGGATTTTGCTGAAGCAGTTTTTACCAAACAGCAACCCATATCCAATGTGGAAACGGGAGCTTATGTTTCCAAATCTGTAGATCTTATTCTCGATGCTATTCATTCTCAAAAGGAAAAATTTTGGAGTGATTATCATAAAATCTAATTTGGCTAAGAATTAACGGCAACAAATTTTGAAAAATTATATTGCTTTTCAATTTAAGTTATAAAAAGACAGGGTATTAAGTAAAAGGGAACATGGTATTATTTAGTTGGTTCTTATGAAACATGTTTCCACAACTATTGTTGGGAACCTTTTGATAGGTTTAATAACCCTGTGCAGGAGTTTTCTTCCTCAATAAAAAGGTTGAATATAAAATGGGTCTGTTAGAGTATAATTTTGATATGGCACAACTAAAAAACTTTGTGGAGATTGAAATAATCAGGATGCTGATTTTCTATTATGTAAATTGGGCATGGTACAAACAATCATTTAATGCACATAACCTTAAAGGCTCAAAGCGTTTTTTTCTAAATAATGGACCAGTTAATTATTTTCCCACCATGCTGAATCTTAATTCCCAATCAAGAAGGCTGGAATAGAAAGGCGTTTAAAATGGAAACTGGGAATAAAAGGGATGGTTGTTATACTCTATAAAAAGTTAATAAAGTATTAATTTAAATTAAATCTTTGATAATAAGTTATGATATTAAAACTCAATCATGTAATCCTTACCACAAGTTTACTGGTGATAGCAACACATTTCACCTTTGGCCAGAAACCTGACCCTAATATTCCACCACCAAATATTTTATGGATTGTTAGTGAAGATAATAGTCCTTTGTTAGGTTGTTATGGGGATGGCTTTGCGACAACTCCAGTTCTTGATCAAATGGCTAAAGAAGGCGTTTTATACGAAAATGCCTTTGCTACTGCACCTGTTTGCGCGCCTGCGCGCTCAGCGTTGATCACAGGAATGTATCCCACTACAACAGGGACGTTAAACATGCGAAGTACCTATGAAATCCCTGATTTTATTGAGATGTTCCCTAAGTATTTAAGAGCTGCCGGGTATTACACCACAAACAATGCAAAAACAGATTATAATATTGCTTATTCTGAGAATTTAATGAAAGAAGCCTGGGATGAATCAAGCGATAAAGCGACTTATAAGGATAGAAAAGAAGGTCAGCCTTTTTTTGCAGTCTTTAATTTAGGAGAAACTCATGAAGGCAAGATTCACACATCAGTGGACACCTTAATTCACGATCCTGAAAAAGTACCTCTTCCCGCATATCATCCTAGTACCATGGAAATGAAACAGGATTGGGCTCAGTATTATGATAATGTTACTATGATGGATACCCATGTAGGTAGAATTTTAGAAGAGCTTAAAACGGAAGGACTTGCCGATAATACTATTGTGTTTTATTATAGCGATCACGGAGGCGTTTTGGGACGCAGCAAAAGGTTTGTTTACGAATCGGGCTTGAGAGTGCCTTTGATCATTAGATTTCCAAAAAAGTACCAATATTTAGCTCCAGATTTACCCGGCTCACGTACAGATAGATTAGTTTCCTTTGTTGATTTTGGTCCAACAGTTCTTAGTTTGGCCGGAGTAAAAGTTCCGGAATACATGCAGGGAAAGGCTTTTTTAGGATTTCAAAATCAAAAACCAAAGACCTATACCTTTGGAGTCAGAGGACGGATGGACGAAACTATTGATATGATGCGTAGTACCAGAGATAAGCGTTATCGCTACATCAGCAATTTTATGCCGCATAAAATATATGGGCAATATCTGGAATACTTATGGCGGGCTCCCTCTATGGCCTCCTGGCAAAAAGCATGTGAGACTGGAAATTGTAATGATACGCAATTAGAATTTTGGAAACCGAAACCACCAGAAGAGCTATATGATGTAATTAATGATCCTGATAATGTTATTAATCTGGCCAAAGATCCCAAGTATAAAAAGGTTTTGGAACGCATGCGAAAGGTAACAAATAACTTTTGTTTAGAAACCAGAGATACCGGGTTTTTTCCGGAAGCTGAATTGGTAGCTCGAGCTCAACAGGAGAATAGCACGATTTACGACATGATGCAGAAAAAATCCTTACCGATGAAACATATTATCAATACGGCAATCTTGGCTAGAACCGGCGATCTGGAAAATTTAAGGGTCTTAATGAATAAGATGCGTAACAAAGAAGCAGTAGTTCGCTATTGGGCAGTTACCGGTTGTATCATTTTAAAAGGCAAGTCATTACCAGCGAAAAGGGAGATTTTAAAACTTTTAAAAGATGAATCGCCAAGTGTTCGAATTGCTGCTTCTGAAGCTCTATATTATTTAGGAGAAATAGAAATGGGATTGAAGACACTGGAAAAATCTCTAAGTAGTGATCACATAATGGTTAGGGTTGAAGCACTGAATGTTCTACGTTTGTATGGAAAAGATGCTAAATCCGCTCTGGATTCAGTAAAGGGACTTTTAAAAGGGAAAAGCCCGAAGGATAGATCCTATGACCTAAGATCAGCCCGAGACTTTATTAAAGAAGTAGAAGGTGCATGATTTCTTTTCAATTAGTGAAAATATCATGTCGTTTTTCAATTTTAATAGGCTTAAAAAAATTGGATATATTAAAGTTATTATTAATCAAATAATAATTTTGTGATTCATTCTTTACACACATTTTTGGTTTAAGGTGTTACAACGGTTAGTATATAAAAAATAGGTGACTTCGAAGCACCAAACTTTCGCATAAACACATAGTTTGATAGGAGCCAAAAGCTTTGAATTTAGCAGTATCTCGCCTGTTTTTTATATACATAGTTAGCAGTTCGGGTTTCTTCTTTTCACTCCTAATTTACAAGGATTTTAAGAATTGAATATAAGCTTCCCCCCTTGATTCTGCTATAAAGTCAAAAGTGTAAATAGAAACGCTCATTATTATTAGCCCGACTGCAAGACCTTTAATAAGTTCATTACGCCAAAAGATAATAGTCAAAGCCAAGCCAATTATAAAAAACACTATTTCAACTTTTCTTATAATGTTGAAGCTCTTCATTACTTTCTCCATTCTTGGTATTTCTTCAACCTGGATATTTTGAGGTGTATTTCTATAAAAAGTGGTAACTCGTTCAATATCTGTTGAAGCTCTCAAAATCACGCCAACACAAATGACCAAAAGCAGAATTGATAGTGGAATGGTAGCATAAGCCATCCCCTTTAGAAAGGCCTTTTGCTGAAACAGAAAAAAGATTGATGAAGCAATTAATATCATCGAAGCAATTGCACCAATCGTGCATTGAAATTTTTCACCATTGAAGTAAGTTACGATACTATCCATCCGTTTTTGCTTTATTAATGGCGATAATAAGAAGAATACCGAAAAAGTAATGAGAAACAATTGCCGCAATTACTGTTGTTTCAGCCAATAAGTTATTGAAAACACCTTCATCTTTCATTATCAACCACATAACCCAATCCATAGTTGCACTCGCCATTTGGTAAAACGCAAGTCCTTTTGCAACGCCTAAATGAGGCTTTTTTCTGAAAATCCAAGCCATATAACCCATTGTTCCAAGAGACAATCCGATTAATTTGGCAATCCAATGTCCGTCTGGAGATAAATTCCAACCTGTGGCTAATGGAATTAATGAAGGTGGTAGCATAGCCGCTGCAAAGTAGAAAAACTCCAATATGGCAACAGCTGTAAATAAAAATTTTAAGTCTGTTAATCTGTTCATACGAATATTTTTTGTTGAGAATCCAAATATCTGTCTTAAATTTGAAACCTACAAGTATAGAGTATGGTCTATACTTTATATTTTTTTTTAACAAATAATTTGGTAATGTTAATAAGTGAATTAGCGAAAAGGACAGGTGTATCAATTCATACTCTGCGGTACTATGAAAATTATGGATTGTTTAAGGGTGAAAATGATAAAACAGTAAAGACAAATAATTACAAACAATACGATGAAAGTCTGATTGAAAAGATTCAATTAATTAAGGAGGGGAAGGAAATTGGCTTTACCTTATCGGAAATAAAGAATTTATTGGAAGACTGGTTTAACAATCAATTATCAGAAGAAAAGAAAATTGAAGCTTTGCAAGTTAAAATCATTGAAATTGACTCTAAAATCAAACAATTCAAGCGTGTTAAAAAAATGCTTATCGAAGGCATTCAAGATGTAAAAGACGGTAAATGTTGATCGGTTTTATCTGACCGCTAGCGTCTTGCAATTCGGTATGAAGGGGATTGAGTGTTGTTTACTATCAAATCGAGATAAAGCCAAAACAGGCTAAAACTGCTCCAATAATGCACTTCACCGCTTTTTGCTATATTTTTTGTTCTACAATCGTATTTTCATATTTCAATCCTCATATTCAGGGTTTAACTTTCTGGGAATTGGGGCTTTTGTTTCATTCCACCATTTTTTTAGGTAATCCATCATTTCTTCCTTTTTCTCAGGTTCTTTTATTGCAAGATTATTTCTTTCTCCAATGTCTTGTGCCAAGTTATAAAGTTCAACTTCATCATTTTCAAAATAATAATGTAGCTTCCATTCCCCATATCTTATTACAGAACCTGGGCGCGTTCTAAATAAAGAATCACGATTTTCATTATTATTTACATTATATGCTTGTAAATAAATTGGGAAATGCCAATATAAGGGGCGATCTAATTTTTCTGTTTTTCCTTCTAAAATTGAAGAGAGGTTAATGCCATCAAATTCAAATTGATTATCATTGATTCCTGCATAGTGTAAAATTGTTGGAAATATGTCTAAATTAGTTATCGAGATACTGATTTTTGAATGCGACTTAATTTTGTCCTTATATACAAAGAAAAATGGTTCTCGAATACCGCCTTCATAATAGCTTCCTTTACCAGCTCTCAAGGGAGGTTGTTTGGTTATACCATATAATCCCCCATTATCAGAGGTAAAAACTATTAATGTATTATCAAGTATTCCTTTATTCCTCAATTTTTTAATTAATAATCCAATATTTCTATCAAGGTTTTCTACCATAGTAGCATATTTCGCATTATTCTGACCATTTGATCCTGGTTTTTGATTATATTTTTCAAATAAACTAATTACTGGATTAATCGGAGTATGTACAGCATAAGGAGAATAATAGAGAAAGAATGGAGACGAAACGGTATCAACAAATGCGATGGTTTTTTCCATTATCAGATCGGTCAAGTAATCATCATCACCTCCTTTAATATTTACATTTTTATATGGTGGGTAATAGCTTTTAGGATGTCCATTATGTCCACCACCTATATTTTTATCAAAACCATATTCTAATGGATTATCGCTTAAATGCCATTTACCTGCATGGCAAGTTGTATAACCATTTAATTTTAATACCTCAGGAATAATTTTATGCTTTTTATCTAATGTCTTAGTGTTTTCGATAGGAATCAGTTTTCGGTGTTTTGAAGCACCCCTTTCAGAAGAACCAACTGTATAAATTCCATGCCGAGGGGTCCATTTACCAGTCATTAAACATGCTCTACTAGGCGCACAATTCGCTGAGGCTGCATATCCATCAGTAAATACCATTCCAGAGGCTGATAATTTATCAATATTGGGAGTCTCATAATAATCACTCCCCATAAAACCTGCATCTTTCCAGCCCATATCGTCAATATTTATTATGACAATGTTGGGTTTAATTTCATCTGTGGCATTGTTGCTATGGCAACTAAATGAAATAACTAAAGCCATTGTAATAATTATTGTAAATCTCATATTAGTAATTTTTATAAATAATGTTTAAAATTATGTAGCCTTTATTCAGGACGGGTCACATATTGAAAGGCCAATCGTTAAGTCAAAGTTTAAGCAAACATAAGCTTTTCGATGCAAAGATGATTGCATTAGTTAAGGTGGCCGAGGAAACCAATCAAAACGAATTTATTTTTGAAAGACTTAATCAACAATACAATACTGAGGTTCAACAAAAATCAAAAATGTTATCCACGATTATGGAACCTATTATTATTTTAGTTGTAGGTGTTCTAGTTGGCGTGATTCTAGTGGCCATGTACTTACCAATGTTTAAGTTAAGCAGTGTTTTGGGATAAATTTTATGTTTTCTTGGAACTAATCCAAATAACTGAATTTGTACACCTTAAGTACGTCTCAATCTCTGAAAACCTAGTGTGTTTACTGGGATTAATAGATATTGTATTGGAAAATAGTGTTAAGAGTACTTTCAGGAATTTCTCTTCATGATATAATAATCCAAACTATACTTTCCGCTTCCCAGTATTAAAATGGAAACATAAGCTATGATATAATGTAGGCCTAATTCCTGCCTTGAAAACGGATCATCGCCATGAATTAAAAAAACCGCAATAAGCATGGTTATGATTAAAGGAATACTTGCCAATCTTGTGAATAAGCCAAGAATCAGTAAAATGGAACAAAAGAATTCAGAAAATACGGCGAGAAACAATGAAACTGAAGCGCTCATCCCTAAAACTTCTGGGAAACTTATGGTTTCACCGAATAGCCTTTCAAATTTGGGATATCCATGGGTAAGCATCATGGCACCTACACCGATTCTTAAAAAAAGTGATACCAGGTTAACCAATGTTTCGCTATAATATGTTTGGATTAATTTTTTCATATGGAAATTCTTTGACTTAGGATGAAATTTAATATTCAAGCAGGTTTTTTAAACTGTATAACAAGGTACAAAATATTCTTAAACAGCTCATCTCACTGAGTGTTAAAGGTCTTTTTAGTTGACCAATATCATTTCGGCTTCACCTTGAAACAAATACCTTAGTTCTTGTTTAAATTGTATTTCAATTTGTTATGAAAGTCTTTCAAAAGGTCTTCGCAGAGATTAAATCTATTGGTGCGGTTTTAGTGATTTTTTTGTTCACATGCGATGTTGTGGCACAGAACGCAGCTGATATTGTTAAGAAAGCGGATGACAATATGCGCGGTGAGAACTCTCAGGCGGAATTACTCATGATTACCTCAAGAGCAACATGGTCTCGTGAGATGGCTGTAAAAACATGGATGAAGGGTTCAGAGTTCGCCTTAATCCTTATACAATCTCCTGCAAAAGATAAGGGAATAGTGTTTCTAAAGCGTGGCAAAGAAGTTTGGAATTGGATACCTGCCATTGAACGTGTTATTAAATTACCTCCCTCTATGATGAGTCAATCCTGGATGGGAACCGACTTTACTAACGATGATCTTGTAAAAGAATCTTCTGTAGTCGAAGATTACGAGCATACCATCATCGGAGATACCATCATCCAAAATAAACCTTGTTTTATAATTCAAATGATACCTAAACCTGAAACCGCTGTAGTTTGGAGTAAACTTGTTGTTTGTATTGATAAAAAGGATTTTCTAGAGTTGTATACTAAATTTTATGATGAGGACGGCAGGGTGGTTAACATTATGAACGCTTATGATATCAAGGAAATGGATGGCAGATTAATTCCGACCCACTTTGAGATGATTCCTATGGATAAGAAAAACCAGAAAACAGAGATTATTTACAAAAGGGTCATTTTTAACAGAACCATTAATAATGGCTTTTTCACATTGAACCAAATGAAACATCTGAATTAGTATGTGGTTATTTAAAATGGCATGGAAAAATATGTGGCGCAATCACTATCGTACGGCAATAACAATGTCTGCAGTGTTTTTTGCTGTGCTTTTAGCGGTTCTTACAAGTAGTTTGCAAGTTGGGGTTTTTGATAATCTTATTAAAAATGTGGTGAGTTTTTATAATGGCTATGTTCAGGTGCATAAAAATGGTTATTGGGAAGAACAAATCCTGGATAATGTTTTTGATGATAAGACATTACTTCAGGATAAGATTCTATCAGTTGAAAATATTGGTAGTATAACACCTCGCTTCGAATCTTTTGTGCTCGTTGCTACAGATTCGATCACGAAAGGATGTCTGATAGTTGGTATAGTACCTTCAAAAGAAGATGTTATTACCCAATTAAAAAGTAAGATCATTGACGGTGACTACCTTGGAGATTATGATACGGATATTTTAATGAGTAAGGGACTTGCTGAAAGGTTACGTGTTGGGCTAAATGATACTATCATCCTTTTGGGGCAGGGCTACCACGGCGCATTGGCCAGTGGTAAATTCCGAATAAAAGGGGTTCTTGAATTCGGCTCTCCGGAATTGAATAAACAAACCCTCTATTTAAACCTTCCTGTGACACAAGAGATGTTTGGAGCACCCAATAAGCTTACCTCATATGTAATCCATTTGAAGGATACTAGGGCGATGAATGCTACAGCTTTGTCTTTAGCCCATTTACTTGATGCGAATTATGAGGTCATGACCTGGGAAGAAATGATGCCGGAGGTGAGTCAGCATATAAAAACTGATAAAGGCAGTATGTATATCATTTTCATGCTGTTGTATATACTGGTGTGTTTTGGGATTTTTGGAACCTTACTCATGATGATGGTAGAACGAAAATATGAATTTGGTATGCTCGTAGCTATCGGAATGAAAAAGATTAAGTTGATCTACCTTCTTATTCTGGAGTCATCATTCACTGTAATAACCGGATGCCTTCTTGGTATAGGTATCAGTGTTCCGATTGTGTGGTACTTAAAAGTACATCCAATCAGATTTACCGGGGAATTTGCAAAGACGTATCAGGAATTTGGGTTTGAGCCTATTTTCCCAACCTCTACAGATAGTAGTGTGTTTATAGAACAAGGATTAATTGTATTGACCTTAGGACTTATTTTATCGCTTTACCCCATTATCAAGGTAATCCGATTACGACCTGTTGAATCCATGAAAAAAATGTAATATGAAACTATCATTAGCCTGGAGAAATATCTGGAGAAATAGAACGCGAAGCCTGATCATTATGGTTTCGGTGGCTGTTGGGCTTTTTGCCGGAATTTTCGTTTTGGGGCTGTACGAGGGTATAATGAATTCAAGGGTAAGAACTGTGATCGATACGGAAGTGGGGCATTTACAAATTCATAATGCAAAATTTAAATCGGATTACGACCCCAATTTTGGTTTCAATCCAAATCCTATTTTGGGAAAACTGGACTCATTCGAGGTAATTAGATATATCACAGTGCGCAGTATCACTTATGGCATGCTTTCCACAACGACCGGAAGTGCTGATGTTAAAATCAATGGTATTACTACAAGGAGTGAAAATCAGGTATCACGTCTTAAAGATAAGATTATAGAGGGTGAAGCATTAAGGGCTGAAAATAAAAATGACGTCTTGATAGGTAAAAAACTTGCGGATAAAATGAAATTAAAACTTGGTGGTAAGCTAGTTTTGACCTTAGCTGATAAGGAAAACGAGTTAACCGCCGGAGCATTTCGAGTAAGGGGTATTTACCAATCGGATAATACTCCGTTCGATGAGTTGAACGTATATATTTTAAAACATGTTCTAAATAATTATCTCGGTTCAGAACAAAAAAGTCATGAAGTTGCTATCATATTAAAACGCGATGAAGACCTTCAAATCGCCCAAACTTATATTCAAAATTTATTTCCTGATCTTTTGGTAGAGACCTGGAAAGAAACCAGTCCTGAAACAAATCTTATGGTGGGGTATGTTGATGAGTTTTCCATGGTATTTATTGTTATTATTATGTTTGCGCTCGCTTTTGGAATCATCAATACCATGTTAATGTCTGTACTTGAGCGCACACGCGAAATTGGCATGCTTACGGCTTTAGGTATGAATCGAAAGCGAGTGTTTTCTTTGATTTTAACAGAAACCATATTATTAACTCTTGTAGGTGTTCCCTTAGGCCTTTTTTTATCATGGATCACTTCTAATTATTTCGGTCATGTTGGTATTGATATTTCGTCGTTCTCCGGTGCTGCGATGTCTGGATTTGGATTTAGTTCCATGATTTATCCTGAATTTCCTTTGGAAAGCCTTCCCAGAGTAATGTTAATAGTTGTTTTAACAGCTTTATTATCAGCTTTATTTCCTTCCCTAAAAGCCATAAAACTTCAACCTGCCGAGGCCTTAAGGCGCTAAAATTCAATAATATGAAAACTGTAATTGATGCTCATAAAATTAGTAAAACCTTTAACCCGGATACTATCCCAGTGCATGCCGTGAGAAATGTTCATCTTCATTTGGAAAAAGGAGAATTCGTGGCCTTGGTAGGGCCTTCAGGATCTGGAAAAACAACTTTACTGAATCTTTTGGGAGGTTTGGACAAACCGGATCATGGTAATATTATCATAAACGATATTGATATTACCAAGTTATCACCCAATAAACTGATTGAATTTCGACTACATAATATTGGCTTTGTTTTTCAATCTTTTAATCTGATACCTGTTTTAACCGCTAAGGAGAATGTAGAGCTTATCATGCATTTACAAGGTTGGAAGAAGTCTGTGATAGAAAAACGTGTTAATACGCTTTTTCAGGAAATTGACCTGATTGATAAACTAAATGTGAGACCTGCGCAATTGTCTGGCGGTCAACAACAGCGCATAGCCGTGGCGCGGGCCTTGGCCTCAAAACCTAAATTTGTTTTGGCTGATGAGCCTACTGCCAATTTAGACACGAAATCGGCATCAAAATTATTGGATATTATGGCGAAACTAAATCAGGACGAAGGCATGACCTTTATATTTTCAACGCACGACCAGCGGGTTATTGATAGGGCTAGAAGAGTAATTACCTTGGTAGATGGCAGTGTAAGTTCGGATGTTAGTAATAGTGTAAAACAAAATCAGAGTATGCCTGTTATTTAGTCGCTATGAAAACTTTAACGTTGGTCATAAGAATCTTAGTTTTAATCAACCTGATGTTCCTGTGTTTAATGATGTATTCCCAACCTTATGATAGTTTAAATACTGGAAGGCGAGAACTAAAAATTAACGGTTATATAAAAGATTTACAACGCCTGAGTTTCATTAGAAATAGCGAGCAAACCTTGGATCAAAATTTAATTCATAACCGTATAAATTTAAGATATAATTATGGCTCAGCTTTTAGTGCAGCTGCCGAGTTTCGGAATCGTATTTTTTGGGGTGAAGCAGTGCGACTGAACTCAAATTTCTCACAACAGTTAGAAAACCCCAGTGATTTTTTTGATCTGTCTGTATCGTATCTGAAACGGCCTGATCTTTTAATGCATACCAATATTGATAGAATATGGCTTCAATTTAGTCTGAAACATTTTGAAACTCGTTTGGGGCGTCAACGCATAAACTGGGGTATAGGGACGCTTTGGAATCCGAATGATATATTCAATACTTATAACTTTTTGGATTTTGATTATGAAGAACGACCGGGTCGTGATGCCGTAAAATTCACGTATAAATTTGGAGGTATGTCGAATATTGAATTAGCTATAGCTACTTCTGAAGGAATGAAACAGCAGGTTATAGCTCTTAAATATTTTTTCAACAAACAGTATTATGATTTTCAATTCATTGCTGGCCAATTTAACGATACTGTGACCTTAGGCGGTGGTTGGTCTGGGCGTATTGAAAACATTGGGTTTAAAGGGGAATGTCAATACTTTTTTTCTCATAAGGAAAAGGATGATCTATTAAACATTACTTTGGAGGCCGATTATCTTTTAGAAAATAGTTGGTATTTAGGAGGCGGGCTATTGTTTAACAGTTATGGTGTTTCTAAACCTCAGGATAACTGGGAGACTATTTCCTTTGAATTATCTCCAAAAAATTTAATGCCAACAAAATGGAATGCCACGTTGACCGTCCGAAAACAATTTACGCCATTATTTACAACAGGGTTAACGACTATTTATTCTCCAGGCACAAATCTGTTTCTGGTACTTCCCGGTTTGAGTTACAATATAGCGACCAATTTAGACCTGGATTTTGTAATGCAATCATTTTTCGCAGAGTTTCAAAATACATTTAACGGACTTTCACATAATATTTTCCTTAGGACAAAGTGGAGTTTTTGAATATTTCAGTTTTTAAGTTTTAATACACTTTATGACAATGGAAAGTAGGAAATCTTGTTATCCGTTCTTATCCTTTGTTTTCGCCTGTTTTCTTAGTTTGTAGGTTGTATAAAATCCTATAAAAAGACCAATAATCATAAAGTTTACAACGAAATTTTTTAAGGAGAATTGTTGGTCCTCATAGTAATCAAACCCGGCCATAATCAAGGAATAAACCAATCCTGAAATTAATCCTGCTAAAACAGATTGTCTGGTATCCGACATTATACTTTCGTTTAAATTGACTTCTATTTTCTTCTAGGAAATAGATAGAAATTAAAAATTTAAATAAATGTAATCAGAATTTAACTAGACAACAAAATTAGCAGGATTTAAATTATTATTGTAAATAACTAGGTTACTGGTAATAATTATTCCGCTTCAGCAGGAGCATTGTTACTCCACATACCGTATAAAGAAACCCATTTGCCTTCCTTATTTCGTTGTAATATTTCTGTATATTTTCCAGTGTCTACAATGGTATCATTATCCGGACCCAAAAAGCGTAGTTCAAAGGTGCCAATTTCGTAACCTAGATCACCATCACTTTTGGCATCTATTGTTTTTACACGGGCGTCAATAATACCGGCATCAATAGCTCCTTGCCAATATGTTTGTATGTTTTCCCTTCCTGTTACAATATTCTCATTTGGTGGTAGGAGTGAGGCATTCTCATCATAAACCATAGCTGCAGCAGCGGCATCATGAGCAATTAAGGCTTTAGCAAAATCCCGGTTCATTTGTCCAAGCTCTTCAACGGTTGCTGGTTTAGGCATTAATATAGTTTCAGGACTTTTGTCTTCCTGTTTACAGCTCCAAAATATTATGAGGATGAGGAGAATAGAAAAAAAAGTACGTGATTTAATTAGAAATTTCATGTTAGCTTGTATTAGTGATTGCCTACTCTTTGTGGTTTTCGGCTTCCCCAAAATCACTATGGTTCAGAAGTTATAATCAAGGTATTGGGGTTTGAAATCTCAACGTTTTCAATACAATGCAAAGCTTTCAATTATTTAAAGATAACTTTATTTAACGATAAATCGAAGTTTTATTAATGGATTAGAATAACTATAAATCAATGTGTTATAGAATTCAGTTACATGTTGAACTATTATGGCCTTAGAATTTAGACTGAAGATTTTACCTGATTTCCTTCCGGAAAAACTAAAGCCCTTTGGTTCATGATAATCTGCAAACTCAATATCATAATAATTTGCCAAAAATTGAACACATTAAATAAACCAAAGGCTGACTCAGGAATCACACTATTCATAATAAGTATAATGATGGCGATGTATTGTGTCCAACGTGTGATTTTGGTTTTTGGGAATTCGAAAATAAATTTAAAAAGAAAAAACACGGCTAAAGGCGATAGAATAAAGGTTGATAAGGTATATACCAAATCAACAGTTAACCATATTCCAACTTTGAATTCTTTTTGAAGACTAAGAATCTCTATAACCTTATCAAACACATTAGCTCCTAAAATACCTATAAAGAAGGAAACATAAGAAAATACTATGCTAAGGGTGATACCTATTATTATTTTTGGTTTTAAATGTTCCAGGTTTGTTAAGCTTATAACGAGGCTAAATATAATGGGATATACATAGAAATTGGCATCAGTGGCTATTAAGATGATCACTGCAATTATAGGTGAAAAAAGTTTTAAAAGAAGTCTGGTCTTATTTCTGTCGGGCTGCTCTTTTAGTGCGGTACTCATAACGTCTTGTGTTTGGTTCGTTGTGTAGTTTACACTAATTTAGTAAATAAATCACTTAAATACCCGGAGAGATAGGTTATTATAATTAAAAATTATAATCTACTCTTTTTCTACGATCTCCACTTCAAAGAGTTTATCCCAATGTTTTCCTGTTACAAAGATCGTTTTTGTTCTTGGATTGTAAGCGATACCATTTAATACGTCCAATTCAGCATGCTGTGTGACCTTATTTTTAAGCGGTGTAAAGTCAATAACACCAGTGACAGCACCATTTTTAGGATTAATTATAGCAACCCCATTCTTTTGATAACGGTTAGCATAGATCTTACCGTTTATCCACTCCATTTCGTTTATCTCGATAATCTTACCTTTATTAGTGTAGACTTGTATATAACTTTCTTCATTAAGGGTCTCAGGATCTAACAGCCAGATATTTTCTGTGCCATCACTTTTGTAGATGGTTTTACCATCGTTGCATAAACCCCAGCCTTCCTTACTCTTATTGTATTCAAAACTTTTCAGTTTTTTAAAACTGCTTAGATCATAAACAAAACCTCTACCAGCCCGCCAAGTAAGCTGATAGATCTTATTATTAAGAACAGTTAGACCTTCACCAAAAAACGCATTAGGTAGATCGATGTTTTTTAAAACCTTACCGGTTTTATAGTCCACTTGTCGCAATTTCGATTCTTTAAATTGCCCGGTGCTTTCGTAAAGTGTATCATTATAGAATTCCAGACCTTGGGTGTAGGAGCTTATATCATGCGGATATTCATGAATAACTTTAAACGTATATATTTTTGGTAGGTCACTATTTAAAATCTCTATAGCTGTTTTTGCAACTTGTTTTCCACCATTAAAATAGACTGTGGCCTCAATAAAGTGTTTTCCAAGCTTAAAATCTTTCAGATCTGCTTTAGCACCTATCTTCTTACCTTCCAGGGTATAAACCACAGAATCTATAGTATGCTGTTTTTTGTTCTCTAAGCTAAGATTAAGCGTTTTATCATTACTAATACTACCTTTTGTAGCATTTGTATTAATGCTGAAATCAACTTTACCGGAACCTGAATTCGAGCCGCATCCAATAAAAAACACACCTAAAAATATGATTGGTAGGGACTTAAATAATATCATTTTATTTTCAATTTTAAAGCAAGGTATTTATTTAAAATCAGTTTAAAAAATCATTGTGAAAATTTTAAAAGTATGTATCTTTGCACGGGCAAGTCCTGCACAACCAGCTCCTGTCGAATCCTCCAGGTCGGGAACGAAGCAAAGGTAGATGGTCGTAGCGGTGTGATGTAGGTAGCTTGCCCTTTTTTTATGCTCTTCAGTTTCATAAATCTTTCTATCTTTAAAGTTAAATAAATAGCACATGGGTAAAGTTGTTTTAATTACCGGTGGGTCTTCGGGCATCGGAAAATCTATTGGTGAGTACTTAAAAAGCAAGGATTTTATAGTTTACGGTACTAGTCGTACTCCTGAGAAATATACCGACAGTAATTTTCCAATTTTAAACCTCGACGTTACCAATGTCTCTAGTATTCAGAGAGCGGTAAATCGTGTTGTTTCTATTGAAAACAGGATAGATGTGTTAATTAATAATGCGGGAATTGGTATTACGGGACCTATAGAAGAGATACCTGAGAAAGAAATTAAGAACAACTTTGAAACTAATTTTTTTGGTCCGATTAACATGATCAAAGCAGTACTGCCGAAAATGCGGGAACAAGGATCGGGTTTGATTATTAATGTGACGTCCATTGCTGGTTATATGGGGCTTCCGTATCGCGGAATTTACAGTGCGAGCAAAGGAGCCTTGGAGTTAGTTACCGAAGCCTTACGGATGGAGATAAAGGATTTCAATATTCACATGACCAATGTAGCTCCGGGTGATTTTGCTACTAATATTGCATCTGGTCGTTACCATGCTCCAATAGTGGAAGGTTCTCCCTATAAGACCCCTTACAAGAATACTTTAGAATTAATGGATGCTCATGTGAACAGCGGCAGTAATCCGGAGGAAATGGCTGTAGCAGTCTTTAAAATAATACAGACGAAACGCCCTAAAGTGCATTACAAAGTAGGTGATTTTCTTCAGAAGTTCTCGATAGTATTAAAGCGAATTTTACCCGATAAGGCTTATGAAAAAATGTTGATGAAACATTATAAACTTTAAGATCATTGATTAATCAAGCCTAATAATTCATCTTCGAAGCGCACTGAAAAAATATTCGTATTATTATTTACAATTTTATCATTAGGATTAACCAAAAATGATTTGGTCATAGGATAGACAGCAAGAGTTTCTGCTGATGTTTTGGGATATTTTAAATGATATTCATTTTTATATCCAAAACGATTTTTACTAAGTGCTAATTTTGATCTACCGGTATCAACAAGCCCGTCTATATTGATCATAATAAAATGAACTTCAGGATACTTTTGTTTAAGTTCTTTTATTTTAAAATGACTTTCTCTGAAATGATTATAGTAGTTGTTAGACCAGAATGAAATAACGGTTGGTTGGTTTATAACATCATTTATTTTAACATGATCATTATTATAATTCACCAAATCAATATTTGGGAAATCACTACCTACTTTTAAATTTTGAACCGAAGTATTAAAGCGCTTAAGCCTATCGTTATTGTTCTCATTTTGGCTGTGAGCCAAGAAATAATTCAGGATTTTCTCGTTGTTTTCGATATCTTGACTTTTAGTAAGGTAATTTATGGTGAAATAATACAAAAGGTCGTCCTTCATTTTGGGATTACTCACTAAGCTGTCGATCAGTTTTAATTTATCCATATTATAACATAATGAGGTACGCCCGAAAATGTCTTGATCGGAATGACTCAAATGTTCTTGAAGTGCAGCTGTATTAAAACTATAACGAAGAAAGGATTTGTAAAGAAAGTGGTCTTTTAATGCCTCGTCGTTATAATCAATTTTTTTTCTGTAATCAAAATAATTATTGGGTAAGGACGCCAAAATTTCTTTTTTGTTTTTTCCACGATGTAAAAATGGATATATCTCCTTACTAGAGTAGTAGCTATACTCTGCATTTGTTTTTACAAAATCCTTGAACGTTTGCGAAGCTCCATGTTTTTTTTCGAAGTTATCAAGCTTTTCTAACTTCGCGGTTTTAACAGAATCAATATGTTTTAAGTAGTCTTCAGGGGATAATTGACAAGAACCGTATAAACGTTGCTTAGTCTTTTCGTTTTCTAAAAAATCGTTAATTAAAAAATTATTGCGTTTGGATCCTTCACCTGAAAACACCAGGGACTCATCAAATTCAAGGGTATTTAACCGAATAAGCAAACTATCCAAAGGTTCCAGCATCATCATTTGAAGTTCGCCACCGTGATGAAAGGAATATAGTCCTTCTTCTACATGATCTAACTTATAAGTGAAACGGTTTCGACCATCCAACTTAATGGTATCAATCGTGGTTTCATCTTTCGTTAAAATAATATAGTTGCTTTGGGGATTTATAATTTCTCCCCCAATAAATGCATGTGTCTTGTTGGTTTCATTTGTTTTATTGCATCCTAAAAACAGGATGGACATTAAAATAGAACCCATCAAAATATATAACCTCATAAATCCTACTTAATATATTTATCGATAACAAAAATAAATGTTGTTCTAATAAAGTCCTGTTAAGGCGTTGTTAATATTTACATAACATTGTATTTTACAAGGTTCTGCGATTTAAAAATAAGCATTTAAGTTTCGGTGTAACAATTCAATTTTCTACTTTTGCCGAAATATTAAAATACGGCTATGTTAACAGTATCTAATTTATCAGTTCAATTCGGAAAGCGCGTTCTTTTTGACGATGTAAACACCACCTTCAATACCGGGAATTGCTATGGTATTATTGGCGCTAACGGTTCTGGAAAATCTACTTTTTTAAAAATTATTTCTGGTAAAATGGACCCGACTTCAGGTCATGTATCCTTAGAGTCCGGAAAACGTATGTCTGTATTAGAACAAAACCACAACTTGTATGACGAGAATACGGTTCTTGAAACGGTATTGATGGGAAATAAGCCTTTATATGATCTTAAAACCCAAATTGATGCTTTGTATGCTGACTATTCCGACGAAAATGCCGATAAAATTGGGGAATTGCAGGTTTCTTTTGAAGAAATGAATGGGTGGAATGCCGATAGTGATGCTGCTGCTTTACTGTCGAACCTTGGCATAAAGGAAGATTTACACTACAGTTTGATGGGTGATTTAGATGGGAAACAAAAAGTACGCGTGCTTTTAGCCCAGGCCTTATTTGGAAATCCTGACGTACTTATCATGGATGAGCCTACCAACGATCTGGATTACGAAACAATATCATGGTTGGAAAACTTTTTGGCTAATTATGATAATTGTGTGATCGTGGTTTCTCACGACCGTCACTTTTTAGATGCGGTTTGTACGCATATTTCGGATATCGATTTTGGAAAAATCAATCATTATTCTGGAAATTATACATTTTGGTATGAGTCGTCTCAGTTAGCCGCAAGACAGCACGCACAACAGAATAAAAAAGCTGAAGAGAAGAAAAAGGAGTTGGAAGAATTTATTCGTCGTTTTTCTGCTAACGTGGCCAAGAGCAAACAAGCTACCAGTAGAAAAAAGATGATTGAAAAGCTTAATATTTCAGATATCAGAAAAACAAGTCGTCGTTATCCGGCCATTATTTTTGAGCGCGATCGTGAAGCCGGTGATCAAATTTTAAATATCGAAGGATTACAAGCTTCCCTTGACGGTGAACTTTTATTTAAGAACATCGATCTCAATCTAGCCAAAGGCGATAAAGTTGTAGTATTTTCAAAGGATTCGAGAGCTACTACCGCTTTTTACCAAATTATTAATGATAAAGAAAAGGCTGATGCCGGAAAATTCCAGTGGGGTATAACCACCACGCAGGCTTATTTACCTTTGGATAACAGTGAATACTTTAATAACAATTTATCCCTTGTAGATTGGTTGCGCCAATGGGCAAAAACAGAGGAGGAGCGTGAAGAGGTTTACATTCGCGGTTTCCTAGGAAAAATGATTTTCAGTGGTGATGAAGCTTTGAAAAAATCAAATGTGCTTTCTGGAGGTGAAAAAGTACGTTGTATGTTGAGTAGAATGATGATGCAGCGTGCAAACGTATTGATGCTAGATGAACCAACAAACCACTTAGATTTGGAGAGCATTACGGCCTTCAACAATTCATTGAAAAATTTTAAGGGAACAGTGTTATTTACCACACATGATCATGAATTTGCTCAAACGGTAGCGAACAGAGTTGTTGAATTGACCCCTGGCGGCATTATTGATCGCTATACCACTTTCGAGGAGTATATGCAAGATAAAAACATTAAGGAAATCCGCGAAAAAATGTACGCTGTTGAAGCTTAATCATTTTGTAATTCGCTAGTAAAACTTTCAACAATTTTAACCGCCACATCCAGTTCGTCTTGGTGAACATGAATTTCCTGAACCGAAGGATTAGAAGCTCCAAAAAGCGGTGTTAAACCACTACCGGTACGGTCTTTTAGAACAGGAGAAATATTCTCCTTTTCTAAGGCCTCCGCAATACGTTGTACTGTTATAAATTCGCCGGTATAAATTTTTATGTAATCGTGATGGGACATAATTTCAGGTTTTTATAAGTTCATATAAGATACGAAATAAAAGATAAAAGTTTATTAAAAAATAATTAAGTTCGTATTCAATATGAATTTAATAGGAAAATTTCAATTTGTTTTTCTCAGTGCAGTTTTAACCCTGATATCTTTCTTGTTGCATTTGTATTCTGGATTTACCACAATGATAAATGGAGGTGAGCATTCGGTTTCTAACACTGCCTTAAGCGAAACCATAATTTTACACGCAGAGCATCCTGTTTTTAGTAGAAGAAAAATAACAACAGGTTTAATTGAGACTATTTCTGAATTTTTAAATTTGGATTTAGGGTGGTCCTTTGTCTTTGTAAACTTTTCATTTCTTTTTCTTAGTGGCTTAGGAGTTTATCAACTTTCAAGTCTAATAACTAAGAACAGAAGTGCCTCATTATTTAGTTTATTGATTTATTTTTTCTGTTTTTCTAATATTTTTGCATTTTTCCCACCGGTATATACTTACGATGAACCTATTCAGTATAGCTTCATTTTTCTAAGTTTGATATTATTCTTTAAAAGAAAAATCTGGGCATTTGTATTTACTTTTTCTTTAACACTCCTAGTTCGAGAAACAGCCATAATTCTTCTTCCTGGTTTGTTTTATTATTTTGTTTATGACAATCAAAATAGGTGGAAAAGTGAAATTTCATATTTAAAAATAATTAAAAACTCGCTGGCACTTTTACTACCAGTATTAGTCTATGGGCTATATCTGTACACTTTTTTTTATGATTCTTCGCGTGCTGAATCGTCAAAAGAGTATTTTATTTTAAGGTTTTCAAGAATCGGTTTTAATTTTAGTACGAGCGAGGTTATCATTGAAACCATAGGTTCTTTCCTTATTATTTATTTGATTCCCGTTTATCTTTTGATATTAGCTCTAGGATCCGATTATTACGATGCAAAAATGCAGAAATTTAGTAAAGCGTTTTTATTAAGTTTTTGTCTAAATACCGTTGTTGTACTTTTACTAACAAGGGTTAGAGAGCTTAGGCTTTTGGTTTTACCTTTATTTTTCTTATGGCCTATTTTGGGTGTAGCTTTAGAAAAAGAATTGTCAATAGTGTTGCAAAAACAAAACTATTTGGAAATCTTCTCAAAATTGAAACCGATTTTTTTGTTTGTAATTTTGTCTCTGATTAATTCAGTACTGTCCTTTAACATTTACAGGGTAACGATCGGTCCCGAGATAGGACTCTTCAATCTCTATTTGTTTATTTCCTTAGAAATGATTTTACTTCATTCAATCATGAAGTATTATTTAGCCAAGCGAATCTTAACGTAATTCAGCACCCAATTGTTCTTCAAAACTGGTTTGTAATTTCGACATGATCTTATCTATTTGCTTGTCGGTCAAAGTTTTATTTTCGTCCTGGAAGGTAAAACTCACCGCGTAGCTTTTCTTGCCTTCAGGCAAATTCTTACCTTGATAAACATCAAAAAGATTAACAGCTTTCAACAACTTCTTTTCGGTTTGTTGCGTAATACTGTATATGGATTCAAAGCTTACGTTATCATCCACTAATAAGGCGAAATCACGACGAACTTCAGGGTATTTAGCAATAGATTTGAAAGTTATATTATTCCGTTTAATGATTTCTAAAATGGCGTCCCAGTAAACATTAGCATACAATACTTCTTGAGTAATATCAAAATGTTTTAAAACTGTTTTTTTCACTATTCCAAAATCCACGAGTTTTGATTTTCCTAGTTGCAGCGATAGACCTTCACTAAACACATCATCACTAACAGGATATTCTCTGTATCTTGAAATACCTAAACGCTCCAGTATACTCGTAATAATACCTTTAAAGTAGAAGAAATCACTTTTTTTATTTGGATTTGTCCAGGTTTCTTGATGTTGATCTCCTGTTACAAACAAGGCCAAATGTTTAAACTCTTCACGGCTGTCTTTAAAATTGTGATAGGTTTTACCAAATTCAAAGAGTTTTAGATCGTTTCGTTTTCTGTTTATATTAAAACTTACAGCTTCTAAACCAGAAAACAATAAGCTTTGGCGAAGTACCGACAAATCATTACTTAAAGGGTTTAACATCGTAATGTTATGTTCCTCCTTTAGATCTTCACTTAATGAAATATAATTCGGAGTGGTTAAAGAATTAGAAAGCATTTCAAAAAAACCTTGAGCTACAAGCTGGTTCCCTACAATATTTTGGATCTTATAATCCTCAAATCGGGAAGTTCTTGATATAGAAGCATTCAGTTTTTCTGTAGTCCCTACATTGTTATAACCGTAAACCCGAAGAATTTCTTCTATAATATCAGCTTCACGCTGAACATCATTTCTATACGCAGGAACAGTTAGCCCTAAGCCGGTTTCGGTAACATTATTGACCTTAATTTCAAGTGAGGTCAAAATTTGTTTAATTCTTTCTCGAGGAATTTCTTCCCCAATTAAATTTTTGGCATTATCGAAGCTTAAACGAACTTCAAAATCTTCAATTTTTTTAGGATAAATATCAACGATGTCACTGGTAATTTCACCTCCGGCGACTTCCTGAATGAGCAGAGTCGCTCTTTTTAAGGCATATTCTGTAATATTCGGATCGATACCACGCTCAAATCGAAAAGAGGCATCGGTATTTAAACCATGGCGTTTAGCCGTTTTTCGAATACTCACAGGATTGAAATAAGCACTTTCAAGGAAAATACTGGTCGTTGTTTCGGATACTCCTGAATTTTCTCCACCAAACACACCTGCAATACACATAGGCTTTTCAGCATCGCAGATCATCAGATCATCTTCATGTAATTCGCGCTCTACACCATCTAATGTTGTGAATTTAGTACCCGATTTCAAGGTTTTTACTTCAATGGAATTGCCTGTAATTTTAGATGCATCAAAAGCGTGTAAGGGCTGACCTAACTCATGTAAAACATAGTTTGTAGCATCAACCACATTGTTAATAGGCGTTAATCCTATGGCTTTTAATCGGTGTTGAAGCCATTCCGGGGATTCCTTAACTTTCAATCCAGAAATGGTGACCCCACAATAACGCGGTGCAAGCTCCTTGTTTAAAACTTCAACATCAATTTTTAAAATACGACTGTCAATTCTAAAAGAACTAACTGAAGGCGTAATAAGTTCCAGGCTAATATCTTTTTGTAGAAGACCTGCTTTTAAATCACGAGCAACACCATAATGACTCATGGCATCCGCTCTGTTTGGTGTTAATCCGATTTCGAAAACCCGATCGTTTTCAATTTTAAATATATCAGCACATGGTGTTCCCGGTTTAAGATCGTTATCTAGAACCATTATTCCCGCATGCGATGAGCCCAGGCCTAATTCGTCTTCAGCACAGATCATTCCCTGACTTTCTTCACCTCGAATTTTCCCTTTTTTAATGGTCCAGGGCTCACCTTCCGGGGAATATAAGGTTGTTCCTATAGTTGCTACTGGTACTTTCTGACCGACAGCTACATTGGGTGCTCCACATACAATTTGAAGCGAGGTACCAGTACCTATATCTACAGTGGTTAATTTTAATTTATCAGCATTTGGATGTTTTACACATGTTAAAACGTGCCCAACAACAACACCTTCCAATCCGCCTTTAACAGACTGATAGAAATCTAGCCCTTCAACTTCAAGACCTAGATCAGTTAATAATTCGCTGGTTTGTTCGGCGGTCCAATCTGTTTTTAAAAACTGTTTTAACCAGTTGTAAGAAATCTTCATAAATCGTAGTCCTTGGATTTATCGGCAAAGATAAAATAAAGGTGTTAGCATTCAAATAAAGCTAAAATAAAAAACAGGAGGAATCTTTTTTAATTCTGCAGCTATTGTCGTTATTTAGAACTTTCATTATCAAAAGCGTATTTATGAGGTATATTGTACTAGTTATTATCGTTTTATTTTTTGTGAATTGCAATAAAAACACTGAACCTGAAACTTTGATACAGGGAACTTACAAAGGTGTTTTTAAAACTCAGGATGGTCAGGATATTCCTTTTATTTTCGAAGTTACTTCGGATACAAGCCTTACCATTAAAAATGCGAGCGAAAGGGTGGAGGTAAACGATATTCAATATAAAAACGACTCTGTTTTTATTCAAATACCTGTTTTTGAGGGTTTTATTTCCGCTAAGTTAGAGAATAAAATCATGAAAGGAAATTTAATAACACCGAGTCTTAAGAGGTCAATACCATTTGAGTCTGAACCAGATTCTGTTCGTTTCCATGTAGTTGAATCACCCGAATTTGATATTTCAGGAAACTGGGAAACTGTTTTTGGACCTAGATCCGAGGATAATGGGTCTAACGCAAAAGGTATTTTTACTCAGAATGGCGCCAAAGTTTCCGGAACCTTTCGAACCACTACCGGTGATTATCGGTTTTTAGATGGGGTGATGGATGGTAACCAACTAAAATTGTCCACTTTTGATGGGTCTCATGTTTTTTTATTCACCGGAAATGTAACAAATGATAGTATTCAGGGAACGTTTTATTCTGGAAATCATTGGAAGGAAGATTTTGTTGCTTGGCGAAATGAAGATTTTGAATTACCGGACGCTGATTCGCTTACTTTCTTAAAACCTGGTAATAAAACCATTAGTTTTACGTTTCCTGATGGCGAAGGAAATGAACTGAGTTTAGATGATCCACGATTTAAAGATAAAGTCGTTTTAGTTCAAATTATGGGAACGTGGTGTCCAAATTGTTTGGATGAAAGCCGTTTTTTAGCAAAATATTATCAGGAAAACAAGTCAAAAGGTCTTGAAATCATTGCTTTGTCTTTTGAATATGCTAAAACCGAAGAAGCGGCTTTTACCAATATAAGACGGCTTAAAGAAAATACAGGAATTGATTACCCTGTTTTGTTAGCGCAGTATGGTTCTTCCAGTAAAAATGAGGCGAATGCCAAGTTGCCCATGTTGAACCACGTATTATCCTATCCAACGCTTATTTACATCGATAAAACCGGCGTGGTACGAAAGATACATACTGGTTTTAATGGGCCGGCAACCGGCGAAAAATATGCGGAGTTTACCTCTGATTTAGATAATTTTGTAACCGAATTATTAAACGAGTGATTAAAGTGGGGATAAGTCTTCCAATTTTTCTTCGAATTCGAATTGTAGATCTTCGTGCAAATCTTGTAATACCTTTTTTGCCAATACTAATTGGCGGTTGTATGAATTGCGTAACTGGGAACTTCGTTTTATTGAAGGCTTAAAATCACGTAATTTTTCGCAAAAATAAAGCAGTAATTCCACCTCGGTTTCTTTTTTAGGAGAATAGCGAATAAACTTTTTGACGTTTCTTAAAATTTTACGGACTGATTTTCTAATATAGAAAAAGCTTGCCGTGTTTATGGTTTCAAAGGATTCATCCATATAATTTTTGATGCTAGCCACATAAGAGTCTTCATCAAAAGAGTCAAAAAGTAAATAGGTGAGGAGTTCTTTGTTTTCTTTTTTAAATCTTCCCAATCTTAGGCAAAGCTCTTGTAACTCCTGATTTGTGTGAGAAGATAATTCTTTTTTAATATCTCGAATAGAAGCGGCCTTCATAGCATGGATCGGTTTTGTATAAAAATAAAAAAACCATTGTAAGTACAATGGTTAATCTGTATTTAGTTTTCTATGTTACTTAGCGTAATTTTGGAAAATCTTTCGGATTTACTTCGTGCATTATGTCATAGATAGCTTCAAAAATATCTTCCGCCGAAGGCTTAGAAAAATAATCACCGTCATTCCCGTAAGCTGGTCTGTGGTCTTTCGCCGTAAGCGTTTTAGGTTGGCTATCTAAATAATTGTAAGCGTTTTGCTTATTTAAGATCTCGTTTAGAATAAAACCAGAAGCACCACCAGGCACGTCTTCATCAATAATGATAAGGCGATTTGTTTTCTGAACACTTTTTAGAATGTCTTTATTGAGATCAAACGGAATTAATGATTGTACATCAATAATTTCAATATCAATACCTGCTGCTGCCAGATCCTTAGCCGTTTCTTCAACTAGGCGCAAGGTAGACCCATAGGATACCACTGTAATATCGGTGCCTTCTCTTACGGTTTCCACAACACCAATTGGCGTTTTGATGTCACTTAAATTGGAGGGCATTTTTTCCTTTAAACGGTATCCATTTAGACATTCTACAACCACGGCTGGGTCATCACCTTGCATTAAGGTGTTGTAAAAACCGGCAGCTTTAGTCATATTTCTGGGAACTAGAACATGAACACCACGTATTAAATTAAGAATACCGCCCATTTGAGAACCTGAGTGCCAAATACCTTCCAGTCGATGTCCCCGTGTTCGTATGATTAAGGGTGATTTTTGTTTTCCTTTTGTGCGGTAATGTGTTGTTGCTAGATCGTCACTAATAATTTGAATAGCATACATTAAGTAATCCAAATATTGAATTTCTGCGATAGGACGGAAGCCTCGCAGAGAAAGCCCTATACCTTGACCTATAATTGTTGCCTCCCGAATGCCAGTATCAGCAATGCGTAAAGCGCCAAATTTTTCCTGTAAGCCTTCTAATCCCTGATTTACATCACCAATATTACCGGTGTCTTCACCAAATATCAAGGCTTTTGGATTATTGGAAAATAGAGCGTTAAAATTATCCCGAAGAATAATTCGGCCATCAACAGAAGCTGCATCAGCCTCATAAACGGGCTTTACTTCCTTTATAAGAATGTTTGAACGATTCGTTTCAGAATATAGGTGCGAACCAAATTTTGGCTCTACAATATCATAAGTTTTGTTCAACCAGTTTTTTAAATGGTCTTTTTCTGGAAGGTTTTCACCAATTAGGTATCGAAGTGCTTTTCTTCCATGAGAAAAAATATCTTTTCTGTTTGGCTCATCAATATTAGCCAAACTTTCTTTTAGTTTTTTAATGAAAACGCCATTGACACTTTTGGAAGCTAAATCGCCTAGCATGCCTACAACTTCTTGACGTTCCAGTATAATTGGTTTTAGGAAGGTATTCCATGCATTTTTTCTAGCCTCCCTAACTTCACGTTTTATGTTACGTTCAATTTCTGTAATGGCTTCATTCGTTGCAATACCACTTTCAATAATCCATTCCCGCATTTTAGCGTTACAATCGTGGTCTTTTTCCCATTCCAATCGTTCCGGACTTTTATAGCGCTCATGAGATCCTGAAGTTGAATGACCTTGAGGTTGCGTAACTTCCAAGACGTGGATTAATACAGGTACATGCTCTTCACGAGCTATATTTCCGGCTTCCTGATAAGTTTCTATTAAATTAGCATAATCCCATCCTTTAACACGTAGGATCTCAAATCCTTTTTCGCTCTCAGTTCGTTGGAATCCGCTTAGAATCTCTGAGATATTTTCTTTAGTAGTTTGATATTTAGCTGGTACAGAAATACCATATTCATCGTCCCAAATGCTAACAACCATAGGAACTTGTAAAACACCGGCCGCATTTATGGTTTCAAAAAACACACCCTCGCTGGTACTGGCATTACCTATAGTTCCCCAGGCAACTTCATTGCCATTATTTGAAAATTTTGAAGCGTTTAAATCTTTAAGTTTTCTGAAAAGTTTTGAAGCTTGAGCGAGTCCTAATAATCGCGGCATTTGACTCGCGGTGGGTGAGATATCTGCACTGGAATTATATTGCTTGGTTAAATCCTTCCAGCTACCATCATCATTTAAACTGTGAGTAGCAAAATGACCACCCATTTGACGTCCGGCCGACATGGGTTCATGTTCCAGATCGGTATCAGCATATAAACCTGCAAAAAATTGCTCTGGACTCAACGCGCCAATAGCCATCATAAACGTTTGGTCACGATAGTATCCTGAGCGCCAATCGCCCTTTAAAAAGGCTTTTGCCATGGCCAATTGTGGCACCTCTTTTCCATCTCCAAAAATACCAAACTTAGCCTTTCCTGTAAGTACCTCACGACGACCTAAAAGACTACATTCGCGACTTCTGACGGCAATTTTGTAGTCATTTAAAACTTCCGTTTTAAAATCTTCATAAGACAGGTTGTTTTTCAAATCTGGTAAGTCTTGCATTTTTTATTATGCTTTGGCACGCGCAAAAGTACTTAAACTTTATCGTTTTTGCAATAATTATTGGATAGTAATTCTTAGAATATAATTAATTATTATGAATTAAACGAATTTATTTTATCGATTTTACATCTAAAAGTTCATTTTACTGAAATTAATGAAATATTTAGTACCATCTGCGGCGAAACAGACCAAGTAAAACTTGGGGATCTACAGTGAATTTAAAGCGAATTTTTTCGCTGTAATTCGGCTGACTTATTTCCCAGCCTAAATTGGAATAAACAGGGAAATATATTTCAAAATAATCTGTAACCAAATTGAGACGTATTCCGGAATCGTATGCAATAAACGGATCGTTAAATTTATTTTTAACCACACCCAGGTCACCGTACATTAAGACATATTTCCATAGCGTGGTGCTCATGTTCAAAGTGCTTATCCACTGATTAGCATATGGCGTTTCTAATTTCGATTTAAAGCCACCTTCAGCATCTATGTACTGCTGACTGAATATACCGGAAGCCTCTGAACGCCCCAAATAATTATAGTCAAATAAATAATCTGTAGGTCTATCTAGCGCAAAACTGAAATAATCGGAATCCAACGCATTGTTATTTTTTAAGAAAAAACCAGTGAATGAGCGTATATTCAACTGCCGGTTATTCTCAAACAAACGACGGTATTCATAAGTAAAGGAAAGTTTACTGAACTTTTCTCCTAATTGAAAGTCGGTATACCATTTATTAAAGTGAATTAAGTTATCATTTGAATAAACATATCGCGCGTTGAATACCCCATAATTTGGCTCATTGGCAGTGAGTATATTATTAGCGTCCCTGTCCCGATGTATATCGATGTACCTTAAGGTAACTAACTGGCGTTTATTCGATCTAAAATCGTCGTCTTCCCGAAAGGTTAATTTAACAACGGGCGAAAACTGGCGAACAAACAAATCCTCGGCGTAGGAGGAATATCCGAATCCTGCACCATAAGTAATGTCATATAAATCTGAATCTTCCAAATAATGGGTCATAGAAACAAATCCGGATCCTGTAATAGATTTTGATTGTAAAGAATATTTAGGTTCTAATTTATAATTCAGACGTTTACGTAAAAGTGTTTTGTTGTATGCCCGAAGACCTAAAGTTAATCCGTCATAAATATTATTAAACTCAATAACCGGCATAAAAAATAGCTGATTATAGTAGGGATCTTCAACATCCTGAAAAACACGAATTTGAAGTGGTTTGTTATTAAAAAAGAAGCCTCGGAGTGATTTCCAATTATCCCTGAGATTGATCTCAGGAATAACTTTGTTGTAATTCAGTACAAGCTGATCAGCGTTCTCCCTTGGGATCGTCATTGTTTTGGATGAATCGATATTCTCTATCCAGCGTTTGGAGACGATCGAGTCGTTGTTAAGTGTGTAAAGGGACACAGGTACGTTAGTGTTCCGTTTGTTCTTTATTGTAAAGGTGATGGAATCCTTTGTCTTTTTAACCTTCTGTATTTTGAAATCGATTTTCTTTCTGGTGTTTATAAAATCATTAAAAAACCAATCAATATCTTTCGTGGTTCGCGATTTCATAAAGGTTTCAAATTCTTGAGTTGAAGTGGGCTGTAATTTATGGTAATATAAAAAGTCTTCAATCGCTGATTCCAGAGTATTGCTGTTCACAAAATCATCTAAATATTTAAATCCAACACCGGCCTTGTATTTATTCGCAATATTATTATTGAATTTAAGCAGTGAATCTTTAGCCATAGATAATGGCTGATCTCTATTAGTACGCGCCATGAGCATAAAACCCAATACATATTTATCATTGAAGCGCATGTCAGCGGCATGAAAGGAGCGAACGCCCCATAAATCGGCAATAGAACCAAGGAATTTCATATCCGGATAATATTCATCTACATAATTCATCATGTAAAAAATTTGAATACCATCTAGTAGCCATTGGTCTTTTCTTGGGTTTATAAGCAACGTATTCTCCAGATAATTATTTAGGGCAACTTTTAGAACTTTTAATTCATACTGAAAATGATCGGGATATGGTTTTATGAATTTGGGTAAAAAATTTAAACCATAAATTGGGTTTTTATCATAGTCGATTTGTGAAATAAGCAATTTTCGGAATGGATATTTTCCAAAATTATTGAACAAATATTTACTGATACGTTCAGTGATCAAAACCTGATCTAAAACCGGCAGATCTTTATCTGGAATACTTGATATCAAAGAAAAGTCATCGCCTTTTATTCTATTGAATCGCGGTTCTTTGGTGAGAAATAATTTGGTGCTAATTCTATCCTTACCCTCCAGAATTTGAGTTTTTACACTATCCCGAACTTTATTTTTTACTTTATCCAGCGCCGAGGTCAATTCATAGTATTTAGGATAATATACTTCCATATTTATATCAGCTTTTGGAATGTATAAATCATCTAGACCCTTGTTACTGTAATAATGCCAGGAACCATCATATACAGCAGGAGTTATATACCAATATCGTAAATTATAATCGCCTAAATCTGTTACTCCATAACTTGTAAATTTATTGTTTGGAATTTTCACCACATACTGAAGGTCTAGTGTATAACTTTCACCGGGCTCTACAGGTTGGTTTAATGTTACTTTTAAAACATCAATTTGATCTTCCAATGAATTGAATTCCACTGGAACACTATTCTGTTGCAGAGCCGTTATTACGGAATAGCCCCGATCTTCGCTTTTGGCCAAATGAAAATCATTAATAAATTCCTCAGCAATACGAGTAGCTAATGCAGTTTTTTTGGTGGCGTAACTATTAGGCCAATTATTCAGGTAAATAATACTTAATGTATCTTGAGAAGTGTTTTGATACGTTATTTGTTGCTGGATCTTTATGGTATGGTCCTGCGCGTTGAAATCAGCCTTCAGGTCGATTTTATTCTGACCAAAGCTTAAAGCACTAAAAAGTATAAATACAATAAGATTATAGTAACGTAATTTCAACTTTAAGTAACGATTTAGGTAATATCTAGCAATTAAGGCTTTGCAATATAATGAAATAACTAGTAGAAAATTTCATTTATAGAAAGCTTAACAATAATTACGAAATTTTTAAGAAAAGGGTTTAAAAATTCGGACTCAAACCGGATTGTTCATAGAAGGAGTTAAGTATGTCAATAACCTCTTTTGAACTGTCGACAAGATGAATTAAATCCAGATCTTTTTCACTAATATTATTATTGGATTTTAATAAAGTGTTTTTAACCCAGTCCATCAAGCCTTCCCAAAATTCAGTTCCAACAAGAATTATGGGGAACTTTTCAATTTTATGTGTTTGGATCAACGTCATGGCTTCAAAAAGTTCATCTAAGGTTCCAAATCCCCCCGGCATAACTACAAAACCTTGCGAATACTTAACAAACATTACCTTTCTTACAAAAAAGTAATCGAAATCAAGACTTTTATCATGATCAATATATGGGTTATCATGCTGCTCAAAAGGCAGATCAATATTCAATCCAACTGAAGTACCGCCACCTAAATGCGCTCCTTTGTTACCAGCTTCCATAATTCCGGGACCACCACCGGTAATAACGCCGTAACCAGCTTCAACAATATTTTTAGCGATTTCTTCAGTAAGTTTATAATATTTTTGGTCAGGTTTTGTTCTGGCAGAACCAAATATGGACACGCAGGGCCCAATTTTGCTCATGTTCTCAAAACCATAAACAAATTCTCCCATGATCTTAAAAATAGCCCAGGCATCATTGGTCTTAATTTCGTTCCAGCCTTTCGGGTGGTGTTCTCCTCTCATTTTCTTATTCGTTTTATGCTAATGTAACTCTTTTTCCAAAAACTTAGCGGTGTAACTTTTTTTGTGTTTTATGATATCTTCCGGTGTTCCTTCTATTATAATTTTACCACCTCCTTTACCACCTTCATATCCAATATCAATAATATGATCGACGGTTTTTATAACGTCCAGATTATGTTCAATAATGAGTACTGTATTTCCTTTGTTTACCAATTTATTCAATACCTGCATCAACACTCGAATATCTTCAAAGTGCAGTCCTGTAGTGGGCTCATCCAGAATGTAAAAGGTATTTCCGGTATCACGTTTAGATAATTCGGTTGCCAGTTTAATACGTTGTGCCTCACCACCAGAAAGGGTGGTGCTTTGCTGTCCCAGAGTTATATAGCCTAAGCCCACATCTTTGATGGTTTTTAATTTTCGATGAATTTTCGGGATATGTTCAAAAAACTCCACGGCTTCATTAATGGTCATATCTAATACATCACTAATTGACTTTCCTTTGTAGCGAATTTCTAGGGTTTCCCGATTGAAGCGTTTCCCCTGACAGGTTTCACATTCCACATAAACATCGGGTAAAAAATTCATCTCAATAACCCGAACACCGGCACCTTGACACGTTTCACAGCGCCCTCCTTTAACATTGAAACTAAATCGTCCTGGTTTGTACCCGCGGATCATAGCCTCCGGTATTTTTGCGAATAAAGAACGAATTTCACTGAAAGTTCCAGTGTATGTCGCCGGATTACTTCGCGGTGTACGTCCAATGGGTGATTGATTAATGTCGATAACTTTATCCAAATGTTCTAAACCTTTAATGCTCTTGAAAGGCATTGGTTTTTTAACGCCGTTAAAGAAATGAGCATTTAAAATAGGGTAGAGCGTTTCATTGATCAATGTTGATTTTCCACTACCGGAAACACCGGTAACACCTATCATTTTTCCTAGTGGAAATTTTACAGAAACATTTTTGAGGTTGTTACCTGTACAACCTTTGAGCTCTAAAATATGGCCGTTACCTTCCCGACGCATTTTAGGCACTTCAATTTCTTTTGTACCATTTAAATAATCAGCGGTTAAGGTTTGGTGTTCTTTTAGTTCGTCTGGAGATCCGATACTAATAATTTTCCCTCCATGTTTTCCTGCTCTCGGTCCAATATCAATAACGTAATCTGCGCGTTCGATCATGTCTTTATCGTGCTCCACAACAATAACCGAGTTTCCGATATCTCGGAGAGCTATAAGCGAATTTATCAATTTTTCATTATCACGCTGATGCAGGCCAATACTAGGTTCATCTAAAATATATAATACACCAACCAACTGCGAACCAATCTGTGTTGCCAACCGAATACGCTGGGCTTCACCACCGGAAAGGGATTTAGAGCTACGATTAAGACTTAAATAATCCAAACCAACATCCAATAAAAACTGAAGACGTGTTTTTATTTCTTTCAATACTTCCTCGGCAATTTTTAATTGTTTTTCAGAAAGGTTTTTATTCAGGTTTTCAAACCAATCTGCTAATTCTATGATATCCAATTGCGCCAATTCGGCAATATTCTTATTGTTTATTTTAAAGTAAAGCGATTCCTTTTTAAGGCGGGTGCCCTCACAGACAGGACAGGTAATTTTGTCCATGTAATTTTTAGCCCAACGTTTTAAAGAAGTGGTTTCAGCAGATTTATATTGATTTTCAATAAAATTAGCAACACCTTCAAAATCGATATTATAGTTTCGAGTTACGCCAAGAGTTTTACTTTCAACAGTGAACTTTTCATTACCTCCAAATAGAATCATGTTTTTAGCTTCCTCAGGAATATCCTTGTATGGGTCACTCAATTTAAAATCATAGCGTTGTGCAATGGTTTCAAACTGCTTGAATATCCAACTCTTTTTTTCTGGACCGTGAGGGGCTAAGGCACCATTTTTAATTGAAAGTGATGGATCAGGAACAATTTTTTTCACATTCACTTCATACAATTCGCCGATGCCATTACAGTGATCACAGGCCCCTTTTGGGGAGTTGAATGAAAAATTATTCGGCTCCGGGTTTGGGTAGGAGATCCCACTACTAGGACACATTAAATTACGACTAAAATAACGTGTTTCTTGGGTGTCCTGATCGATTACGAGCAAAACATCATCACCGTGATACATGGCTGTATTGATGGTTTCCGTGAGTCGTTTGTCATTATCGGCACCTTCATCAATTTTGAGGCGATCGATCACGATTTCAATATCGTGAGTTTTGTAACGATCCAATTTCATACCCTTAACCAAATCCCGAATCTCACCATCGGTGCGAACTTTCACAAAACCTTGTTTGGCGATTTGCTCGAACAATTCGCGGTAGTGTCCTTTTCTGGATCGTACAATCGGTGCCAGCACATTGATTCGTTTTTCCTTAAAATCCTGTAAGATCAATTCTTTAATTTGCTCATCGCTATAGCTCACCATTTTTTCACCCGTGTTGTAGCTATAGGCGTCACTGGCTCTGGCAAAAAGCAATCGCATGAAATCATATATTTCTGTAATAGTACCTACCGTAGATCGCGGCGATTTACTGGTTGTTTTTTGCTCGATGGCAATAACAGGTGATAGACCATCAATTTTATCAACATCCGGCCGCTCTAAACTTCCTAAAAACTGACGGGCATAAGCTGAAAATGTTTCAATATATCGGCGCTGTCCTTCTGCATAGATTGTATCAAAGGCAAGAGATGATTTACCGCTACCTGAGAGACCCGTGATTACCACCAATTTCTCTCTAGGGATAGAAACATCAATGTCCTTTAAATTGTGAACACGAGCACCTTTTACTTCAATAAATTCGTCAAATTTGGTCATAAATCAGCAAAAGTGCAAAGGTACAATTTTAACTGTTAAAAAGCTGTGAAGTTTTATTTTGGTTTTTAAAGCTTGAGCAATATTTCTGCCTTTTTTTGGTAGTGTTAGTCACTTGTTTTTATATCAGTATTCTCAATCCCAAAGATCAAAAACTTATGAAAAGTAGGTAGTTGCGCTCCAGTTTGAGTTGTAGTCCAGTCGCTCCATGAGGCTTCTAATCCGTCTATTGGAATAATGGAAACCCACATTTTAAAGGCCGTTGGTTTAAAGTCCTTATCCAGGATCCATAAATAAGAATCCCCGGGGGTGGTACCGCCGGAGGTATAGGTTACGAGGAGTCCTGTTTTGTCTGATGTAAGATCAATTTTTTGTCGTTTTGTACCGGGGTCGAATACTTTATAAGGCGCAACTAACCAGAAAGAGTCATTATTGTAGTATTTTAAAGCTTTAGCGATATACTCTTTAGCCAAGTCGCTGTCTAGAGTGAAACCATGCACAAAAGCTTTACTTTTATCATGATCTTTGAGATCTAGAACCACCTTATAATCCTGCCATTCTACAGCGCAGGTATTTTTTTCTTTATTCCATTTATAATGTCTTCGGTTTTTAAAGGTCCATTCAATAATTACAGTATCCTCAAACGCTTTGTAGTCTAGGGCTGTCAACATATTTTCGGCTAAAATATCGGCTTGTTCGCCTGAAATACCTTGAGGCAACTCCTCGTCATATTTGAAATATAAAAATCCAAATAGGAGCAGACTTGGCAGCGTTAAAAAGATAACGATACCACCGATAATTTTTAGTGTTTTTTTAAAACTCATGTTCTAAGTCCCTTGGAAAACAGGTTAATAATGTTACAAAGTATTAAATAGTATTAAGTTGCTAAAGGAAAATAATTAAAATCCGACAGCAGTATCATCTCCTCGATGATCTGCACCGCCCTCTAACCGCTTATCAGGTAAAATACGTATAGCATCGACCTTACCAATAACAGGTGAATCCTTTTCATTTGTTGTAAAACCCCGTTTCTGAAGTTGTTTTATTATTTCAGGGTCAAAACTATTGGGTTCCATCCTGATCTCATCCGGTAACCATTGATGATGAAACCTAGGTGCGTCAACTGCTTCTTGCATCGTCATATTATACTCGTGAACATTTAGTATCGTTTGTAAAACAGAGGTAATTATAGTCGATCCTCCCGGTGATCCAACAACCATATATAATGCACCATCTTTTTCAACGATAGTTGGAGTCATAGAACTGAGCATACGTTTTTCAGGCGCAATGCTATTGGCCTCTGCCCCAATTAACCCAAACATATTGGGTGTTCCAGGTTTGCTACTAAAATCATCCATTTCATTATTCAGAAAAAAACCAAGTTCTGAACAATACAATTTCGATCCATAAGCACCATTTAAGGTGGTTGTAACGGAAACGGCATTTCCAAATTGATCTACTATCGAATAGTGGGTTGTTTCATTACTCTCAATAATTTCAATGTCACCATGCGAGACTTCTTCAGATGGCGTTGCTTTTTTAAATGAAAAACTGTTCATGCGTTCATTTAAGTAGGTATCATCCATCAAGGTTTTTAGTGGCATTGTAGCAAAATCAGGATCACCCAAAAAGTAATTTCGGTCTGCAAAAGCACGGCGTTCTGCCTCAGTAATAACCTGAATAGATTTTACGGTATTATGGCCGTATTTATCCAGGTTATAAGGTTCGATCATTTTCATGATTTCTGCCAAACAAACACCTCCACTTGATGGCGGAGCCATTGAAATAATCTTTAAGTTGTCATAATTGAATTCAATCGGGTGGCGCCATTTTACTTCATATTTAGCCAGATCATCCAATGTTATGATACCACCTTGACTTTGAATAAATGAGACAAGTGTTTTTGCGGTTTCACCCTTGTAGAATTCATCCTGACCATTTTCTAAAAGGCGTTCTAAGGTAAGTGCTAGAGCAGAATATTTTATTGTATCATTAGTTTTCCAATCATATTCCAACGGAATTGAATCTTTATTCACCAGACGAAAGAAAGGCTGGTATTTTTTTATTCGGGCTTCCTGTTTCGATGTTACCACAACACCTTTTTTGGCTAAAGCGATAACAGGTTGAAAAATGGATTCCAGTGGAAGCGATCCAAATTTCTCGTGTACTGCGAATAGACCTGCTACACTCCCCGGAACCCCTATAGCCATTGAGCCCAAGGTGCTTTTATCGGGAATAATATCACCGTTCTCATCCTGATACATTTTTTTAGTAGCGAGCAACGGTGCTTTTTCCCGGAAGTCCAGACCTCCGATTTTTCCATCGTTCTTTCTGTAAACCATAAAGCCACCGCCACCAAGATTACCTGCAAAAGGGTAGGTGACGGCAAGGGCTAAACCAGTGCCAACCATGGCATCAAAAGCATTGCCGCCTTGTTGTAAAATATCAGAGCCAATTTTTGAAGCCTCCTCACGAGCCGAAACTACCATGGCACGATCGGTCACTAAACCTAGAACAGGTTCTGCTTTTTCTTGTTTTTGGCACGAATAGGCGAGAATAAATAGAACAAAAAGAAAATAAATCAGTTTTTTCATAAAACACGATTGTTTAATTCGATTAATTTTTCATTTGAAAAATGACGCAGCTCCTCAAAAAAGTGGGTAAATTCAGTTTCAAATTCCTCATAAAATATTTCAAGTTCGTTTACGGCACGATCCATTCCCGATTTATTTTTGGTTCGGCGATTCATGCCATGTAATACTCGTGATATCCCATCGATAGATGCATAACTTAGCAACCAATTATCAGTCAGCATATATGGCATCATTTTTTGAATGCGTTCAGGTAAGAGATCATAATAATTTTCCAAAGAATCATAAAAATCATTTACATAAGGTTCCAAGGGAATGTTCGAATAACGTTCCCAATTTTTAGCCAAAAAATGATCGTATAAAATATCGACGATCACACCGGAATAATGTCCGTACTTTGGGTGTAAGCGTTTAGTACTTTTTCTTACCGTTTCATGAGCATCGGTAAAGGTGTCGATATGGCGGTGCAGTAAAATTCCAATTTGTAGTGGCTTTTGGAATTTTTTATAGCGTTTCCCTTTGATACCATCGGCCATAAAGTTACCAATCGTTATTAGTTCGTCATCTCCTGATAAATAAATATGAGCCAAATAATTCATTATGGAAATTTACGAATTCCCCGCTAAGAATTACAAGTTTCTAATTGTATATTTGTATCATATTTTGAAAATATTATGACATTAATCAAATCGATTTCCGGAATTAGAGGCACTATTGGTGGTGCTGTTGGTGATAATTTAACCCCTATAGACGCTGTAAAATTTGCTTCGGCTTATGGGGTTTGGTTAAAACAAAACCGCAGAAAAGAGCATTATCGTGTGGTTGTGGGCCGAGATGCCCGAATTTCAGGTAAAATGATGCAAAACCTGGTAATGAATACACTCATCGGGATGGGTATTGATGTCGTAGATATTGGTTTGTCTACAACACCTACGGTGGAAGTAGCTGTAGCCCTAGAACATGCTGATGGCGGGATTATTTTAACGGCGAGCCATAACCCCAAACAATGGAATGCCTTAAAACTATTGAATGAAAAAGGAGAGTTCTTGGATGCCGAGGACGGTGCTAAGATTTTGGAAATCGCAGAAGGTGATTCTATGACTTTTGCTGAGGTGGATGATCTTGGAAAGATTACCAAAAACAAAGCTTATATAGATCTTCATATTATTGAGGTTCTTGACTTGGATCTGGTTAATGTTAAAGCGATCGAAGAAGCCCGCTTCAAAGTGGTTGTAGATGGTGTTAATTCCACCGGAGGTATAGCAATACCCTTGCTTTTAGAGCGGCTTGGTGTTCATGTTATTAAAATTCATTGCGAACCCAATGGTTATTTTCCGCATAACCCCGAACCTTTAAAAGAACATTTGGGCGATTTGTCTGAAGCTGTAAAGAAACATAATGCCGATCTTGGTATTGTGGTCGATCCTGATGTTGATCGTCTTGCCTTTATGGATGAAAACGGCGATATGTTTGGCGAAGAGTACACCTTGGTGGCTTGTGCCGATTATGTGCTTAGTCGGACTCCGGGAAATACAGTGAGTAATATGAGTTCTACCAGAGCTTTACGCGATGTTACTGAAAAATATGGCGGTACTTATGAAGCTAGTGCTGTAGGGGAGGTAAATGTTGTAAAACTTATGAAAAAAAATAACGTGGTGATTGGTGGTGAAGGTAATGGAGGCATTATTTATCCTGATGCACATTACGGGCGTGACGCTTTAGTGGGTGTTGGCTTGTTCCTGAGTTTGTTGGCCGATAAAAATATGACCGTTAGTGAATTGCGGGCAACTTACCCCAATTACTTTATGAGTAAAAAGAAAATTGAATTAATCCCCGGGCTGGATGTTGATGGGATTTTAAAAACGATTCAAGAGCGCTATAAAAATGAGAATCTTACGACTATAGATGGGGTTAAAATAGATTTTCCTGAAAGCTGGGTTCATTTACGAAAAAGTAATACAGAGCCGATTATTCGTATTTACACAGAAGCGAAATCTCAAAAAGAGGCTGATGACTTGGCTGATAAATTTATAGCGGAAATAGGAGAGGTTGCGAAATTATAAATTTATTATTAGTTGTTTTTTTGTCATTCAGAAGGAACGGAGCGACTGAAGAATCTCTAAGATTAATTAAAGATTCTTTGCTATGCTCTGAATGAAAGTAATGTTGCAATTAAGAAAGTACCGATAGACAGATTGCTTCGCTACGCTCGCAATGACGAAATGGAACGTCATTACGAGGAACGCAGTGACGTGGTAATCTGTTGAAGGAGATTCCAGCCTTCGCTGGAATGACAACATGTTCGCAATGGCGGTTTGGACTCTTCGCTTACGCTCTGAATGACATTACACCTAAGTTATTCCGGTAGCCGCGTTAAGGATAGTAGTGAAAAGCCCACAGCGAGGTACGAGCGAGGACTTGCAGCGGATAGCCTGACCCGCAGGGTAACGCCCAAAAAATTATTTTATTGAGGTTTCTTCCCGCGATGTTTCCAGCGTTTGTGGGTCCATAAATAATACTCGGGGGCTTCATGAATTTGTTCCTCCACTAATTTTAAAGCTTTATCGGTAATATCAAAATCAGGATACTCTTGAGGTGTTTTTGTCAGGTTAATAAAGGTTCCATGGTAAAAACCACGTTTCACTTTTTTTACTTTTAGAAAAACGACAGCCATGTCCAGACGTTTTGCCAGAACCTCCGCACCAACATGAACCGGAACTTCAATACCCATAAATTTTTGCCAATAAATGGTTTTTTCTAGTTTTGGAGATTGATCGAAGGCAAAACCATTGATGGTTAATTCATTGTTTTCTTTGGCTTTTATAAGTGTGGAAAAAGTGTCTTTAGTGGTGATTAAATAACTGTTATATTTCGCCCGAATTCGTTTTACCAGAGCATCAAAATATTTATTACTTAACTGTTTGTAAATGGCATAGCCTTTATGATTTATTAACGTTTGCAGAATAAAAACCCATTCCCAACTTGCGTAATGCCCCATCATTAAAACAATACTTTTCCCTTCTTTTTCTAATTGATGGATTTGATCTACATTACCAATAACATAGCGCTGTGTCATCTCTTTTTCCGATATGGTTATAGATTTTATAGACTCCAGAATCATATCACATAAATGATGGTAAAACTTTTTTCTAATAGCACGTAATTCTTTTTCAGATTTTTCAGGAAATACCAACCTTAAGTTTTCTATGACCACTTTTTTTCGGTAACCAAAAACGTGAAAAAGTAATACAAATACACCATCTGAAACAGCGTATAATAATCTAAAGGGAAGTATTGAAATACACCACAAAAACGGATAAACCAGAATATAGGCTAGAAATTGCATGAAATAATTTTAGCTTTGTAGCCGCAAAGATATATTAAATAGAATTTAAACCTTCAGACCTTATGGGTAATTTAAGTACCATCACTATAATTATTATTGCAGCCAATATCTTGGTATCCTTTAAAGGCTTTAACGATTTTGGTTTTTTTGAAAAATATAAGTTTCAGGTAGGTCCCATTCGACAGGGGGAGCAAATCCGGATTTTCAGTTCAGGATTTTTGCATGCCGATATGCAGCATTTGCTGTTCAATATGATTACGCTCTATTTCTTTGCAGACATTGTTATTCAGCTACTGGATCCTTTTCATTTCATATTAGTATATGTGGGAAGTCTGGTTTTAGGAAGCTTATTGTCTCTTTACTTTCACAAAGATGAATATTATTACAGTGCTGTGGGTGCCAGTGGGGCGGTAACCGGGATACTTTATTCGGCCATACTATTGCAACCTGGCATGAGTCTGTATCTCTTTTTTATTCCCATTCCAATACCGGCCTATATTTTTGGTATCGCTTATTTACTGTATTCCATTTATGGAATGAAAAACCGCGTGGGTAATATTGGCCACGACGCTCATTTTGGTGGTGCTATAGGTGGTTTTGTTATTACCTTGATTGCCCAACCTAGTTTATTTGAAACCGACCTCTTAATGATCGGCTTACTGTCTATCCCGATTATTTTACTTTTTATTTTGAAAAAAACCGGTCAGCTGTAAGAGGTGAAGTTTTGATGTGGTGACTGTGGCATAGGAATTGACCTAATAAGGTGAAGAAAGACACTTATTTGAATACAATAGCCTGTTTTTCAAATATTTAAATTAATTTTAGTAATCTCAAAATTTAATAGTTCAGTTTGTTTTAATGACAGATTGGCTTAAATATATATATGAAGAAATCTAATTTCATAACATTTGACAGTTTGTCATTAGAGGAATTTGACGAAAATTCCGAATTAATTCCATTGATGACACCTGAGGATGAAGAAGCCATTAATAATGAAGAACTGCCTGAAACGCTCCCAATTTTATCGTTGCGTAATACGGTATTGTTTCCAGGTGTCGTTATTCCTATAACCGCAGGACGAGACAAGTCGATAAAATTGATCAATGACGCCAATAATGGCAGTAAGGTCATTGGTGTTGTTGCACAAAAGGATGAGACCGTTGAAAATCCATCGGCCAATGAAATGTATAATATTGGTACAGTAGCACGAATCCTTCGCGTGCTTAAAATGCCTGACGGGAATGTTACCGTAATTATTCAGGGGAAAAAACGTTTTAAGGTTGAAGAGGTAATCACTGAAACTCCTTATATATCGGCCACTATTCAGGATCTGCCTGAGGCTCGTCCGACTCTAAAGAACAAGGAATTTACGGCCATTATTGATTCGATCAAGGATCTGGCATTGCAGATCATAAAAGAAAGCCCAAATATTCCAACGGAGGCATCCTTCGCCATTAAAAATATTGAGAGCAACTCATTTTTGGTCAATTTTGTGTCTTCAAATATGAACCTGTCGGTTTCTGAAAAGCAATCGCTTTTAGAAATGAACGATCTTAAGAAACGGGCACTGGCGACTTTGAAGTATATGAATGTGGAGTTTCAAAAGCTTGAACTGAAGAATGATATTCAGTCCAAAGTTCAAAACGACATGAGTCAGCAGCAGCGGGAATATTTTCTACATCAACAAATGAAAACCATCCAGGAAGAATTGGGGGGTGTAAGTCATGATGCAGAAATAGATGAGATGCGGAAACAGGCAAAATCTAAAAAATGGGATGAAAAGGTCGGTAAACATTTCGATAAGGAATTAGCGAAAATGCAACGTATGAATCCGCAGGTGTCTGAATACTCCATACAGCGTAATTATTTGGAGTTATTTTTAGAACTTCCTTGGAATGAATTCAGCAAGGATAAATTCGATCTAAAACGGGCCAGAAAGATTTTGGATCGTGATCATTTTGGATTGGATGATGTGAAACGCCGTATTATAGAATATCTAGCCGTTTTGAAGTTGCGAAACGATATGAAGTCTCCCATTCTGTGTTTGCATGGCCCTCCGGGTGTTGGTAAAACCTCTTTAGGTAAATCGATAGCCGAAGCTCTTGGTCGTGAGTATGTTCGTATGTCCTTAGGAGGATTGCGGGATGAAGCTGAAATTCGTGGTCACCGAAAAACCTATATTGGCGCGATGCCAGGACGTATTATAAAAAGTCTCAAAAAAGCAGGAACCTCAAATCCGGTTTTTGTTCTTGATGAGATCGATAAGTTGTCTAATTCGCATCAGGGTGATCCTTCTTCTGCCATGTTAGAAGTGCTGGATCCTGAGCAGAATAGTGAATTCTATGACAATTTCCTGGAAATGGGCTATGATCTGTCGAAGGTTATGTTTATTGCCACTTGTAATAGTTTATCAACTATTCAACCAGCTTTATTGGACCGTATGGAGATCATCAATGTGTCAGGTTATACCATAGAGGAAAAAGTTGAGATTGCTAAACGTCATTTATTACCAAAACAATTAAAAGAGCACGGCTTGGATGAGAGTCACCTTAAAATTGGAAAACCACAATTAGAAAAAATTGTAGAAGGTTATACGAGGGAGTCAGGAGTGCGTGCCTTGGAAAAACAAATCGCAAAAATGGTACGATATGCTGCTAAGAACATCGCGATGGAAGAGGAATACAACGTGAAAGTTGCCACCGCGGATATTCTAGAAGTTTTAGGCGGACCAAAAATGGAGCGCAATAAATACGAAAATAATAGTGTTGCAGGTGTGGTAACAGGTTTAGCCTGGACGCGTGTAGGTGGTGATATTTTATTTATTGAATCAACGTTATCTAAAGGAAAAGGTAATTTAACTATCACAGGTAATTTAGGTACCGTAATGAAGGAATCGGCTACCATAGCCATGGAATACATAAAATCATATGCTGATGATTTTGGCATCGATCCTTCGGTATTCGAAAATTACAATGTGCATATACACGTTCCGGAAGGTGCTACGCCCAAAGATGGTCCTAGTGCCGGGGTTACGATGTTAACCTCATTAGTTTCTTTATTTACGCAGCGAAAAGTAAAGAAAAATATAGCTATGACCGGTGAGATCACCTTAAGAGGAAAAGTATTGCCAGTTGGTGGTATCAAGGAAAAAATTCTGGCTGCCAAGCGCGCTCGAATTAAGGAAATTCTGTTATGTGAAGAAAACCGACGTGATATCGAAGAAATAAAACAAGATTATCTAAAAGGTTTGACCTTCCATTATGTTTCAGATATGAGTGAAGTTATTAAATTTGCTCTTACCAATCAAAAGGTTAAAAACGCTAAAAAACTATAAACTTTAATCAAAGTGTAAAAACCCCGATATTTGCGGGGTTTTTTTATGCTTTAAAATAAAAGGTAGGACGCTTCGTTTTAAGATAGATTTACTTTCTTTGTAGCTTATGCTTGGAAAAATTACCACATGGCTTTGTCTTCTTTTGAGTACGCTAGCTCTGGCGCAGGTTGGGGGTGAAGCTACGTATCAATTTCTTAATCTTGTGGCTTCGCCTCGGCAGGCTGCTTTGGGTGGTAAAGTTTTAACAAACGTTGATTACGACGTTACACAAGGGCTTTTTAACCCTGCAACCATTAATGTGGACATGGACAATCAATTGGCGCTTAACTATTCCAGTTATTTAGGTGGTATTAGCTACGGTAATGCAGCTTATGCTTACACCGTAGACCGACGCACACAAACGTTTCACGCCGGAATAAGCTATGTGAATTATGGGAGTTTTGATGGTTATGATGAACAAGGAAATCCTACAGGAACCTTTTCGGGTAGTGAAACGGCTTTATCCTTTGGTTATGCTTTACAACTTGGTTATTCAGATTTTTATGCAGGGGCCAATGTAAAGCTAATTACTTCCAAGTTAGAACAATACAGTTCCTTCGGTATGGCTACTGATCTCGGGTTATTATACATTAATGAAGATATTGATTTCAATGCCGCTTTAGTAGTGCGGAATTTCGGAACGCAAATAACAACCTATGCCGGCCAGAGGGAACCTTTGCCTTTTGAGATCGCTTTTGGAATGTCACAACGATTAGAACACGTGCCAATACGCTGGCATGTCACCTTTGAAAATTTACAAGACTGGCCAATCGCGAATCCAAATCCGGCTCGTGTGAGCAGTGATTTGGGAGGCAACCAAAGTCAGGAGAAAGTTGGGTTTTTGGGTCAGGTTATTAGGCACACCATAGTAGGAGCGGAGCTCTTTCCTGAAGGAGCATTCAACATACGATTAGGGTATAATTTCAGAAGAGGTGAAGAATTAAAGATTATCGATCAGCGGAATTTTTCGGGACTATCAGCCGGGTTTTCCATTAAAATGAATACCCTGCGCTTCAGCTACACCCATGCAAAATACACCAGCGCTGCGAATGCAAACTTCTTCGGATTGCAGTTGAATTTACAATAGAATACCTATTTTTGCATCAGCAGAATCATTATGACAAAAATAACTGTAGCCATTGATGGCTTTTCTTCTACCGGAAAAAGTACTGTAGCCAAGCAAATTGCCAATTATTTGGGGTATGTGTATGTTGATTCTGGAGCTATGTATCGGGCCGTTACGCTATACGCTATTCAAAACCAATTGATTTCATCAGACCATTTTGATAAAAAAGGACTTATCAGCGCCTTAAACGAAATTGATCTGCTTTTTAAGTTCAATCCCAAAAAAGGCTTTGCCGAAATGTATCTGAATGGAAAAAACGTAGAAAAGGCCATCCGTACTATGGCGGTTTCAAATTTGGTAAGTAAGGTGGCAGCAACGCCTGAAGTGCGCAAAAAACTGGTGCAATATCAACGTCACATGGGAGAGCATGCTGGTGTGGTGATGGATGGCAGAGATATAGGAACAGTAGTTTTTCCAAATGCTGATCTCAAAATATTTATGACTGCCTCAGCCGAAACTAGGGCGATGCGTCGTTATAATGAATTAAAAGAACGCGGTGATGATGTAAGCTATGAGGAAGTCTTAAAGAACGTACAGGAGCGTGATCATATCGACACAACGCGTAAAGATTCACCTCTTATCAAAGCTGAAGATGCTATTGAAATTGATAATTCAGACCTCAGTTTGGAAGAACAATTCGATACCATTTTAAACCTCGTAAAAAAGGCCATGGAGTCTAAATAATTCGGAATTTGTTTTAGTATAGATTCAGTCACAAAATTCACGCAATTTATTCACTTAAAAATCAATTGTTTAAAATTCACTTTCATATTAGGTTTATTGGTTTAAAATATTTAATTTTGCACTCCTTTTAGCGAATAGTCAAGAATAAAAAGGAACGAGATAAAATTTAATTTAACCCTTCTGTGTGTTAATCGCGAAAATTCTTGAACTGCACAGAATACAAATCTTAATCAGCACATGGCTGAAAACCAAGAAAAGCAAGCTGAAGATCAAGTAACGATCGAAGCTACAACTGTTGAAGCTCCACAACCGTCGGAAGCTCAAAAAAACCCCGAAAAATTCTTAAAAGAATTCAACTGGCACAATTACCAAGAAGGTATTGATGAAGTTGACGACAAGCAATTAAAAGAATTTGAAAAATTAGTAGAAGAAAATTTTGTAGACACACTTGATGATGAGGTTGTTGAAGGAACGGTAATACACATCACTGATCGTGATGCTATTATCGACATCAATGCGAAATCAGAAGGGGTAATCTCCTTAAATGAATTCCGCTACAACCCAGATTTAAAAGTTGGTGATAAAGTAGAGGTATTAATTGACGTGCGTGAAGATGCGACTGGACAATTAGTGCTTTCTCATAGAAAAGCCAGAGTAATCCAAGCTTGGGATCGTGTTAATAAAGCACACGAAACCGGTGAAATCGTGAATGGTTTTGTAAAATGCAGAACTAAAGGAGGTATGATCGTCGATGTATTCGGTATCGAAGCCTTCTTACCAGGTTCTCAAATTGATGTGAAACCAATCCGTGATTACGATCAGTATGTAAATAAAACTATGGAATTCAAGGTGGTAAAAATCAACCATGAATTCAAAAACGTAGTTGTTTCTCATAAAGCGCTTATTGAAGCCGATATTGAAGAACAGAAAAAAGAGATCATTGGCCAGTTAGAAAAAGGTCAGGTATTGGAAGGTGTTGTAAAAAACATCACCTCTTACGGTGTATTTATTGACCTTGGTGGTGTAGATGGACTAGTCCATATCACTGATTTATCATGGTCTAGAATCAATCATCCGAATGAGATCGTTGATTTAGATCAAAAACTTAACGTGGTGATTTTAGATTTTGATGAAGATAAATCAAGAATCCAATTAGGTTTAAAACAATTAACAAAACATCCTTGGGAAGCTTTAGCCGACAGCGTAAAAGTTGGAGACAAAGTAAAAGGAAAAGTAGTTGTTATTGCTGATTACGGTGCATTTATTGAAGTGGCTGATGGTGTTGAAGGATTAATTCACGTATCTGAAATGTCATGGTCTACGCATTTACGATCTGCACAAGATTTCGTTTCTGTAGGAGATGAGGTTGAAGCGGTTATCTTAACTTTAGATAGAGAAGATCGTAAAATGTCTCTAGGTATCAAGCAATTAACACCAGACCCATGGACCGATATCACATCGAAATATCCATTAGGATCGAAGCATACAGGAATTGTTAGAAACTTTACAAACTTTGGAGTTTTTGTTGAATTAGAAGAAGGTATCGACGGATTGATCTATATCTCTGATTTATCATGGACTAAGAAGATTAAGCACCCATCAGAATTCTGTGCAGTAGGTGATAAGTTAGATGTTATCGTATTAGAATTGGATGTTGAAGGACGTAAATTAAGTTTAGGTCACAAACAAACCACAGATAACCCTTGGGATAAATACGAAAAAGAATTCGCTTTAAATACAACACATAAAGCGGCTATTTCTGAAATCGTAGACAAAGGTGCAACTGTTCAATTCAATGATGATATCACGGCATTTGTGCCAACGCGTCACTTAGAGAAAGAAGACGGTTCTAAACTTAAAAAAGGTGAAGAAGCCGAATTCAAGATCATCGAGTTCAGTAAAGAATTTAAGCGTGTCGTAGCGTCTCATACTGCTGTTTTCAGAGCAGAAGAAGCTAAGATCGTTAAGCAAGCAGTTAAGAAAGCTGAAGCTGCAGCAGCAGAAGCAAAACCAACTTTAGGTGATGCTAATGATGCTTTACAAGCGCTTAAAGACAAAATGGATGGTAAAGCGGCGAAACCGAAAAAAACGACAAAAGCTAAGAAAAGCGAGTAGTAACGTTTTAAAGTTATAAGCAAAAAAGCCTTCAGGAAACTGAGGGCTTTTTTTATTTAAGTCATTGCGAGCGAAGGCTGGAATCTTTATTTGGGCGTTCCCCTGAGGGTCGGGCTTTCGGCAGTCGCGCTTTTCAAGGCGCTCCAACAAAGCCTCAATCCCTAACGCGGCTACCGTAATGACTGAAGAGTTATGTCATTCAGAGCAAAGCGTTTTGTCATTCAGAGCGAATGCGAAGAATCTCAACCATTATTGCGAGCAAAGCGAAGAATCTATATTATAAAGCCGAGATTCTTCAGTCACTGCGTTCCCTCTGAATGACAAATAGGAAGCGTCATTGCGAGTGCATCGAAGCAATCTTTTAAACTAATTACGTTATTTCATAAAATTACAACGTCTTACTTCTTCGTATAATAACAAAACTAACCTTTCACAAACAAAGATGTATAAACTTCTAAATTTTTACATTACCTTTGTAAGCCGAATACGTTTGGGAAGTCTATGAGTCAAAAAGTTTTACTTAACGCAAAAGAGGTAAACATCATTCTACATCGATTGGCTTGTCAACTTATCGAGCGGCATCACGATTTTTCAAATACGGTTCTTATTGGCCTACAACCAAGAGGTATTTATCTGGCCAACCGTTTAGCTAAAATTTTAAAAGAAGATTATAAAGTATCCAAAATTCATTTAGGTCAGCTTGATATTACCTTTTACCGAGACGATTTTCGTCGTGGTGATAAAACTCTGGAAGCAAATAAAACCAATATAAACTTCCTGGTTGAAGATAAAAAAGTAGTCTTTATTGACGATGTATTATATACCGGGCGAAGTATTCGCGCGGCTTTAACAGCCATCCAATCATTCGGACGGCCTAAAGAAATAGAACTTTTAACCTTAATAGATAGGCGATTTAGCAGGCATTTACCGATTCAGCCCGATTATAAAGGACGTCAGGTAGATGTTATAAATGATGAAAAAGTAAAGGTAAACTGGATGGAGAACGATCAGGAAGACACGGTTTATCTAATAGAAAAATAAAAATAAAAGCATGAGTGAATTAAGTGTAAATCACTTACTTGGGATTAAATATCTAACTAAAAAAGATATCGATCTGATCTTTGAAACTGCCGATCATTTTAAAGAAGTTATTAACCGTCCCATCAAAAAAGTGCCTTCTTTACGCGATATTACCATAGCTAATTTATTTTTTGAAAATTCTACCCGAACCAAACTATCCTTCGAACTTGCTGAAAAACGTTTATCAGCTGATGTTATTAATTTTTCGTCGGCTCAATCCTCAGTAAAAAAAGGCGAAACCCTTATTGATACCGTAAATAATATTCTATCCATGAAGGTGGATATGATCGTCATGCGACATCCCAATCCCGGAGCAGGTGTGTTTTTATCTAATCACGTGAAAGCCAGTATTATTAATGCAGGAGATGGAGCACATGAACACCCTACACAAGCCTTATTAGATTCGTATTCTATCAGGGAACGTTTGGGTGGCGTCGCTGGAAAAAAAGTGGTTATCGTTGGCGACATCTTGCATAGCCGAGTAGCGCTGTCCAATATTTTTGCATTACAATTACAAGGGGCCGAGGTTATGGTCTGTGGTCCGAAAACTTTATTACCAAAATACATCGATACACTAGGAGTAAAGGTCGAGACCAATTTAAGAAAAGCTTTGAATTGGTGTGATGTAGCTAATATGCTTCGCGTTCAAAACGAGCGTATGGCTATCAGTTATTTTCCCACAACCCGGGAATACACCCAACAATTTGGAGTGACTAAGGAAATTTTAGAATCCTTAGATAAGGAAATTACAATTATGCACCCCGGTCCCATAAACCGTGGTGTAGAAATAACCAGTGATGTCGCAGATTCCAAACAGGCTATCATACTCGATCAGGTTCAGAACGGTGTTGCAGTGCGGATGGCTGTAATTTATTTGCTAGCATCAAAAATTAAATAGTTCATTATGATTATTGATCAAAAGGATAATATCTCCATTATCACTCAGGAAAAAGCCACGATTATTGAATTGGTTAAAAAAATTGAAACCCTTTATCCGAAATTTAAAGGTAATAACATCATTATTTCATTAACCTCTTTACGACCTATAGTATTAGAAGATATTTTGGAGTTTTTGCAGTTGTCGAATTTGCATAGAAAGGCTAAAAATTCTTTTGTTATCGTCTCTGATAAAATGGATTTGAATATGGTCCCCGATGAAATTATTGTGGTTCCAACGCTTCAGGAGGCTTTTGATGTTATAGAAATGGAGGAAATGGAACGCGATTTAGGATTCTAAAATAAGTTTACAGAATCTAAAAAAAACCATATTGCATATATGAAATTAACCATTCTAGGATGTTACAGTGCCACACCAAGGACTTTAAATAATACCACGTCTCAGGTTTTGGAAATGAACAACCACATGTTTCTTATTGATTGTGGCGAGGGAACTCAGGTAGAACTAAGGAGACATAAAATTAAATTTAATCGCATTAAGCACATTTTTATTTCTCATCTTCATGGCGATCATTTTTTTGGCTTGGTAGGATTAATATCTACTTTCAGGTTACTAACTCGCGAAACAGATCTTCATATTTATGGTCCGAAAGGCATTAAGGAGGTGGTGACTTTGCAAATGCGATTAGCTGATTCGTGGACGAATTATAATCTAATTTTCCATGAATTAACCTCTAAAGAATCTGAACTTATTTTTGAAGATGAGAAGGTAGAAGTGTATACCATTCCGTTGGACCATCGAGTTTATACAAACGGTTATTTATTCAAGGAAAAACCAGGAGAGCGTAAACTTAATGCGAGTGCGGCAAAGCGCGCAAATATTGATAAAGCTTATTTTAACAAATTAAAACAAGGCTTTGATGTTGAAAATGAAGTTGGTGAAATCATTCCAAACGCCACTGTAACCAGCGATCCTAAAAAACCTAAATCCTATGCCTTTTGTAGTGATACGCTTTACAGAGAGGCTATAGTTCCTGTTATTGAGCATGTGGATGTTTTGTACCACGAATCAACTTTTTTGGATAAGCATAAGCATTTAGCGGAGAAAACTAAGCATTCAACAGCTAAACAAGCAGCAGAAATTGCCAAAAAAGCGCAGGCGGGCATGTTATTGCTTGGGCATTACTCTACGCGCTATGATGATATTGATATCTTCAAGAAAGAAGCAGAAACGGTTTTTAAGCCGGTTAAACTGAGTAAAGACGGAAAAGTATTTAACTTTAGTTAAGAACTTCCAGACTTTGCATCCAGGTAATGGCTTCCCCTAAATCGTTAAAGAGCTTCATTGGTTTTTTATAAAAACGCTCTTCAATCTGAGCATTTATTGCATTTGAATAATTATAATATACAATAGCACTGGCGGCAATAATTTCATATTTTTCGTCTACTCTTGCCCAGTAATTGGGATTTACAGAATATGAATTTACCCGGTTTGGAATATACCCCAAACGGGCATCTTCGCCATAATAATTGAATAGTTCACTTATAACAGCTTCAATTTTATCCCATTCAAAATGAATACCTTCATTTAATTCAGAAACAAAAAAACGATCACATAAATAGAAAGTTCCAAACGACATTTTAAGGGTATGCGGTTTTAAATGTTCAAAAAATTCTGAATCTTCAAATTTCATAGTAACTTTGTTGAGAGGTTATTCTAATTTAGGTAAAACCTCATTTCTGCAAATAAATACGTGTTATAGCCTAAAAAAGATTTTGAAAAAATTGATTTATGGAAAAGGATTTAAGTAATTATAGAAAAACATACGATAAAGGAAGTTTAGAACTTAATGAAGTGCCTGAAAATCCTCTGGAATTATTTCAAAAATGGTTTTATGAGGTAGACTCCCATTTTGAAGGTGAAGAAACTAATGCCATGACCATTTCCACCTTTGGTTTAGATGGATTCCCTAAAAACAGAGTTGTTTTATTAAAACGGTATACCGATGAAGGCTTTGTTTTTTTTACTAATTATGAAAGTGAAAAGGGTAGGGCCATAGCAGCAAATCCTAACGTGTGTTTATCCTTTTTTTGGGAAAAAGCAGAGCGACAGGTTATTGTTAAGGGTAGGGCGGAAAAGATTGCTGAAAATTTAAGTGACGGTTATTTTGAAACGCGCCCTAGAGGTAGTCAACTAGGTGCTATGGTTTCACGGCAAAGTGAAATAATTGAAAGTCGCGAATATTTAGAAAATAAATTAAAAGGGTTGGAAGAAACCTTTAAAGGAAAAGAAGTTCCACGTCCTGATTATTGGGGTGGTTTTATTGTAAAACCCATAGAAATTGAATTTTGGCAAGGTCGTCCCAATCGTCTACACGATCGCATTCGATATAAATTGGATAACGATTTTTATTGGAAGATTGATCGACTCTCTCCTTAATTATATCGAATAAAACTTACAAACAGGATTATTTTAATCGATGAAATGCATTAAAATCAGATAAAAAGTTGCATTTTGTCGAATTTAGGTCGAATTAATTCTTTTTTACATAAGTAGATACTAAATTTGGTTAAGCCCAAAAAATACCTACTTATGAAGCTAATTAAATTCTCCCTTGCGGTGGTCCTGGCCTTTTCAGTGGTTTCGTGTTCTGTTGATAGTCCTGAAGCCGCACCCAGTGACCTGAACCTCAAAATAACTACAGTTAAAACAAAGCCTATAGAGGCCGAAACACTAAAACTTATAAATGATTATCGTACATCCAAGGGCTTAAATACTCTGGGAAGTATGACCTTAATTAAATCAGTAGCAGAAACGCATACTGAATACATGGTTCAATTGGACGAGGTAAATCATGATAATTTTTATCAACGTAGCTCGTATTTAAAGGAAAATGCCGGTGCTATCAAAGTATCAGAAAATGTTGCTTATGGATACACGTCTTCAGAATCATTAGTGAACGCTTGGATAAATAGCGATTCTCACAGAGCTACTATTGAAGGAGATTTTAATTACTTTGAAATTTCGGCAGAACAAAATAGTGAAGGAAAGTGGTATTATACCAATATGTTTATAAAGAAATAAGATACTTTTTTAAGAAAAGTATAACGACATAACTTGAGGATTGTCATTGAGGAATGACCTTTTTCAGGTTATTATTGATAACTTAATTGTTATTGAATTTAGCTTTAGGTATGAAATCCTCTCATTTATTTGGGGGGATTTTTTTTATTACCGTTTTTTAGGATAAATTTTTAAACCTCTATTTATTAGTTATTTATGCTTTATGAAAAATTTCTTAAAAAGTTAAAATTTAATATTACGCCAAATGCATTTAATTTTTATTTGTAATCCTTCAAATAATAATATACCTTTAAAGAATTAACTTTAATCAACTAATAATTATACTATGGAAGGATATTGTGTAAAATGTAAAGACAAGAAAGAAATCAAGAACGCTGCTGAAGTTACTATGAAAAATGGTAGAAAAGCTATGAAAGGCGTTTGTCCATCTTGTGGAACAGGAATGTTTAGAATTCTTGGTAAAGCTTAAAAATATTTTAAAGGGAAGTGGATGACTTCCCTGTTTTTTTTTGCAATTATCGTACTGCAATTCATTACAACAAACAAAAACGCTTTCTAATTTTAGAAAGCGTTTTTGTTTTGTTCTTATTTAATCCATTTTTAGGATAATAAATTGTGTGCGTCTATTCAACTGATGTTGTTTCTCTGTACATTGTTTCGTTCCGTCACAATCATTAACTAATTGAGATTCGCCAAAACCTTTATAACTGGATATTCGATCCGATAGTACACCTTTACTAATAAGGTAGTCGTAAGTAGCCTGTGCGCGCTCTATCGATAGCCTTTGATTGTAATTAGCAGATCCTCTCGAATCTGTATGGGATTCAATCTTTATAATCATGTTCGGATAAACATTCATCAACAGGTTGACAATACGATCTAGCTCTTTTGTACTCTCTTTTCGAATATTATATTTATTAAAGTCAAAATAAATAGGGTATAGTTCAGTAAATGGTAATTCTATTTTTTCTTCGTTGAGAACAAAGTCGACTGAAATGATCTTTTCTGTATCTGAAATATCCTTTGAAGTAACGAATTTCATGGCTGCTTCATAGGTGTCTTTCTCAGCCAATACATTATAATCGGCATTGCGATCTATGTTTATTTCAAAATTCCCAACACTATCTGAGAAAACCTGAGCTAATAAAGTCTCTTTTGAATCGTAAATTTTGATTGTGGTATTAGCGATTGGTGCGTTAGAATCATCGGTTACAATCCCTTCCAGTTTCAAGGGAGGAACTCTTTTGTAGGCATAGATGTCGTCTCCTCCAATTCCGCCATTTCTATTTGAGGCAAAATAACCTGAGAGGCCATCAGGATTCATGAAAAATGAAAAATCATCTTTACTTGAATTTACCGGAACACCAAGATTGAAAACTTCAGTAATTTTTTTATTATTATCCTGAACCGTTCCAAATATATCCATCAATCCTAGACCGGGATGACCGTCTGAGGCAAAAAACAGAATACCTTCACTGTTAATAAACGGAAAACGCTCATTTTTTGATGTGTTTACAATGGGACCTAGGTTAACGGGTTTACTATAAGTTCTATTGGCATTAATATCCACATAAAAAATATCCGTTCCTCCATAACTACTCGGTCTATCTGATGCAAAATATAATTTCGTTTCGTCGGCATTCAAAGTCGGGTGCGATGTGGAATAACGATTACTATTGAATGGTAATTCTGTTACATTAGTCCATTTTCCATCGACTAATGAAGCTTTGTATATTTTTAATTTTGAAATTCCTTCGGCATCTTGTCCTAAAACCTGATCATTAAAATTATTTCTAGAGAAATACATAGTTTTTCCATCCTTGGAAATGGTTAGAGTCCCTTCGTGGAATAAGGTATTTACATCACCTTTGATTTTGTTTTTATGGTTTATTGAAACCTCCGATATACTATCAGCAGCATAAATATCCAAAAAAGGTTCATTGTTCCAACCATAAGTGTGTTTTACAGCAGCTCCACGATCGCGTGAAGATGTAAAATAAATTTTTCCATTATTTTCTATGGCTCCAAAATCACTATATATAGAATTCAAGCTTACGGGTTCTAAAAAATACCGTTGCTTAGCATTAAAAATGATCTGTAAAAAATCCTTGTCATTTTGTAGGTTTTCATCATTTAGAAACCCTCCTGCCTTTTTAAATAAACGCATATTTTTTCTGTACCCCTTAAAGTCTTCAACGCCCCTTAAGGCTTGCGCATAATTATAATAATAAGCGATAGGAAAATTTTCTTGTTCAACAACCTTTTGATAATATACCACAGCACTATCAGGATTTCGCATAAACGCATAGCAATCGGCCAGCTGCCTGGTATTGTAATCTGCATTGTAGTTTTTATCAATAAGTTTTTTATACGTTAATGCGGCATCTGCAAACGCATATTTATCGAATAATCGATCTGCTTTCTTTTGAGTGCCTTGTTGAGCGAATACGGTATGGCTTGAAAGCACTAATAAGATTAAAAGGATGCTATGATGAACTTTTAAAAAGCTCTGAAATGCTTTGGTGTTTGGATGTTTCACAAAAAACGTATTTAATAGGTTTGTTTACTCCATTTTCTCCACAATAAATTGTGTACGACGGTTTAATTGATATTGTTCTTCTTTACAATTTTGATCATCACCACAATCTACCTTTAATTTTTTGAGCTCACCAAAACCTTTGTGCGAAGTGATGCGATCGGGATCAATGCCCTTAGAAATTAAATAATCATAAGTAGAATTAGCACGGTCAATTGATAATTTTTTATTGTATTCATCGGTACCGCGAGGATCAGTATATGATTCAATGCGGATTACCATTTCAGGATAATCATTCAGCATTAAATCCACTATTTTATCTAATTCCAAGGCAGCATCCGGACGGATATTGAATTTATCAAAATCGAAATAAATGGTGTTAAGCTCCGCTAATTTAACCACGTTTGGTTTCGGATTAAGCAATAAATTAGCTGTAATACTGGTTAATTCCGTTTGAATATTTTTAGATGTAAATGTTCTGTAATCATCAATATATTTGTCTTGATTGGCCACAATTTTGTAATCCTGATTTCGATCAATATTAATTTGATAAAAACCTTCTTCGTCGGTTTCCATATAGGCAACCTGCTCGTTCTTGTCATTAAAAAGAGTTATTCTGGCAAATGGAATTGGTTTCGTATTGATAGCATCAGTTACGACCCCTTCCACATGAAGTTCAGGTTCTCTGTGATAAGCGTAAATATCATCACTACCGCGCCCGCCTTTACGATTTGATGCGAAGTAGCCCGTAATACCATTTGGATTCATGAAAAATGAAAAATCATCCAAACTAGAATTTACAGGGGTTCCTAGGTTAATAATACTGGCAATTTCCTCTTCATTTTCACCCTTGATAGTAGCGTAAATATCGAGTAAGCCGAGGCCAACGTGCCCGTCGGACGAGAAGAAAAGTACACCCTCATTGTTTAAAAAGGGAAATCCTTCAGCGTTCTCAGTGTTTACAACAGGTCCTACATTCGTAACATTAGATAGTGAGCCATCAGGATTAATATCACAATACCAAATATCTGATCCACCAATAGATCCTTTTCGGTCTGAGGCGAAATATAATCTGGTATCATCGTTATTAAGCGCCGGATGCTGCGTTGAAAAACTAGCTCCGTTTATTGGTAAATCCTCAATGTTGGTCCAAACACTGTCAACAAAAGTAGCTCGGTAAATTTTCATATTTGTAAGCCCCTTTTTGTCTTTGGTCTCAATATCCTTGTTGAAATTATTTCGGGAAAAATACATGGTTCTACCATCCTTTGTAATGGCAATTGGGCCATCATGATACATCGTGTTTACGTCCCCCGGAAGCTTATTGGTGTAATCGACATTTTTTTTGGATTTAGCGTCAGTAACATAAACATCCAGAAATGGTTGTTCGTTCCAGCCGTATAAACGTTTTATACCAAGGCCTTCATCTCTTGAAGAGGTAAAATATACTTTGCCATTTTGTTCAAAGGCTCCAAAATCGCTAAATTTTGAATTGAAATAGACGCGATCTAAAAAATATTGTTGTTTTGCGGTAAAAATGGAGCTTATAAAATTAGCATTCTTTGAGAAATCATTGGTGTTTACAACACCTCCGGAATCTTTGTAGCGTTTAAGCCATGCTTCAGATTCATCATATTTTTTCATACCCCGTAAAGCCTGAGCGTATTTATAGTAATACTCTATAGGCACATAATCCTGCTCTACAACTGTTTTGTAATATCTGGAAGCATTTCGCGGATCCCTTAAAAACGTATAGCAATCGGCTAATTTCCGTAAGGCATAATCTTTATTATAATTGTTTTCAACGAGTTCCTGATATACCTTGGCAGCTTTAACAAACGAAAATTTATTAAAGAGGGTGTCGGCCCGGCGTTGTCTTCCTTGTTGGGAAAACCCGGAAAAACCCACCAAGAGGATAAAACTAAAGAGGATATATTTTTTAAACTTCATGGATATGTTTATTAAAAATATCGAGGTGATCTAAGTCTGGAATTTATAAAATTAAATTCGAAAATAACCAAAACTTCATGCGTTCCTGAGGTATATGCGGCAATATCAGATATTGGTTTTTCATAGGCATATCCCACACGTAATTGTCTTGAAACTTGTAAATCTACAATACCACCAATCGCTGCCGTTTCATTACTCATCCGGTAAGAAGCACCAAACCAGAATTTTTCATAAAATAAAAAATTCGCTGTTAAATCGACAGATATTGGTGCCCCATTAGTAGCTTTAAGCAAAGAGGCTGGTTTGAATTTAATATCTTCAGTCACATCCAAAACACCACCTACTGTAAAATAATAACTTAAGCGATCGAGTGCTTGGTATGCGTTATCAGTATTTCTATCCCAATTTAGGATTCTTGGTACGGATAATCCGGCATAAACCCTATTTGTACTCCAGTAAACCCCCAACCCAACGTTGGGCGTCCAACGATTTTCAATACCGTAAATAGTAGGGTCGAAGCTCTCGTAATTTCTAAAATCATCATCCAGGCTGTATTGGGTAAACCCACCCTTAATTCCGAAAGCAACTTTACCATCAACTCCGGCAGGAATCGCATATGAAAAATCCCCATATAAATAGGTGAAATTTTCAGGGCCTAAATCATCTTCAATAAAAGATAAACCAACACCTACACGATCGTTTCTGGTAGGGGAGTGAATGGATAAGGTTTGCGTAATAGGGCCGCCTTTAAACCCAACCCATTGACTTCTGTGGAGGCCGATAATACTTAAGGCTTCTCTACTTCCTGCGTAGGCAGGGTTTATAGAAATAGTATTGTACATGTATTGTGTGAACTGCGGCAATTGTTGTGCAAAGCCAAAAGTTCCGATTAACAATACAAAAGCAATTATGTTAAACTTAATACATTTCATAGGTTAAATTATTTGGTTCCTAAGTAAACCGGACCTGTAAATGGGTTCAATCCACTATTTTTTAGGGTTATGATATAGTAATAGGTGCCATTGGGGACTCTTCCGTTATTTCCTAACGAATTCTTAGGGGATCTTCCATCCCAACTGCCTGAAGGAGGTGCAATACCTTTTTCAAATTCGTTGATTAATGGGTAATTATCTGATTTGAATATCAAAGCACCCCAACGGTTGAAGATCTGAACTTCAGCTTCAAAACCACATAAATCAATTCCAGAAATGTAGAAGTAATCGTTTATGTTGTCTCCATTAGGTGTTACAGCTTTGGAAATTTCAATATCATTCTCACCACATGGTAAAACAACACAATCTGCATTAATATTCATGGTGATCTCAGTTATGTTAATACAACTTCCATCAGTTGTTGTGTATCGGAACAAGTAATCGATTCCACCGTCACTTGGCAAGAAGGTTTGACTTACTTCTAAACCGGATGGATCAAACACGCCATTAGAGCTCAAGGTAGCTGCCGTATCTCCGGAAAGCATTTCCCAGATACCAGTAGTGCTTATATCTGAATCTAATATATCATTTAGGTTCACAATACCGTCATCAAAACATCTGTCTTGTGCCGTAATTTCAGTAATGATCTCATCTCGGGAAACATTCAGAACTTGTGTAAAAGTTGCTTCATTTCCACAGGAATCAGTCGCTGTCCATGTTCTGGTAATTACGTAATCATCGGTTGAATTCGGATCAAGCGTACTTGTTTCATTGAAAACAACGTTTACATCAGTCGAACAATTATCTGAAAATTCCAGTTGTGGTACTTCGGTAATATCTGCACAACTTACATTTAAGTTTTGATCGAAAGGTGTTATTACTTCAGGAGCTGTTGTATCCTGGACAGTAATTGTTTGTACATGTGTTGTAATTAAATTACACTCATCTACAGCTGTATAAGTTCTTGTGATGATATAGCTGTTTAAACAAGCTCCATCGGTTATTTCATCTTGAACTGTTACGTTAGCTGTTCCACAATTATCCGTCGCTGTTAAAGTCTCGGGTTCTGGTATAGCATCACATTCCACGGTAATATCACTTGGTAATGCTTCAACGAACACAGGAGCTGTTGTGTCTTGAACCATAATATTCTGAACGAATACCGTTGTTATACCACATTCATCTGTAGCGGTCCATGTTCTCGTTAAAGTATAATCATTAGCACAACTTCCATCAGTTCTCACTTCTTCGAAAGTTACTGTAGCTGCACCACAATTATCCGTAGCGGTAAGTGTTTCAGCTATAGGCACAGCATCACACTCTACCATAATATTGGTGTTTGGAAGTGTTTCTACAAAAACTGGAGCAGTAGTGTCTTGAACAGTTATGGTTTGAGTATGTACAGTCGTTAGACCACATTCGTCTGTAGCAGTCCAAGTTCTAGCTAAGCTATAGCTAGACGGACAATCACCATCGGTTCTCACTTCTTCATAAGTTACTATAGCAGCACCACAGTTATCGGTAGCGGTAAGTGTTTCAGCAGTTGGTACTGCATCACATTCCACGATAGCATCAGCCGGTAAGGTTTCTACAAAAGCAGGCGCTGTAATATCTTGAACGGTAATGGTTTGAGTATGTACAGTTGTTAGTCCGCATTCATCTGTAGCAGTCCATGTTCTAGCTAAGGTATAGCTAGAAGGACAAGATCCATCGGTTCTTACTTCTTCATAAGTTACTATAGCCGCGCCACAATTATCAGTAGCGGTAAGTGTATCAGCAGTAGGTACAGCATCACATTCCACGGTAGCATCAGCCGGTAAGGTTTCTACAAACACAGGAGCAGTAGTATCTTGAACCGTAATGGTTTGAGTATGTACGGTTGTTAGACCACATTCGTCTGTTGCTGTCCAAGTTCTGGCTAGGGTATAGCTAGATGGACAATCACCATCGGTTCTTACTTCTTCATAAGTTACTATAGCTACCCCACAATTATCGGTAGCGGTAAGTGTTTCAGCAGTAGGTACAGCATCACATTCCACGGTAGCATCAGCTGGTAAGGCTTCAACGAACATAGGGGCTGTCGTATCTTGAACTGTGATGGTTTGTGTAAAGTCATCAGAAATATTTCCACAAGCATCTGTAAAGTTCCAAACGCGAACTTGAACATATGCATTAGGACAATTTGGATCTACAGTGGTATCATCACTAACTAAATTCATAGTTACTGTTGAACAATCGTCAGTTGCAGTTGGTGCTTGAGCTAGAGCAGCGGCAATACCATCAGTATCACTACATTCTAATGTTGCATCAAAAGCTCCTGCAGTAGTCTCAACAATTGGTGCTGTTGTATCTTTGATAAGATAGGTAGCCGTAGTTGTAGAAGAGTTTCCACAAACATCCGTTGCAGTAAATGTTACGGTAATGGCTCCATTATCACATTGCACAGAAGTATCTGAACCATAATCATTTGTCCAGGTCACTGTGCTACAGTTGTCACTGGCAATTGCTCCGGCATTGGAGTTCAACCATGCTTCTAATTCAGTTTGTGTATCACCAATACCACATTCAATTTCAATATTATTTGTGTTCGTATTGTCGATTATAGGCGCAGTATCATCAGAGACAGTAATGGTCTGTGTTTGATTCTCAGCGGCATTACCACAGTTATCTACTAGTGACCAGGTTCTGGTAATTACAAAAGTGCCTTCACATGGGCCAGCCACAGGATCGCTATCTGTATAGGTGGCTTCAATACCTGTAGAACAGTTATCGGCTTCATCGGTTACATCACCAGTATTGGCTACACTGATATCATAGTTACATGAGGCATCGGTATATATTTCAACATCGGCAGGTGCTGTGAATGCAGGCGCAATATTATCATCTACTGTAATAGTTTGTGTTACTAAAGTTTGGTTACCACAATCATCAGCAATGTTGTATGTTCTTGTGATGATCTCAGGACAGGTGTTACCATCTGATACATCTGATA